>JBFIML010000025.1:0-62909 GCA_041611735.1 Myxococcota bacterium | reverse complement strand
GAAGCCAGTGAAGTCCACCGCCGGGTGTCCCATGCGGTAGCCGGGCACGCACACGAGCCAGGGCCGCTCCGGGCCCGAGTGCTCCAGCAGCCAGGCATGGGCGGTGCGGTTCTCCGGCTGGTCCAGCCAGCGCTCCCGGCCCGGCTCGCCGGGATGGGGCTCGTAGCCGCTCTCGAAGCGCAGGTGACGCCAGGTCCCCCAGGAGGCCCGTACGTCCTGGAGCGTCGCCTCGACGACCGGCGGCGGGTCGCCGTGGAATCCGGTCGGATCCTCTAGCCAGCCGCGCTCCTCGTAGAGCTCGAGGGCCGCGTCGAGCTCGCGGACCAGCCGGCCGTGCTCCTCCAGGGAGATCAGCACCGCCGAGACCACCTCGGTGGCGAAGAAGATTTCGTCCAGCGCGACCTTGGCCCACAGGCGCGCGCTGCGCCCCGGCGGCGGCACGTCGGTCGCCTCGGCGCGCCGGCCGTCGAGCCAGCGCAGCCCGAAGACGAGCGGTGCGGCTCCCGAGCGAAGCGCCAGCTCCAGACCCTGACCCAGCCGCTTCCTCATCGGCGGGTCCGCTCGGTCGCCGCCCGCAGCTCCTCGAAGGAGCCCGCCACGTCCCGCGCGAAGGCCGGCAGGTCCGCCGCCAGGTCCCAGTCGCCGATCAGGCCAAAGCAGACCTGGTCCAGGTAGCTCATCACCGCCACGCCGATTCCCTGGTTCTCGAACAGGGGGAGCTGGGGATAGATGGCCTGCATGCGGGCCCCCACCAGGTAGAGGGGGACCTGGGGGCCTGCCACGTTCGTCACGATCAGGTTGTAGGGATGCAGACGCGCGGCGAGCCGCACCCCCGCATACGTCAGGAGCGTCGACTCGGTCCAGTCCACGAACTGGGCAAAGAGGTCGGTTCCCTGGGCCACCCGGGAGTTCTTGAGGCGCCGGGTCTGCTCGCGGATGCTCCGGAAGCGGCGCAGCGGGTCGCGCTCACCGACCGGCAGGGACAGGAACCAGGCCGAGACCCGGTTTGCGGACTGCGCTTCGTCCGATGCAGAGCGCAGGTTCACCGGGATCACCACCCGGTAGTCGAGGCGATCGGCCCGCCAGCGCCGCCGGCGGAGGAAGCGCCGCACCGCGCCCGCCGCCACCGTGAGCACCACGTCGTTCACGCTTCCGTCCAGGCGCTTCCTCACCTCCTTCACGGCGGCGAGATCGAGGGTCTGCCAGTCCACGCGCCGATGCGTGCCGATCGGCCGGTTCAAGGGCGTGGCGGCGACCCGCCGCAGGCCGGCCTCCAGGGTCTGGCGGATCGAATCGGCCGCCTCCGCAGCCTGGGTGAGCGTGCGGCGCGGCGCGGTCAGGGCGCTCCCGAGGGTCCGGGCGGCCGCCAGGGGAACCCGCACGCGGCGACGACCCTCGTCGAGCAGCAGTCGCAGCGGCCCCGGGCCGGGGCGGGGAACCCAGGGCTCCGTCCTCTCCCGATGCACTCGCGGAGAGGGGCTCAGCAGCAGCGAGAGCAGCCCGAGCCCCGCGATTCCGTCCACCATGCAGTGGTGGACCTTCAGCAGCATGGCGAAGCGATCGCCGTCCACGCCTTCCACGAGCCACATCTCCCAGAGCGGCTTTTCGCGGTCCAGCTGCTGGGACATGATGCGCCCGGCGAGCGCCTTGAGCGCAGGTTCGTCGCCGGGCTGAGGCAGGCTCGTGTGACGCACGTGGTAGTGGAGATTGAAGCGCTCGTCGTCGACCCAGATGGCGTGGCGTCCGAGCGGCGTGAAGGCGAGACGCTGCCGGTAACGGGCTAGCCGCACGAGGCGCGCCGCCACGTGCCCGCGGATGCGTTCCACGTCGAGCCCGCCCGAGGCGGTCCGGAGCGGGCCGGCTTCGAACAGCGCCAGCGCCGCCACGTGCATGTGCGTGTGCCGGCGCTCGAACATGACGAACGAGCTGTCCTGGGCCGGGAGCCAATCGTAGGATCGGGCGGCCATCGGGCCGCTCCTCCTGGAATCCCCGTGTCGACTCCGGCAGCATACCGCGGGAGGAGGAGCGGTGCGCGGGCGCGGACTCCAGGCGATCATTCTCGGGCTGGGGCTGGCCACGCTCACGCTTCCGGTAGCCGGGCACGCGGAGGTGCGCGTCTACCCGGTCCGGCACCGGACGGCGGAGGAGCTGCTGCCCGTGGCGCGCGCCGCCCTGGCCGGCCAGGGGTCGGCGGAAATCGACGCCCGCACCAACGCGCTCCTCCTGGTCGGCGAGGCCCCGGTCCTGCGCCGCACCCTCGAGGTCCTGGCCCAGCAGGATCGCCGCCTGCGCACGATTCGGGTCGAGTACGAGTCGCTGGGTCACGATGCGCTCGAGGCGACCGGGGTGCGGATCGACTGGGGCGTCGGGAGCGGTGCGGTGCGCGTGGGCACCGTCGCCGTCCCAGGCGGGGGCGTGCGGGTGCGGGTGGTTCCCGAAGCCGTGCGCGAGACGGGCGAGCCGCGTCTCGCGGGAACCCTCGCCCTCCTGGAGGGACACAGCGGACGCATCGCCCTGGGCCGGGAGCTTCCGCTCCGTACGCGCAGCGGCTGGTTGGAGAGCACGCTCTGGGTCTCGGCCCAGTCGGGCTTCGAGGTCACCCCGCGCCTGCTCGGCGACGGCCGGGTGCGTCTCGCCCTGGTGCCCTTCGAGGCGCAGGTGCGGGCGGGTCACGTGATCGAGACGAGCGGCGGGGCCCTCACGCTGGAGGTGGAGCCCGGGCGCACGCTGGCCGTGGGCCGCATCACCCGAGACGACGCCACCCGGGCCGTGGATCCCTTCTCCGGCTTCCTGCACGAGCAGCGCCGGCAGGAGCGCGTCCTGCTGGTGACCGTTCACGTGGAGTGATGCCGCCCGCGGGGACCCGCTGCCGTTGCGCCAGAGGCCCCGCCGCCCCATCCTCCTCCCACTCCCGGCCGAGGCAGGAGCCGCTTGACAGAGCCCGAAACCTCACTGGATCTCGCCAAGTACGCCTGGCGTCTTGCTGCCACCCTGTTCTTCGTGGGCCTGAACGGCTTCTTCGTGGCCGCCGAGTTCGCCCTGGTGAAGGTGCGCGGGAGCCGGCTCGACGCCCTGGCCGAGGCGGGCAGCACCCGGGCCGGGGTGGCGCGCCACATCTACGGCCACATGGACCTCTATCTCTCGGCCTGCCAGCTGGGCATCACCCTGGCGAGCCTGATCCTGGGCTGGTTGGCGGAGCCGGCGGTGGCGGAGCTGCTGATCGCCACGGCGGTGAGCCTCGGCTGGACCGTGGACCCCCACGACCCGCTCCTGCACGGCGTGGCTCTCGCGCTTGCCCTGACGGTCGTGACCGTCCTGCACATGACGCTCGGGGAGCAGGCGCCCAAGATCTGGGCGATCCACCGGGCCGAGGGCACGTCGTTACAGGTCGCCCTGCCCCTGCGCGCCTTCGCGGCCGTGTTCCGCCCCTTCATCTGGGTCATCAACGAGATTTCGAACGGGATTCTGCGGGCAGCCGGGCTCTCCTCCAAGGAGTTGCACGAGGGCACCCACAACGTGGACGAGCTGCGTGGCATCCTGGCTGCCTCCGCCCAGGCCGGCCACATCACCGGCCGTCAGCGCGAGTTCGCCGAGAACATCCTCGGCATCATGGATCTCGAGGTGCGCCACATCCTGGTGCCGCGGGTAGACGTGACCTACCTCTCGCTCCAGAACCCGCTGGAGGAGAACCTCCGCATCCTGCGCGAGAGCGGCCACTCGCGCTTCCCGCTGTGCGAGGTAGGCCTGGACACCGTGATCGGCTTCGTGCACGCCAAGGCCGTGCTCAACGCCATGGCCCAGGGCGAGGAGCCGAACCTCCGCAAGCTCTCGCGCAAGGCGATCTTCGTCTCCGACACCCAGCCGCTCTCGCGGCTGATCCTGACCTTGCAGCGCGCTCGAAGCCACAGCGCCGTGGTGCTCGACGAGCACGGCACCGCGATCGGGCTCGCCTTCCTGGAGGACGCCCTGGAGGAGATCGTGGGTCCGATCCAGGACGAGTTCGATCAGGAGACTCCGGACGTGCTCGAGCTCGAGCCCGGCGTCTACGAGCTCTCGGGCAGCTTGGCCCTGCCGGAGGCGGCGGACGTGCTGGATCTCAGCATGGACGATCTCGGCGACGAGTCCGACACGATCGGTGGCCACGTGGTGGCGCTGCTGGGCCGCCTGCCGCACAAGGACGACGAGGTGCGGATCGGCCGCTACCAGGCGGTGGTGAGCGAGGTGGCGCGCCGGCGCGTGGCGCGGCTTCGCTTCCAGCCCGCCGAGGGCCGCCAGAAGCGCGAGCCCCCGGGAGGCTCCTAGCCGGCGGCCGGGCTGCGGCGCTTCTCCAGCAGGAGCTTGCGCGCCTCCTCCAGCAGCAGGATCGACGCGGCCACGCCGGAGGCCAACAGGAACTCCGCCGCGGAGAGCTCGGCGGTGGCAAAGACCGCCTGAGCCGGGCCCCAGTTGGCCGCCAGCAGCTGGAGGCCCACCACCATGGCCAGCGCGCCCCACAGACGCCAGTTGGTGAAGAGCTGCCCGTTCAAGGCGGAGCCGCGCTCGGCGCGCGCATTGAAGACGTTGAAGAACTGGAACAGCACGAACGTGGTGAAGGCGAGCGTGAGGGCGCGATCCGCTGAACCGGTCTGCAGCCCCCACGCCAGGATGCCGAGCGTTCCCACTGCCATGATCGTGCCGTAGCCGAGCAGGCGGCTCAGGCGTCGCCAGGTGAGGATGCGTTCCTTCGGATCCCGCGGCGGCACCTGCATGATACCGGGGGAGGGCGGATCGAGGCCCAGGGCCAGGGCTGGCGGCCCGTCCATGATGATGTTCACCCACAGGATCTGGATCGGATTGAAGGGCAGGGGCAGGCCGACGAGCGGCGCGGTGAACACCGAGAGCAGCGCGCCGAAGTTGGTCGAGAGCTGGAAGCGCACGAACTTGCCGATGTTCTCGTAGATGGCGCGCCCCTCCCGCACCGCCCGGACGATGGTGGCGAAATCGTCGTCGGTGAGCACCATGGCGGCGGCCTCCTTCGCCACCTCCGTGCCGATCTCGCCCATGGCCACGCCGATGTCCGCGCTCTTGAGAGCGGGTGCGTCGTTCACTCCGTCCCCGGTCATGGCTACCACGTGCCCGCGGGCCTTGGCGGCCCGCACGATCTTGACCTTGTGCTCGGGAGCCACGCGCGCGAAGATCGCGATCGAGTCGAACCGCGCTCCGAGCTCCTCTTCGCTCATGCGGTCGAGCTCGGAGCCGGTCACGACCTCCCCGTGGAGCCCGAGCTCCCGGCCCACGGCGCGCGCCGTGTGGGCCTGGTCGCCCGTCACCATCTTCACCTGGATGCCCGCGGCGCGGCACAGCTCGAGGGCCTCGCGCGCCTCGAGACGGGGAGCGTCCATGAGACCCACGAGCCCCACGAAGGTCAGGCCCTGCAGATGCACACCGGGGTCCGCAGCGCCCTGGAAGTCGGCGGGGCTCAGGGTGCGGGTCGCCACGCCGAGCACCCGCAGGGCGCCGGCGGCGAGCGCCTCGTTCTCGGTCTGCGGGTGCAGCGGCGATCCCGGCTCCAGGGGCTGGAGCCCCTCGGGCCCCAGGACGGTGGTGCAACGCTCCAGCAGGACCTCCGGGGCGCCCTTCACGAACACGCGTACGCAGCCGCGGTCCTCGTGGAAGGTCGCCATCAGCTTGGTACCCGGGTCGAAGGGGATCTCTGCGATGCGAGGCAGGCGCGCCTCGTGGGCCTCCCGGTGTATGCCGGCCTGGGCAGCCAGGAACAGCAGCGCCGCTTCGGTCGGGTCCCCGATCAGCTCGCCCGCCCGCAGGGTGCAGTCGTTGCAGAGCGCCATGGGCAGGAGCAGGGGTTCCAGCTCGGTGAGCGTGACCTCCGCAGGCAGGCTGAAGCGCCGCCCGCAGAAGGAGACGGCGCGCACCTCCATGCGGTTGCGCGTCAGCGTGCCGGTCTTGTCGGAGCAGATCAAGGTCGTACAGCCGAGGGTCTCCACCGCGGAGAGCCGCTTTACGATGGCGCGCTGGCGCGCCATGCGATGCATGCCGAGCGCGAGCGTCACCGTCACCACCGCCGGCAGGCCCTCGGGGATGGACGCCACCGCCAGGGAGATGGAGGTGAGCACGAGCTGGCCCAGCGCCTCGCCGCGCAGCAACCCGAAGCCGAACACGAGACCGACGGCGATCCCGGCCACGAGCGCGATGCGCTTGCCCAGGCGGTCGAGCTGGAGCTGCAGGGGGGTGGAGCCCTCTTCGGTCTCCTCGAGCAGGGCCGCCAGGCGTCCCACCTGGGTTTGCATCCCCGTGTCCGTCACCAGCAGCTCGCTGCGTCCTCGGGTCACCAGCGTGTTCATGAAGGCCATGTTCACGCGCTCGGCGAGCGTGGTGTCCTCCGCCAGCACGAGCTGCGCCCGCTTGGCGACGGGCTGCGACTCGCCGGTCAGCATCGACTCGTCGATCTCGAAGTGGTGGGCGGCCACGAGGCGTCCGTCAGCGGGCACCCGGTCGCCCGCCTCGAGCAACACGACGTCGCCCGGGACGAGCCGGGCCGCGGAGACGCGTCGCACCTCCCCCTTGCGCCGCACCCGCGAGCGGATGGCGAGCATCTTCTTCAAGGCGGCCGCCGCCCGCTCGGCCCGCTGCTCCTGCACGAATCCGAGCACCGCGTTGATGACGACCACCACCAGGATCACGGCGGCGTCGAGATGGTGACCAATGGCGGAGGCGAGCAGTGCGGCGCCCGCGAGGATCAGGATCAGCACGCTCTCGAACTGCTGGGCGAACAGCATCCACGCGGAGCGGGGCGGCTTCTCGGCGAGCTGGTTGGGCCCGTGCTCGGCGAGGCGCTGTCGCACCTCGGCGGGATCGAGGCCGCGCTCCAGATCCACCCCGATCTCGGCGGCGGCACGGCGGATCTCGACCGCGTGCCAGGCGACCTTGGGCTTGGAGTGTGCGGCGCCAGAGGACTGGGGGAGGGGGCTCGTCATGGTGCGCGTGGGGGCAAGGGCAGGACCTCTCGAACCAGACTCTAGGGGTTCCGGCGGCCGGACGTCCAGCCGCGGCACGCGGCGCTCCCCGCGGCTGGCGCCCGGCCTACAATCCGCCAGCGTGGGAATCCGGCACTTGGGCACGTTTCGCAAGGCGCCGCGGACGGGGCTGCTGCTCGCGGCGGCCGCGGGGAGCGCCGCGTGCGCCGGCCTGGCCATCCCGGCGCCGGCCCGGGTCTC
Source organism: Myxococcota bacterium (assembly GCA_041611735.1). Taxonomy (GTDB): domain Bacteria; phylum Myxococcota_A; class UBA9160; order UBA9160; family PR03; genus JBFIML01. The sequence continues at coordinate 55,695 of JBFIML010000025.1, read as the reverse complement.
GCTCACGGCCCTCGGCAGCTACGCCTCGGGGGTCTTCGGCGCGGGCGCCGCGGAGATCCCGGCCCACGACCCGTCGACGCAGCGCCTGTTCGTGGTGAACGCCAACGACGTACGGGTCGACGTGCTCGACGTCCGCGACCCGATGCGACCGCGGAAGGTCGGTGCCCTCGAAGCCCGGTCGCTGGGCGGCTCCGCGAACAGCGTGGCGGTGGCGCGCGGCCTCGTGGCGGTGGCCATCGAGGCCGAGCGCAAGCAGGAAGACGGGGTGGTCGCGCTCTACGAGGCCGCAAGCCTGCTTCTTCGGGCGGTGGTTCCAGTGGGGGCCCTGCCGGATTGTGTGGCCTTCACGCCGGACGGCAGGTGGCTGGTGGTGGCCAACGAGGGCGAGCCGGACGCGGCCTACCGGGTGGACCCGGAAGGCTCGGTGAGCCTCATCGACCTGCGCGGCGGCGTGGAGCGGCCCCGGGTGGCCACGGCCGACTTCCGTGCCTTCGACGCCCGAGGCGACGAGCTGCGGGCTGCCGGGGTGCGCCTGTTCGGCCCCGGCGCCACGGTGTCCCAGGACCTGGAGCCCGAGTTCGTGACGACGCTCCCCGACTCGCGAAGGGCGTGGGTGACCCTGCAGGAGAACAACGCCCTGGCCGAGGTGGACGTGCACGAGGCCCGGGTGACGCGGATCGTGCCCCTCGCCTTCAAGGATCACCGCCTGGCGGGCAACGCCCTCGATCCGAGCGACCGGGACGGCGGCATCCGCATCCGGAGCTGGCCCGTGTACGGCATGTACCAGCCCGACGCCATCGCCAACTACCGCTTCCGCGGCGAGACGCTCCTGGTCACCGCCAACGAGGGGGATACACGCGACTACGCGGGCTTCCGCGAAGAGGCCCGCGTGCAGGACCTGGTGCTCGACCCGCAGGTCTTTCCCGCTGCGGAGACCCTCCAGCACCCGGAGAATCTGGGACGCCTGAAGGTCACCCGAGCCCTGGGCAGCGCGGACGGAGCCGTGTTCCAGCGGCTCTTCGCCTTCGGCGCGCGCTCCTTCTCGATCTGGACCCTGCGAGGCGAGCAGGTCTTCGACAGCGGGAGCGGCTTCGAGTCCGCCACGGCGTTCGCCCTGCCCGACGCCTTCAACGCCGACCACGCGGACAACGACTCCTTCGACTCGCGCAGCGACGATCGAGGTCCGGAGCCCGAGGGGGTCGTCCTCGGCCGGATCGCCGGGCGGACCTACGCGTTCGTGGGTCTCGAGCGGGTGGGCGGGATCCTCGTCTACGACGTGACCGACCCGCGGGACGTCGGCTTCCGGAGCTACGTGAACCGCCGCAACTTCGCAGTGGACGCCTGCTGGAAGGCGGATGCCGGCGGTGCCTGCCGCACGGGTCCGGGCAGCGCCAATCCGGAGGCGCTGGATCTCGGGCCGGAAGGCCTGATCTTCGTGCCGGCCCACCAGAGCCCGATCGGGGCTCCGCTGCTCGTGGTGGCGAACGAAGTGAGCGGCACCACGACCCTCTACCGGGTGGACGTGCGCTGAGCAGGGCCTACTCGAGCGGCCGCACGTGGCGGAGCTGGCGGGCGAAGACCTCGGGGTCCGTGGTGGGGCTGCGGCAGACCCGGTTCTCGCACACGTAGGCGGTCGCGCGTCCGTCGCGGGCCACCTTGCCCGCCACCAGCGGAATCAGCACCGCATGGGCGGCGAGATCCTTCCCCTCGGCGACGCGCACCACCACCCCGTTCGGCGCGTAGGACCTGCGCAGGGGGGCCAGCAGCGCGGGCGGGTCCTCCGCGCCGGCGCTCCGCACCAGCACGATCTGCTTGATCGTGTCGAGCCGGGTCTCGAGGGCCAGCAGCAGCTCGGCGGCGGCGAGGGGCTCCCGGTCCAACGTCGCATGGAACGCGGACAGCAGGGCGCCCGCCCCGGCCAGGAAGCGGTCCTCTCCGGTGAGCTCGTGCAGACGCAGCAGATTCCGTGCGGCCACGGCGTTGCCGGAGGGGAGGGCGCCGTCGTGGACCGGCTTCTCCCGGGCCAGCAACCGCTCGTGGTCGTCCGCCGTGCGGTAGTAGCCGCCCTGGGCCGCATCGGCGTAATGGCCGTCGAGGACGGTTTGCAGGGCCAGGGCCTCGCGCAGCCAGCGCGGATCGGGCCTGGCCTCGTGGAGGTCGAGCAGGCCCGCCACGAGGAAGGCGTAGTCCTCGAGGAAGGCCGGCCCCAGCGGCCTCCCGGCCGCGAAGGCTCGCTGCAGGCGGCCCTCCACGCGCAGCTGCTCCAGCACGAAGTCCGCGGCGCGGGCGGCGGCATCGATCCAGGCCGGCTCGTTCAGTGCAAAGCCGGCCCGAGCGAAGGCCTGGATCGCGAGTCCGTTCCACGCCACGAGGATCTTGTCGTCCCGCAGGGGCGGTGGACGCCGGCTGCGCGCCTGCCGCAGGCGCTCGCGGGCGACGTCGAGCTCGCGCCGCAGGGCGGCGGGCTCGCGTTCGAGCCGGGTCGCCACCCGCTCGAGCGCAAGCGGCGTCCAGAGCACGTTGCGTCCCTCCAGCTCGCCCGGCTCGTCGACGTCCCAGTAGGCCAGCGCCGCAGCGGCCGTGCGCGCGTCGAGCACGGCGCGCACCTCGTCGGCGGTCCAGGTGAAGAAGAGCCCCTCCTCGAAACGGCCCTCCGGCCCCGGGCTGTCCGCGTCGGTGGCCGAGTAGAAGCCGCCTTCCGGGGCCGTCATCTCGTGCGCCAGGTAGTCGAGGGTGCGACGCACCACGCCGGCGAAGTCCCCGCGGCCCGTCACCTGCCAGGCCTCCAGGTACTCGATGGCGCGGAGCGCATTGTCGTAGAGCATCTTCTCGAAGTGGGGGACGTGCCAGCGTCGATCCGTGGCGTAGCGGTGGAAGCCGCCGCCGACCTGATCGTGGATGCCCCCGGCGGCCATCCTCTCCAGCGTGAGCACCGCCATCCGCAGCGATTCCGCGTCGCCGGTGCGGCGGTGCCAGCGCAGCAGGAAGCGCACCGGCAGGCGCGCCGGGAACTTGGGTCGATCGCCCACACCGCCCCAGACCGGATCGAAGGCCCCTTGGAGGGCCGCCCGGGCCTCGCGCAGCGGGTCGGCGTCCGCCACCCGGGTCAGCTGGGTCGCCTCGCCTTGCAGGTGGGTCCGCAGGGCGGACGTCAGCCGTTCCGCCGTCCGGCCCAGGCGCTCGGGCTCCCGCTGCCACGCCTCGTGGACGGAGCGCAGCACGCTGGGGAATCCGGGCCGTCCGGGCTGGTCCCGGGGCGGGAAGTAGGTGCCGGCATGGAAGGGCTTGCGCTCCGGCGTCACCCAGACGTTGAGGGGCCAGCCGCCCTGGCCCGCCATGGCCTGGAGGGCCGTCATGTAGACGGCGTCCACGTCCGGACGCACCTCCCGGTCCACCTTGATGGCCACGAAGTGGGCGTTCAGCAGGGCGGCCACCTCGGGATCGTCGAAGGACTCTTCCTCCATCACGTGGCACCAGTGGCAGGTGGCGTAGCCGATGCTGACGAGCACCGGCCGCCGCAGTCGGCGCGCGGCCTCGAAGGCTTCGTCGCCCCAGGGACGCCAGTCCACCGGGTTGTGGGCGTGCTGCTGGAGGTAGGGGCTCGCCTCGAGGATCAGCCGATTCGTGTAGCGGGGCGCGCCGTCCGCGCGGCGGTGCTTCGTGCGCGGCACGTATTCCGGACCGCGGGCGGCCAGGGCCCCGGCGAGGCGGGCGCGCAACGCGGCCGGAAAGCGCTCCGCACCGGGCAGCGCCGCCGGGACGCCCTCGTAGACCCCGCCGGGTTCGGAGGTCGCGCCGGAGGACAGCACGCCGATTGCCAGCAGCCCGGCCAGGAGCCACCCAAGGGGGCCGCGTCGCCCGTGCTCCCCTCCCACCTCGCCAAGGTGCGCTGCCTGGCGCCGCGGGTCAACGTGCGGCGCCGCTATCGGAACAGCCGCAGGAAGCGCACCGCGTCGACCTTGCTGCCCTGGATGCGGACGTCCCCGGCCGCCAGGGCCGCCGGGAAGCCACGCCGGCCGAGGGCGATCGCGCGCCAGACGGAGGCGTCCACCACGAAGGACAGGTCGGGCGCCTCCGGAAAGCCCGGCTGCAGGTCGGCTACGCCGCGGCGGACGTGAAGCGTGTAGCTCTCGTCCACGTCCGGGAAGCGGAAGCCCACCACCCGGTCCCAGTCGGCGCTCTTCTCCGCGTCCAGACGCACCGTCATGGCGGCCAGGAAATTCGCGATCGGGACGGCCTCCACCAGCTGAAGCACGGAGTCTTCGAGGGGACGCTCCTCGGGGCTCACGGACCCCTCCAGCTCGAGGGCCTGGGTCAGGTAGTAGTTGCGTCCGTTCGGGTTCGGGCTCCGCTGGCCGAGGGCGCGCAGGGCCGCCGCCCGGAGCTCCCGCGCCTCGGCCCGGTCCGGCTCCGCGCGGGCCAGGTGCCCGGCCAGCTCCGCCGCCCATGCGAAGCGCTGCTCGGCGAGCGCCTCTCGTGCGCTTCGCAGCAACGCCTCCGGACCGCCCGCCAGGGCCACGTAGCCCCGAGCGCGCCGCTCCGGCGGGGCGGGGGAGAGCCTGGTTGCGTCGCCGTCGAACCAGCCCAGGTAGCCGCTGAAGACCGAGCGCACCGACCACTCGACCGTGCCGTAGAGCTCCTGGAGCCAGGGGTGGTCGCGCAGGTGGGGCGGCAGCCGCACCACCTCCACGAGCTCGTCCGGGGTCAGGCCGGAGTTCATGCCCCGCAGGGTCTGGTCGTGGACGAACTGGATCGCGTCGCGATAGGCGGTCAGCACCTCCATCACCGCCTCCGCCCCCGACAGGGGCCGGGTGTGGCTCGGGGCCAGGTGCTCCGGGCGCCGCGCCCGCATCAGGTCGATGCTACGCGCCCAGGCCAGCACGTCCCGGTACAGCGTGCCCCGGATCGTGTAGAGGTTGGGGAAGGCCTTGTACACGTTGTCGCCCGGCATGAGGACGCGCCGCTCGGGAAGCCACACGAAGAGCTGGTCGTTGGTCTCGCCCGGGGCGTGCACGAGCTCGACCTGGACGCCGCACAGGGTGGTCTCGAGCCGGTCGCGGAAGGTCCGGTTGGGCGGCAGCCAGCCCAGGGTGCCTCCGCCGGGGCCGATCTCCAGATGCGGCCCGATCCCCGCGTTCACGATCCGGTCGGGCCCGCTGGTGGGCAGCAGCGTCCCGAACATGCGTGCACTGCGGGTCGTGATGATGGGACGGATCAGGCTCACGATCCGGTACACGTAGTCGGCGGTGGTCTCGTGAGCGTAGATCTCCAGTCCGCCGTCGGACGCGAAGCCTCGGGCGCCGAATACGTGGTCCGCGTGATTGTGCGTATAGATCAGGGCGCGGATCGGCTTGTGTGTGATCTTCTCGAACTCGGCCCGCACCTCTCGAGCCGCCTCGATGCTGCCCAGGGTGTCCACGACGAAGGCGCACGCATCGCCCTCCACCAGGATCGAGTTCGCAAGGCCGAAGCCCACCGCCTGGTGGACGCCATCGGTGACCGGGTGGACGCGCTTCTCGAACTCGGCGGAATGGGCGACGAGCGCCGGATGGGCCGAGTCTTGCAGCTCGACCCGGGGCGGGGGCGTCGAGCGCTCGCAGGCCGCCGCCAGGAGCAGGGCGCAGGCCAGCAGGGTGGAGTGGATCGCGGGTGAGCGGGGGAGCACGGCCGCCTCCGCTGCGCAATCTAGCACGCGAGTTCAGCCGTCCCCGACGATGCGCCGCACCTCGTCGGCCAGACCCATGGCGTCGAAAGGTTTGCGGATCACGCCGCGCGCGCCGAGCGTCTGGTATCGATCGAGCTCCGCCTGCTGGACCCGGGCGGTCAGGAAGATCACGGGGATGCGGGCGGTCGCCGGCTCCTCCCGCAGCCGCGTGAGCACGCCGGGCCCGTCCATCCCCGGCATCATCACGTCGAGCAGGATCACGTCCGGCTGCTCGCGGGCCGCCCGGTCGAGCGCCTCCGTCCCGTTGGCCGCCAGCATCACCTCCCAGCCAGCCAGGCGCCGCAGGGCGAGTTCGCCCACCAGGCGGATATCCTCCTCGTCGTCGACGATCAGGATCTTGGCGATGGCCACGCGTTCTCGTGCTCGAGCCGGCACTCCGGCAGGTCGAAGTAGAAGCGGGTCCCGACGCCCGGCGCCGAGTGGAAGCCGATCTGGCCGCCCAGCCGCTCCACGATGGCGCGGGCGATGGCCAGGCCGAGGCCGGTTCCGCCCTTGCGGCGCTCGTCCGGGGCGCCGCCCGAGGCGAAGCGCTCGAAGACCCGGTCCTGGAACTCGACCGGGATGCCGGGTCCGTCATCGGCGACGCTGACGCGCAGGTGAGCGCGGCGCCGCTCGACACCGACGTGCACGGTGCCGTCCCGCGGAGAGAATCGGGCCGCGTTCGAGAGCAGGTTCTGGAGCACCTGCATCAGCCGGTCGGCGTCCACCTGGACCCGGGCGCCCGAGACGCTGCGCTCCAGACCGAAGGCGACGCCGAAGCCGTCACCGTAGGGACGCATGGACTCGAGGGCCTGCTCGACCAGAGGGGTCAGCTCGCGGACCTCCAGCCGAAAGTCCATGTGGCCGGCCTCGATCTTCTCGAGGTCGAGGACGTCGTCGACCAGCCGCGTGAGGCGCTCGCAGTTGGTGCGAGCCACCTCGGCGAGACGGGCCGCGTCGGGGGGCAGTTCGCCCGCCACACCGCCCCCGATCAGGTCCAGGGCACCGCGGATCGAGGTGAGCGGCGTGCGCAGCTCGTGGCTCACGGCCGAGATGAACTCGTCCTTGAGGCGGGCGACTTCCTTCGAACTCGTGATGTCCCGGAAGTGCCACACCCGTCCCAGGAACTCCTTGTCGGGCCTGCGGATCGGAGCGGTGTGTCGATCGAAGGTGCGCCCATCCCGCAGCCGTACCTCGTCCCGTCCTTCGGCTCCCTCCCAGAGCTGCGCCGAGCGCGCCAGGAACCCGTCCGGGTCCGTGGTCTGGCGGGCCATGGCGTCCAGCACCCGCGCGTAGGACTTCGTCTTGACCCGTGGCGCAGGGATGCGCCACATGCGGGCGAGACGTCGGTTCGAGAACAGGATCGTCCCGTCGGCGGCGACGCTCAGGATTCCGTCGAGGGCCGCTTCGCCCTGGCACTCGAGCAAGGTGCTCTGGAAACGCAGCTGCTCCTGCTCGGCATAGAGGCGGTCCGACTGCTCGAGGACGCTGCGCTCGTACACCTCGAGCAGCTGCTCCAGGGTCTGGATGCGGGCCGACAGGCTGCGGCGCTCCGCCCCAGCGGAGCGCGCCGCCGGGAGCGGAGCCTGTGCGAACACGCGCTCCTCGAACGGCAGCACGGCGTGCTTCACGTTGAGCGCCTGGGTCCGGAACAGCTCGGCGGTCTCGCGGGGGATCGGAACCCGCGAGAAGAGAATCACCACGAAGATTTCGCCGCCGGGCAGCCACCCGCCGAAGCCGAGCACCGAGCGGATGCGGGCGGGCACGACGAAGCCCTCTTGCCCGGGGAGGACGGCGCTGCCCCGGGCCTCGGGGACGTAGAACACGTTGAAGGAGACGGGCTGCGGGTCCACGAGCAGGTCGGGGCGCGAACTCACCAGCTCGCCCACGTCGACGCCGAGCTGGCGCAGCAGACTCGAGATCATGGGGGCCTGGGCCACCATCTCCTTGCTGGCCAGGGGGATGGCCTGGTGGTCCACGGAGGCCGTCCGGGCATTCCACTCCGAGCGTGCGCCCGCCGTGGCCAGGAGCGTGAGGCAGCGCATGCTGGGTTTCGGCGACTCTCCGCCCATCCGGGCCCGGGCGAAGGCGAGCAGCTCCGGCTCGAGGTCCAGGCAGCGGTGCGTCTTGAAGAAGCGCACCAGCGGGCACGCCGGCCCGCCCGTGGTCGGGTCGAGCAGCGCCTCCCGCAGGTGACGCACGATGCGGTGGGCCACCTCCTCCATGCTCTCCGCCCCGCTGCCGAGGCGGCGCAGCACGGCGCCGAGTTCGGTGGCATCCCGCAAGGTGAAGTGGGTCAGGTCGAGCACGAAGACGGTCCACCCAGCTCGCGGCGCAGCGAAGCCAGCAGGGGGTCGAACTCCCGCCGGTTGCGTTCGCTCAGGGCCGCCAGCACTTCGTGGGCGTGCAGGATCCGCTCCGCGGGAGAACGCTCGCGGTCCGCCGCGTCGGACAGCGGCCGCATGCCGGACGGCAGGGGCAGCAGGAAGGGCACCACGTGCTCCAGCACGCGGCGCATGCCGAGCTCGACGAAGAGCTCCTCGAGCACCCGGCTCACCCCCTCCAGGCGGAACTCCACGCCCGCCCGTTCGGCCCGGTCGCACAGCTCGTGGATGGTTCCGAGGAAGGTGCTGTCCAGGTGACGGCAGCCGGTCAGATCGACCTTCACGCTCCGCCCCGCCTCCAGGGCGGACAGGCAGGCGTGGTGGAAGCTGGCGCTGCGGGCCCAGCCGGCGCGCCCTCGCAGGCTCAGCGTCGTGCGGCGTGCATCCTGGCCCACCAGGATGGTGAATTCCGGGCCGGAGGCGGCTCGGGTCGGCGCCGACAGAGGCTCCGGAAGCGCGTTGTCCAGGTGCGAGGCTCCGGGCAGCGTGTCGAGGAGCAGAAGTGTCAGATCGTCGTCCCGGGGCGGCAGCGCGCCGGGCTCCGCCTCGCCGGCCAGCCGTTGCAGCAGCTCGGCGCCCGGCCCTCGCTCGCGCTGGACCGCCGCCAGCATCTGCTCCTCGGGAACCGCCGCGTCCGCGAAGGCCTCGTACACGCCGTCCGTGTAGAGCAGCAGCCGATCCCCCTTCTCGAGCACGGTCTCCTGCTGCCCGAAGACGGCGTCCGGGTACAGGCCGAGGGCCGGGCCCGTGGGCAGCAGGCGCTCGATGCGTCCCTCGCGGCGCACCACCAGGATGGGCGGGTGTCCCGCCGACGCCACGCACACCTCGCGGCGCTCCAGATCCACCAGGCAGCAAGCCGCCGTCAGGAACAGGCCCGGCGCAGCCAGGGTGCTCGAGAGGGCCCGGTTCGCCACCTGCAGGGCCTCGCCGGGCCGGAGTGCGTCGTGCCCATCCGGGTCCAGCAGCGGGAGCCGGTTGCGGAACAGGACCGCCAGCATGGCCGCGCTCACCCCGTGACCCGCGGCGTCGGCCACGAGCAGCACGAGGCGGTGCTCGTCCAGGCGCACCACGTCGTAGAGGTCGCCCCCCACGTTGCGGCTGGGCCGATATAGCGCCTGCACGCTCCAGCCCGGCAGCTTCGGGGCCGCGCGCGGAAGCAGCGCCTGCTGGATCCAGGCCGCCCGCACCAGATCTGCGCGAATCGTGTCGGCCTGCTCCTCCAGCAGCTGGCAGGCCTCCTCCAGCTGCTCCACGTGCTCGCGCAGGCGGGCGTTGCTCGCGGCGAGCTCTCGCGTGAGACGCTCCCGCTCGGCCAGGAGCTGTTGGTGGGCCAGGGCATTGCGTACCGCGTTCTGGAGCTTCTCCACGCCTCGCAGCGGCTTGGTGAGGAAGTCGAAGGCTCCCAGCTGGAGCGCCTTCACGGCGGCGTCGAAGGTTCCGTGTCCCGTGAGCACGATCCAGCTGGGTCCGAGCCGTTGCCGCTCGGCCCACTCGATCAGGGCGAGACCCCCCTCGCCGGGCATGCTGAGATCCGTCACCACCACGTCGAAGGGGCGCTCGCCGAGCCGGGCGCGTGCCTCCTCCACCCCGGCGGCCTCCTCCACGTGGCGAGCACCCGGGCCGCTCAAGGCGCGCACCAGGAGCCGACGCAGGTCCGCGTCGTCATCGACGACGAGGATGCTGGGCGACCGCTCTTCCGCGTCCGCTGCGGGCCCCATCTGGGGGGGTTCTCCGTGGGCCCGGTCCGCGCGCCCCGGGTCGCTTTCGCGGGTGCTGTCGCAAGGGCTCTAGCAACGGAAAATTGCCGGACGACGCCCGGAGGGCCTGCCCGGAGTCTACCACGCCCTCGAGCCGTAGGGGGTCGCCGGGCCGAGACTTGGTTCCATCTCCAATGCGCCTAGTGCACCGGGTGCGCCGAGTGGGAGGCGACCCACAGCTCCATGCCGGGCGGGCTCACGTTCGCCTCGGCGTCCACGACCGCGTGGATCACCGCCGGTCTCCCGGACGCCAGGGCCCGCGGCAGGGCCTGCCGGAACGCAGCTGCCGTCTCCACGTACTCGCCGTGGCAGCCCATGGCCTCGGCCAGACGGTCGTAGCGTACGGGCGCGTGGTCGCAGCCGATCCAATCGCCCTTGCGACCGAAGATGCGATCCTGGGAGGTCTTCTCCATCCCCCAGGCTCCGTCCACCGCCACCACCACCAGGATCGGGAGCGCGTGGCGGACGGCGGTCTCCAGCTCCTGCACGTGGAAGCCGAAGGCGCCGTCGCCGGTCACGCAGCAGACGCTGCGCTCCGGTGCGGCCAGTCGGGCGCCGATGGCGTAGGGCAGACCGGTCCCCAGGTGGCCGAAGTTCGCGGTCCACAGCAGCGTGCGCGGCTCCCGCACCCGGTGGTAGTGCACGCCCCACATGCAGGTGTTGCCGCCGTCCATGGCCAGGATGGCGTCGCGCGGGAGGCATTCGTCGAGGATCCGGAACAGGCTCCCGGTGAGCAGCGGCTTGCGGTGCTCGTCGGCGATGGCGGCCTCCAGGGCGCGGCTCCAGTCCTCCTGGATGCGGCGGAACTCCTGCAGGCGCGCATGGGGCGGGCGCGCCCGGGTGTGCTGCTTCAAGGCCTCGAGCAGACCCGCCAGGGTCTCCCGGGCGTCCCCGACCAGGGCCAGGTCGGCGGGCCGGTTCGTGCCGATGTGGTCCGCCACCACGTCCACCTGGACCAGGCGTTGGGCCGGCGGCTCGCTCCACATGGGCGCCCGTCCCCAGAAGTCGAGCTCGCCGAAACGCGTGCCCACGGCCAGCACCACGTCGGCAGTGCGGTGGACCAGGGCGGAGGCCGGGCAGAGCGGGTGAACCGCCAGGGCATGGTCCTCGGGCACGACGCCGCGGCCCCCCACGGCGCTGGTCACCGGGGCGCCCAGGTACTCGGCCAGGGCCCGCGCCTCCATCGCTGCGCCTGCCCGCAGCGCCCCGCTGCCCAGGTGGAGGTTCGGCAGCTCGGCGCCGGCCAGCCACTCGGCCGCCTCGGCCAGCAGCGCCGGGGCCGGCACCGACGCCGTCCGCGCCCGCTCGCTGCTACGAATCCGGATCGGGGCCTGCTCGGCGTCGCCCTTCTGGGCCAGCAGGTTCTCGGGCACGTCGAGATGCACGGGCCCCGGACGCCCGGAGCGCGCCACCCGAAAGGCCTGGGCCACCAGATCCGGGAGCCGGTGCCAGTCGCGCACGGCAGCGTTCCACTTGACCACGGGTCGGAAGTAGGCGAGCTGGTCCGCCACCTGCATGGCACCGGAGTGCGGGTAGGCGATGTCCGAGCGGCGCGTGGTGGTGATCGCGACCACCGGGCTGCCCTCGGCCTGGGCGGTGATCACCCCGGAGATCAGGTTGGCCGCTCCCGGTCCGGCGCAGGCCATCACCACCGCCGGCTCGCCGCTGACGCGGGTCTCGCCATCGGCCATGTGGGCCGCCGCTCCCTCGTGCCGGGGTACGACGAGCTCGCAGCCGAGCTCGCCGCGCAGGCGCTTGAGCGCCTCGAGCATGACGTTGTAGGTCCCGTCCGGGATCGCATAGATCCGGCGCACGCCCTCGGCGTGCAGGGCGCGCAGCAGCAGCTCGCCACCGGTGATGGGGGCCATGGCGCTCTCCTTCCAGGCTGGTCTCCGTCTTGCAGATGCCTAGCACGGCCCGTGCCCGTGGGAGTGCGCCCGCGGAGGCCGGCGCGGCGCCGGGGCGTCCGGGGTGGGCGCCGGCGGCGACACGGGGTCACAGGCGGCGCGCCGATTGTGGCGGAGCGCCACGCTGCCGAGGAGGGTCCCCTGGCCGAGTCCCCTTCCAGCTCCTCCGTCCTGGTGACGGGCGCCGCCGGCTACCTGGGCCGGCTGTGCCTGGAGCGGCTGGCCGCCGAGCCCGGCGGGGTCGAGACGCTGCTTGGCCTCGACGTGCGCCCCGTGGCCGATGCGGAGCGCCTGGACGGCGTCCACCACGTGACCGAGGACGTGCGCTCGCCGGCCCTGGCCGCCCTTCTCGAGCGGCACCGGGTGGATACCGTCGTGCACCTCGCCTTCGTGGTGAACGAGATGGGCCTAGACCGCGAACTCGAGTACGCCGTGGACGTGCTCGGTACACGCAACGTGCTCGAAGCGTGCCGCGCAGCCCGGGTCCGCAAGCTGATCGTGACGAGCAGCGGCGCGGCCTATGGCTATCACGCGGACAACCCGGTGCCGCTGCGCGAGTCCGATCCCCTGCGCGGCAACCAGGCCTTCGCCTACGCCTACCACAAGCGGCTGGTGGAGGAGATGCTGGCGCGCTGGCGCGAGGAGCACCCGAAGCTGCAGCAGCTCGTCCTGCGGCTCTGTGCGGTGCTCGGTGCGCGCGCCGCGAACCCGATCACCGCGCTCTTCGAGCAGCGGGTGGTGCTGGACGTGGTGGGCGCCCGCAGTGGATTCTGCTTCGTCTCGGACGATGACGTGGTGGCCTGCCTCCTGCGCGGCATCCGGGAGGACTTGACCGGGATCTTCAACGTATCCGGGGAAGGGACCCTCTCGGTCCGCGAGATCGCGCGGCTCCTGGGCAAGCCCCGCCTCGCGCTCCCCGCCGACGCCCTGCGGGCGGCGCTGTGGCTGGCGCGGCGCCTCGGGCTCTCCCGCTACGGCCCCGAGCAGGTGCCCTTCCTGCGCTATCGACCCGTGCTCTCCAACGAGAAGCTGAAACGCGAGTTTGGCTACGCGCCCCGCCTCGACAGCCGGGCCGTGTTCCTGCGCTACCTGGAGGCGAAGGGGCTGCGCCGTGCCGTCGCGACGTGATTTCCGGGGCCGCAGCGTCGTGGTGACGGGCGCCGGGGCGGGCATCGGTTCCGCCGTGGCCCGACGTTTCGCAGCCTCGGGAGCGCGTCTCGCCCTGCTCGACCGCGACGCGGCCGCGGCGGACGCCCTGGCCCGCATCCTCGTGGCGCAGGGTGGCGAGGCGCTGGCCCAGGCCTGCGACGTGGCCGACCCGGAGCAGTGCCGGGCCGCCTTCGAGACCGTGGCCCAGCGCTTCGGCGGCGTGGACGTGCTGGTGAACAACGCCGGCATCACCCACCGCAGCCCGTTTCTCGACACGGACGTGGCGGTCCACCGCCGCGTGCTGGAGGTGAACTTCTTCGGGGCCCTGCACTGCACGCGCCTCGCGTTGCCGTCGCTGCTGGCGCGGCGCGGTCTGTTGGTGGTGATCTCCAGCGTGGCGGGTCTCGCGCCGCTGCCGGGCCGCAGCGGCTACTGCGCCAGCAAGCACGCGCTACACGGCCTCTTCGATACGCTCCGCTGCGAGCTGGCCGGGCGGGGCGTCGGCGTGCTCCTGGTCTGTCCGGGCTTCACGGCCACCGGCATCGAGCGCAACGCTCTCGGCGGGCAGGGCCAGCCCGCCACGCATCCGCAGTCGCGGGTAGGCCGCCAGGCCACGCCGGAGTCGGTGGCCGAAGCGGTCTTCCGCGCCGCCGAGCGCGGCCGGCGGCTCGTCGTGCTCTCGCCCGTCGGCCGTGCGACCCACAGCCTGTTCCGCCTGGCGCCCGGCTTCGCCGAGCGGTTGATGGTCCGGCTCTTCCGCGGCGAGGTCCCGCCCTAGCCCGGCCGGGCCGCCAGCTGGGCCACGATCTCCCGGTGCCGTGCGCGCCCGAGCGGGTAGCCGACCGCCAGCGCGATCGCGATGGCCAAGAACGCCGCCGGCACCGCCGTGGTGAGCACGCGGATCGCGAGGCGCACCGCCTCGCCCGGCTCGACCCCCTTCACGAAGCCCGCCGCCTCGAGGACGAAGCCCGCCAGCGCCACGCCGGTGGCGCCGCCGAGCTTGCGCGTGAAGGTGAAGAAGCCCGCGTAGATTCCTTCGCGACGCTCGCCGGTGGCGAGCTCGTCCTCGTCGATCACGTCGCCGAGCATCGCCCAGGGCATCAGGTCCGTGATGCCGTAGCCGATGCCCGCGCTGATGCCGATCGCGAAGACCGCCCAGCGCGGCCACTCGGGCCCGGCCAACCACAGCACCGCCTGGACGCCGATCCACCACACCGCTCCGACGACGAAGAGCACGTGCTTGTCCACGTGGCGCGCGACGCGCATCCAGAGCGGCAGCGAGAGCACCACCGCGCCGAGCAGCAGCGCGAGCATGGTGGGGTAGTCCTCGGGACGCCCCAGCCAGTACGTGAAGTAGAAGATGAACATCGCGCTCGCAATGTCCAGCGCGACGCGTCCGGCCAGGAAGAAGCCAACCAGGCGTCGGTAGTTGACGTGCGCGGCCAGCCGCTTCGCCCCCTCCACGAAGCCCATCTGCGCGGGCCGGGCGAAGCCGGGCCGCTCCCACGAGACGCGGTGCACGCACAGCCAGGGAAGCGAGAGCCAGACGCCCAGCACCAGGCCGGCGCTGGCGTAGCCGGCCGCGCCACCCCCGAACGACTCCACCAGCATCGGCATCGCCACCGCCGCGAGCAGCACGCCGAGCACTGCGCCGCCGCCGCGAAACAGGTTCATCACGGTGCGATCGTGGTAGCCGAGCGCCATCTCCGGGATCAGCGCCATGTACGGCACCTGCACCACCGTCGAGGAGAGCGTGTGGATCGCATACGCCGTCGCGTAGGCCGCGAGCAGCGCGCCCTGCGAGAGCCCGTCGGGCGTCTCGCTCCACAGCCACGCGAAGCTCGCGCCGAAGGGCAGGGCGCCGATCAGGAAGTAGGGTCGCCGCCGGCCGGCGCGCCAGCGCGTCACGTCCGACACACGTCCCATCGCCGGATCCGTGAAGCCGTCCACAAAGCGGCCCGCGAGCACCACGATCGACGCCAGCGCCGGCCGCAGCCCCGCCACCTCGGTCAGGAAGAAGAGCAGGAAGAGGGATTGAGCGGCCAGCGAGACGTTGACGGTGTGGTCGCCGAGGGCGTAGCCGAGCTTCACGGACAGCGGAAGCGGCTCGACGTCGCCGGGAGCCGTGGGCGACCGGTCATACCCCATCCGACCCTCGGGCGGTGGCCGAGTGTTGCCGGGGAGGCGCCGGGCATGCGAAGCGCTCGCGGGCCGCGTCGGCGCGCGGGCGGGTGGCGCAGCCCTCCAGGTGGTCGTTCACGATCCCGACCGACTGCATGAAGGCGTACAGGGTCGTAGGTCCCACGAAGCTCCAGCCGCGGCGTTTGAGATCGCGGCTCAGGGCGCGGGACTCGCCGCTCTCGGCGAGCCTGGCCAGCGCCGCGGGGGTCACGCGGCGCGGGCGGGCCGCCGCCGGCGGCTCGAAGCGCCACACGTAGGCGGCCAGGGAGCCGAACTCCTCGACGACCTCGAGCGCCCGCCGGGCGTTGTTCACGGCCGACTCGATCTTGCCCCGGTGGCGCACGATGCCGGGGTCGCGCAACAGGCGCCTCACCTGGCGCGCGTCGAAGCGCGCCACCCGCTCCATGGCGAACCGGTCGAAGGCGCGCCGGAAGGCCGCGCGCTTGCGCAGGATCGTGAGCCAGGAGAGCCCGGCCTGGAAGCCCTCCAGGCAGATCTTCTCGAACAGGCGCCGGTCGCCGCGGACCGGGAAGCCCCACTCCCGGTCGTGGTAGTCGCGATACAGCGGATCCGGGCGACACCAGGCGCAACGCGCCACGCGACGCTCGTCGATCCACAGGCCCCGCTTCATGAGCGTCATGAGCGCTGATCCTATCGGAGCGGTCCGTCGTCTCCGAGGCTGCGCGGCGATCAGCGGGGCGAGGCTCGCGACGCCGGGCTGTCCTCTCGGCTCCGAAAGGCCTCCCCGCCCTGGATCACCACGAACTCGACCCGCCGGTTGAGGGCACGTCCCTCCGGGGTGTCGTTCGAAGCGATCGGCTCCGACTCGCCGCGTCCCACCGCCTCGAGTCGATCCGGCGACACCCGATAGTCGACCAGAACGCGCTGCACGCCGAGCGCGCGTTGCCGAGACAACTCCAGGTTGTACGCCTCGCCGCCCGGCGCGGAGCTGTGGCCCTCGATGCGCAATCGCGCCTCGGGGTGTTGTGCCATCCACTTCGCCGTGAAATCGAGCGTGGCAAGGGATCCGGCGTCCACCGTGGCCGAATCGAAGGCGAACTGGACGCTTCGCAGGATGATGCGGGAGGGCTTCTCGACCAGCTGCGCGGCGGCCTGCCCGAACGCAGCCCCGGCCCACAGGCATGCCAACGACAGCAGCGAACCGCGGATCATACGCCCCCTCGACGCCCTCGAGAGGCCTATCACAGGCCCGGATCCCGGTCGAGCCCTGGGCGTGTTCGAGCAGGATGCGACGCACCTCCTGGATCGTCTCCCTTTGCGGGTCGGCCCGGAAGCGCTCCAGGAGGTCAGTCGAAGCATCACCTGACGGGACGGGGAACTGGGCTCGCCGGCGGATAGCACGCTCGCGGTGAGCATGCGATGCACCGTCTGCTCGTCGTCCCGGCGCATCCCGACGGGCGTTGCGCAGCCGGCGCTGGCCAGGAGTGCCGCGGCCAGGAGCACCACGCGGAACGCCCTCCGCCTCATGGGGTCCATCCTCGCGCAGTCGAAGCAGGATTCGAGGACCGGGCGTTGTGCACTCGAAGCGATCTGTCTCGATCCGATATGCTCCCGGCGTCGGTCAGGAGGTCCTTCTCCATGGACCCGGTCTTCGAGCTGGCGGACGACCTCGGACCCGCGCGCGTGATCCACGTGCACGAGCCTTCGGTCGGGCTGCGCGGGACGCTGGTGGTGGACAACGTGGCGGCGGGACCCTCCATCGGAGGGTTGCGGATGGCGCCCGACGTGAGCACCGAGGAGTGCTTCCGCCTGGCCCGCGCCATGACGTTGAAGAACGCGGCGGCCGGCCTCCCGCACGGCGGAGGCAAATCGGTCCTGTACGGGGACCCCCGGATGTCCGTCCAGGACAAGGAGCGCCTGATCCGCGCCATGGCCTGCGCGCTCGCAGACGTCCGGGACTACATCTTCGGCCCGGACATGGGCACCGACGAAACCTGCATGGCTTGGGTCAAGGCGGAGATCGGACGCGCGGTCGGCCTGCCCCGCGAGCTGGGAGGCATCCCGCTCGACGAGATCGGCGCCACCGGCTGGGGGCTCTTCCACGCCACGCAAGTCGCCCTGCGCCACTGCGACCTCGATCTCGAGGGAGCCCGCGTGGTGATCCAGGGCTTCGGGGCGGTCGGCTCGCACGCGGCCCGCTTCCTGGCCGCGAAGGGGGCCGTGCTGGTCGCCGCCGCCGACTCGCAAGGCAGCATTCACGACGCGAACGGCCTCGATGTGGACGCGCTGGTCGAGCGCAAACGAGCCGGTAGCAGCGTGGCCGAGTTCCCGGGTGGCAAGCGCCTGGATCGCGAAGCGGTCATCGACGTCGAGTGCGAGATCTGGATCCCCGCGGCGCGTCCCGACGTGATCCACGAGGACAACGTGAAGCGGCTGCGCACCAAGCTCGTGGCGCCGGGCGCCAACATTCCGCTGACGCAAGGAGCCGAGCAGGCGCTGCACGACCGCGGCGTCCTATGCCTGCCCGACTTCATCGCCAACGCTGGCGGGGTCATCTGCGCCGCCCTGGAGTACGCGGGCGCGACCCAGGCCGCCGCCTTTCAGGCCATCGAGGAGAGGATCCGCGCCAACACGGAGGAGGTGCTGGCGGAGGCGAAGCGCGACGGGGTCCCGCCCCGGCAGGCGGCCGAGGCCCTGAGCCGACGCCGCGTGCGGCGCGCCATGGGCTGGCGGCGCTGGTCGATCTTCTAGTGTCCTGTCCCAGGACACTAGTCACGGAGACCGTGGCATGTACCGGATCCGACTCCACGGGCGCGGCGGGCAGGGCATCAAGACGGCCAGCCGGGTGCTCGGCAGCGCCTTCTTCCTGGAGGGCTTCGAGGTGCAGGACGCGCCCCGCTACGGGGCGGAGCGCCGCGGCGCCCCGATCTTCGCCTATGTGCGGGCCGGGCACGCGCCGATCCACGAGCGGGGTGTGATCCGACGTCCGGATCTCGTGGTGGTGGGCGACGAGAGCCTGGTGACGGTGGCCGCCGCCGGGGTGCTGGAGGGCGTGGACGCCCACACGGTGCTGCTCCTGCACAGCAGCGAGCCGTCGCAGGTGTGGAAGCGGCGCCTCCGCGTGCCGGGTCCGGTGCTGACGCTCGCCCCGGAGCCCGACGAGCCGGCGGAGCTGCGATTCCTCGGCGCCACCTGCGCCGCCGGCGCGGCGCGCCTGGTGGGCGCCCTGCAGCGGGCTTCCCTCGACCAGGCGATCCGCCAGGAGCTGGCCGGGCTCGGCGCCGAGCTGGTGGCCCGCAACCTGGAACGCGGCAGGGCCGCCTGGCAGGCCCTCGAGCCCCACGAGGGCTGCGTGGCCGAGGGCGACGAGGTCGTGGCCGGCGCCCACCAGGCGCCCGCGTGGGTCGATCTCCCCTTCGAGCCGGCGGATGTCTCGGCGCCAGACGTGTACGCGGCCGCCACCAGCGTGCAGGTGCGTACCGGCCTGTGGCGCACCATGCGTCCGGTGATCGACGGCGAGCGCTGCCATGGCTGCTCCTGGATCTGCGGCACCTTCTGTCCCGACGGGGCGATCTCGGCCGACGCCAGCGGGGCGCCCCGCATCGACTACGAGCACTGCAAGGGCTGCCTGGTCTGCGTGGCCGTGTGTCCCCACCACGCCATCCTGGCGGTCCCCGAGCGGGAAGCGGCCGCGGCCGAGGCGGCCGGGCAGGAGCGGCCGTGACGCGCACGCTCCTGACCGGGAACGGGGCGGCGGCCTGGGGAGCGCGCCTGGCGCGCGTCGACTATGTGCCGGCCTTCCCCATCACGCCCCAGACCGAGATCATCGAGACCCTGGGCCGCTGGATCGAGGACGGAGAGCTCGACGCGCGCACAGTCACGCTCGAGTCGGAGCACTCCATGCTCACCGCCGCCGGAGCCGCTGCCGCCACGGGCGTACGCGTCTTCACGGCCACGTCGAGCCAGGGGCTCCTGTACGCCATGGAGATGCTCTACACCGTGGCCGGCTGGCGGGCTCCCTTCGTGTTGGTGAACGTGTCCCGAGGCCTCGCTGCCCCCATCACCCTGGAGCCCGACCACCAGGACGTGCTCGCAGCGCGCGACTGTGGCTTCCTGCAGGTGCACTGCGCCACCTGCCAGGAAGTGCTCGACAGCGTGCTGCTGGCCTGCCGGGTTGCCGAGGATCCGCGGGTGCGCCTGCCGGCGATCGTGAACCTGGACGGCTTCCATCTATCTTTCACTCGCGAACCGGTGGTCGTTCCCGACGCCGAGGCCGTCGACCGCTTCCTGCCGGCCTTCGACCCGGGCCGCATCCGCTTCCGGGCGAGTGCGCCCGTGAGCCAGGCGGTGGCCGTGCTGGGCGGTGGTCCATACTCCTACTTCCGCTACGAGATGCACCGGGCCTCGCGCAACGCACTCGCCGTCTGGGACGAGGTGGCCGGCGAGTTCGCGGGCACGCTGGGCCGCGAGCACGCGGCCGTCGAGGCTCACCGCAGCGAGGACGCGGAGGTCGTCTTCGTCATGCTGGGCTCCTTCGCCACCAAGGCGCGCGCGGCGGTGGACCGCCTGCGCGAGGCGGGCCGGAAGGTGGGGCTGCTGCGCCCGCGCCTGCTGCGCCCCCTGCCCGTGGAGGCGCTGCGGCGGCTGCTGGCCGGGAAGCGGGGCGTGGCGGTCATCGACCAGAACCTCTCCATGGGGCAAGGAGGCGTCCTGCACGCGGAGCTGGCCGCCGCGCTCTACGGGCAGCCGGATGCGCCGCCGGTGCTGGTGAGCTTCGTCGGAGGCCTCGGCGGTCGCGACATTCCCGACGAGGAGTTCTTCGAGATGGCCGAGGTGACGCGCCGCGCGGTGGAGACGGGACGGGCGCCCGAGCCGCGCCTGCTCTATACGAGTGAGGAGCTGCGCGAGGTGCGCAAGCTGCAGGGGATCGCCGTGGCCGAGCGCCAGGAGGCGCCGCCTGCCCGGCGGGGAGGCGAGTCGTGAGCGAGACCGCCTTCCAGCGCCTGCAGGACCTGCCTTCCACCCATCTGCTGGGCGGCGGCACCGCCATGTGCGCCGGCTGTGGCGGGCTCCAGGCGCTCCAGACCATCTACGACGTGCTTGGCGAGAAGACGGTCTTCGTGAACGCGGCGGGCTGCATGACGCTGCTTTCGATCTACCCCTTCACGCCCTTCCGGGGCTCCTGGCTCTACACCGCCATGGCCTCGGCGCCGGCCGGCGCCCAGGGCGTGCGCGACGCCCTCGATGTCCTGATCGCAAAGGGCCGCATGCCGGCCGAGGAGGATCTGCGCGTCGTCACGCTCACCGGGGACGGTGCAGCCTACGGGATGGGCCTCTCGGCCACCTCGGCGGCCATCGAGCGTGACCTCGACTTCCTGTACGTCTGCTACGACAACGAAGGCTACGGCAACACCGGTCAGCAGTTCTCGGGCGCCACGCCCCACGGCGCACGCACCGCCACCAGCACCGGTCGGCTCGGGCACCTGGGCTGGAAGAAGGACCTTTTCGGCATCTGGGTGGCGCACCGCCCGACCTACGTCGCCACCGTGATCGGTGCGGAGCCCGTCGACCTGGCCCGCAAGGTGGAGAAGGCCCTCGGCCTGCGCGGTCCGCGCCTGATCCTCTCCCTGGCTCCCTGCCCCACGGGCTGGGACTTCGAGCCGAAGGAGATGGTGGAGATCGGGCGCCTCGCCGTGCGCACCGGCATCTGGCCGCTCAAGGAATACGTGGACGGACGGGTCGTGCATACGCGCGTGCGCCGACCGCGGCTCCCGGTGGGGGAGTACCTGAAGCGACAGGGACGCTTCGCGCACCTCTTCGAGCCGCAGCGCAACGAGCCGCTCCTCGCCGAGATCCAGGCCCGCGTCGACACCTACTGGGAAGGCGTCGGGTGAAGCCGGCGGCGCAGCAGCCGCGCGTCCAGTTCGTGCATGGCCTGGAGAGCAGCCCCCAGGGCAGCAAGGCGCGGCTCTTCGCCCGGAGCTTCGAGGCGACGACCCCGTCCATGGACACCGGCGACTTCGAAGCCTGCGTGACGACCCAGGCCGAGGCGCTGCGCCGCTTCCGGCCCGACGTGCTGGTGGGCTCGTCTTTCGGAGGCGCGGTGGCGGTGGCGCTGCTCCAGCGCGTGCTGTGGCGCGGACCCACGCTGCTGCTGGCCCAGGCGGCGCTCCACTACGGGCTGCCGGCCCGCCTCCCCGAGCACGTCCCGGTCTGGTTGGTGCACGGCCTGCGCGACACGATCGTCGACCCGGAGCAGAGCCGGGAGCTGTCGCGGAGCGGGACGCCCGGGCTGGTACGGCTCGTGGAGGTGGACGACGAGCACGCGCTGCCGGGCCTGGTGGCCAGCGGCGAGCTGGTGAAGCTCGTCCGGGCGCTCTTCGAGTCGTCGCGCGCCGTCGGTTCCTAGGCTCCGCCCTGCCCGGCCACCGGACCCCAGGCGAGGGCCGGGGCCCAGGCGGGTCCGCGCCAGCGCACCCAGGCCACCAGGGCCATCGCCACCAGGGCCAGTCCGAGGGCGAGCCCCCACCAGATCCCGGCCAGGCCGAGACCGAGACGGAAGGCCAGCCAACCTCCGAGCGGGAGTCCGAGCACCCAGTAGCCCAGCAGGTTGAAGACCGCGGCGGGACGCGGACGGCCCATGCCGCGCAGGATGCCGCAGCCCACCGCCTGGGTGCCGTCGAACACCTGGAAGGCGGCGGCGATGGGCAGGATCGTGGCGCACAGCGCCACCACCTGGGGGTCGGCGGTGTAGATGCGCGGCAGCCACTGGCGCAGGCCCACGAAGGCCGTGGCCGAGAGCGTCATCACACCCGCGCCCATGGCCAGGGCCACCCACGCGGCCCGCTGTGCCTCGCGCGGCCGGCCTTCGCCGATCAGGTTGCCGACGCGCGTCACGGCGCCCTGGGAGATGCCGAGCGGCACCATGAAGGCGAAGGCCGCCATGTTGAGCGCGACCGTGTGGGCGGCCAGCGGGACGGCGCCGAGCCAGCCGGCCAGCAGCGCCGCCCCCGAGAACGCCCACACCTCGAGGGAGACCTGGACCGCCACCGGCAGGCCCAGCGCCACCACCTGTCCGAGACCTTGCCGGTCCAGGGCGGCGCGGCTCCAGGGCACCCAGGCGCCCTGGTGCAGGGCGAAGGAACGCACCGCCCCAGCCAGGCCGAGCAGCATGACGACGCGCGTCAGGCCGGTGGCGATGCCGGCGCCTTCGAGGCCCAGGGCGGGCAGCCCGAGCTTGCCGAAGATGAGCACCCAGTTGCAGGCGGCGTTGAAGACGTTGGCAACCAGGATCACCCACAGCGCCGGGCGCACGATTCCGCGTCCCTGCAGGTACTGGCGCACCGCGCCGAAGGCCAGGAAGAACGGGATGCTCGGGATCTGGATCGCCGTGTAGCGGTGGGCGGCCGCGGCGAGCTCCGGCTCCTGACCCATGAGCCGCAGGAAGACTTCCGTGCCAGTCCACAGCAGCGCCGTCGGGACGCTCAGCAGGAGCGCCAGCACCAGGCCGCGCTGCAGCGCCCGGGCCACGCGCACGGGATCCCGGGCGCCGTGCGCCTGGGCCACGATCGGGTCCACGCCCAGGATCACCCCCTGGGCGAAGAGCAGCGTTCCGAAGATCCACACGTTGGCGAGGGAGGCGGCGCCGATGGCCTCGACGGAGACGCGTCCCACCATGGCGGTGTCCACCAGGCCGAGCAGCATGGTGCTCACCTGGGTCGCGGCCACCGGAAGGGCCAGGTTGCTGAGAGCGCGGATCTCGCTGCGGAGCGGCTGCACGTCTACGCAACGATACTGCCCAGACGGGGCCCGAGCCTGATAGGATTGCGTGGGGCACCCAAGCGCCCGGAGGTATCTCCCATGCCCAAGAACCCCCCCGAAGGAATGCCGCGCGTCTCGCCCTACCTCTTCTACCGTGACATCCCTGCCGCGCTGGAGTGGCTCCACAAGGCGTTCGGCTTCCGCACGCGCATGACGGTCCCGGGACCGGAAGGCAAGGTCATGCACGCCGAAGCGACGCTGGCGGACGGCGTGGTCATGATGGGGCCCGCCAGCGACGAGCAGGAGACACGGAGTCCGCGTGACCTGCCCGGGGTCAACCAGAGCCTCTACGTCTACGTGGACGACGTGGACGCCCACTGCCGGCGTGCACGCGCGGCCGGGGCCCGGGTGACCCAGGAGCTGCAGGACATGTTCTGGGGCGATCGGATCTACTCGGCGCGCGATTGCGAGGGCCACCATTGGACCTTCGCGCAGTGCGTGAAGCGGGTGCCGCCGGAGGAGCTGCATCCGCCCAGGGCCTGAGGCGGGTCGGCTATCCTGCCGCCATGGGCGTCGAGCTGGACCTGGCCACCGTCAACCTGTGGGGCCTGCCCTGGCCCGTGGCGCGGGAACGCCGGGCGCGCAAGCGTCGCTTCCTCGCCCATGTGGAGGCCACGGCCTACCACGTGGTGGGGATCCAGGAGCTATGGTGGCCCTGGCGGTGGACGCTGCGCGGGGCGCCCCTGCGGCTGCCCCACTCGCCCCGGGATTCGGGGCTCGCGGTGGCCGCGCGCCTGCGCCTGCGCGGATCCCTCGGGGTGCTCCCCTTCCGCCACCACGCCGGGTTCGACCGCGTCAAGCGCAAGGGCATGCTGCACGCGGCGGTGGAGGCCACGCGCGACACGCTGCTCTCCGTGTTCGTGACCCATTTGCAGACCGGGCGCCGCCACGCGGCGGTGCGGGCCCGGCAGGTGGACGAGCTGCTCGAGCGCCTGGGGCGGGAGCGCGGGCCGAGCGTCCTGATGGGAGACTTCAACCTGCACGGGGACGTCGACGAGGACCACCGCAGCGTCGAGCGCCTGCAGGAGGCTGGTCTCGTGGACGCGGCCGCCGCAGTGGGCTGCCTGGAGCCCACCTGGCACTCCGCCAACCCCTACGTCCGCTCGTTCCGCACCGAGGAGCGGTTCGACCGCGTCTACCTGCGCGACGGGACGCGTGTGCGTCTCGAGCCCGTGATCGCCGAGGTCGTGCGCGTGCGTCCTCGGCCGTTCTCGGACCACCACCCACTCCGCGTGCGCGTACGCCTGTCCGGCTGACGCGAGCCTTCGCTCCCGGTGACTGCCCCGATCCTCTTCCTGCTGGTGGACGCCATCCCCTGGGACCTGGCGCGCGAGGTGTGGGCCGAGGGAGGCATGCCGGGCTTCCGGGAGCCGCGACCGGTGGTCTCGGTGTTCCCGTCGCTCACCCACGTGGCGGTGGCCTCGCTGCTGCGCGGTGTCTTCGACGAGCGTCCGCCGGGCTACGAAGCACGCTGGTACGATCCTACCGATGGGCGCATCCGGGGTGGCTTCTCGGACCCCGAGAGCGAGGGGCCCATGGCGCACTTCCGCGCGCGGCCCCACGGCCTGCTCGGCCACCTGGGCGTGTACTTCCTGCGCGGCCTCCTGGCCCAGGGCCAGATCCGCTGGATCACCCACCGCTTCCGCCGCGAGGGCGGTCCCTGGCTCGGCTACCTGGCGGCCACCGACGGGGTGGGGCACTTCAGCGGCCGGCCGGGGCTCGCCCGCGCCTTCCGGGACGTGTGCGCGCAGCTTCGCACGCTGCGCGAGGAGCAGGCGCGCCGCATTGGAACGCTGCCCGAGGTCGTGCTGTGCAGCGACCACGGCATGGCCTTCGGGACCCTCGGGCACCTGGCGGCGAAGGAGCTCGAGACGCGCCTCGAGGCCGCCGGCTTCCGGCCCGGGGCTATGGGCCCCGACGGGGTGGCCCTGGTGCCCTACGGAGACGTGGGAGGCGGAGTGGTCT
The DNA here is from genome assembly GCA_041611735.1 of Myxococcota bacterium. GTDB lineage: Bacteria > Myxococcota_A > UBA9160 > UBA9160 > PR03 > JBFIML01. Next base: position 30,866 of record JBFIML010000025.1, on the reverse strand, counting down.
ACGCGCACCCCGAGCGGGCCGCCCAGGTGGCGGAGGCGGTGGCCAGCGCACCGGGCGTGGACGTGGCCTTCGGCCGCAGCCCCGGCGGAGCCCTGGCCTTCGGGCAGCGCGGGCCCATGACCCGCGCCCGCCTGCGCTGGCGAGACGGCCTGTATCGTTACGAAGCCGAGACGGGGGATCCCCTCGGCTACCTCCCCGTCTGGGAGGCGCTTGCCCGCGCCGGGCGGCTCGCGGACGGCTGGGTCGAGGATGAGCATCTCTTCGCCGCCACCTGGAGCCACGCCTACCCGGACGCCCTGGCCCGGGTGCGCCACGGCCTCGAGGATCTGGTGGAGAAGCCCGCGCCGGTGCTGTTCTCCATGGGCGACGATTGCACCTACGGGCCGGCGCTCACCCACGCGGGCGCCCGGCTGCTGGGCGGTCAGCTCGGCACCCACGGCGGGCTGAGCCGGGCCCAGAGCCTGGGCTTCGCAGCCTGCACCGACGCCGGGTCGGACCCCTGGCCCGCCACCCCCGCCCTGCGCCCGGAGCAGGTGCTGCGGCCCTGGGGCGATCGGGTCCGGGCGGCCGCTCGACCGTCCTAGGCCCGGGGCTCCCAGCGCAACGGGGCGAAGCGCTCGAGGCGATGGAAGTCGGGGGCTGCGCCGCCCACGGGCTGGGCGGCCAGGTAGCGGCGTTCCGCACCGATTCCGTGCAGGGCATAGGCGTTGGCGGCGTGCAGGTCCCGAGGCAGCCGTGCACGCGGCAGTCGGGCGCGCCCGCTCCAGCGCGCGCCCCGGCGCTCTGCCGCGTAGTCGAGGGCGAGGGGTCCGGCCACGCGGCGGCGCGCGCCGTGCAGCTCGAGCAGCAGGTGGTGGCCGAAGGGGCCGAGCTCGAGCTCCAGATAGCGCTCGTCCGCACCCAGCAGGAAGAGCTCCACCGCCTCGTACTCCCATAGCCCGTCGCACGGCCCGGGCGGCCCGTGCGGCGCGGGATCGCCGTGGAAGGGCGCCTCGACCCGGACCCGCAGCTCCTCCCCTTCGAGCTGCAGCTCCAGGGTGGCGTGCTCGTCCGGACCCACGGGCACGCCATCCCAGGTGCACGCCACCACGAGCTGCGCGCGCGACACGCTCCCTCCCCCTCACACGGTAGGACAGGGCGCGCGTGGAGATCTCGTCTACCCTGGCCGCGTCGCCCATGGGCCTCTACCGGGACCACCTCTTCCCGCGTCTCATGGACCGCGCCATGCGCGGCGTGAACGAGCTGCGTGCGGCCACCCTGGCCTGTGCCCAGGGCGACGTCCTCGAGGTGGGATTCGGGACGGGACTCAACCTGCGCTACTACCCGGCCGCCGTTCGCTCGCTGGTGGCGCTCGATCCCCTGCGCGCGCTCCGGTCCCGGGTCGAGCGCCGCGTGGCCAACGCCCCGTTCCCGGTCAAGGAGGAGACCCTCGCCGCCGGTGGGCGGCTGCCCTTCGTGGCGGGGCGCTTCGACTGCGTCGTCACCTCGTGGACGCTCTGCTCCATCGACGCGCCCGGCCCGGCCCTGGCCGAGATGCGTCGCGTGCTGCGGCCCGAGGGCCTGTACCTCTTCATCGAGCACGGCCTGGCCCTCGACCCGTGCGTGGCACGCTGGCAGCGACGGCTCGACCCGCTGCACACCCGCATCGCCGGTGGCTGCCACCTGGACCGGCCCATCGACCGCCTGGTTCGGGACGCAGGCTTTGCGTTCGAGACCCTCGAACGCTTCGTGTACGAGCGCGGACCCTTCGTGGCACGGGACATGTTCCGGGGCGTCGCCCGCCCTACCGCCTGAACCCAGCGGGTCTCAGGGGCGCAGCTGCTTCTCCGCCAGGATCGGCCTCACCTGGTTCCAGATCCGCTCCGCCATGGCCGGCGTGAGCGGCTCGAGCTCGGCCTCCATGAGCTCCCGCACCCGGGCGCGGCAACGCTCGCGCCCCTCGTCCAGGAGCCGGGCCAGGCGCCCCGCGCGCAGCGTGAGACGCACCAGCCAGGCCGGCAGCGCCACCTGGCGCAGGCTTCCCGCCAGTCGCTCCCGGCCGAGCCACCAGGCCGCCGCAGCCAGCAGCAGCCCGCCCAGGGCCCCCAGCAGGAACGCCACCGGTCCCGTGGTGTGGAGCAGGCCCACGAGCACCGCCGTACCGAGGCTGTGGCCGAAGCCCCCACTCACGGTGCCCGTCGCGGTGGCCACCGCCGCCGTCACGGCGGCGCCCACGGTCGTGGCGAGCTCCCGCTCCAGGGGTCCGGCCGCGGCCCGCGTCGAGCCCTCCGCAAACTCGCGGGCGCGGCTCGCCAGTCCGCGCTCGGCGGCGGAGTCCACGGGCAGGTGCACACCGAGGGTGCGCTCGATGGCCCGCGCCAGGGAGCGCTCGAAGTCGCGCTGCGCCACCGGGACGTAGCCCGCCAGGTCGTCCTGGAACGCCTCGCACTCGCGGCGGACCTCCGCCTCGAGGGCGTCCAGGCGGCCGCCGGTCTCCCGAAAGCGCCGCAACTTCGGGACGATGCGCTCGTCGTAGAGCTTCGTGCTCACGTACAGGGCCAGGGCCTCGGAGAACTTCCCGGTCTCGATGCGCACGTCGGTGCGGATCGTCTCCGCGACCCGCTCCACCTGGAGGGTCCGGGCGCCCTCGACCACGCGCTGGTAGTAGGGCTCCTGCAGGTCGAGATGCAGCTCCGTAGCCATGCGCCGCTCCCTCCAAGCCGCGCGCAGGGCCAGGGCCGCGCGGGGCACCACCACGAAGAGCCCGGCACTCACGGCCCAAAGCCAGATCCAGTCGGCGGCGCCGACGCCCTGCGGACTCATCAGTCGCCGGGCCATCGCGGCATCCGGGAGCGGCCAGCCGAGCAGTGCCGCGGCCGGGCCCAGCAACGCGCGCAGCACGCTGGCGACCGTATCCGGGTCCTGGACGAACGTGCTGCGCCACACCATGTGGTAGGCGAAGAAGAGTCCGCGCACGAAGGTGCCGAGGACGGCGCCGAGGGCGAGGCCCACGGCCGCCACATGGAGCGTGCGGCGCACGCGCAGGGCGTGCAGGGGGCCCGCCACCTCCACCCAGTGCGACCAGAAGACGCGTCCCACCCGGGCCAGGTCCGCACTCCGCTCGCGGGCCTCGCCCGCCGCGTGCCGCATGCGCAGCCAGAGCGCGGGTACCAGCCGGCGCAGGAGCAGGCGCGCCACGGGCCCCGGACGCCGGGCTGCGGAGCCCGGTCGTACCGCGGGCGCGCGGCCTCGCGGCTTCGCTCCGGACCCGCTCGGCCGGCTCGGGAGCCGCCCGCGCAGCAGGCCTCGCCCGGCCCCGAGCGCGTACACGACCAGGTTCCAGAGCACGAGGGCCGCGATCGGGTTGTAGAGCACGTGGATCTGCTCGCGCGGGCCCAGGTAGTTGGAGAGCAGGCCGAGTGGGAGCGTCGCCGCCAGCACGAGCCCGGTGGACGGCGCAAGCGCGTCCCGGAGCGCGAGCAACGGGCGATGGTCCGCGAGGACGTGCTCCAGCAGGTGCGCGGCGCGTCGCCCGAGCCAGGCGCCTTCGTCCTCCAGCTCGCCAGCGGCGGCCGCCGCATCGATCAGCGCGTCGGGCGGGATGGCCTCCGGACGGGTCTCCTCCACGGCACGGACGAGGAGGATCTCGGCCTCGGGCGAGCCGGTCATCGCGCGGATCCTAGCAGCCCGTTTCGTGGCGACCGGCACACCCCGTTCCGCTGGGACGGGTCCGGCCTCGGGCGGCCCGCGCCCGCGGCGCAGCGCCGCAGGGCAGCGAGCGGGCGCGCCCTGGGCGATGCTGGGCCCATGAAGCGGGTGGCGTGGCTCCTTCCCCTGCTGGTTCTCGTTCTGCTCCCGGGCTGCGAGCGCCCGCTGGCCGCCGCGTCCGCCCTGACCGACCCGTCGGGGCTGCTCGACCCGGGTGAGCGGGCTCGCATCGAGGCCTGGCAGGAGCGCTTGTTGCACGACCTCGACGTGGAGCTGCACGTCGAAGTCCTGGCCACCCGCTCCGCCGATCCCGCAGCGGCGACGCTGCGCCGCTTCGAAGAGCGGGCCATCGGCCGGCGCACGCGCGGCGCGCGCGGCGTGCTGCTCCTGATCGATCCCGAGGGCGAAGCGGTGCGCATGGAGATCGGCTACGACCTGGAGGGCCTGTTCCCGGACGCCTTCGTGGCCCGCATCGAACGCGAGCAGATGGCCCCCTTCTTCCGGGCCTCCCGCGTGGGACCCGGGGTCGAGGCCACCGTGGAGCTGCTGGTGTCTCGCGCGCTCGAATCCACGGCCGCAAGCGATGAACCCGGCGTCCCGGCCCCGAAGCAGCTCTCCGGAGGAGCGGGAGCGCGCGTACCCGTGGCGATCGGGAGCGGGCCCGACCCGAAGCCGGCCCATGCCGAAGCCCGACACTTCGGGCCGAAGCCCAGTCCGGAAGCCGCCTTCGCGGCCTACCGGGACGTGCTGGCGCGCGGCGTCAAGGATCCGGAGCTCGGTCTCTACACGCCCGAGACGCGCCGGCTGCTCGCCGCTCGCGTGCTGACCGATGCCCAGCAGGACCAGGAGCTGCGCGCCCTGGGCTCGGCCGGGGCGCCCCGAGTGCACCGCAGGGGAGACCTCGCGGTGCTCCGCTTCGAGGCTTCCGAGGGGCGCGTGCCCCCCTACTTCCTGCGCCGGGACCCGGCGGGCTGGCGTCTCGACCTGGCCAGCGCCAGCCGCGTAATCGGCTTCGACGCTCGCAACCGCTGGTTCCTGCGCACGCGCGACTCCGAGTACGCGTTTGCGCTCGGCGACGACTGAGCCCCGGCGCTCAAGCCCCCGGAGAGGTTCCGCGATGGCATGCACCGACTGCATCTTCTGCCGCATCGTGCGCGGCGAGGCCCCCTGTCACAAGGTGCACGAGGACGAGCTCACCGTGACCTTCCTCGACATCTTTCCGGTGGCCCACGGGCACACCCTGATCGTGACGCGGCAGCACTACGAGAACCTCTTCGAGGCAACCCGCGATGCCTTGTGCGCGGTGGCCGCCAACGCCCGGCGGGTGGGCCGCGCGATCCGACGCGAACTCGCGCCCCAGGGCCTCGGCGTTTTCCAGCTGAATGGTGCGGCGGCGGGTCAGACCGTGTTCCACTACCACATGCATCTGATCCCGCGCTCCGGAGGCGATGCGTTGCGCATCCACGCTCGCGAGCGGGGCGACGACGCCGGGCTCGCGGAGCTGGCGCGCTGCCTGGCCCGTTCCGTGGAGGAGGTTGGGGTATGATGGCAACCGTTGCGCCGGAGGATCTGCCATGGCCAGGAGTTCGCCCCGCCCCTTCACCGAGCGCGAGATTCGCATGGCTCGTCCCCTGATGCGGATCATGTCACGAGCCAACGTGTGGATCTACCGCAAGAGCGGCGGGCGGATCGGGGGCCGCTGGCTGCAAGGGGCGCCCATCTGCCTGCTCACCACCATCGGCCGCAAGAGCGGGGAGCCGCGCACCACGCCCCTGCTCTACCTGGCGGATGGCGAGCGGGTCGTGGTGGTGGGCTCCCAGGGCGGGATGCCCATGCACCCGCAGTGGTACCAGAACCTCCTGGCGCGCCCGGAGTGCGAGGTCGAGATCGAGAGCGCGGCGCGCAAGATGCGCGCGCGCACCGCGAACGCCGAGGAGAAGCAGCGCTACTGGCCGCGGCTCACGGCCATGTACAGCGACTTCGACGACTACCAGAAGCGTACGGAGCGCGACATCCCGGTCGTGATCCTGGAGCCCCGCTAGGCCTTCACCTCGCGCAGGCGGGTGGACTCCATCTCGTAGGAGAAGTGCGCGATCACCCGGGTCGCGCGGGTGCCTGGACCGAGTGGACGCGCAACGGCTCCGCAGCGGTGTTCGCGGCTCGCTCCTGGCGGGGGCGGTGGGCGATGCCCTCGGCGCGCCGCTGGAAGGCGCCTCCCTCGCCGCCATCCGGGCGCGCTTCGGGCCGCAGGGAGTGGCCGACTATGCGCCCGGGCGGGTCCGTCCCGGGGCCGTCACCGACGACACCCAGATGACGCTGTTCACGGCCGAGGGCCTGGTCCTGGCGGCCCGGGCGGGCGCCCTGGGACGCTGGGACGAGACGGCGCGCATCGTGCACCGGGCCTACCTGCGCTGGCTGCGCGCCCAGGGCGTGCGCTCGGCCCATGCGAGCTTCGCCGGCGCGGCCCAGGAGGGGTGGCTGTGGGGGCGATCGGGCCTCGACGAGCCCCGCGGCCCGGGTGCCACCTGCCTGGCGGGCCTGCGTGGGTCCCGCATGGGCCGCGTCGAGCAACCGCTCAACCACAGCAAGGGCTGCGGCGGCGTGATGCGCATCGCGCCCGTGGGTCTGGCGTTGGCCGTGGACGACCCCTTCGAGCTGGCGCGCCGGGTGGCTGCCCTGACCCACGGCCACCCGACGGGCCAGCTCGCCGCCGGCTTCCAGGCGCTCCTGGTGCGCGAGCTCCTGCTTGGGACGCCGCTTGCCGACGCCCTCGACGAGGCCCTGGCGGTGTTGCGTCGCCTGCCTGGCCACGAGGAGACGACCCGGGCCGTGACGGCGGCGTCGGCCCGGGCCGCCGGGGACGCCCCGTCGGCGGAGGTCGTCGAGACGCTCGGCGCCGGCTGGGTGGCGGAGGAGGCGCTGGCCATCGCCGTCTACGCGGCGCGTGCCGCCCCCGACCTGGAGAGCGGCCTGCGTCTCGCCGTGAACCACGGCGGCGACAGCGACAGCACCGGCGCCGTGGCTGGCAGCCTGCTGGGGGTCCTGTACGGGGAAGCGGCCATCCCGGTCCGTTGGCTCGCCGGCCTCGAGCTCCGCGAAACCATCGCGGAGACCGCCGACGCGCTGCTCGCGGAGTGCATGGAGCGGACGGCGCCGGAACGCTGAGCCACTGGACGCAGGCGCTGGCGTGCCGGAAGCTCTCCCGCCCATGTCCGGCCCGACGCCCGCCCGGCCCCTGCCCGAGGTCACCGTGATCCTCGGCGATCCGACCCTGCCCGACGCCACCAAGCACGAGGGTCGTTTCCATGCCGAGGATCTCGAGTGCGTGAAGCGCCTGCAGGCGGCCCTCGGGACCCTGAAGGGCTATCGCTTCACGTACTGGGACCGCCACGAGACCTTGCTCGCCGATCTCCTCGACCGGACGCCGGCCTTCGTGCTGAACCTGTGCGATACGGGTTATCGCAACCAGGCCGCCCTGGAGCCGCACCTGCCCGCGCTGCTCGAGCTCCTCGGCGTGCCCTACAGCGGCGCGCCCCCGGCCTGCATGTCGCTCTGCTACGACAAGCAGGTCGTACGCGCGGTGGCCAAGCAGCTCGGGGTTGCGGTTCCGGAGGAGATCTACGTCCCCGCGGACCAGGTGGGTCGGGTTCTGCCCCGCCGCTACCCGGCGCTGGTCAAGCCGAACCAGGGTGACGGGAGCGTCGGCATCACCCAGGATGCGGTGGTGGCGGACGCGGCCCGGGCGCAGCGGTACCTGGCGGGCCTGCGCAGCAGCCTGCCCGGCCGCGACGTCCTGCTCCAGGAATACCTCCCGGGCCCCGAGTACGGGGTCGGGGTGGTGGGCAACCCGGGGCGCGATCTGCGCACCCTCCCCGTGCTCGAGGTGGACTTCTCCCGTCTCGGCCCCGAGCTCGCGCCGATCCTTTCCTGGGAGTCGAAGACGCAGCCCGATTCTCCCTACTGGACCGAGATCCGCTTCCGGGAGGCACGGCTCGATGCGGCCGCCGGGCGGCGTCTCGCCGACTCGTCGCGCCGGCTGTTCGAGCGGCTCGGCCTGCGCGACTACGGCCGCTTCGACTTCCGGGCCGACGAGCGGGGCGAGATCAAGCTGCTCGAGGTGAATCCGAACCCCGCCTGGGCCTGGGACGGGAAGCTCGCCTACATGGCCGGCTTCGCCGGCCTCGACTACGCGGGCATGCTCGGGCTCCTGCTCGACGTCGCCCAGGCGCGGGTCGCCGGCTAGGAGCCTGAACCAAGACTGGCGTGGGAAGGGCCGGGCGCCGAGACGCGCCGCTGGCAAGGCGGCAAGCCGCCGCGCAGCGAGGCGTAGCTCGAGCGCAGGCGGGCCCCCGCTGGTTGGCGCGCCACCGAGCCATCGCGACGCTACGGTGCAGGGAGCGCAACGCGGGCAGCGGCGATGGATCGGCGTCCGGACGTCGCGCCCAGCCTTGGGTCAGGCTCCTAGACCAGGTCGCGCGGAATCTCGAAGTCCCAGCTGCGGGCGAAGACGGGCTCCTGGCCTTCGTAGGCTTCGAGCTCTGCCTCGAAGCGGAACGCCTTGCGCGTCGAGGAGAGGCGCGAGCGCGTCTCGATCCGCGCCGCCCAGGCGCCGCGGCGGAACAGCGTCCGCTGCTCCATCTCGGCGCGCGCCGAGAGCGGGTCCGTCTCCCCGATGCGGTAGCGCCGCGTGATGGTGTGTCCGACCTCCAGGTCGATGGCCTCCACCCGGGCGAGGGCCGCACCGAGGTCTCCGCCCTCGCTCACCAGGGTGCAGATGGTCTCGTGGGTGGCCAGGTCGTGCTCGATGGTGCGCCGGAAGGGCGCCGGCCGCAGGCGGCGCGGCTCCTCGGAGGGAGCGCGCTCGGGCGGCTCGAAGACGCGCAGGCTCGCATCCTCTGCGCAGGGCGGTCGAACGGGGAGCTCGAGCGTGCTGGCCCCGGCGAACAGCGTGAGCACCACCGGCTCCGGAGGGGGCCAGACGATGGGCCAGTAGGCGGAGGAGATGGCCACGCGCAGGCGATGCCCGGCTGGGAAGGCCCAGGCCACGTCGTTCAGGGCGACGTGCACCCGATAGCGCTTCCCCGGCACGAGCGGCTGGACTTCCTCGTGGCTCTCCCGATGGGTGAGATTCAAGACGCCGTAGGTGACTCGCGTGGAGGTCCCGTCGGGCGCCACGTCGTTCAGGCGCACGGCCACCAGCGCCACGGGTCGGTCCGCCGCGAGCTCGAGGGCGACCGAGGGAGCGCCCAGGATCTCGGTCCGCTCCGAGAGGGCGTCGGAGTCGAAGCAGAGCGAGCGGCCGTCGTCGGGGCGTTGGTCGCCGGGCATCTCGCCCTCGACCCCGAAGGCGCACCACTCTCCGGCAGTGAGCCCCGTGGTCTGGGGGGAGGCGACCGTGAGGGCCGTCTCCGGCCCCGCCTGCTCGCCGAGTCCCGCGGCATTCAGGGCCAGGCGGCGGGTGCGGATGCGGGGTGACGGCCAGCTCGGCTCTGCCACCCAGCGCCCCGGCCACTCCTCGTAGTAGGGCCGGGGCGGGACGCTCTCCAGCATCCACGCTCGCAGCATGGGCTCGTCGAGGACCCCCGTGTCGCGCCCCTCGAGCCACTGCCGCCACCACCGCACCGCCTCCTGCAGGAAGCCGATGGCGGGGCCGGGCACGCCGTCGTGGGGGAAGGCGTGCGCCCAGGGGCCGATCAGGCCCTTGCGGGGGGCGCGCAGGCCGGCCAGCAGGCGTGGCACCGCATTCGAGTAGCCGTCGGCCCATCCTCCGATCGCGTAGACCGGACAGCGGATGCGTCCGTAGTCCTCGCACACGGAGCCGTGCTTCCAGTAGTCGTCCCGGCGTTGGTGGTGGAGCCAGTGGCCCGGAAAAGGCACCACGTGGCGCAACCGCTCCAGCCACATGTCGCGCCAGCGCTCGCCCACCAGCTCCGGGTCGGGAGGCAGGGCATTGAAGGTGAGCAGGAAGGAGCCCCATTGCAGGTTCTCGTTCAGGAGGCACCCGCCCATGTAGTGGGCGTCGTCGGCGTAGCGGTCGTCGGTGGAGCAGAGCGTGATGATGGCCTTGAGCTGCGGAGGGCGCATGGCGGCCACCTGGAGCGAGTTGAAGCCGCCCCAGGAGATGCCCATCATCCCGACCGCGCCGGTGCACCAGGGCTGCTCGGCGATCCAGGCCAGGATCTCGAGGGCGTCGTCGTGCTCCTGCTGGGTGTACTCGTCGGTCAGGAGCCCGTCCGAGTCGCCGGAGCCCCGGATGTCCACCCGCACCGCCGCAAGGCCGTGGCCGGCGAAGTAGTGGTGCATGGGTTCGTCGCGGGCCCGCGTGAAGTCCCGCTTGCGGTAGGGGAGGTATTCGAGGATCGCGGGCACGGGGCGGGTCTCGGCGTCGTCGGGCAGCCAGATGCGGGCGGCGAGGCGCATCCCGTCCGAGAGCGGGATCCATGCGTTCTCGATCACCCGGACCCGACGCGGAAAGCGCTCGACGATCGTCACCGCGCCTTCCGGGGGGAGCCGGCGCCTCGCGCCCCGCGTTCCGGACGTCGCGGGGCGTCGCCGGAGGCTCCGCCGCGCCGCCGCCGCCGGCCGAGCTTCTGGGTGCTCCAGAAGGAGAGGGCGAGCTGCTCGCGCACGGCGATGCCCGTCTCCAGGTCCCAGCAGTTCACGATGGCGAGCCGGAAGCCGCCCGGGGGCATCGCGTGCAGCTCGGGGGGTCGGTCTTCGTGGAATGTGATCTGGATGCTGGAGACCCCGGAGCGTCGGCGTAGTTCGTCGACGAGTGCCGGGTCTGCCCGGTGATACTGGAGCCCATGGCCGCCGAAGAGCACCACGCTGTAGCCGGTGCGCCGGTCGTCGTCGCGGAAGCTCCAGTCTCCGGTGCGGTACAGGGCGACCAGGGCTTCGACCCAGCCCTTCCCGTACAGGTCCGGCCACTGATCCGCGAAGCGAAGGTGCACCTCGATGATCTTCGTTCCGATCGTCTCCAGGTTGACCATGCCCGTGTAGCCGCGCAGGTTCCGGGCCAGCCAGTCGGCGCAGTAGGCCTCCAGCTCCGGACGCGCCTCTGCGAGGACGATCCAGTGGTCGAACATGCCGTCCGGGAGCGGATGGCCGATGGCGTGGCGCCACCAGACCGGCCGCCCGTCCACCACGGCGGCGTCGGAGCTCACGTGCTCGCCCTGAAGGAGCGGCATCCACAGATGCCCCGGCGTCTGCTCGCGCCGGTACGCCTCGAGCGTGCGCAGCACCCGGCTGCCGGATCCCATGCCGCGCAGGTTGTAGATCGGCTTGCTGAACACCGGGAAGCGGGGCGGCGCGATCCCGTGCGGTCCGTGCTCGAGGCTCTGGGTCTCGCAGACCAGGAGCTTGTTGTAGACCCAGCGGTGCTCCGGGTACAGGAGCCAACAGTCTGGGTCGTCGGTGGGGATCACCAGGTCGTCGGGGCAGGCAACCCCTTCGAAGTACTGCTCGCGCCAGGGGTCTCGTTCCAGGATGGGCATGGCGCCTCCTCGCCCGCCGTCCGGGGCGGACGGAACACAACCGACGGGAACATAGCTGGCGGCGGCGTTCCCCGCGCGGGCCGCAACCCGCCCGGCGTCTCCTCCGGTCGACTCGCGGCCTGCGCGCCGGGTCGGCTTCGGGCTGCTCGGGCTCGGGATGGCGCGGGCGGCAAGGCTCCTCGCGGGGCTCTTCCACGACCGCCCGCTCCCGGGCGGGCCCTTCCGCTCCGGGGAGGTGGTCGCCCAAGCGCCCGCCCCCTGGTGCTTCGCCGCCGGCGAGGCGTGCCGTCCCGACCCGCTGGAATCAGGCCGAGACGCGGGCCTCGCGGGCGTCGAGGGACAGCACCCGGAGCCCCACCGGTCCCGCGTAGCGACCCCGCGGTCGATAGATGCGGTTGTTCGCGTACTGCTCCAGCACGTGGGCGCACCAGCCGGCCACCCGGCTCACGGCGAACACCGGCGTGAAGAGGTCGGGCGGGATCCCCAGGGCGTAGTAGACGCTGGCCGAGTAGAAATCGACGTTCGGAATCAGGCCCTTTCGCGACTGCATCAGCTCGTCGAGGCGCACGCTCATCTCGTGGAGCTGCGGGTGTCCCGTCTCGCGCGTGAGCGAAGCGCCCATCTCGCGCAGGATGCGCGCCCGCGGGTCTCCCTCCTTGTAGACCCGGTGGCCGAAGCCCATCACCTTGCGGCCCGAGGCCAGGGCTGCATCCAGGTACGCCTCCACCCGGTCCGCGGTGCCGATCTCGAGCAGCATGCGGATCACCTCGGTGTTGGCGCCGCCGTGCAGGGGCCCCTTCAGGGTCCCGATGGCCGCCATGATGCTCGAGTACAAACCCGAGAGGGTGCTCGAGGTCACCCGGGCCGAGAAGGCCGAGGCATTGAGCTCGTGGTCCGCATGCAGGATCAGGCAGGTGTCGAACTGCCGCACGCGCTCCGGGTCCGGCTCGCGGCCACTCAGCATGTACAGGAAGTTCCAGGCCACCGAGCGCTCCGGAAGGGGCTGGAGCGGCCACTGGCCGCTGCGTACCCGGTGGTAGGCTGCCACGATCGTGCCCAGTCGCGCGGTGAGGCGGATCGCCTTGTTGCGGTTCGCCTCGTCGCTGAGCACGTTCGCGTCCGGGTCGTGCAAGGACAGGCCCGCCACCACCGCGTGGAGGAAGTCCATGGGGTGGACCCGGGTCGGGAGACCGTGGAACCAGCCGAACGACTCGGGCGGGAGCGCCATGCTGGCATGCAGGCTCGCGGCGAAGGCCTCGAGCTCCCGTCGCGTGGGCAGCTGACCGAACCAGAGCAGGTATACGACCTCCTCGAAGCTCGCGTTCGCGGCGAGGTCCTCGATGGTGTAACCGCGATAGAGCAGGGTCGTGCCGGAGATCGTGCTGATCGAGGTCGTGCAGGCCACGACCCCCTCCAGGCCACGATCGATCGCGCCCGTGTACTCGCCGACCGGAGTGCTCACCGTCCTCCCTCCCTCCGAACCGGGACGTTCTCGACTAATCGCCTTTTCCCGCGAAAAAGGCAACTAGGAGCCTGACCCAAGAACGTCCCCCCGGCGGGCGGGGCGGCGCGCTAGCATCCGGCCTCCGCGCGGGAGGTCCTCATGCGCCGCATCCTCGTCACCGGCGCCCTGGGGCAGATCGGCTCCGAGCTGGTCCCGGCACTGCGGGAGCGCCATGGCGCCGACCGGGTGGTGGCGTCGGACATCCGCATGGCGCCGCCCCACGCGCCGGCGAGCGACGGCCCCTTCGAGTACGTGGACTGCACGCACATCCGTCAGATCGACGAGGTGGTGCGCCGCCACCAGGTGGGGACCATCTACCACCTGGCGGCGCTGCTCTCCGCGGTGGCCGAGGAGAAACCGCGCGTGGCCTGGGACGTGAACATGGGCGGCCTCTACCGCGTGCTCGAGACCGCCCGCTCGCACCGCTGCGCGGTGTTCTTCCCCAGCTCGATCGGCGCCTTCGGGCCGAGCACGCCGCCCGAGCGCACGCCCCAGGACACGATCCAACGTCCCACCACCCTGTACGGCATCACCAAGGTGGCCGGCGAGCTGCTGTGCGACTACTACGCGCTGCGTTTCCAGCTGGATACACGCGGCCTCCGGCTGCCGGGCCTGGTCTCCCACCAGGCGCCCCCCGGCGGGGGCACCACCGACTGGGCCGTGGAGATCTTCTACCAGGCGGTGCGCTACCAGCACTACACCTGCTTCCTGCGGCCGGACTCGCGTCTGGACTTCATGTACATGCCCGACGCGATCCGCGCCATGATGGAGCTGATGGCGGCGGACGCGACGCGTCTGGCGCATCGCAACGCCTTCAACGTGACCGCCATGAGCGTGACCCCCGAGGAGCTGGCCGCGGAGATCCGCAAGCACGTCCCGGACTTCGTCATCGACTACGACCTGGACGCGGGCCTGCAGGCGATCGCGGATTCCTGGCCCGACTCGCTGGACGACAGGGCGGCCCGCGAGGAGTGGGGCTGGAAGCCCCGCTACGACCTGCCGGCCATGGCCCGCGACATGCTGGAGGCGCTGCGCGCGAAGCTGCGGCCGACGGGCTGAGGCACGCCGGCAGAAGGAAGCCCCCATGCCCGTGGACCGGATCGAGCCCGCCTTGGCGGCAGAGCTGGCGAAGCTCGACGCGGCCGGCACCCGCAAGGGCGCCGAGGCGGTGATCGTCGGCGTGCAGCCGCCGGCCGCCGGCCGCGGGCCCCGCTACCTGCTGGCGGGCCAGGGCCAGCGCCCCTTCCTGCGCATGAACTCCAACGGCTACCTGGGCCTTGCCCTCGACCCCGAGACCATCGCCGCCGAGGAGGAGGCCGCCCGCGCCTTCGGGACCGGCCCCGGCGCCGTCCGCTTCATCAGCGGCACGTTCGAACCCCACGTAACGCTGGAGCGCCAGCTCGCCACCTTTCACGGCCGCGAGGCCGGCATGCTCTACAGCTCTGCCTACGCCGCCGTGATGGGGATCCTGCCTCCCCTCATCACGCCCGAGACCGCGGTCCTGAGCGACGAGCTGAACCACAACTGCATCATCAACGCCATCCGCCTGTCCCGGCCGGCGGAGAAGCACGTGTATCGACACGGGGCCCCGGAGGAGCTCGCGGCCGCCCTCGCCCAGGCCGCGCGGTCGTGTCGCCGCGCGCTGGTGGTGACCGACGGCGTCTTCAGCATGCGGGGCGACCATGCCCCCCTGGCGCACATCCTGGAGCTCGCGCGCGCCCACGATGAGGCCTTCCCCGAGAACGTGGTGGTCGTCGTGGACGACTCCCACGGCGTCGCTGCGCTCGGGGCGACGGGGCGGGGAACCGAGGAGGTGACCCAGGCCCGAGCCGACCTGCTGGTGGCGACGCTGGGCAAGGCCCTCGGCGTGAACGGGGGCTACGTGGTGGGGAGTCGGGTCCTGGTGGACTACCTGCGCGAGACGTCGCCCTTCTACGTCTACTCGAACCCCATCACGCCGGCGGAGGCCGCGGTGGCCAGCCGGGCCCTCGCGATCGTGGATAGCGAGCCGGGGCGCGCGCGGCTGGCTCACCTGCGGGCCATGACGGTGCGCTTCGAGCGGGGCCTCGTGGCCCAGGGCTGGGACACGATCCCCGGCGAGCACCCGGTGGTGCCCCTGCTGGTGCGCGATACGGCACGTACCGCCGCCCTGGTGCGGCACCTGCGCGCCCATGGGATCCTGGCCACCGGCATCACGTACCCCGTGGTGCCGCGGGGCGACGAGGAGATCCGCTTCCAGGTCTCCGCCGAGCACACCCCCGCCGACGTGGACGAGGTCCTCGGGGCGCTCGCCGCCTTCCGCGGGCGCTAGCCTGCCTGCCGGGCCTGCGCGATGCTGTGCGCGTGGCGCAGCTCCTGTTCGAGAACGCGGCCCTGCTGGACACCGAGCGTGGCGAGCTCAGGCCCGGGCACTCGGTGCTCGTGGAGGGGGATCGGATCGCGGAGGTCGAGCCGGGTCCGGTCCGCGCCAGCGGAGCGCGCCGCCTCGACGTGGGCGGCCGCACCCTCATGCCCGGGCTGATCGACGCCCACGTCCACGCGGTGATCACCACCATGAACCTGGCGGCGATGGAGGCGCGGCCCGTGACCCTGGTGGCCCAGGAGGCGCGCCGCGTGCTGGAGGGAATGCTGCGGCGGGGTTTCACCAGCGTGCGCGACGCCGGGGGCGCCGACTGGGGCCTGGCCGAGGCCGTGGAGCGCGGCCTGATCCGGGGCCCACGCCTGTTCTTCTCGGGCCGCGTGCTGAGCCAGACCGGGGGCCACGGCGACTTCCGGCCACGCTCCGATGCCCCGGATCTGTGCGCCTGTCGCATCCACACCACCGCCTTCTCCCACGTGGCCGACGGTGTGGACGCGGTGCGCAAGGCGGCGCGCGAGGAGCTGCGGCGCGGCGCCACCCAGGTGAAGATCATGGCTTCGGGCGGTGTCGCGTCGCCTTCGGACCCGATCTGGAACCTCCAATACTCGGTGGGGGAGATGCGGGCGATCGTGGAGGAAGCGGCGGGCTGGCGCACCTACGCCATGGCACATGCCTACACGCCGGAGGCGATCCGCCGCGCCGTGGAAGCCGGGGTGCGCAGCATCGAGCACGGCAACCTGATCGACCGCGAGACGGCGGCCCTGCTGGCGGAGCGCGGCGTCTACCTGGTCCCCACCCTCGTCACCTACTTCGCAATCGACGAGCTCGGAGGCAAGCTCGGCTTCCCGGAGGTGAGCCAGCGCAAGGTGCGCGACGTCCTCGACGCGGGTCTCGCGTCCCTGGAGATCGCGAAGCAGGCAGGGGTGCGCCTGGGCTTCGGAACAGACCTGCTGGGCGAGACCCACGACCAGCAGAGCCGGGAGTTCACCCTGCGCGCGCAAGTGCTGACCCCTGCGGAGATCCTGCACTCCGCCACGGCGGTGAACGCCGAGATCCTGAACCGGTCTGGCGAGCTGGGAACGATCGCGCCGGGCGCCCGCGCCGACCTCCTGGTCGTGGACGGCAACCCCCTCGACGACCTCTCCCTCCTCGAGGAGCAGGGCAAGCACCTGGCGGTGGTCATGCAGGACGGCGAGCTGGTCGTGGACCGGCTGAGCTGAGCCGGGCAAGGGCGCCCGGATGGAGATCCTGCTGGAGAGCGTGCGCGAGGACTGGGAGGCACTGCTGCAGGTGGCGCCGCGCCTGGTCCTGGCGCTCCTGCTACTCGGGCTCTTCGTCGCGGCGGGGCGCGCGATCGGCGCCGGGCTGGCGCGTCTCGCGCGCCGCTCCAGCCGGACCCGCGAGTACGAACGCCCCCTGCGCCAGCTCTCCCGCTGGGGGCTCGGCTTCGCGGGCCTGCTGCTGGCGCTCCAGGCGGCGGGCCTCGGGCGCGTGGCCGCGGGGCTGCTCGCCGCCGGTGGCGTCATGGCCGTGGTGTTCGGCTTCGCCTTCCGCGAGATCGGGGAGAACCTGCTGGCCGGCTTCTTCCTCTCCTTCAGCCGCACCTTCGAGATGGGGGACCTGATCCAGAGCGGCGAGTGGGTGGGGGCCGTGCGCGGAATCCAGCTGCGCCATGTCCACATCCGGACCGCCGACGGCCGTGACATCTTCATCCCCACCGCCGATATCTTCCGCCGGGCGCTGGTGAACTTCACCCGCGACGGCCTGCGGCGGCCGAGCTTCACCGTGGGGATCGACTACGCCGACGACGCCGACAAGGCGCGCCGCGTGCTGCTCGAAGCGGTGCGCAGCGTGGAGGGGGTGCTGAAGGACCCGCCCCCGAGTGTGCATCTCTCCGCGCTTGCGCCCCAGTGGGTGGAGCTGGAGGTCGGCTTCTGGAGCGACACCTTCCAGCAGGGCCTCGAGCTCCTGGAGGTGCGCAGCGTCGTGATGGACCGCTGCCGGCGCGTCCTGCTGGAGAACGGCTTCACCCCGAGCTCGAGCGTGACCTCGAACGTGCAGGTGCGTGGCGCTTCGTCCTCCGGGCGCGCCTAGCGGGGCGTCGGCCCGGAGATCCTTGCCATGTCCTCGGCCAGGGTCTCGCGCACGCGGGCGACGAGGTCGCCGCGGGCCAGGCGTTTCGTGCCCGCGAAGGCGGCGGCCGGCAGCCCCGCCAGGCGCATGGCCTCCTCGCGTGCGGCTTCCAGCAGACGCTCCGGCTCCGTCAACCGGTCCAGGAAGCCGGCCTCCAGGGCTCCCTCCGGAGCGTAGATCTCCGCCTGGAGGACCGCCCGGGTGAAGTGGGGCGGAGCGAGCCGGGCCCGGGCCATCTCCACGGCGAAGATCGGGAGTCGCATGCCGATCGCCACCTCGTTCAGGCCGATCTTGAACGCTCCGCGCGCGCCGAGCCGGGTGTCGCTCGCCAGCAGCAGCAGGGCGCCGGCGGCCAGCGCGTGCCCCGTGCACGCCGCCACCAGCGGCCGAGGGAACTCCAAGAGGCGCAGCAGGAGCTCCGCCCCGGCGGTGACGAGGGCCCGGGCCGCGTCGGCGCCGGCGCCCATGGTGGCCAGGTCGAAGCCCGCCGAGAAGCGGCCCGGTCGGCCGGCCAGCAACACCGCGCCGGCCTCCTTCTCGGCGCGGTCGAGCACCGCGTGCAGCCCTTCGATCAGGGTCGGGGAGAGCGCGTTGGCCTTGCCGTCGTCCAGGTGCACCAGCAGGACCGCCTCGTGCCGCTCGGTCCGGATCGCCTCGTCCGCCATCAGGAAGCCTCCTTTCGCCGGACCGTGCGCCGAAAGGCTCCCGCCAGGAGCCGGTGGGGCAGCACGGGAAACAGCCGCTTCAGCCAGTCGGTGAGTCGGGTCTCGGGCCCGACCAGGACGCGCATGCGGTTGCGCTCGATGGCCCATACGATGCGGCTCGCCACCCGCTCGGGGGGCATCGCGCGCCGCTCCAGACGATCGGCCCAGCGCGCCACGCTCTCCGCATCGTCCGCCCGCGAGGCGCGCAGGATGCGCGTGGCCGTGGCGCCCGGGTGGACGCTGGTGACCCCCACCTGCGACCCGCTCAGCTCCGTCCAGAGCGCCTCGCTCAGGGCCCGCACGGCCGCCTTGGTGGCGCAGTAGGAGCTCTGCATGGGCAGCCCCAGGAAGCCGGCCAGGCTGGAGAGGTTCACGATGTGGGCCTCCTCCTCTCGTCGTAGGAGCGGAAGAAAGAACTTGCAGCCATGGACCACGCCCCAGAAATTGACCCCCACGATCCAGTCGAGGTCTTCCAGCGTGTGGTCCTCGAAGCAGCGGCCCACGGTCACGCCCGCGTTGTTCACGAGCACGTGCACGTGTCCATGCTCCCGCAAGACCTCCTCGGGAAGCTCCTGCATGCGCTTGCGATCCGCCACGTCCGCCAGGTGGAGAGAAGCGCGTCGGCCCGTGGCCGCCACGCGCTCGGCGCTGACGCGGATCCCGGCTTCGTCCACGTCCACCAGGGCGACGTCGCAACCGCGCCGGGCCAGAAGCTCGCTGGTGGCTCGGCCGA
Organism: Myxococcota bacterium; assembly: GCA_041611735.1. Taxonomy (GTDB): domain Bacteria; phylum Myxococcota_A; class UBA9160; order UBA9160; family PR03; genus JBFIML01. The sequence continues at coordinate 12,250 of JBFIML010000025.1, read as the reverse complement.
TCCCGCTCCCCGCGCCCGTCACCACGGCGACGCGTCCCGCGAGACGCCTCACGAAGTCCCTCGCGGGCCGTCCAGGACGCAGCGCACGCCGCCGGCCTCGGACTCGGTGATGCACTCGTTGCAGGCCGTGCAGCGGCTGCGTCGCTTCGCGCCCCGGGCCAGGTCCCGCACGAGCTCCGGATCGGCCACCAGCGCGCGCCCGAGCGCCACGAACTCGAAGCCTTCCCGGGCCGCAATCTCCATGCCGTCCAGCGACACGATCCCGCCTAGCAGGGCCAGGGGAAGTCCGACCGCCTTGCGCACCTCGCGCGCCAGGGGCAGGAAGAACAGCTCCTCGAAGGGCCAGGCCTTGACCCAGATGGGCCCGAAGGCGCGCAACGCCATGCGCTGGAGCGGGTTGCGCTCGACCCGGATCATCTCCCGCAGGGGGCGTCTGCCCCGCAGCAGGTAGAAGGGCGTGCGGCTGGTGAAGCCGCCCGAGAGGACGAGCCCGTCCACGCCTTCGGCCTCGAGCCGGCGCGCCACCTCCACCGCCTCGTCGAGCTCGAGGCCGCCGCGGAAGCCATCGCGCAGGTTCGTCTTGGCGAGGAGCGCCACCTGGGATCCCACCGCGTCGCGCACGCGACGCACCACGGCCACTGGAAGCCGCAGCCGGTTCTCGAGGCTCCCGCCCCAGCGATCCCGCCGCCGGTTGGTGGCCGGAGAGAGGAACTGGCTCAGGAGATAGCCGTGCCCGATGTGCAGCTCCACGGCGTCGAAGCCCGCCCGCGCCGCCCGCGCCGCGGCCCCGGCGTACGCCTCGACGATCGCCTCGATCTCCTCCTGGCGGAGGGCGCGCACCAGGGGCAGGCCGGAGGCCAGGCCGTAGGCGTTGAAGCCGGCGGAGGGACCGCGTGGCCCCGGCGCTCCGGGCTCCCGGTGGCGGGTGAAGAATCCGCAATGGCTGAGCTGGAGCGAGGCGGCGGCACCCTCCCGGTGCACGGCGTCGGTCAAGGCACGCAGCGCCTGGCCCGTCGCCTCGTCGATCACCAGCTGGTCGCCGAAGGTGCGCCCGTCGCGGGAGACGGCGCCGTAGGCCACCGTGGTGAGGGCGACTCCGCCCGCCGCCAGGCGCCGGTGGTGCTCGATCAGCGCCGGGGAGGGAACCCCCCCCGGCGACATTCCCTCGAAGGTAGCGGACTTGATTACCCGATTGCGGAGCGCCAGGGGCCCGAGTCGCCCGGGTGCAAAGACGGGGCTCTCCACGGGGTGTCCGGCGGCCTGCATGGCGGCATTCTACCCGCAGTGGCGGGGCCGACGCTGGCTCTCGCGGATCCGTGGGCGCCTCGGGGCTCCGGGACGGTCGATGATCCGAAGCGCGGTTGTGTGCCCCGCTCCACGGGGATACTCTCCGCGCTCGGGGCGGTGCGGAGAGCCGTGGGCGACTGGATCGAGCGCGATCGTACCGAGCAGGACCTGCGCGACCGGACGCGCCAGCTCCAGGCCATCACCGAAGCGATGACGGTGTTCCTGGACCGGGGCGACTGGGGCCGCGCCAGCGAGGCGCTGCTGCGAGGCTGCTTCGACCTGACCGGGAGCGAATACGGCTTCGTGGGGGTCGTGGTGGAGGGGCCTGCCCTGCGCGTCCTCGCCCATGCCGGCATCGTGTGGGATGCCCACGAGAACCGGGCCTTCTACGAGCAGGCGCTCCGTACCTATCGGGAGGTGGGGTACCTCGAGTTCCGGAATTTCGACACCCTCTTCGGCGCCGTGCTCACCCAGGGCCGGCCGCTGATTGCCAACGCGCCGGACAGGCACCCCCAGGCGCGTGGCGTGCCGTCCGGTCACCCGCCGCTACGCGCCTTCCTCGGCGTTCCGTTCCTGTGGGGCGAGGAAGTGGTGGGCATGATCGCCGTGGCCAATCGGAGCGGCGGATACGCCGAACGCGAGCAGGCGCATCTCGAAGGCCTGGCGGGCGCCGCCGGCGTCCTCTACGACAGCTATCGGCGCAACCAGCGGGAAGTGGTCCTCGAGGACGAACGTCGCCGCAACGAGGCCACGCTGCGCGAGACCAATCGACGGCTGGAGGAGGCCTTGGAGCAGCTCCGGGCCACCCAGGAGAAGATCGTGCGCCAGGAGCGCCTGCGCGCCCTCGGCCTCATGGCGAGCGGAGTGGCCCACGATTTCAACAACACCCTCCAGCCGATCCTCGGCTTCAGCGACCTCCTGCTGCGCGATCCGCAGGCTCGCTCCGACCCCGAGGAGGTTCGCGAGTGTCTCGAGATGATCCGGACTGCCGCTGTCGATGCGAGCGGCGTCGTCAACCGGCTGATGGAGTTCTACCGGCCTCGCGCGCGCACCGAGCTGCTGGAGGCCGCCGATCTGAACCGGCTGGTGGAGCAGGCGGTGCGTCTGACGCAGCCGCGCTGGCGAGACGAATCGCTCGGGGACGGGATCCACATCCGGGTGGAGATGCGCCGCGAGCCGATCCCGACCCTGCGCCTCCAGGAGTCCGAGATCCGCGAAATGCTGACGAACCTGATCTTCAATGCGGTGGACGCCATGCCCGGCGGGGGCACGATCGAGCTCGCCACGCACCGGGACGGGGATCGCGTGGTGGTCGAGGTGAGGGACGACGGAGTGGGAATGTCCGAGGAGGAGCGAAGCCGCTGCCTCGAGCCGTTCTTCACCACCAAGGGGGCGCTGCGCACCGGGATGGGCCTCGCCACCGTCTACGGGATCGCCGAGCGTCACGGCGGGGAGATCGAGATCGAGAGCAAGCCGGGCCAGGGTACCTGCTTCCGGATCCGGTTTCTGATTTCCGCAGAGACGGAGGCGTCCGAGGCCCCCTTGGAGCGTGAAGATCCCGAGCCCGGGTCGCCGCTCCGGGTGCTCCTGATCGACGACGATCCGCTGGTGCGGCGCACCTTGACGCGGCTGCTCGCCAGCGAGGGCCACCGCGTGGAGGTCGCGGCGAGCGGCCCGGCCGGCCTGGATTGGCTCGATCGGATGCCCTTCGATCTCGTCCTCACGGATCAGGCCATGCCCGGCATGACGGGCCGCGAGGTGGCGACGGCCATCAAGGCCCGGCGTCCCCATGTCCCCGTCGTCCTGCTCACGGGGTTCGGCGAGTTCTGGAAGGCCTCCGAGGAAAGCGCCTCGGACGTCGATCTCGTCGTGAGCAAACCCGTGCAGCGTTTGGCGCTGCGCAAGGCCTTCGGCCAGCTGCACGCGCTCCGGCCCGGCTAGCCCGTCTTCAGGTCCGCACCGGTCAGGCGGTTCAGGAGGCGTAGCGCCAGCGGGTCGCGGATCTCGCGCTCCTCGTCGTCGGCGCGGAGCTGCTGCGCCACCACGTGGCGCACCAGCGGGTCGCGCAGGAAGTGCGGACCCAGATGCTGCGGGCGAGCCCCGACGAACGCGAGGTCGGTCCACTCGCTCTCGCGATCCGCAAAGAGATCCACCACCGCGTGGGCCGCCAGGTTGCTGATCGAGACGCCGTGGCCGTTGTAGCCGTAGGCATGCGCCACGCGGCGACGCCGCACGTCGAACCAGCCCACCACGGGGAGGAAGTTCCCGGTGATGGCGATGGGGCCGCCCCAGGAGCGTTCGAAGGGCACGTGGGCGAGCTGCGGGAAGAACCACTCGAAGCTCTCCCGCATGCGCTGGAAGATCCGCTCGTCCCGGTCGTAGACCGGCTTCGGGCCGTCGGGATGGAAGGCCGGATCGCGCCCGCCCCAGAGGATGCGGCCGTCGGCGGTGGGACGGAAGTAGTGGAGCCCCACGCGACGGTCCTCGGCGCCCTCGCGGCCGGCCCAGCCGACCCGCTCCCACTCCGCATCGTCGAGGGGGCGCGTCAGGCAGATGTAGGTGTAGAAGGGGAGCAGGGTCTCGCGGGTGGCGGGCCAGGCGGTGGCGTAGGCGTTGCCCGCCACGAGCGCCTGCCGGGCGTTCAGCGTGCCACGGGGCGTCCGCAGCACCACGCCGTCGGTGCGCTCCTCCCACTCCGTGACGGGGGTGCCCTCGAAGACCTGCGCGCCGAGCCGCTCCACCACGCCCTTCAGCCCTCGCGCCAGGCGCGCCGGGTTCAGCAGCGAGCAGGCCTCCTCCCGGAAGGCGCAGCGGATGCGCTGCGAGTGGATGCGTTGCTGGGCTGCCGTGCGGTCCAGGAAGGTGAAATCCCCCTCGAGACCGAGCCGCGCCGCCGTCACGAGCTCGGCCTCGATGATGCGGTCCTGGGGCGGCGTGTTGGAGAGCGTGATGAGGCCGTTCGGCTGGAGGTCGCAAGCGATCCCCTCCGCCGCCACGGTCTTGTCGATGTGCTCGACGGCCTGCTTCGCGGCCAGGTAGATCTTGCGGGCCTCCGCGTCGCCTACGTAGGCCGCGAGATGGGTGAGGGTGCGATGCACGAGGGTCATGGCGAAGCCGCCGTTGCGGCCCGACGCCCCGTAGCCCACCGCGTTCCCCTCCAGCACGACCACGTCCAGGTCGGGACGCTCCTTGAGCAGCAGGTAGGCGGTCCACAGCCCCGTGAACCCGCCGCCCACCACGGCCACGTCGACCCGGGCGTCCCGGTCGAGGGGCGGGTTCGGGGTATAGGGGTCGAGGCCGAGCCACCAGGAGCGGGAGGGTAGATCCTGCACGGAGCGAGCCTCCGCAATGCGCAACACCTCGTATTGTATCACGTTCTGGTGAGGTCGATCACGCGTCCGCAACGCCGGATCGCCGACACGTCGATCCGGGAGACGCCCCGGCGCCGTGGACGGATCGGCTCGAGACCTCGCGCCCGCCCCGTTCCCGAGCCTCGCCTGGGAGGACGGGGCGCGTGCCAAGTCCCTGGAGCTGCTCTTCCGCCACGTGACCGGCGAGGCGGAGCGGGCCATCGCCTGGTACTGGCGCGCGCGGCGGCGCGGCCAACGCGGCGGACGCGCCCTGCGCCTGGCTGCGATCCTCTCCGCCGGTGCCGCCGGCATGCTCCCGCTGCTGGCCGAGGTCCTGGAACGCGACGGCCACCCCCTGCTCGACCCGCTCTGGGGTGCGCTCCTCCTGGCGGGCGCTGGCCTGCTCGTCCTGCTCGATCGCTTCTGGGGCTTCACTCGCTCCTGGGTGCGTTCCGCTCTAGCCGCCCAGGAGGTCGCCGCCGCCCTCGACGTCTTCCGCATCGACTGGGAAGCGGCGCGCCTCACCGGGGACGGCGCCGAGCCGGACGTGGAAACCACCCAGGCCGCGCTGGAGCGCTGCCGGCGCTTCCTGCTCGAGGTCCGCGCCATCGTGCGGCGGGAGACCCACGCCTGGGCCGCCGACTTCGAGCGCACCCTGGCGCAGATCGACACCAGTGCGCGCTCGCGTCTCCCGCCCGGCACCGAACGCTAGGGATCTCCGCTCCATGCCGGGATCCTCCAGCATGCTGGCGTCTCCCGCCCGGTTTGGCCCCGACGCGCACCTCGGCCCGTTCCCGGGACGTCTGTGATAGGCTCGCCGCCCTCGCGGGAGGAGGCAGCGCATGGGGCTTCGGGCGTGAGCACGAGCTCCAAGTCTGCGCGGGGAGGGCGCCAGACGCCCCCCGCTTTCGACCCGTCGGCCGCGGAGGCGGTGCGTCGCGCCTTTCTCGCCCGCGAGCCCGGACGCCTGCTCGGGCCCGGCCATCCCGTCGGCGATCTGCTCGACGCGCCTGCCTGGGAGCTCCTCGAGGAGGACGACGGCCGGCTGCGAGTCCGCGCCCACGTGGCCGACGCGGTGCGCAACGCCCGCGGTCAGCTGTTCGGTGGTTTCACGCCCGCCTACGCGGACCTGGTGGCGGTGTGTACGGTGCGCGCCGGGCAAACTGTCGAGCATCGCTTCGAGGGCGGCTGGATCGTGACGCTGAACCTGCGCGTGGACTACTTCGAGCCGATCACGGACCGCTTCCTGATGGAGAGCCGGGTGGTGCGCCGTCGCGGTGCCACCACCTGGGTGGAGACCCGCTTCGTGGACGAGGCCGGGGAACTCCTGGCCCTGTCCTTCGCCACCCTGCGCGAGACCGGCGCCTGGGGAGAGCCCTAGCTCCCGTCCTCCTCGGTCACCTCGATCCCGACGTGGTCTGGTACGCGCCAGCGGTGGCCGCAGTGCTTGCAGAGCAGCTCCTGGCGCTGCGGGTCGAAGTTCTCCCAGTCGATCTCGACCGCGAAGCTCGTGTTGTCGACCACGAGCGTGCCTCCCACGCGGACGCCCACCACCGGGTACTGGACCGGCACCCAGTCCACCTGCACCACGCGCTCGGTGGAGCCGCAGGCGCGGCACATGAGGTCGCGCAGGCCGTTGCGCACCACGCGCAGGGCCGGCTGCGGGGCGCGGCGTCGGGGCGTTCGCATCACGGACCTCCTCGGGCGGGCGACGGGTTCGGGGACGGGCGACTCCCCCCGGCCCCGGGGTGCTCCCCGGGGCCGGTTCCGCTGCCTCCGGTGGGGGGAGGGAGCCGCCCGGAGCCCACGTGGACCATCCTGGAGGAACCTCGTGACAGGGGCGGTCACGTGGAGACGGCGTTTCGAGCCGGGACGCCTGCTAGGCTTGGCACGCCGGCCCGGGCCGGTGGCGAAGGAGGGCCTCTCCGTGTTCCGCCGCGTGCTGCTCCCCGTGGACCTCTCCGAGCGCAGCGACCTGGCCGTGGAGCGGGCCAGCGAGCTGGCCGCACAGCCGGGCGCCGCGATCATCCTGCTGCACGTGGTGGAGACGATCCAGGACGTGCCCGACCAGGAGCTGGAGGGCTTCTACGGGCGGCTGCGCGACAAGGCCGAGAAGCGGTTGCGGGAGTGGGCGCATCGGCTCGAGGCGCAGGGCGCCGAGGTTCGCCAGGAGATTCTCTTCGGGCGCCGGGGCGCGCAGATCCTGCGCTACGCTCGGGAGCAGGAGACGGACCTGATCGTCCTCGTCTCCCACGCCCTGGACCCCGAGCGGGCGGGCGGCGGCTTCGGCACCATCAGCCATCAGGTGGCGTTGCTGGCACCCTGCTCGGTCCTGCTGGTGCGCTAGTCCCGTCGCTCACCACCACAGCGCGTCGGGCAGATAGCGCGCCACCAGGTCCTCGTAGCGGGGCCGCAGTGCCTGGCGGTCCGGAGGCGTTGCTCCCTTCGAGTAGAGGTCGTAGGGCTGGAACTCGCGCAGATCGGCCATTAGCCGGCGATCGGGCCCGTCCAGCAGGAAGTCGTAGGCGCCGCCCGAGTGGCCGGCGTAGAAGGAGTGGTAGCGGATCACGTAGGCCGCCTGCTCGGGGAGGTAATCCTTCAACACCTGGAACAGGTACTCGTCGTGCCCCCAGGAGAAGTGCACCCGGTCGAGTCCGCATCCCGGCGTGTAGATCCCGAGCCGCGTGGAGTACACGGGGTTCCGGGTGTCGGGGTTGTCCGCGAAGAGCTCCGCATGCACGATCCGCTCCGAGAAGGCGCAGCCCACCGGGAAGGTGTCGCCCACCACCGCCCACTGGGGCTCGCCGAACAGATGCAGCACCTTGCCCAGGTCGTGCAGCAGGCCCACCAGCACCATCCACTCGGGCTTGCCGGCCGCACGCAGGGACTCGGCGGTCTGGAAGGCATGGTCGAGCTGGGGCAGGGTGAGGTCCGGATCACTGGCGTCCACGAAGGTGGAGAGCGCCTCGCTCGCCTCCCACACCCCCATGCGCCGCCGGCGCGGCGGCAGGTAGGCGGTCTTCCGGCCGCGCACGAAGGCGAGGGTCTGGCCGGCGTGGTTCTGCCGATACAGGTCGCGGACGCCCGCTCGCGCCCCGGCAGCATGATCGCGGAAGCGATGCGAAGTTCCGGCAGGCTGGGGGGATTCAGCCGGCATGGCGCACCTCGGTGTTCGCAGCAGCTTGGGAGCCGGCACGGGCGCAAGCGGCATTCTATCCGAAACCAGGCTCCCGGGGTTAGGCCGGGACGTTTCTGCTGGTAGCATGAGCTCATGAGACGAGGCGGGCGCAGGCAGCCGCTCGGGCGGTTCCTCCTGGCCGGGTGGGTTCTCCTGGCCGTCGGGCCCGCGGCGGCCCAGGGCCCGGCCCCGGAGCTCGTGGCCCAGATCGCCGCCCTGCGGGCCGAGAAGGCGGCGCGAACGCCGGTCCAGCGCAAGCTCGCCTCGCGCCTTCTGCACGCGGCGCAGCAACGCCGCGGCGTGCCGGTTGCTTCCGGGGTTCCGCCGCTGCGCACCGGCGTCGAGGTGGCAACCGACGGCACCACGCTCGTGGATCTGCGCGCCGAGGTGACGCCGGGCCTCCTCGCGCGCATCGCCGCGCTGGGCGGAAGCGTGGAGGCGAGCTTCCCGCGGGAGCGGGCCCTCCGCGCCCGGCTTCCCCTGGCGCTCCTCGAGGAGGTGGCCGTCCTTCCAGAGGTGCGCGCGATCCGCCCCGCCGACCGCGCTTTCACCCGCAAGCTCGATACCAGCGAAGGCGACGGGGCCCACCGGGCCGATGCCGTGCGCGCCGCCTTCGGGGTGGATGGAATCGGCATCCGGGTGGGCGTCCTCTCGGACGGCGTCGATGCGCTCGCCTCCCTCCAGGCCTCCGGAGATCTTCCGCCGAACGTGACGGTCCTGCCCGGCCAGGCGGGCTCCGGGAGCGAGGGAACCGCCATGCTCGAGATCGTCCACGACCTCGCTCCCGGGGCGGAGCTCCTGTTCGCCACGGCCTTCGGCGGCATGGCGGGGTTCGCGGCGAACATCCTGGCGCTGCGCGCCGCAGGCGCCCAGGTCATCGTGGACGACGTGGGCTACTTCGCGGAGGCCGTGCTGCAGGACGACTTGGTGGCCGACGCGGTGGATGCCGTGGTCACCGACGGCGCGCTCTACTTCTCCGCGGCCGGAAACGCAGGCAACGCGAACGATGGCACCTCCGGGGTGTGGGAGGGAGACTTCGTCAGCTCGGGCAGCTCTTTCGCGGGCGCGCCGGCCCACGGCTTCGGTGGCTCCATCGGAAACGAGGTGACCGCGGACTCGCCCTTCGTGTTCACGCTCCACTGGTCGGACGCGAAGGGTGCTTCGGGCAACGACTACGACCTCTTCCTGGCCAACCGAGCGCTCACGCAGGTGGTGGCTGCCTCTACGGACGTGCAGGACGGTGACGACGACCCCTTCGAGCTGATCGACTCGACGCTCTTCAACGACAAGCGCCGCCGGCTGGTGGTGGTGCGCTCCGCCGGGGCGACCCGCTTCCTGCACCTGAACGCCAACCGCGGCCGCCTGGCCGTGGCCACGGCCGGCCAGATCGGCGGCCACCCGGCTGCCCGGGGCGCCCTGGCCGTGGCAGCGGTAGACGTGCGCAGCGCGGCCGGACCGGGAGGCGTCTTCGCCGGCAGCGAGTCGGTGCAGACCTACAGCTCCGACGGGCCGCGCCGCATCTTCCACGCGGCGGACGGGACGCCCCTGACTCCCGGCGATCTTTCCGCCAGCGGCGGCGAGCTGCGCGCCAAGCCCGATCTCGCCGCCGCTGACTGCGTGAGCACCGCGAGCCCGGGCTTCGCCACCTTCTGCGGCACCTCCGCCGCGGCGCCTCACGCGGCGGGTCTGGCGGCGCTGTTGCTCGAGTTTGCGAGCTCCCTCGGGCGCACGCCGGGGGAGGTGGCGGACGCCCTGCGGGCCACCGCCCTCGACATCGAGGCGCCGGGTGCGGACCGCGACGCCGGCGCGGGCATCGCCGATGCCTCGGCGGCCGCCGGCGCGCTCCAGCCGGAGTGCGGAAACGGCAGCGACGACGACGGCGACGGTCGCGTGGACTTCCCCGACGACCCGGGCTGCGCGTCGGCCGCCGACCTCTCGGAGCGTTCGCTGCTGCTGCCGTGCGACGACGGCGCCGACAACGAGCCGGTCCCCGATGGGCTCGTGGACTTCCGCAGCGACGGAAGCGGCGATCCCGGCTGCCGCGACCCGCATTGGGTGGAGGACCCGCGCTGCCAGAACGGCATGGACGACGACGGCGACGGCCGCATGGATTGGGACGGAGGAGCCTCGGCCGGCGTGCCGCCCGCCCAGCAGACCCAGCCCGATCCCCAGTGCGTGGATGCCGCCTGGCGCAACGCGGAGTCGAGCGGCTGCGGCCTGGGCTTCGAGCTGGCGTTCGTCCTGCCGGCGCTCCTGCGTCTGCGCTGCCGCCGGCGCGCGGGTCTCTTGCGCAGGATGCGCTGAAGCGGGGCGGATCTCAAGGACCTCGCGGGTTTCGCCGATGCCAGAAACGGACGTGCGCGCTCCCGGCCGGACGCTCTTCGTGGCCTGCTGCCTCGCGGTGCTCGCAGGCCCCGCCGGGGCCGAGCGCGCCCTCGAAGTCACGGCCACCGCCTACAACTCCCTGCCCGGTCAGACCGAGGGCGACGCGAGCCTCGCCGCCTGGGGCGACCGGCTCGCGCCCGGCATGAAGGCGATCGCCGTCTCGCCGGACCTGCTGGCCCTCGGGCTTCGGCGCGGCACCCGCGTGCGCATCGAGGGCCTCCCCGGCACCTGGGTGGTGCTCGACAAGATGCCCTCCCGCTGGCGGCGCAAGATCGACCTCTACATGGGGCGCAACGTGGCGGCGGCGCGGGCATGGGGTCGCCGCAGCGTGACGATCCGCTGGCAGGCCGAATGAGGCCCGCCTACTCCTCGCGGCGGTAGACGCCGCGGCGCGGCTCGTCGCTGTAGACGGGCTTGCGCTGGGCGTCGAAGGCCTCGATCGCCTCGGGCAGGTTGTCGGTCATGCCGAGCATGATCTGGTTGCGGTCCTCCAGCTCGATGGCCGCCGCCAGGCTCGGGTTCTCGAGATTGGCCCACAGCACCTGCTTGGTCATCTGCAGGCCGTAGGGGCTGAAGGCGCACATGCTGCGGGCGATCTCGAGGGCGCGCGCCAGGATCGCGTCGTCGGGCACCACCTCCGAGACGAGTCCCATGCGCAGGGCCTCCCGCGCGTCGATGCGGCGGCCGGTCAGCAGGATTTCGTTGGCGTGGGCGGCGCCCACCAGGCGCGGCAGCAGCCAGCTCGCCCCGAGCTCCGTGCTGGTGAGTCCGTTCACGATGCCCGTGGCATTGAAGACCGCCGACGCCGCGGCGATGCGCAGGTCCGCCGCCAGGGTGAGGCACAGCCCGCCCCCGTAGGCCGGGCCGTTCACGGCCGCCAGGATCGGCTGCGGCACGTGACGCATGGCGGGGATCAGGCGGGAGTAGATGCGGATCGCTCGGGGCCCGATGCGCGGCACCGTGAGCCCCTCCACGTCCGGCACCACCGAATGGTCCTTGAGGTCGAGGCCGGAGCAGAAGGCGCGTCCCGCGCCAGTCAGGACCACGACCCGGCAGTCGTTGTCACGCGTAACCTCCCCGAGCGTGCGCTCGAGGTCCAGGCACAGCTCGATGGACATGGCGTTCAGACGCTCGGGCCGGTTCAAGCGGACGACGCTGACGTGGCGCTCGGGTTTTTCGATCGAGACGCTGGACATGCGGGCTCCCTCTCTCAGCCGATGCGGATCTCGTCGAACCGCGCCCGCATGCGCCGGTACATGAGCCGGCCGAGCCGTTCGCCCAGGCCCGGCGAGAGTCGATCCACGTACCAGATCGCCTTCCACCATCGTGGCTCCACGATGATGGCGCGGTTGCGGTCCATCTGGCGCAGCGCGCGTCGGGCCAGCTCCGGGGCAGGCAGGGGACGAAACTCCTCCCAGCTCCGCTGCAGCTTCTCCGCGTCGTAGCGGTACTTGAGGCGCCCGTAGCGGCCGCCTTCCAGGATCGGCGTGCGGATCACGCCCGGGCACAGGACCGAGACCCGCACCCCGTGAGGCGCCGCCTCGAGTCGCAAGGACCGGGAGAGCCCCACCACGGCGAACTTCGTGGCGGTGTAGCTGCCGGTGAAGGCCGTGGGGAAGAGCCCGGCCATGGAGGCGGTGTTCACGATGTGGCCGAAGCCCTGCTCGACCATCCGCGGGTAGGCGGCCAGGATCCCGTGGGCCACGCCGCGCAGGTTCACGTCGAAGACGTCGTCCCAGTCGGCGGGCTCGTAGTCCTTGATCTCTGCGGAGACGCCGACGCCGGCGTTGTTGAAGAGCCAGTCGAGGCGCCCTTCGCGCTCGAAGAGCTCGTCCACCACCGCCTGGAAGCGCCCCGCGTCGCGCACGTCGAGCTCGGCCACCCGGGCGGCACCCCCCGCTTCCCGGATGCCTTCCGCCACCTCCTCGGCCAGATCCACCTGCCGGTCCGCCAGCACCACCTGGGCCCCGTCCTGGGCCAGGGCCTCTGCCAGGGCGCGCCCGATCCCGGAGGCGGCGCCGGTCACGAGGGCCGTGCGGCCGTGGCGGGG
>JBFIML010000024.1:0-63738 GCA_041611735.1 Myxococcota bacterium | reverse complement strand
TGCTACGAGCGCCGCATCCCCACCCGCTGCCTGCCCCGCGGCCCCATCCACCGGGCCGTCTACGCCCGCTAGCCCGAGCCATCCCCCCGGATCGGGCCCCGGCCGGCCCCCCCCAGGCGCAATCTTCGAACCACAAGCTAGGGGAGGCGGGTGACGAGGAGCCGGATCTCGCTCATGTCCTCCATGGCGAAGCGCACCCCCTCCCGCCCCAACCCGCTCTCCTTCACCCCCCCATACGGCATGTGATCGACCCGCCAGGAGGGCACGTCGCCCACGATCACGCCGCCCACCTCGAGCACGTCCCAGGCGCGCAGCACCTTGTAGTGGTCGCGGGTGAAGATGCCGGCTTGCAGGCCGAATACGCTGTCGTTCACGCGGGCCAGGGCGTCCTCGAAGTCGGTGAAGCGCGCCAGCACCGCCACGGGCCCGAAGGCCTCCTGGGCACACACCTCCGCCTGCGGCGGAGCGTCCTCGAGCAGGGTGGCCTCCAGCATCGCGCCCTCCCGCCGGCCGCCGCACAGGAGCCTCGCCCCGCCGTCCAGGGCTGCGCGGATCCACGCTTCGAGCCGCTCCGCCTCCTTGGTGGAGATCAGGGGTCCGATGAACGTCTTCTCGTCCTTCGGGTCGCCCATGTGCAGGCGGCGCGTTGCGGCGACCAGCTTGTCCCGGAAGGTCTCGTACACGTCCGCGTGCACCAGGATGCGCTGCACGCTGATGCAGCTCTGCCCGGACTGGTAGAAGGCGCCGGACACGGTCCGCTCCACGGCGTCCTCCGGGTCCCAGTCGGCGTCCACCACGCAGGCCGCATTGCCCCCCAGCTCGAGGATCACCTTCTTGCGGCCCGCCCGGCGCTTGAGCTCCCAGCCCACCGCCGGCGAGCCCGTGAACGAGAGCAGCTTGAGCCGCTCGTCTTCGCTGAAGAGCTCCGCTCCGTCCCGCCGGCAGGGCAGGATGGAGAAGGCCCCTACGGGCAGGTCCGTCTCCGCCAGCACCTCCCCGATCAGGAGCGCCCCCACCGGGGTGAGGCTGGCGGGCTTGAGCACGAACGGGCAGCCCACCGCCAGGGCTGGGGCGATCTTGTGGGCCGCCAGGTTGAGGGGGAAGTTGAAGGGGGAGATGAAGGAGCACGGCCCGATCGGGACGCGCCGCCACATGCCGCGGTAGCTGCGGGCGCGCGCCGTCACGTCGAGGGGCAACACCTCCCCCACCTGGCGTACCGACTCCTCGGCGGCGATGCGGAAGGTGTCGATCAAACGCGACACCTCGCCCCGGCTGTCGCGGATCGGCTTGCCCGCCTCGATGCAGAGCGCGAGGGCGAACTCCTCGGCGCGCTCGGTGAAGCGGCGCACGCAGTGGTGCAGTACGGCCTGACGCTCGTAGGCGGCAAGGCGACGCATGGGCTCGCTGGCGGCGACGGCCTGGGTGATGGCCGCATCGATGGTGGCCGGATCCGCCAGCGCCACGCGGGTCGCCACCTCGCCGGTGTACTTGTCGCGAACCTCCAGGTCGTGGTTCGGGGCGACGGGTCGGTTGGCGAGATACAGGGGATGGCGGTCCTTCATGGCTCCTCCCAGGGGATCGGCAAGAGGGGGTAGGGCAAGCGGACGGGCGGCCTCGCTGCGACGCTCTCAGATCGGGCAGACCAGGCGCCCCAGACGCTCGCTCAGGAGGGCGTTCTCGCGGTAGTCGATGGGAATCACCACGAGCGCCGGGCGGTCCGCCGCGAAGGCCTTTTCGAGCGTAGCGAGCAGGTCCCGGGAGTGCTCGACCCGCGCGCCCGCCCAGCCGAACGACTCCGCCAGGCGCACGAAATCGGGATTGTCGAAGGACAGGTTGGTGTGCCGCCCGAACTGCGTGTCCTGCTTCCAGGAGATCAGCCCGTAGCCCCCGTCTTCCCACACCATGACGACGATGCGCGTGCCGAGGCGCCGGGCCGTCTCCATCTCCTGGACATTCATCAGGAAGCCCCCATCGCCGCAGAGGGCCAGCACGCGCCGGTCCGGGTGCAGGAGCTTGGCGGCGATCGCCCCCGGCAGGGCGAAGCCCATCGAGCAGAATCCGTTGGAGATCAAGCAGGTGTTCGGCTCGTCGCACTGGTAGTAGCGCGCGATCCACATCTTGTGGGCCCCAACGTCCGAGAGCAGGACGTCCCGGGGTCCCAGCGCCTGCCGCACGTCCCACAGCACCTTCTGGGGCCGGATCGCGCCGTCCGTGTCGTCGTCCCGGTACGCCGCGAACTCGCGCAACATGTCCGCACGGACGGAGCGCTGCTGAGCCAGGTCGTAGACGGGCTTCGGCTCCAGGGCCTTCCAGCGCTCGTTCCACATCCACAGCGTGTGGGCCAGGTCCCCCACGATCTCCACGTCCACCCGGTAGTGGTGATCCACCTCGGCGGGCAGGAAATCCACGTGGACGATGCGCTTGTCGGCCGCCGGGTTCCACAGGCGCGGGTGGTACTCGACCATGTCGTAGCCGAGCGTGACGACCAGGTCCGCGGCTTCGATGGCATACGTCACGAGGTCGCGCGCCTGGAGACCGATCGTGAACAGGCAGTGCGGGGCATGACGATCCACGCACCCCTTGGCCATGAAGGTGCTGACGACGCCGATCCCGGTGCTTTCGGCGAAGTGGCGCAGCTGGCGGCTGGCGCGGCGCCGGATGGCGCCGTTTCCGGCCAGGATCACCGGGCGCCGCGCCTCACGGATCGCCTGGAAGGCGCGGTTCACGATCTTGTCGTCGGGGACCGGACGCCGCAAGCGCTCCGGCGGGATGGGGTCGGTTTCCGCCTCCATGGCCGCCACGTCTTCGGGCAGCTCGATGTGGCAGGCGCCCGGCTTCTCGGTGGTGGCCAGCTTGAAGGCCTTGCGCACCACCTCCGGGACGTTGTCCGGGTTGACCAGCGACCAGGCCCACTTGGTGAGGGGCCGGTACATGCCGACCACGTCGATGTTCTGGTGGCTCTCCTTGTGGAGCCGGCGACTGTCCCCCTGGCCCGTGATCGCCACCAGCGGGGCGCGATCCAGGTTGGCGTCGGCCACGCCGGTGACGAGGTTGGTGGCTCCGGGTCCGAGCGTTCCGAGACACACCCCCGCCTCGCCGGTCAGGCGTCCGTGCACGTCGGCCATGAAGGCCGCGCCCTGCTCGTGTCGCGTGAGGACGAATTCGATCGGCGAGTCGTCCAGCGAGAGCAGCAGGTCGGCGTTCTCCTCGCCGGGCACGCCGAAGACCCAGCGTACGCCCTCCGCCTCCAGGCACCTGACGAACAGGTCCGACGCCTTGCTGCGCGCCATGGAATCCTCCGTTGCCCGCCGGCGAAAGGGGTCTGCTCCACTGGGATGATGCCGAAGCCGCCGGGGTCGCGCCGTGCGGGTCACGCCGGGCTGGGGCCTAGGGCGACGTGCGGACGGTCGCCGCGGATTCGAGGCGCCGGGCCCGGGCCAGGGCGGCGCGCCCGCGCGGCGTGCCGGGACCGTAGAGGCGGGCTGCGGTGTCCATCAAGACCGCCGCCGCGGCGGGACGGCCGTCGCGAAGCACGAGCTGTCCCAGCAGCTCGGTCACGTCCCCCAGGTGCTCGTCGAGCTCCCGGACCTGGCGGGCGCGCCGCGCGGCCAGGAAGCGCGACTCCCGGCCTGCCTCCAGGGCGTCGAGCAGGCCGAGCTGCCGAAAGGCCAGATTGGCGCCCAGCGCCGCCCGGTACGCGGCGATCGTCGCCGGCAGCTCGACCCAGGGCAGCACGTTGGCGTCGAGACCGCCCGGGCCGAAGCGACGGCGGCGAAGCTGCTCGAGGAGGGCCTGGTTCCAGGGATCGAGGACGTGCGAGTCGCCGCTCGGGTTCATGAGGGAGTCCACATCCGGGTTCACGTGCACGCCCCCGTACAGGTGGACCAGCTCGTGGGCGAGAACCCGGCTCTGGATCGCTCCGGGCTCGATGCGAACTGCGAGCGTGCGGCCCAGGAACTCCGCCTGCCCGAGTCGCCAGGGGCCCCCGCGGCGGGGCGCCGGCTGCCCCGTGAAGACGGCCTGGATGCCGCGCGTCGAAGCGGGGCCCCGCAGGCAGGCGGCGACGATGGTGCCCAGGTCCGGGCCCGCGCCGGAGCTCCGACACGCGGTCAGCTCCGCGGGATAGAAGCGCACCCGCAGCACCGGATCGAAGGACTGGGAGATGGCGTGCCAGAGCAGCCGTAGCTGGAAGCGCCAGCTGGGGTTGGCGTGCAGCGCCTCGTCCGCTCGCACGTGCACCGGGACGGCGATGCGCTGGCGCCAGGAGGGGTCCAGGCGGGCGAGCTCGATCAAGACGGCTCGCGTCGCGCCGGGATCCCGGTCGCCGATCCAGAGCGCATCCTCCAGCAGGCGGATCGCCTGCTCCGGGCGCCCGGCCCGGGCCAGGGCGCGGCCCGCGTGGAGCTTGGCGCGCGGGTCGTAGAGATGAAGTCGGGCCCGCTCCAGGGCTTCGTCCAGATCCGCCGGCGGTCGACGCGGAGCGAACCCGGTGAGGGCGGCCAGCCGCTCGTGCACGTCCGGGCGGGTCGGCTCGTGGCTGCGCGCCCGCTCCAGCAACGCCCGGGCCTCGTCGAGGCGCTGGGACCGTTCCTCCACCCGCGCGAGGCCGAGCAGCGCGTCTACCGAGTCCGGCGCGACTTCCAGGGCGGAGCCGAAGGCGTCACGAGCAGCCGGGTCGTGGCCCTGGGCCAGGGCGCTCCGCCCCACACCGACCCTGGCAGCCAGCGACTGCGGGTCGGCCCGAAGCGCCCGTTCGAAGCGGTCGGCGGCGCCGACGGGGTCCCCGGCCGCCAGCGCCTGCTCGCCGAGCTCGACCAGGGTGGCGGCCAGGGACGCATCGCGCTGCGCCGGGGGAGGCGACGACGGGGCCGGAGCGCACGCCAGTCCGAGGCCGACGCCGGCGGCGATTGCGTGCCGGAAGCGGCTTCTCATGGAGAAGCTGCTGGCTCGTCGCGCACCCATGTCGCCCGGGAGGCTACCGAAGCGGAGGCCGGCACCGTTGCGCCGGCCTCGGGATCCTGCGAGTCGGCGCGTCAGCGACCGGTGCGCCGCCGCCGCCACCGGCTGAGCAGGGGCACCAGCAGCGCCAACTCGAAGCCGAGCCCGCAGCCCCAGCGGGCCTCCTGACGCAGCCAGCCCTGGGAGCACTCCGCGTCGGGCGGACCCAGGCCGGCCCCATCCCAGTCGATGCCCCCGTCGCCGTCGTTGTCGACGCTGTCGTCGCAGGCGGGGTTCTCCAGGTCGCCGGAGGGGGCCGGGCAGCCCGGGTCCGCGGGGTGATCCACGAGCCCGTCGCCATCGTCGTCGAGCCCGTTGGAGCAAGTCGGCGCCAGGAGTGCCTGGAGCGCCGCGAAGACGCGCACCCGCGACGTGGTGACTCCGTTCACGTCGGTGATGGGCACCCCCGTGGCCTGCAGGGCCGCTAGCGCCTGGTTCACGGAGACGGAGGGCCGGGCCTGGCGGAGGAGCGCCCAGGCGCCCGCCACGTGGGGAGCGGCCATGGAGGTCCCGTCCGTGCTGCCGAAGGAGAAGCCCAGCAGGGCCGGCGGTGTGGAGGAGGTGATGTCCACCCCCGGCGCCAGCAGCGCCAGGAACGTGGCGGAGTTGGAGAAGGCGGCTACCGCGTCTGCGTCCGTGGTGGCGCCGACGCTCACGGCGGAGGAGATGCAGGCGGGTTCGGACAGCGCGTCCAGCAGCCCGTCGTTGCCCGAGGAGACGACGGTCGCGATGCCCGCGGAGCGCAGGTTGTCGATGGCCGTCTTCAGGGCAGGGTTCGCGCCGTCGCAGGCGGCCTGGGAGGTGTAGGTGGCGCCGGAGACGCTCACGTTGACCGCAGCGATCGCGAAGGTGGTGCGCAGCGCATACACGTGGGCCAAACCGGCGGCGATGTCGGAGAGGAAGGCCAGCGCGCACGGGTTCTCACCGGTTCCGTTGCAGGCGGAGCCGCTGAAGCGCGAGAAGACCTGGATGGCGACGAGCGACGCGCCTGGCGCCACGCCGGCCAACCCGGAGCCGCTTCCAACGGCGATCCCCGCCACGTGAGTGCCGTGGGCGCAGGCATCCGCCCAACTGCAGTAGAGGCCCGCGCCCGGGCCGATCTGGGTGGTGGTGGCGTTGGGGCAATCGGATCCGCCCGAGAAGCAGGCTTCCGCCACCACGCGTCCGCCCAGGAAGGAGTGCCCCGTGTCGACCCCCGTGTCCAGCACCGCCACGGTCCGGCCGCTGCCGTTCCAGCCGGCCGCCACCGCCTGGTCGCCCTCCACCAGCGGAATGCTCGAAGCGAGCCCCGGCCGCACGAGGCGGTCCTCGTGCACCGCTCGAACCCGGCTGGAGCGCGCGAGGGCCGCCAGGGCCGCGGGGCTCACGTCGAGCGCCAGGTAGGGAATCGTCACGAAGCGGCGCCGCACGCGCAGCGCCGTTCCGGTCAGCCCTTGCAGCACCTGCTCCCGGGCGCCGGCGATGGCCGCCCGCTGGGTGGCCACGTGGGCGGGGGAGGGAAGCTCCGCCTCCCCGATGGTGTCCACGTCGAGGCTGACGATCACGGGAAGCGTGCCGGCGGCCCGAGCGCGCTCCAGAAGGTCCTGCGGAACCCGACCCGGCGGTCCGGCTCCCAGGGCGAGGAGCAGGGCCAGGGCCAGGAGTCCGAGGCGGGCCGCATCCCCAGCAGAGCGCGAGCTTTGCGTCACGGCGGCATCTCCATCCAGGTCGAGGTCTCGCGGCCCCCGCCAATAGTAACACCGGAGCGGCAGGCCGCCGGCCCGCCTGAAGCTGCGAGACCCGGATCCCGGGTGAGATACCGTTTGGGAGGAGGAGACCCGTTGGCGCCTGCCGGCTGCCTGCGTGCGGGCGACGCGCTGCTGGTGGTGGACGTGCAGCCCGACTTCTGTCCGGGGGGCGCGCTGCCCGTGGCGGAGGGGGAGCGGGTGATCCCGTTGCTCAGGCGCTGGCTGGCCGCCGCGCGTCGGGCCGGCGTGCCGATCTACGCATCCCGCGACTGGCACCCGCGGGGCCACCCGAGCTTCCGGGAGCAGGGCGGCCCGTGGCCGGTCCACTGCGTCCAGGACACGCCCGGGGCGGCCTGGCACCCGGAGCTCGAACTGCCCGAGGAGGTGGTCAAGATCAGCAAGGGCACCCGCCTCGACAAGGACCAGTACTCGGCGTTCGAGGACACGGGGCTCGCCGACCACCTGCAGCACCGCAAGGTGCAACGGCTGTGGGTGGGAGGGCTCGCCCTCGAGGTGTGCGTGCGCGCCACGGTGCTGGACGCCCTCCGCGCCGGCTTCGCGGTGCACCTGCTGCTGGACGCGACGCGCCCCGTGGACGCGGAGGCAGGCCGCCGGGCCGTGGCGGAGATGCGCGCGGCCGGGGCCGTCGTCGAGGCCAGCTGAACATGGCCGGCCCGACGCCCTGGGTCACCGACGCGAACGCCGCGCTGCTGACCGACCTGTACGAGCTCACCATGCTGCGCGCCTACTGGGCGGACGCCATGTTCGAGCCGGCCGTCTTCAGCCTGTTCGTGCGTCGCCTGCCGCCGACGCGAAACTACCTCGTGGCCTGTGGTCTCGACGACGCGCTGCGCTACCTGGAGCAGCTTCACTTCCCGCCCGAGGCGATCGCCTTCCTGCGGGCTCGGGAGGAGTTCCCGCCGCCCTTTCTCGACTGGCTCGCCGGGCTGCGCTTCCGCGGGGACGTCTGGGCGGTGCCCGAGGGGACGCCGATCTTCGCCGAGGAGCCGCTGCTGGAGGTCGTGGCCTCCCTGCCCGAGGCCCAGCTCCCCGAGACGTTCCTCATGAACCAGGTGCACCTCCAGACCGTGCTCGCCTCGAAGGCCGCCCGGGTAGTGCACGCGGCGGGCGATCGGGCGGTGGTGGACTTCGGCCTGCGTCGCACGCAGGGCACCGACGCAGGCCTCAAGGCGGCGCGTGCCTTCCACGTGGCCGGCGTCGCCGCCACCAGCAACGTGCTCGCCGGTCAGGTGTACGGGGTGCCGCTCGCCGGCACCATGGCCCACAGCTACGTGCAGGCCCACGACGACGAGCTGGCGGCCTTCCGCGCCTTCGTGCGCCACTACCCCGATACGGTGCTGCTGGTGGACACCTACGACACGCTGGCCGGGGTGCGGAACGTGGTGCGGCTGGCGCGCGAGCTGGGCGACCACTTCCGGGTACGGGCGGTGCGGCTCGATTCCGGCGACCTGGCGGAGCTCGCCTTCGCCACGCGCAAGCTTCTCGACGCCGAGGGACTGGGCCACGTGCAGATCTTCGCCAGCGGCAGCCTCGACGAGTGCGGGATCGCCGAGCTCGTGGAGCGCGGCGCCCCGATCGACGCCTTCGGCGTGGGAACCCGCATGGGCGTCTCCCACGACGCCCCCGACCTGGACATGGCCTACAAGCTGGTGGAGTACGCCGGGATCGGGCGTCTCAAGCTGTCCAGCCGCAAGCGGACGCTGCCGGGACGCAAGCAGGTGTTCCGCATCGTGGCGCGGGGTGGGGCAGTCCGCGACGTGGTGGCACGCGCCGACGAGCGCCTGGCGGGGCGGCCCCTGCTGGTGCCGGTGATGAAGGGCGGGCGGCGCCTGCCCGCGGGCAGCGAGCCGCTCGAGCGACTCCGGGAGCGGGCGGCCGTCGAGGCCGCCGCCCTGCCGGAGCGGGTGCGGGCCCTCGCCCCGGCCGATCCCCCCTACCCGGTGGAAATCAGTCCCGCCCTGGAGGCCGCGACCGCCGCGATCCGGGCACGCCTGGCGAGACCGGACCCCTAGGGTCTCGAGCCATGCTCTCGCGTCCCGGCTCGGGACGCCGCCGCAGCACCACGGCCAGCTCGGGCTCGTAGGGCGGCGTGCGCACTTCGATCACGCCGGACGTCCCCACGTCGAGGTGCAGGCCGGCGAAGTCCGCCCGTACCGGCACCGTCTGGCCGCCCCGCACGCAGAGCACGGCGCTGTGCACGCGGGCCGCTCCGTGCTCCAGCAGGTGGCTCACCGCCCGCAGCAGGGTGCGGCCGCTGTACAGCACGTCGTCCACCAAGACGACGCTGGCGCCCTTCACCTGGAGTGGCTTCGTGTCGGGGGCCAGGGCCGGCTCTTCGTGCAGGACGCTGAGCTCGTCGTCGTAGCGCTGGAGGCCGATCTCCTGAACCCGCGGGGCCGCACGCCTCGGGGTGGCGAGGCGCTGGGACAGGGCCCGGGCCAGCGGGACGCCGCGTCGCCGGACTCCCACGAGCACGAGATCCCGGCCCAGCTCCGCGGCGAGGCGCCGGGCCAGGGCGTCGAGACTGCGCTCCACGTCCTCGGCACGGGCGAGCCGGAACGCATCCTGGGGCTGCAACCGCCTCCTCCGGCACGGCGTGCGGCCGGCCTGGACACCTTGGAGCCCGCTCCCGGCAACCCCGCGCCGGCCTCGTCCGAAAACCCTGGTGGAGCTGGGGGGAGTCGAACCCCCGACCTCTTGAATGCCATTCAAGCGCTCTCCCAACTGAGCTACAGCCCCAAGCGGGCCGCAAGCTATCGCCGGGCCCGCGGGCTGTCAAAGAGCCGCCTGCGCTGGAGCGCCCGCGGCCCCGTGGTATGCTCCGCGCCCGCCCGCCGGAGTGGCGGAACTGGCATACGCAGGGCCCTCAAAAGGCCCCGGCCCTCGCAGGCCGTGTGGGTTCGAGTCCCACCTCCGGCACCACCCCGGGGCGGGCTCGAATAAGCCGCCCGGGGTCGCGTCCAAACCCACGTTTCGAGCCGCTGCGAGGATGGCAGCGGACCGGCAGACGGGCCCCGACGGGCCCTCATCGAGGGGAGGTTCGAAGACATGGCACGGGTTCGCAGGCTCGGCTTGATCGCGCTTCTGGCTGGCATCCTTCCGCTGGTGGTCCCGGTGGCCGCGTCGGCACAGATGCGTGAGTTCACCGGCAAGGTGGACAAGATCAACAACAAGCAGGTGATCGTCGACAATCGCCAGGGCGACAAGGTCAAGTTCAACAAGGTCGAAGACGCCGTCGTCGAGGGGGAGAAGAGCACCTGGGAAGACGTGAGCAAGGGCGACTGGGTGACGGTGCACTGGAAGTTCGTGGACAAGCCCCGCAGGGCCTACAAGGTCGTCGTGCTTCCGCCCAAGGACGAGGCCGGCGAGGACGAGTAGCCCTCGTCCCGGCCGCGGACTTCTACCGGCCCTCCGCGCTCCGCGGAGGGCCGTTCGTCTTCCGGAGGCGTCTTCTCGAACCCGGCGGCCTGGCGGACGGGGATCGCTCCGATAGCTTTGCGGACATGTCGTCGCCGCGTCCCCCCTTCCGCCCCGACCAGTACGAGCGCTATCGGCGCCACCTGGTGCTGCCCGAGCTGGGGGTGGGGGGCCAGCAGCGCCTGCTGGCGGCGCGCGTGCTGCTGGTGGGAGCCGGCGGTCTGGGCTGCCCCCTGGCCCAGTACCTCGCCGCCGCCGGAGTCGGGACGCTCGGCCTCGTCGACGACGACGTGGTGGACGCCTCGAACCTGCAGCGACAGGTGCTGTACGGCAGCGCCGATCTGGGCCGGCCCAAGGTGGAGGTGGCCCGGGAGCGGGTGGCCGCGCTCAACCCGGACGTCAAGATCGAGGCGTACGCGCTGCGCCTCGCCGCCGGGAATGCGCTCGACGTGCTGCAGGACTGGGACGTGATCGTGGACGGGTCCGACAACTTCCCGACCCGCTACCTGACCAACGACGCCTGTGTGCTGCTGGGCAAGCCCGACGTGCACGGCTCCGTGTTCCGTTTCGAGGGCCAGGCGACCGTCTTCGACGCCCGTCACGGGCCCTGCTACCGCTGCCTCTATCCCGAGCCTCCGGCCCCCGGCAGCGTGCCCTCCTGCGCCGAGGGGGGCGTGCTCGGCATCCTCCCCGGCCTCGTGGCCCTGGTCCAGGCCACGGAGACCGTGAAGCTCCTGACGGGGATCGGCGAGCCCCTCGTCGGGCGGCTCCTCCACTACGATGCTCTCGCCATGCGTTTCGACGAGTTCCGGCTGCGCAAGGATCCCGGATGCCCCGCGTGCAGCGAGCAACCCAGCATCACCGAGCTGATCGACTACGAGGGCTTCTGCGGTCTGCCGGCAAGCGCGGAGCCTTCGGTGCGGGAGCGCGCCGCGGCGGAGGTGGCGGTGCTCTCCGGACGTGGAGAAGCCTTCCTGCTGCTCGACGTTCGGGAGCAGGCCGAGCGCGCGGTCGCCTGCATCGAAGGCGCCGTTTGGATCCCGCTCGGCGAGCTCGAGCAGCGCCTGGCCGAGCTCGGGGCCTGGAAGGCGCGTCCCGTGGTGGTCCACTGTCATCGGGGGACGCGCAGCGCCCGGGCTTGCCGGCTGCTGGCCCGCCACGGCTTCTCGGACGTCTCCAGCCTGGCGGGCGGCATCGACGCCTGGTCGCTGACCGTGGACCCCCGCGTGTCGCGTTACGAGGCCGCCCTTCAGCGCACCACCGGGCGCGCCGAAGGCGTACAATGACGAGGAGGGCGCCATGGCCAAGCCGACCTTGCCGGACCCCCTGAGCCGCCGGCACCTGTTGGAGCGCGAGCTCGCACCGGAGTCGGCCTTGCGCATCGCCGAGGCGTACCTGGCGGCGGGGCGTCGGGTGGAGGCGCTCGCGTTCCTGGTCAAGGCCGCCGCCCACGATCGGCTGCGTGAGCTCCAGGAGGCCGCCGTGGCCGAGGGCGATGCCTTCCTGCTGAAGGAGACGGCGCGCGCCCTGGCGGAGAAGCCGGGGGTGGCTCGGTGGCGCCTCCTGGCCCAGGCGGCCCAGGCGGCCGGGAAGCTGCGCTACGCGGCCGAGGCGCAACGCCAGGCGGAGCGAGGGGAGGGCTAGGGGATGTTGCTGCGCTGCGTCGTGCTGCGCGGCCTCGCCAAGGAGGTGGAGGAGGAGGTGAACAAGTTCCTCGCCATGCATCCGGGCATCCAGGTGCTCCACATGACCCAGAGCGAGACCGGCAACCACATCACCATCAGCCTGCTGATCCAGGAGCACGAGCCGCTCGACTAGGCAAGTTCGTCTACACTCCGCCCCCCGTGAAGCGCACCGACCTCCCCGCTCACAGCGAGGCGTCCGCCTCGCACGCCGTCGAAGCGATCCACATCGAGAACGCCCGCTCCCACAACCTGAAGGGGGTGAGCTGCCGGATCCCCGTGCGCAGGCTCACGGTGGTGACCGGGGTCTCGGGCTCCGGCAAGTCCACCCTGGCCTTCGACACCTTGTACGCCGAGGGGCAACGGCGCTACGTGGCGTCGCTGTCCACCTACGCGCGCCAGTTCCTGGAGCGGCTGGCCCGGCCCGACGTGGACTCGATCAGCAATCTTCCCCCGGCCATCGCCATCGAGCAGCGCAACCGCGTCACCAACGCGCGCTCCAGCGTGGGAACGGCCACGGAGATCCTGGACCACCTGCGTCTGCTCTACGCCAAGATCGGCGAGGTCCGCTGCCCGGATTGTGACCTCCCGGTGGAG
Source organism: Myxococcota bacterium (assembly GCA_041611735.1). GTDB lineage: Bacteria > Myxococcota_A > UBA9160 > UBA9160 > PR03 > JBFIML01. The sequence continues at coordinate 51,296 of JBFIML010000024.1, read as the reverse complement.
CCCGGCACCGTGGAGGGTGTCGCCGAGCGGATCCTGGAGCGCTGGGAGGGCAAGCGCATCTCGCTCGGCGCTCCGCTGGGGGTTCCGCGCGGGGAGACGCCCACCGCGCTGCGCGAGCGCCTGGCCCGCGAGGGATGGACGCGCCTGCTCGACCCGCAGGGGGGCGTGGTGGACGTCACCGAGCTCGCGCCCCGGACGCTCGGCGCCCTGCGCCGTCGCGCCCTGCTGCTGGTGGACCGCCTGGCCCTGCAACGCGATGCGTCCCGGCCGCGCCTCGCCGAGGCGATCGCCACCGCCTTCGTGCGGGGCGACGGGCGTCTCGCCGTGGTGAGCGAGACCGGCGAGCGCGCCTTCTTCCGCAGGGGCTCCGTGTGCGACGAGTGCGGGCGCGCCTTCCCGACCCCGGAGCCGGCGTTGTTCTCCTTCAACAGCCCGCTCGGAGCGTGCCCCGAGTGCCAGGGCTTCGGGCGCATCCAGGCCCTCGACCCGGAACGCATCGTGCCCGATCCGGACTGCAGCCTGGCCGACCACGCCGTCGCGCCCTTCGCAACGCCCGCCGGGCGGCCGATGCAGCGCGATCTGCTGCGAGCCTGTCGCCGCCTGCGCATCCCGACCCAGCGCTCCTGGCGCCGCCTGACCGAGCGCCAGCGCACGCTGGTGATGGAGGGCGACGGGGGCGACTGGTACGGCGTACGAGGCTTCTTCTCCTGGCTGGAGTCCAGGCGCTACAAGGTGCAGGCGCGGGTGCTGATCGCCCGTTACCGGCGTTTCGACCCGTGTCCCGCCTGCACGGGCACCCGGCTGCGGCCGGAGGCGCTGTGCGTGCGCGTGGACGGGCGCGACCTCGGCCAGGTCGCGGGCCTCACCATCGTGGAGCTGGAGGACTGGCTCGGGAAGCTCTCGTTCTCGCCGCCGCAGCAGGCCCGGGCCGGGCGCCTGCTGGAGGCGCTGCGCGCCCGCGTGGGCACGGCCCGCCAGGTGGGGCTCGGCTACCTCTCCCTGGACCGCCAGGCTCGTACGCTGTCGGGGGGCGAGGCGCAGCGCATCCAGCTCGCCACGGCCCTGGGCGGGACGCTGACGGCGGCCCTCTACGTGCTCGACGAGCCTTCCATCGGGCTGCATGCCCGGGACGTGGCCCGGCTGCTGGGCGTGCTGCGCGCGATCCGCGACCAGGGCAACACGGTGGTCGTGGTGGAGCACGCCCCCGAGATCGTGGAGGCGGCGGACCACGTGATCGACCTCGGGCCGGGGGCGGGGCGCCTCGGGGGCCGTCTGGTGGCGGAGGGGAGCGTCGAAGCGGTGCGTCGTCATCCCGATTCGCTCACCGGACGCGCACTGCGCAGCGAGCTGCGCGGGCGCCGCCGGCGGCGGCGGGCCGCGCGCGGCAGCCTGCGGGTGGTGGGCGCGGCCGCCCACAACCTGCGCAACCTCGATGTCGAATTCCCCCTGGGCCAGCTGGTGGTGGTGAGCGGTGTCTCCGGCGCCGGCAAGTCGAGTCTGGTGCGCTCGGTGCTGGTCGGGAACCTGCGGCGCGAGCCCGAACGGGGCCCCTGCGCCCGCATCGAGGGAGCCGAGACGCTGGACGACGTGGTGGTGGTGGATCCGACGCCGCCCGCACGCAGTCCCCGCTCGAATCCCGCCACCGTGTCCAAGGCCTTCGAGGGCATCCGGCGCCGCTTCGCGGCGAGCCGCGAAGCGCGCGCGCTCGGCGTGGGCGCCGGCTGGTTCTCCTTCAATCGTCCGGGAGGGCGCTGCGAGGCGTGCGAGGGCGTGGGCGAGGTGGTCGTGGACATGCAGTTCCTCGAGGACGTGCGCGTACCCTGCGAGCAGTGCGACGGGACGCGCTACCGACCCGAGGCGCGCCGCGTCCATGTGGGTGGGCGCAGCATCGTGGACGTGCTCGGGCTCACCCTCGAGGAGGCGCTCGAGGCGTTCGCGGAGGACCCGGCGGTGGCCGAGCGCCTGCGCCCCTTCGCCCGCGCGGGGCTCGGCTACCTGACCCTGGGGCAGCCGATCTCGACGCTCTCGGGCGGCGAGATCCAACGGCTGCGCCTCGCGACGTCGCTGGCGGAGCAGCGGCCCCGGGCGCTCTACGTGTTCGACGAGCCCACCACGGGGCTGCACCCAGCCGACGTGGAGGTGCTGCTCGACTGCCTCGACGAGCTGCTCGACGCGGGGGGCAGCGCCGTCGTGGTGGAGCACAACCTCGACGTGATCCGGGCCGCCGACTGGGTCATCGACCTGGGCCCGGAAGGCGGGCCGGGTGGCGGGCGCCTGGTGGCCGCGGGCCCGCCCGGGGCCATTGCCCGGGCGTCCGGCTCCCACACCGGGGCCGCCCTGCGCGGGGAGCTTGGAGGGCTCTTCCCCCACGGGGACAATTAAGGTCTCGACGGGGTCCCGGCCGATACGACCGGGCGTACCGCCCGCGAGCGGGCGGCCGCGACGCGAGGGTTGCTTGCTGACCGAGGAAGCCGAGCTCGAGCGCATTGCCGAACGGCTGGCCGCCGGGGGTGCCCTCGCGCTGATCCTGATCGACGCCGGACGGCTGGCGCGGGTGGAGCGCCAGTTCGGCGGCGATGCCTACGTGCGGGCCATGGAGGGCCTGCGCAAGCTCGTGGCCGAGCTGGTCCGGGAGCACCTTCCGCACGACGACGTGCTGGTCTCGGTCGAGCGGGGCACCGACGAGCTGCACGCCTTCCTGTTGCGGCCCCGCGGCGATCGGCACTTCTACGGGGCCCAGCTTCTCGAGCTGTCGCGTCAGCTCACGCGCGAGCTCGAGCGCCAGAGCGGTCGCGCCGTCTACCCCTACCACCGCGAACCCCTCACCCTGTCGGTGGGCCTCGCCGTGGCGGTCCACAACCCGAACCTTCGCGTCGAGCGGCAGCTCCAGCGCGTGGTGGAGGCGGCGCGCCGCGACGCGGAGCTCCAGGCGCGGCTCGATGCGCGCGTGCGCGGCTGGCGCCTGCTGGAAATCGTGCTCGGCGGAGAGCTCGACTTCCACTTCGAGCCGATCGTGGAGCTGCGCAACGGTGAGCCGATCGGCTACGAAGCGTTGGCCCGCGGGCCCGAGGACTCCGAGCTGCACATGCCCCGGGAGATCTTCGGACTGGCCGACGAGATGGGGCTGCTCTTCGAGCTCGACTGCCTGTGCCGTCGCTCCGCGCTGGAGCGGGCGGATGCGTTGCCGCGCGGGGCAAAACTCTTCCTGAACTGCCTTCCCACCGCGATCCGGGATCCCGGTTTCCAGGGCGAGGGGCTGCGCAAGGCGCTGGAGAAGCTGCATCTGCGCCCCAGCGATCTCGTGCTGGAGATCTCGGAGAAGGAGTCGATCGAGAACTTCTCCATCTTCCGCGAGATGCGCGATTCGTGCCGGGAGCTCGGCATCCAGATCGCCATCGACGACGCGGGCGTGGGCTACGCGAGCCTGGAGCGGATCATGGAGGTCGGCCCCGACTTCCTGAAGGCCGACATGGCCCTGGTGCGCGGCATCGACTCGGATCCGCCCCGCCAGGAAGTGCTGCGCGCGCTGCTCACCGTGGCGCGGCGCATCAACGCCCAGGTGATCGCCGAAGGGGTCGAAACCGACGAGGAGCTGCGCATGCTGCGCGAGCTCGGCGTTCCCTACGGCCAGGGCTACAAGTTCGGCGGCGTGCTGACGCCCCAGCGACCGATCTGAGCGCGCCGCGCGCCCCTCACAGGGTGCGCCGGGAGTTGGCCCGCTGGGCCTCGCGGCGACGGCCGAGAACCCGCTTCTCGTGTCCGCGTCGGAGCCGACGCTCCATCCGCTCCACCAGCCGATCCGCCGCCTGGGCCAGCTCCATGGCCGTGGCCTGGGTGGCCACCTCGGTGTCCTTGCCGGTGACCCGCCCGTGGGCCGTGCAGCCGGCGCCGTCCGAGGCCAGGGTGATCTCGAAGCGCGTCGTCTCGGGGAACTTCTCGGTGAGGCGTCGACAGCGCGCCCCGAGCGCCTCCCGGACGCGCTGGTCCGTTTCGAGGTCCTTGAAGCTGATCGAAACCAAGGCCTTATCCACCATGGCGTCGCTCCTCTCCGAGGTTCGCTGCGGTGCTTCGAGTCTATCACAGGGGTGCACACGCGACGCGGGCGGAAGCGGACGGGAATCGAACCCGCCGGGGTCGTGTCGCCACGGCCCCCACCGGATTTGAAGTCCGGGGCCGGCACCAGCCGGGCGAACGCTTCCGGGACCCGGCAGTCTAGCCCAGCGGCGCCCGGCGCCGTCCCGGCGAAAAATCCCTGCCGCCCCGGTGCCCCGCCGGTGTAAGCTCGAGTGGGGTGAGCGCCTGGTCGGTTCGCGACGTCGCCCGCATCCTGCGCGTCTCTCCGGCGCGCCTGCGCTACTGGGAGCGGACGGCACTCATCGAGCCCGCGCGTCGGGACGCGGGAGAGCCTTCGTTCGGGTTCCGGGAGCTGGTTTGCATCCGGACGGTTCTCGCTCTGCTGGAGCGGGGCGTCCCCCTGCGGCGCATCCGCCGCAGCCTGCAGGCCGTGCGCAGCCACATTCCCGACCTGGACCAGCCGCTGGCCAGGCTGGACGTGTGGATCGACGGGACCGATCGGGTGGTGGTACGGCACCGCGGCGCGCTGCTCGAGCCGAACGGGCAGCTGCTGCTCGATTTCCACCTCGCCCCGTCCGTTCCGGAGGACGTGGCCTGCCTGGCCGAGGCGCGTCGGGCTCGGGGGACCGACCCGGAGGCGGCGCTCGACTGGTTCGAGCGCGGCTGTCGCCTGGATGCCCAGGCCGACACCCAGACCGAGGCGCTGGAGGCCTACCGCCGCGCCCTGGAGGCCGACCCGGAGTTCTCGGACGCCCACTGCAACCTGGGCACGCTCCACTACCAGCGGGGCGACCGGGCGGCCGCCCGGGCCTGCTACGAACGGGCGCTCACCTACGAGCGCCAGCACGTGGAGGCGAATCTGAACCTGGCCGGTCTGCTGGAGGAGGACGGGCACGACGAGCAGGCCCTGGGGCACTACAAGACGGCGCTGCGTGCCGACCCGCTGCGACCCGACGTGCACCTGGCCGCGGCGCTCCTCTACGAGAAGCTGCGCCTGCGGCGGCGCGCCCGCGAGCACTGGCGCCGCTACCTCCAGCTCGATCCGGCCGGCGCCTGGGCCGAGATCGCCCGCAAGCGGCTGCGCGACTAGGGTTCGACCCGGAAGCGCTGCCGGTCGACGAGATCCTCGTCGAAGCGGACCTCCACCACCCAGTCGCCGCTGCGCACGTCGCGCCCGCGCAGCGGGAGGATCGAGCGCGCGTAGACCCGACCCGCCCGCTCGACCGGGCCTTCCTGGGCAACCCGGGAGTCCGGTCCGATCCAACGCGCCACCAGCGCCTCGCGTCGGTCCGCGAAGTGCGAGTTCAGGCGTCCCCACCACACCGCGCGGGGGTCGTCGGGCCCGAAGCGCTCGCGCGAGACACCGGCCACCGTGTCCGCCGCGCTCGATGTCGATCCGTCGGCCAGGCCCGACGCGGCGATCACCGGGAAGCTCAGCTTCTCCACTTCCCAGCGAGCCCGCTCCCGGAGGCCCCCGGTGGGCGCCGAGCGCCGCACCGCCTGCTCCAGGTAGAAGACCGCCCGGCTCGGGTTGCCCAGCCGCTTGTGGACGAGCCCGAGGCGCAGGAACACCAGGGCCCGGCTCGGGTCGAGCTCGAGGGTGCGGCGGTACGCGTTTGCGGCCTCCGGCAGCCGCTCGGCCTCTTCCAGCCAGCCCGCGCGCCGGAACGGCAGACGCGGATCGCTGGGAGACTCCGTCTCCGCCTGGGCCAGCAGCGCCAGGGCGGCGTCCCGATCGCCGCCGCCGGCGAGCCCCTCGGCCCGGGCCAGGGCGGTGTCTCCGGCGGCGCGATCGAAGGGCTCCGTGGCGTCCCAGGTGGAGCGGCTGCGGTCCACCAGGAAGGAGATCCGCGCCTGGACGTCGGCCAGGGAGGAGCCCAGGTCGGGAGGGTGGGGCTGCCGGGGACGCAGCTGCGTCGCCAGCTCGGAGACGGTCTGGATGCGTTCCTCCACGTCGGGATGGGAGTAGAGGTAGGGCGGCAGGCGCGTGGGGGGGGCGCTGCGCTTCTCGAGCACGATGCGCTCGAAGAAGCGCACCATTCCTTCGGGGTCGTAGCCGGCACGCGACATGAAGCTGGCGCCGAGCCGGTCCGCTTCGCCTTCGAAGGTGCGGCTGTAGCGGAGCTGGAGTGCCACGTTCACGGCCTGGGCGGTGACCGCGAGGCCCGGCTCCCCGGTGGCCACCGCGGCGAGGACACCGGCAGCGCTCGTCAGCAGGTTCGGCACCGCGGCCTGTTCGACCATGCGCGCGTAGTGGCGGCCCTTCACGTGGGCGATCTCGTGGGCCATGACCCCTGCCAGCTCGTTGATCGAGCCCGCCGCGAGCAGCGTCCCGGTGTGCAGATACACGAAGCCACCCGGCACGGCAAAGGCGTTGAGCGCCGGGTCGCGGATCACCCGGAAGCGGTACAGGAAGGGCTGTGGGCCGACCTGCTCGAGCAGGACGCGGCCCAGCGCATCCACGAACTCGAGCACGCGCAGGTCGTCGATCAGGGGCAGCTGGGTCTGGGCTTCCTGGTCGAAGCGGAAGCCCAGTTCGCGCTCCTCCGACTCCGTCTTCTCGAAGGGCGCCCGCACGGGGTTCCAGCGCCGCCCGTCGTCCTGCACGCAGGCCGGGAGGGCGAGCGCGAGCAGGAGCGCTAGGCGGGCGGCTCGGGCTGCCATCTCAGCACCGGCTGGCGCGCGGCCCGGGTTTCGTCCAGGCGTCCATGCCGCGTGCGGTGCGGCGCGCCGCGTACCCGTTCGGGGTCGTCCCGGGCCTCCCGGGCGACGGCGAGCATTGCCTCCACGAAGCGATCCAGTCCCTCCAGACTCTCGCTCTCGGTCGGCTCGATCATGATGGCCCCGTGCACGATCAGCGGGAAGTAGATGGTGGGCGGATGGAAGCCGTAGTCGATCAGCCGCTTGGCCACGTCCATGGTGGTGACGCCGGTGCCCTCCAGGCCCCGATCCGAAACCACGCACTCGTGCATCACCGGGCGGTCGTAGGCGGGCGGGTAGGCCCGGCGCAAGCGGGCCAGCAGGTAGTTGGCGTTCAGGACGGCCATCTCGGCGCAACGGCGCAGGCCGTCCGGCCCCAGGGAGCGCAGATAGGCGAAGGCGCGCACGAACATGCCGACGTTTCCGAAGCCCGCGTGCAGCCGTCCGATCGAGTGGGGAAACTCGTAGTCCAGGGCGAAGCCCGTCCCCTCGCTTTCCTCGAGCCGTCGCACCACCGGCACGGGAAGATACGGCGCCAGCACGTTCTTCACGCCCACCGGGCCGGCTCCCGGGCCGCCGCCGCCATGCGGCGTCGAGAAGGTCTTGTGCAGGTTGAAGTGCATCACGTCGATGCCGAAGTCGCCGGGCCGGGCGATGCCCAGCAGGGCGTTCAGGTTGGCTCCGTCCCCGTAGACCAGCCCGCCCTCGCCGTGGACGATCTCGCAGATGCGCGCCACGTGCTCCTCGAACAACCCGAGCGTGTTCGGGTTCGTGATCATCAGGGCGGCGACGTCCGGGCCCATGGCCTCCGCCACGGCCTCCGGATGGAGGATCCCGTCGGGCCCCGACGGCACCGCCTGCACCTCGTACCCGTTCAGCGCCGCGCTGGCCGGATTGGTGCCGTGGGCCGTGTCGGGAATCAGCACCCGAAGGCGTCGCTCGCCGCGTTGCTCGTGGTAGGCGCGGATCATCATGATGCCGGCCAGCTCGCCCTGGGCGCCGGCTGCCGGCTGCAGGCTCACCCGATCCATGCCGCTCACTTCGGCCAGGTGCCGCTCGAGCTCCGCGATCAGACCCAGGATCCCCTGGGCCAGGGCCGCAGGCTGGAGCGGGTGGCTGCGCGCGAAGCCGGGCAGACGCGCCGCGGCCTCGTTCAGCTTCGGGTTGTACTTCATCGTGCACGAGCCGAGCGGGTAGAGGCCCAGGTCCACCGAGGCGTTCCAGGTGGAGAGCCGTGTGAAGTGGCGCACCACCTCCACCTCGGAGAGCTCCGGCAGGTCCGGGATCCCGCGGCGCACGGCGTCCGGGCCCAGGTGCTCCGCCGGCTCCACCTCGGGCACGTCGGCCGCCGGCACCGCGAAGCCGGTCCGCCCGGGGCGGCTGCGCTCGAAGATCGGCGGCTCCTCCCAGGCGAGCCCGCGCGTGGCGTAGCCGACGTCCTCGGGCCCCGTGTCGGGGCGGCTCATCGGGCCCTCCCGCCGCCGAGGCTCGCCGCCAGCCGATCGATGGCTTCGCGCTGCGCCAGCTCGGTGGTGCAGACCAGCAGCGCCGGTCCGATCTCCGGTGCGTGCGGGGCGAGATCGAGGCCGCCCACCGCCCCGGCCTCCAGGGCACGCCCGAGGGCGGCCTCGGCGGAGTCCGGGACCCGGACCACGAACTCGTTGAAGCTGGCGGCCGGGTAGGGGAGGGTGCAGCCGGCCTCGCGCAGCCGCGCCTTGGCGTACTCGGCCCTGGACAGATTGAGGCGCGCCAGCCTCGCGAGGCCAAGCGGGCCGAGCAGGGCCAGGTACACGGTGGCCATCAGCAGACACAGCCCCTGATTGGTGCAGATGTTCGAGGTGGCGCGCTCGCGCCGGATGTGCTGCTCGCGCGTGGAGAGGGTGAGCACGTAGCCCGCACGTCCCCGGGCGTCGGTGGTGCGGCCCACCAGCCGCCCCGGCATCTGGCGCACGTGGGCGCGGCGGGTGGCCAGGAAGCCCAGGGCGGGGCCTCCGAAGCCCATGGGGATGCCGAAGCTCTGGGCCTCGCCGCACACGATGTCCGCACCCAGCTCGCCGGGCGCCCGCAGCAACCCGAGGGCGAGCGCCTCGGCCACCACCACCACCAGCAGCGCGCCGCGCCTGTGGGCCGCCTCCGCCAGGACAGGCAGGTCCTGGACGGGACCGAAGAAGCTGGGCTGCTGCACCACGACACAGGCGGTGGCGTCGTCCACCAGCGGCGCCACGCTTGCGGCGCGTCCGTCCGGCGCGCGCGAGCCCAGCACGAGTTCGGCCCCGAGGCCCGTCAGGTAGGTGCGGACCACGTCCGCGTAGTGGGGATGCAGGCCGTCCGCCACCACCACCCGGGAACGCCGGGTGACGCGCATGGCCATGAGCGCGGCCTCGGCCGCCGCGGACGCTCCGTCGTAGAGCGAGGCGTTGGACACGTCGAGGCCGGTGAGACCGCAGATCATGGTCTGCCACTCGAAGATGGTCTGCAGCGTCCCCTGGCTGATCTCCGCCTGGTAGGGCGTGTAGGCCGTGTAGAACTCGGACCGGGAGGCGATCGCGTCCACGGCGGCGGGCGTGAAGTGGGGATAGATGCCGGCGCCCAGGAACCAGTCGTGGGTGTCCAGGTTGGCGTTGCCGGCGGCGGCCGCCGCGAGCTCTCGCCAGAGGTCCTGCTCGCTGACGGCCCTGGGAACGTCCAAGGCGCGACGCAGGCGCAGCTTGTCGGGGACACCCCCGAACAGCGCCTCCACGCTGGGCGCTCCGATCACCGCGAGCATGCGGCGGACGTCGTCCTCGGTGTGGGGGATGTAGCGCACGGGCGCTCTGGCTCACTCCTTGCTGCGCTCCTCGACGTGCCGGCGATAGGCGGCCGCGTCGAGCAGCCCTTCCGTTTCGCTCTGCTCGGCCCCACCGATCGCGATCATCCAGCCGGCCTCGTAGCAGCTCTCGTTCACGCGCTCCGGGTGATCCGCCAGCTCCGCGTTCAACGCCACCACCTCGCCCGAAACCGGTGCGTACAGATCCGAGACCGCCTTCACCGATTCGATCACGCCGAAGGGACGCCCCTTCTCGACCCGGCTCCCCACGTCCGGCAGCTCCACGAAGACCACGTCCCCGAGCTGCTGCTGGGCGTAGTCCGTGACGCCGACCGTGAGCCGATCCCCCTCCACCCGCACCCACTCGTCTTCCGCGGTGTAGCGAAGCCCCTCGGGAATGTCGTACTCGGCCACGCGCTTGTCCTCCGTGGGGTCTAGGCGCGCCCGGGGGCGGCCTTGCGGCCCTGGGCATCGATGAACGGGGTCTCGACCACGTGCACGGGCACGCCGCGCTCGCGGATGTTCGCCTCGAGCCGCGTGCCGGGGACGGCCAACTCGCGCGAAACGTAGCCGAGGCCGATGGATTTTCCGAGCGTGGGAGAGGGCGCGCCCGACGTGACGCTTCCCACCGCGCGCCCCTCCCGCTCGAGCGCATGGCCGGCCCGCGCCACGCCGCGGCCGTCCAGCACGAAGCCCACCAGCAGCCGCGCGGGTCCTTCCGCCTGCCGACGCCGCAGCGCCTCGGCGCCGAGGAAGCCTCCGGCCTCGAGCTTCACGAAGCGCTCGAGGCGGGCGTCCAGGGGCGTGGTCTCGTCGGTGAGCTCGTGTCCGTAGAGGGGGAGCGCTGCTTCGAGGCGCAGCGTGTCCCGGGCGCCGAGTCCGGCGGGCCGCAGGCCGTGGCCCGCGCCGGCGGCCAGCAGCCGCTCGAAGCAGGTCGCCGTGTGTTCCGCCGCCAGGTAGATCTCGAAGCCATCGGAACCCGTGTAGCCGGTGCGCGACAAGAGGGCGGGCGCGCCCGCCACCGCACCTTCCAGGAAGCGGAAGCGTCGCAAGCCGGCCACGGGCAGGTCGGTCACCCGCTCCAGGATGGCGGCGCTGGCAGGGCCCTGCAGTGCCAGCAGTCCGGTTCCGGCGCTGCGGTCGCGGACCTCCGTGTCGCCGGCCGCATGGCGGACGACCCAGCGGTAGTCCTTCTCGACATTGGCGGCGTTCACGCACAGGAAGAAGGCGTCCTCCGCCAGGCGGTACACGGTCACGTCGTCCAGGATGCCACCGGATTCGTGGCACAGCAGGCCATAGCGCACGCGGCCCGGTGGCAGCGTGGCCACGGGGCAACTGACGAGCCGCTCCAGGCTCGGAAGTGCGCCGGGGCCCCGCAGGTGGATCTGGCCCATGTGCGAGACGTCGAACAGGCCGGCCCGCTCGCGCACCGCGTGGTGCTCGGCGACGATCGACTCGTACTGGACGGGCAGGCTGAAGCCGGCGAAGGGCACCATGCGCGCGCCGAGCCGGCGGTGGAGCCCGAAGCAGGGGGTGCGGCGCAGCGCGTTCACGCGCCAGTCCGGGCCCGGTACGCCTCGAGCGTGTTGCGCAGCAACAGGGTGATGGTCATGGGGCCCACCCCGCCGCGGGGCGGGGTCACCAGGCCGGCGATGCCCTGCACGCCCTCGAAGTCCACGTCGCCCACGGTCTCGCCATCGATCACCGAGACGCCGACGTCGATCACGGCCGCGCCCGGGCGCACCCAGTCCGGCTTCACCATGCGCGGGCGTCCGACGGCTGCCACCAGCACGTCCGCCTCCCGGCACAGGGAGGCCAGGTCGCGGCTGCGGGAGTGGCAGAGCGTCACGGTGGCGTTCTGCTGCAGGAGCAGCAGGGCCACCGGCTTGCCGACGATCTGGCTGCGTCCGATCACCACGGCGCGGGCTCCCTCCAGGGGGACCTCGTGGTGCTTCAGGATCTCCATGATCCCGAGTGGGGTGCAGGGGTAGAGGCCCGGCTCGCCGGCCAGCAGGCGGCCGGCGTTCAGCGGATGCAGGCCGTCCACGTCCTTGGCGGGGTCGATGGCCGCGGCGATCGCCGCGGGCCGCACCCCCGGCGGCAACGGGAGCTGCACCAGGATTCCGTCCACGTCCGGGTCGCTGTTGAGACGCTCCACGATGGCCAGCACGCGGGCCTCGCTGGCCTGGGCGGGAAGGTCGTGTTCGACGGAATCCATGCCCACGCGCTCGCAGGCCCGACGCTTGCCCTTGATGTAGGAGGCGCTGGCGGGATCGCTGCCGACCAGGACCACCGCGAGCCGCGGGGGCCGCCGACCGCCGGCCCCCAGGGCAGCCACCTCCGCGGCGAGCCCCTGACGGATCCGGCTGGCGAGCGCCTTGCCGTCGACGACGACGGTACGGCGACGCAGATCGCGAGCCATCGGGGGCGCCTCCGTCGGGAAAACGCGGCGCAGTATAACGGAGGGCTCGGGAAGCGGCTGGCCAGGAGCCCTGACACCGAGCGTGGGAAGGCCCGGGCAGCGGCGATGGATCGGCGTCCGGAGGTCGCGTCCGGTCCTGGGTCCGGCACCTCTAGGCGGCGGCCTGGGACTTGGGGGCCTTGGGGGACTTGGCGTTCCCGTCCGCCTTCTTCCTGGCCGGCTTCTCCGGCTTCTTCTTTTCGTCCGCGGGGGCGCCGCCCGCTTCGGCGGCGGGCTTCTCGCCGCCCTCCGGCTTCGCGTCGGGCTTGGAAGTCGGGCTCGCGTAGAGGTCGTTGTACCAGCCGCCGCCCTTCAGCACGAACGAGGTGCGCGAGATCAAACGCCGCGCGCGATCGGCCCCGCAGGCCGGGCACTTCCGGATCGGATCCTCGGTGATGCGTTGCTCGCGCTCGAACTCGTGGCTGCACTTCTCACAGCTGTACTCGTAGATGGGCATGAACCCCTCGACCTCCGCATGAGGGTCTGGCTGCTCGCCCGGTGCCGCCACCCCGAGCCGGACACGACGGGGATCCGTAGCTCGGGACCCTCCGGGGCAGGCCGAAGGCTGAGGTCCGCGGCCCGGCTCGTCAAGCCTTCGGGCCGGGCAGCGGAGGTGGCGGGGGCGCCGGGCGAGGGTCGCGCCGGCCGTCCAGGAGGGGATCGTCGTCGGGGTCCTGGCAGAGTCCCTCCAGGAGGGCCAGATGCGTCTCGATGGCCGTCCGCACGGCGATGGCCAGGCGGCTGCGCAGCAGCTTGATCTCGCGGATGTCCTGGGAGAGCCTCGCCGCGCGGTGATGGGCCGCTGCCAGGATCTTCTCGCCCTTGATCTCCGCCTCGGAGATCGTGACCTCGGCTTCCTTCATGGCAGTCCGCTTCAAGTCCTCGGAAAGGGTCTGGGCGGTCACCAGCGTGTCGCGCAGGCTTTTCTCCTGGCCCGTCAGATCCTCGACCCGCGCCTCGAGGTCGCGCACCCGCTGGCGCAGCGCCTCCACCTCGCGCACCGCCGCCTCGAAGTCCTCCGCCACCATGCGCATGAAGGAGTCGACCTCCGCCGGGTCGTAGCCGCGCAGGCGCGTGGCGAAGCGGTGGTCCTGGATGTCGAGCGGCGTGAAGCGCATGGGGTCCCCCGGGAAGCTCGTTCCCCGGCAGGAGATCGACCCAACCCCACGGGTTCTTGAGCGGGCTTCTGGACCCCGGGGCCTATCCCCCTGCCAGCTCTCGGGAACGGCGCGTGGCGGCCTCCACCGCCGCCAGCACCGCAGCCCGGAAGCCGGCCGCCTCGAGGCGCTCCAGCCCCGCGATGGTGGTGCCGCCGGGCGACGTCACACGATCCTTGAGCTCCGCCGGGTGGCGGCCGCTCTCCACCGCCAGCTTCGCGGCTCCGAGCACGGTCTGGAAGGCCAGCCGGTCGGCGGCTTCCCGCGGCAGCCCGGCGCGCACGCCCGCGTCGCCGAGGGCCTCCAGGAACACGAAGACGTAGGCCGGGCCGCTCCCGGACAGGCCAGTGACGGCGTCGAGCATGCGCTCCTCGGGCGCCTCCCACACGATGCCCACCGTCTCGAAGAGAGCCCGGGCCAGGCTCCGGTCCGCCTCCCCCACGTGCTCGTTCGCCACCAGGGCGGTGGCCCCGGCCCGCACCAGGGCGGGCGTGTTCGGCATGGCCCGTACGATGCGGGCTCCCAGCGGGAGCTCCGCCTCCAGCCGGCCGAGCGGCACGCCCGCGGCGATGGAGATCCAGAGCGGACGCGTGAGCTCCAGCGCCTCCTTGCCCAGGGCGGCCAGCACCGGACCCACGACGCCCGGCTTGACGGCGAGCACCACGACGTCGCTCTCGCGCACGACCTCGGCGTTCGAGGTGCCGACCTGCACCCCATGGGCGCGGGTCAGCGCCTCGCGCCGGACGGGGTCCGGATCCGCCGCGCGCAGCCGGGCCGGCTCGAGCCCCGCTGCTCGCAGCCCTCCCACCAGGGCCTCTCCCATGGCCCCGGCACCGAGCAGACCGATGCGTCGTTGCTTCCACTCGCTCATGAGCCGGTCTCCCGGGGGCCGAAGATCGCAGTCCCGATGCGCACCATCGTCGCGCCCTCCTCGATGGCCACCTCGTAGTCCTGGGACATGCCCATGGAGAGTTCGCGCAGGGTGCGGCCCTCCGGGCTCGCCGCGAGCCGGTCCCGCAGCGCGCGCAGGCGTGCGAAGGCGCTGCGGCTCGACTCCGGATCCGGGGCCGCAGCGGGAATCGTCATGAGACCCGAGACACGCAGCTCGGGCAGGGCGGCGCACCCGGCCAGCAGCTCCGGCAGCGCGTCCGGGTCCACGCCCCCCTTCTGGGGCTCGCCGCTCAGGTCCACCTGCAGGAGCACCTCCAGACGACCCGCGGGCGTCACGTGCCGGGCCAGCTCCCGCGCGAGGGCGAGGCGATCCACCGAGTGCACGAGCTGGAAGCGGCGCACCGCCTCGCGGGCCTTGTTGCGCTGCAGGCGTCCCACCAGATGCCAGCGCGGCCCGGGCCGCCCCTCGAGCCGGGCTTCCACCTGCGGGATCTTGCTGCCGGCCTCCTGGACGTAGCTCTCCCCCACGTCCCGGAGCCCCGCCCGCACCGCCGCCGCCACCCGCTCTGCCGGCTGGCGCTTGGCGACGCCCACCACGACGATCTCGAAGGGCTCGCGTCCGGCGCGCTTGGCGGCGCCTTCCACCCGCTCGCGCACCCGGGCCAGCGCCGCGGCCACGTCCCGCTCCTGGCTCACGCCGCCCGCGCCCCGGGAAATCCCGCGGCCTCGAGCAGGGCCAGGGTCTCCTCCAGGGGCAGCCCGATCACGTTGGTCTCGCTGCCCTCGATGCGCTCGATCAGGCCTCGCCCCTCGCCCTGGGCAGCGTAGGCGCCGGCCTTGTCCAGGGATTCGCCCCGGGCGACGTACGCGCGCAGCTCGTCCTCCCCCGCGGCACGCATGGTCACGTGGCTCTCGACCCTCCGCACCGCGCCGTCCAGCCCGGCGCTCTCCACCACCGCAATGCCCGTCAGCACCCGGTGCGTGCGGCCCATCAGCTGCCGCAAGAGCCGGAGCGCTTCTGCCTCGTCGGCGGGCTTGCCGAGCACCCGGCCCTCGATCACCACG
This sequence comes from Myxococcota bacterium, assembly GCA_041611735.1. Lineage (GTDB taxonomy): Bacteria > Myxococcota_A > UBA9160 > UBA9160 > PR03 > JBFIML01. Next base: position 36,142 of record JBFIML010000024.1, on the reverse strand, counting down.
ATCGTGTCGGCGCCGAGCACGAGGCGCAGGGGGCGCGGACCGAGCGAGCGCGCTACGGCGAGCGCCTTCTCCCGGGCCAGACGCATGGCCAGCGCCTCCGGGGCCTCGCCGGCACGCGGCTGCTCGTCGATGGACGCCGGCCGCACCTCGAAGGGCACGCCGGCCTGGGCCAGGAGATCCCGCCGACGCGGCGAGCCGCTGGCCAGGACGAGCCGCGGATGGACCTCGCGCTGGACCATGGCGCCGGGGTACCGCTCTGCGCGTCGCCTGTCCAATCCGGTAGCCTCGGGCCGCCATGGGCGACCGAGCGCGACGGCGGTCACGGCGAAGGGTGGCAGCGCCGCTCCTCGGTCTGCTCGGCCTCGCCGTCGGCGCCGCGTGTGCCGGTGACGTGGTGCGCGCCAACGGGCTCTACCGGCATCGGCAGCTCGGCTGGGAGATCGCCGCGCCGACGGGCCCCGACGGCTACTGGAAGCCCGCCGCCGTGGCGGGCGCCGACCTGGCCTTCCAGGGCGGACGCGGCGAACGCATCAGCCTGACGGCCCGCTGCGGGCGGGCCCTGGCGCCGGCCTGGGTCCTGGCCCGTCACCTGCTCATCGGGATCCCCGACCATCGGCTGCGGGCGAGCGGTCGCCTGGAGTCGGAAGTCGGCGAGGGCTGGGTGCAGATCTTCGACGCACGCGCCAAGCAGGGCACCGTGCGGGTCAAGACCGTGACCCGGGTGGCCGGGGAGTGCAGCTACGACTGGGTGCTGGCGGCGCGCGAGGGCTTCGAGGAGTCGGAGCCCGGGTTCGACGCCTGGTGGCGGAGCTTCCAGCCGCCCGCCCCCTCCGCCCGTGCGGAGCGAGCATGGTGAGCGGCGTCCTGGCGCTCCAGCGCAGTCTCGGTCGTCTGGGGGATCGAGCCCTCGGCGTGGTGGAGGCCTGGGGCGACTTCGGTCGCCTGACGCTCGCCTCGGCACGCGCGCTCCTGCGCCGCCGGCCACCGGTGCGCGAGACCCTGCGGCAGATGGAGGCGATCGGTGTCCGCTCCATCACGATCGTGGCGGTGACGGCCCTGTTCACGGGCATGGTGCTCTCGCTCCAGACCGCCTTCGCGCTGGCCCGCTTCGGCGCCAAGCCCTACGTGGGCAGCATCGTGGGTCTCGCCCTGCTGCGGGAGCTGGGTCCCGTGCTGGCGGCGCTCATGGTGGGCGGGCGCGTGGGAGCCGGCATCACCGCCGAGATCGGGTCCATGCAGGTGACCGAGCAGGTCGATGCGATCCGGTCCCTCGGCGCCGACCCGATCCAGAAGCTGGTGCTGCCCCGGGTGATCGCCGCCACCCTCGTACTGCCCCTGCTCACGGTGCTGGCCGATGTGCTCGGGATCTTCGGCGGCCTCGTGATCGCCGACCTGCAGTATGGGATCACCCCGAACTTCTACATGCAGACAATCCTCAACACGGTGGTGTTGCGGGACTTCCTGTCGGGGGTGGCCAAGACGTTCTTCTTCGGCTGGATCATCGCCATGGTGGGTTGTTTCGCCGGCCTGCGGACGAGCGGCGGGACGGTGGGCGTGGGGCAGGCCACCACCCGGGCCGTGGTGGTGGCCTCGATCTCGATCTTGATATCCGACTTCTTCCTCACCAAGGTCCTGATGATGCTATGAACGCGTCAGTTCGGGCACCCGAGGTGGTGATCGGGCTGCGGGGGGTGCGCAAGGCCTTTCGCGGCAAGGAGGTGCTGCGCGGCGTCGACCTCGAGATCCGGCGCGGCGAGGCCTTCACGATCCTGGGCGGCTCGGGGAGCGGAAAATCCGTCTGCCTGAAGCACGTGATCGGGCTGCTGCGGCCGGACTCCGGCCGTGTCGCCGTGCTCGGCCACGAGGTGGCACGGCTCTCGGAGCGGGAGCTCGTCGGGGTCCGCAAGCGCTGCGCCATGGTGTTCCAGGGCGCCGCCCTGTTCGATTCCCTGACGGTCTACGAGAACGTGGCCTATCCTCTCCGCGAGCACCTGCGCCTGGACGAGTCGCAGCTCGCGGGGCGGGTGGCACGCTGCCTGGCAGCGGTCGGGCTGCCGGGCATCGAGGCGTTGGTGCCGGCGGAGCTGTCGGGAGGGATGCGCAAGCGGGTGGGAGTGGCGCGCGCCATCGCCCTCGAGCCCGAGGTGATTCTGTACGACGAGCCCACCACCGGGCTCGACCCGGCCAATTCGCGGCGCATCGGCAAGCTGATCGTCGAACTCAAGGAGCGACTGCGCGTCACCTCGGTCGTGGTCACCCATGACCTGGAGCTCTGCTTCGAGATCTCGGATCGGGTGGGGCTGCTGAAGGACGGGCGTATCCTGGTCCAGGGAACCCCCGCCGAGATGCGCGCCTCGACGCATCCAGCGGTGCGTGCCTTCCTGGAGGGGGCGCAGGAGGAGGAGCCGGCGCGGTCTGGCGCCGCGGAGGGAAGGGCCCATGGAGGGTGATCGCAGGCTCAGTCTGGTGGTGGGGGTCTTCGTCCTGGTCACTCTCGGGGTGTTCGCGGCAGCGATCCTGTCGCTCACCGAGGAGCGTGGCTTCTGGGTGCCGCGCTACCGCCTGGTGACCTACTTCGAGAACGTGCAGGGACTCATCAACGGGGCGCCCGTGCGCCTGGCGGGCACCGACGTGGGAACGGTCGAATCGGTGAGCTTCGGACCCCTGGGTGGCGAGAAGCCGCCGGTGCAGGTGGCGCTCCTGGTGGAGTCGGCGGTCCGGGACCGCATCCGCAGCGACTCGGTGGCGAGCATCGGGACGATCGGTCTGCTGGGAGATCGCTACGTGGAGATCACCATGGGAAGCCAGGCGGGCACGGTGCTGCAGGAAGGGGCCGAGCTCGCCTCGGTCACGCCGCTCGACATCGCGCAGGTGATGGCGCAGGGCAACCAGGCGCTCAGCGGCATCGCCGACCTGGCCAACAACGTGAACCAGGTGGTGACGGACTTCCAGGGTCGCATGGGGGGGGGTCGGGTCGCCGAGTCCGTAGAGGCCTTCTCGCAGATCGCGGAACAGATGACGGCGATCGCCAAGGAGGTCACCGAAGGCGATGGCCTGCTGCACAGCCTGATCTACGACCGCTACGAGGGCAGCGGGGTGGAGAGCATCGAGCAGTCCCTGGCCACGTTCGAGAACATCCTCTGGGAGATCCGCCACGGCGACGGCGTGCTCCACACGCTGATCTACGAATCCCCCACGGAGCAGGACCTGGTGATGCAGGCCCTGGAGGCCGGGGCGCGCCTGAACAGCATCCTGGCCAAGGTCGACCGGGGCGAGGGGACGCTCGGGCTGCTCGTGAGCGACCCCACCCTGTACGAGGACCTGAAGCTGCTGGTGGGGGGCGCGCGGCGCAGCCTCGTGGTGCGGTCCCTGATCCGCCTGGCGGGCGACGAGAACTAGGGGCGCGCTTGGCGGGGCGACGCTGGACCCTGGAGGGGGTGCGCGCGGTCCTCCAGGACGTGCGCGCACGCACCGAGCGCGCGGTGGCGCAGGCGGACGGCCTGCTCGCCCAGCGGGACGGGGCCCAGGCGGGCTCCCGCGAGCGCGCCGTCGCCGAGGCGGGTCTGCGCAGGGCGATCGAACGCTGGGCGCGGGAGATGGAGGCCCTCGGGGCCGAGGTGAAGGGGCTGTGGCTCGTCGATTTCGACAACGGCAGCGGGTATTATTGCTGGAAGTGGCCCGAGGAGAGCCTCGGCTGGTTCCATGGTTACGAGGAAGGCTTCGACGGACGCACCCCGATCCAGTGACTTCCACCCGACCACCCGGGGAGCGGCATGAGCGCTGCGAAGGCCAGGACCCGCATCGAGCGTGACTCCATGGGGGAGATGGAGGTGCCGGCGGATGCACTGTGGGGGGCCTCCACCCAGCGCGCGGCGCTGAACTTCCCGATCAGCGGCGAACGCTTCCCGCGTCGCTTCGTACGGGCGCTCGGCATCATCAAGGCGGCGGCCGCCGCGGCCAACGCGGAGCTCGGGCAGCTCGACCCCAAGCTGGCCGAGGCGATCGAACGGGCGGCGAACGAGGTGGCGGAGGGCAAGCTCGACGCACACTTCGTGCTGGACATCTTCCAGACCGGGTCCGGCACCTCGACCAACATGAACGCGAACGAGGTGATCGCCAATCGTGCCATGCAGATTCTCGGCCCGGGTGGGCCGCGCGTCCATCCCAACGACCACGTGAACGCCGGCCAGTCGTCGAACGACGTGATCCCGACCGCGCTTCACGTGTCCGCGCGCACCGCCCTCCAGGAAGACCTGTTGCCCGCGCTGCGGCGCCTGCATGCCTCCCTCGCCCGCAAGGCGCGCGAGTTCGACGCCGTGGTGAAGATCGGCCGCACCCACCTGATGGACGCCACCCCCGTCCGTCTCGGCCAGGAGTTCAGCGGCTGGGCGCGACAGGTGGAGCTCGGCATGGCGCGCGCGGAGGGCGCCAGCGCGGAGCTGGCGGAGCTCGCCCTGGGCGGGACGGCGGTGGGCACCGGCCTCAATTGTCCGCCCGGCTTTCCGGAGCAGGCGATCCGCCGCATCTCCGGGGCTACGGGGCTCGAGTTCCGGGAGGCGCGCGATCACTTCGAGGCCCAGGGCGGCCGGGACGCCGCCGTGGCAGCCAGCGGCGCCCTCAAGACGATCGCCGTCTCCCTGTTCAAGATCGCCAACGACGTGCGTCTGCTGGGCTCGGGGCCGCGCTGCGGCATCGGAGAGCTGCGGCTTCCGGCCGTCCAGCCGGGGTCCTCGATCATGCCCGGCAAGGTGAACCCGGTGATCTGCGAGTCGGTGACTCAGGTGGCCGCGCAGGTGATCGGCAACGACGCCGCCGTAGCCGTGGGCGGTATGAACGGACACCTGGAGCTGAACGTCTTCATCCCGGTGATCGCCCGCAACCTGCTCGAGTCGGTGCGGCTCCTGGCGAAGGTCGCGGACGTGTTCGTGGAGAAGTGCCTGGACGGCATCCAGGCCAACCGGGAGCGGGCGGAGGCCCTGGTGGAAGGCAGCCTCGCCATGGTGACGGTGCTCGCCCCGCGCATCGGCTACGACGCGGCCGCTGCCCTGGCGAAGGAGTCCTTCGAGAGCGGTCGCACGGTGCGCGAGCTGTGCCTGGAGAAGAAGGTGCTGCCGCCGGACGAGCTCGAGGAGCTGCTCGACCCGCGCGGGCAGACCGGATAGGCCGCCTCGGGGGATCCAAACGCCGTTTCACCCGGCGTCGCGGCCCGCTCGGGGGGGCCGGAGCTCCCGGTCGCGAGCGTCCATCGAATATCCCGTCGCTCTCCGGCGTCGAACCACGTCCTGGCCAGGGGAGGGGCGTCGCCATGGACTCGGTTTTCGGCATCCTGGGAGAGCTCCAGCGCGGCGAGGGCGTACGCCACCTCAGCATGCGACTCGGCGCCGAGGAGACCGCCACCCGCGACGCCCTCTCCTCCGCCCTCCCGCTGCTGATCGGCGCCCTGGCGCGCAATGCCTCCCATCGCGACGGGGCGCGTCGGCTGTCCGCGGCACTGGACCGGGACCACGATGGCAGCGTCCTGGGGGACCTCCCGGCCCTGGCCGGCGAGGCCCGGGGCGGAGAAGGCATCCTGCGCCACGTGTTCGGGGCCCGCCAGGCCGAGGTCGCCGAGCGACTCGGCCGGGGCAGCGGACTGGATGCGACCACCGCAAGCCGGTTGCTCGCGGCCCTGGCACCCCTCGTGATGGGAGCGCTCGGGCGGACCCGCCGCGCGCAACGCCTGGACGACACCAGCCTGGCCCGGGTGCTCGACGAGGAGCGCCGGCGCGCCGAGCGCGCCGCCCCGGGCGGCTACGGTCTGCTGGCCCAGCTCCTGGACGCCGATCGCGACGGTGACACCCGCGACGACGTGGCACGCTTCGGCTTCGGGCTGCTGCGTCGCCTGTTCGGGAGGCGTCCCTAGGGCGCGCTCCCTTCTCCGCAACCCTCCAACCCGAGAAGGACCAGCCATGGGATTGATCGACTTCGTCAAGGACGCCGGCGAGCGGCTGCTCAAGGCCACCCAGCGCGGCCCCCAGGCCGACGCCGAGCTCGGCGAGAAGCTCACCAAGAGCGTGCACGACCTGGGCCTCCAGGTGGAGGAGCTCCAGATTCAGGTGAAGGACGACGTGGCCACCGTGCGTGGCAAGGCCCGCACCCAGGCGGATCGCGAGAAGATCACGCTGGTGGTGGGCAACACCCAGGGGGTGGCCCGCGTCGACGACCAGCTCCAGGTGACCAGGCGGGAGCCCGAAGCCACGTACTACACGGTCGAGAAGGGCGACTCGCTCTCCAAGATCGCCAAGGCCCACTACGGCGATCCCATGAAGTACCCGGTGATCTTCGAGGCGAATCGGCCCATGCTGAAGGACCCGGACAAGATCTACCCGGGCCAGGTCCTGCGCATCCCCGCCAAGTGAGCCGGCCGGGGACGTTGTCGACCCATTGACTCTTTCGGAGCGTGGCCCCACGGGAAGACGGAAGAAGTCAATCATCCGACGACGTCCCCGAGTTCGGCGAAGCTGTCCTCCACGGCCGCGACGAAGTCGTGCAGGTCCGGGAGCCCCTCCCAGTCGGCCATGAATCCCCAGTGCAGGCCGCCCGCATAGCTGAACAGCGCGACGCCCAGGCTCTGGTTCGTGAGCAGGTTCTGCATCGGATAGGCGTCGAGCATGCGGGATCCGCACAGGTAGAGGGGGATCTGCGGACCGGGCACGTTGGTGACCACCAGGTTCGCGGCTCGCGCCCGATAGGCCATGCGGGCCGCGACGGAGAGCAGCGTCGGAACCGTCCACTCGCTCACGGCGGCCAGCACCGCGGCGCCCAGCGCGTGCTTCGACTGCTTGAGACGCACCGTGATCTCCCGCACGGCCGCCAGCCGCCTCCGGGGATCGGTCTCGGCCACGGGCAGGGACGCGGGCCAGAGCGCGATCTGGTTGCCGGTGGTGCCCCGCTCCGCGGCGGCCCGCAGGCTGACCGGCACCATGGCTCGCAGGTCCATTCCACGCTGGACCGCCCGCGTCACCCCGCGCTGCTCCAGGAAGCGGCCCAGTCCGCCCGCGACGCTGGCCAGCACCACGTCGTTCACCGTGCCGCCGAGGCGGCCCTTGATGCGCTTCACCGCAGCGAGATCGAAACGGGTCCAGTCGAAGCGGCGATAGGGGCCGACCTCGCGGTTCAGGGGCGTATCCGAGGCCGGTTGCAGGCCGGCCGACAGGGTTTGCCAGACCGCGTCGATGCGTTCCCGCACCTGCTCCGCCACCCGGGCCGGCTCCCGCACGGCGTGCAGGAGACCCTGCGCCGCCACGAATGGAAGCGCCAGCCTGTGGCCGAGCTCGTCGCGCAGGAGCTCGAAGGAGTGGGGAGCCCGCTCGGGAATCCACGGCGGTGGCGGACCCGGGTCCTCGTCGGCACCTGCCGACAGCAGGACCGAGAGCAGGTCCACCCCGGCGATGCCGTCGATCACGCAGTGGTGGGTCTTGCTGATCACGGCGAAGCGGTCCTCCTCGAGCCCCTCCACGATCCACAGCTCCCAGAGCGGCTTCCCGCGGTCCAGCCGCTGGGACATGATGCGCGCCGCCAGGCGCTTGAGCTGCCGCTCGTCACCGGGTCGGGGAAGGCTCGTGTGACGCACGTGGTACTGGACGTTGAAGCGCGGGTCGTCCACCCAGACGGGGTGGGCGACCAGGGGGATCCACGCCAGGCGTTGGCGGTAGCGGGGGATGCGGTGCACCCGCGCCGCGACGTGTGCGCGGATGCGCTCCGCATCGACCCCCCCGTCGGGGAGCCGCAGCGGGCCCGCCTCGAAGAGGAGGGTGGCCCCCACGTGCTGGGGGTGGCTGGGATCCTCCAGGTCGAGGAAGGTGCGATCGAGGACCGAGAGGCGTTCGTACGGCGGCACCCGATTCCCCGACCCCGAGCCAACCCCCCCGGCACGGGTAGCGCAGCCGGGCTGGCGACGGCACGTGGGTCCGCGCTGGGGCGGCTACCCTGGCGGCCCCGGGGCGCAGCCGCGCCCGAGGAGGCGCCATGGAGTCCGCTCTCGTCTGCCATGGGACGCCGCCGGAAGGCTCGCTCCCGCGCGGGCCGCGACGGTGAGCGGGAGCACGGGCCGACGGCGGATCCGCGAGCGCCTGCTCCACCTCGACTGGAAGGCGCTCGAAGCGTCGCTCTGGGAGCGGGGCTTCGCCATCACGCCGACGCTTCTGACGGGAGCCGAGTGCGCGGGTCTCGTGGCGCTGTACGACGACGAGACGCACTTCCGCAAGTTCGTGGACATGGAGCGGCATCGCTTCGGGGTGGGGGACTACCGCTACTTCCGACGCCCCCTCCCGCCGCTGGTGGCCGAGCTCCGCCGCCACGCCTACCGGCACCTGGCGCCCATCGCGAATCGCATGCAGGGCGCCCTGCGGCGTCCGCTGCGCTTTCCGGCCCGGCACGCCGCCTTCGAGCGCCATTGCCGGGCCCACGGGCAGGCGCAGCCCACGCCACTCCTGCTGCGGTACCGGGCCGGCGGCTACAACTGCCTGCACCGGGACCTCTACGGAGAGATCGCGTTTCCCCTCCAGCTCACGGGGTTCCTGAGCCGGGCGGACGTGGACTTCGCCGGCGGCGAGTTCCTGCTGGTCGAACAGCGGCCGCGCAGTCAGTCGGTGGGAACGGCGCTCCAGCCTCGCCGGGGCCAGGCAGTGATCTTCGCCACGGCCGAGCGACCGGCACCCGGGCGACGTGGCTTCGTGCCCACGGGCATGCGGCACGGGGTGAGCCGTGTGGTGCGAGGCTCCCGCTACGCCCTGGGCGTGATCTTCCACGACGCGCGCAGCTGAGACGCGGGCGGGGACGATGCAGTACCTTCGTGGCGTCAGGCAGCCGCGTGGCGCGACGGGGACGAGCGGGCCGGGAGGACATGGCGTGGGCGAGACCAATGCCAGCGTGTACGACGAGTTCGCCGCCTGGGTGTCGCCGGGGAAGGTGCGCTTCTTCCGGGCCGGGGGCATCGAGTTCGCCATGGGCCGACGCCAGGGCCCCTACGTCTGGGACGTGGAGGGCGGCCATCGGCTCGTCGACTGTCACTGCAACGGAGGCACCTACAACCTCGGACATCGGCATCCCGAGCTGGTCGCCAGCCTGCGACGCGCCCTCGAGGGGCTCGACATCGGCAACCACCACCTGCCGAGCGGGCCGCGGGCGCGCCTGGCCCGGCGCTTGGCGGAGCTCACCCCCGGACGGCTCCGCTACAGCGTGTTCGGCGTCTCCGGGGGCGAGGCCATCGACCTGGCCCTGAAGGTGGCCCGGCGCGCCACGGGACGGCGCCGCATCGTCTCCGTCCGGGGCGCCTATCACGGGCACACGGGCCTGGCCGTGGCCACCGGCCACGAGAAGTTCTCGAAGCCGTTCCTGTGCGATTCGAGCGACTTTGCCCACGTGCCCTGGAACGATCTCGGCGCCATGCAGCGCGCACTGGGCCCGGACGTGGCGGCCGTGGTCCTGGAGACCATCCCGGCCACCCTGGGCATGCCCCTGCCGGCGGACGACTACCTGCCCGGCGTGAAGGCGCTCTGCGGGGAGCACGGGGCGCTGTACGTGGCCGACGAGGTGCAGACCGGCCTCGGCCGTACGGGCCGGCTGTGGGGCGTCGAGCACTTCGGGGTCGAGCCGGACGTGCTGGTCACCGCCAAGGGCTTGAGCGGCGGCCTCTATCCCCTCACGGCCACCGTCCTCACGCCCGAGGTGGCGGCGGTGTTCGAGGACGACCCCTTCAGCCACGTCTCCACCTTCGGGGGGTCCGAGCTCGGCTGCGCCGTGGCTGGAAAGGTGCTGGAGATGAGTTCGGACCCTGCGTTCCTGGAGCGGGTGGTGCGCGTGTCGGCGCGCATCCGCGACGGGGTGACGCAGCAGGGGCGCCGCCATCCGGCCACGGGATTCCAGGAGGTGCGCGCGCTCGGCGCCTTCATGGGCGTCCGCTTTGCCGATCCCACCGCCGGCCCGAGCCTGATGCGGCACTGCTTCGATGCCGGCCTGCTCTGCTTCTTGGCGGGCAACGACCCGTCGGTGCTGCAGCTCCTGCCCCCGCTGGTGGCCGACGAAGCCCTGGCGGACGAGATCGTGGAGCGCATGGGGGACGCCCTGGCCCGCTTCGCCCGCGCGCGGGGCGCCGGTGCCGCGTGAAGCCGGTCGACCCCGAGCTCCTGCGGGACTTCGAGCAGCACCTCGACCCGGCCTGGCCCGAGCGCCCGGGCAGCGGCGCCACGGTCGTGGGCTACGGCGAGATCTCCACGGTGCTGGCCCTGGCGGAGCGGCCCGACTTGATCGTGAAGCGCATGGCGGGCTTCGCCAGCCGGGCGGAGGTGGCCGCCTACGGAAGGCTGGTGGAGGACTACTGCGCCTGCCTGGAAGGCTGCGGGGTGACCGTGCTCGAGACCGCGTGGCAGCCGATCGAGACCTCCCGCAACGGCCGCGTGGTCTACCTGATCCAGCCCCGCCTGGCCGAGGGGGCGTTCGGGAACGCCTGGGTGCGGCAGGCCGGGGAGGCGGAGCTGCGGGCGCTGCTGCGCGGCATCCTGGCGCGCCTCCAGGCGGTGTGGATCGCCAATCTGCGGCACGGCGCGAGGCTTCTCATCGGTCTCGATGCGCAGATCTCCAACTGGGCCGTCTTGGAGGCGGCGGCGGCGGAGGCGCCCGTCTTCGTGGACGTGGGCTCTCCCTTCCTGCGACGCCAGGGGCGCGAGCAGCAGGACGCGGAGATCGGCCTGCGCGCCATGCCGGCTCCGCTCGCCTTCGTGTTCCGGCGCTTCCTGCTGGGACGGGTCCTCGAGCGCTACTACGATCTGCGCGCGGTGGTCCGCGACCTGGTGGCGAACTTCGTGAAGGAAGGGCGCGCGGACCGCATCGGCCTCGCCCTGGAGGAGGTCAATGCCTGGCTGGCCGGGCACGCCCCGGGCGCCCCGACCCCGCTCGGGGCGGCCGAGGTGCTGCGCTACTACCGGGGCGACGCGCGCCTGTGGACTGCCTTCCAGGCTGCGCGCCGGCTGGACCGCTTCGTGCGGAGGCGGCTGCTGGGGCGCCCGTACGCCTACGTCCTGCCCGGGAGGATCCGTCGCTAGCCGGCGACGTCACACGACGCCGGTCTCGCGCAGACGGCGGATGGAGGCGGCGTCGAGACCCAGCTCGGCCAGCACCTCGTCGGTGTGGGCCCCGAGGGCGGGGGCGCCCTGCCGGACCCCGGTGGGCGTGCGCGAGAGCTTGGCGGCCGGCCCCGTGATGGGTGCCAGGCTGCCGTCCGCCTGGCGCACGGCCTGCAGCATGTCGCGCTCCGCCACGTGCGGCGTGCGCGCCGCCTCCGCATACGTGCGCACCGGCGCCGTGGGCAGCCCCGCGGCATGCAGCTCCACCACCGCCTGCCGCACCGTGCGCGCCGCCATCCACTCCGCCAGCCAGGCGTCCACCTCGGCGCGGCGGCTGAGCCGGGCGGCGGTGGTGGCGTAGGCCGGGTCGTCCGCGGCCTCGGGACGCCCCAGCAGGAGCGCCAGGCGCCGCCAGTGGGCGTCGAGCAGCGCGCCGGCCAGGGCGTCGCCGTCCCGGCAGCGGTACACGCGCGCCGGCGCCGCGATGCGGAACTCGTTGCCGAGGCGGGGCAGCTCCACGCCGAGAGCCCCGAGCGTCAGGTAGCCGGTGGACTGGAACAGCATGGCGTCGAGGAGTGCCACGTCCACGTGCTGCCCCTCGCCCGTTCGCATGCGGTGGTGGAGCGCCGCCAGGGCAGCCAGAGCCCCGTGCACGCCCGCCAGGTCGTCGGCCAGGAAGGTGGGCGCCTTCACCGGCGGCCCGTCGGGGCTTCCGTTCAGGGACAGGAAGCCGCTCTCGGCCTGGGCCAGCGGGTCGTAGCCCAGGCGGTCCGTCTCGGGCCCGAACTGGCCGAAGCCGCTGATCGAGACGTAGATCACGTCGGGACGCAACGCGCGCACCTGCTCGTAGCCGACCCCCCAGTGCTCCATGGTGCCGGGCCGGAAGTTCTCCACCACCACGTCCGCTCCGCCCGCCAGGCGCAGGAAGAGATCGCGACCCTCGGGTCGCCTCAGATCGAGGGTCATGCTGCGCTTGTTGCGGTTCACGGTGGCGTGCAGGAACGAGACCGGTGGATCGGTGCCGGGCAGGAAGGGCGGCGCGTGACGGGCCATCTCGCCGCCGGGCAGCTCCAGCTTGATCACGTCGGCGCCGAAGTCGGCCAGCAGGCAGGCGCACATGGGCCCGGCCCAGGTGGTGGTCGCCTCGATCACCCGCAGCCCCGCCAGCGGACCCGGCAGGTCCCGGCGTGCTGCACGGTAGAAATCGCCCTTCTGCACGCGCGGCCCCTCCTAGACGGGAATCACCGCACCGCGCACGGCCGCCGCGGCAGGGCTGGCGAGCCAGCGCACCACCTCCGCGATGCGCTCCGGAGGCGTCCAGCTGGAGAAGTCCGCTTCCGGCATGGCCCGCCGGTTGGCGGGCGTGTCGATCGTGCCGGGCGCCACCGCGTTCACGCGGATGCCCCGCTCCGCCACCTCCTTCTGGAGGATCTCCGTCAGCACCACCAGCGCCGCCTTGGAGGCGGCGTAGGCGGCGAGACCCGCCGGCCGCACGCAGGCGGCCTGGGCGGCCACGTTCACCACGGTTCCCCGGCGCCGCGCGAGCATGCCCGGAAGCAGGGCGCGGAGGGTGGCGACGGCGCTGAGCAGGTTGAGACGCAGCAGGCGATCCCAGACCTCGAGCCCGGTCTCGTGCAGGGGCGACCCGCCGGCGAAGCCGCCCACGCCGTTCACCAGCACCTCGGCCTCCGGCGCGTGGCGGCCCAGGGACGCCGCACCCTGCGCATCGGTCACGTCCGCCTCGACGAGCCGGAGACGCGCTGCGCAGGATGCGTGACGCGCGGCCAGGGCGTCGCGCTCGGCCCGGTCGATCCACGGCACCACCACCCGATCCCCGGCGTCGAGGAAGGCCGCCACCAGCGTGCTTCCCAGGGCGCCCGTCCCCCCCGTCACCACCACGCTGCGCGGCGTCAAGGGCCGGCGTCCGGCTCGAGGCGCGCCAGGGCCTGGCGCGCTGCCCGCTGCAGCTCCGGATCCTGGCTTGGCTCGGCGGCCGCGCGCAGGCGGGCGCGGGCGCCCGGGGAGACGAGCTCCGGGCGCTGGGCACCGGCCTCACCCAGGGCGGCCGCCGCGACCCGCCGGGCGGCGGCATCCGGGTCCCCGTCCAGAGCCTCCACGAGGCGCTCCACCACCTCGGGCGGCGGACCCTCCAGGGCCGCCAGGGCGGTCAGGGCGGCCCGCCGCAGGCCCGCATCCTCGTCGCGGGTGGCGGCCAGCAGGACGCGCGCGGCCTCCGGGCGGTCCGGGGCCAGCTCCCGCAGACAGAAGGCCGCCATGCGCCGGGCGTCGCGCGGCGCGGGCCCGCCCAGCAGCGCCAGGAGCAGCGGAAGCACCTCCCCGTGCAGCCGCCCGGTGTCGGTGAGCAGCCGAGCCGCCGCCCAGCGCACGGGACCCTCGGCGGCGGAGAGCCCCTCCACCAGGGCCGGCAGCAGCCCCGGATGCGGCGGCTCGAGCTGGGCCAGGGTGAGGGCCGAGCGGATGCGGCGGCGTGGCTCGTGGCCGCGCAGGGCTGCGCGTAGCAGCGGCGCCACCTCCTTCACGCCGCGCCCCAGCTCCGCCAGGGCGCGCGAGGCCGCCTCCGCCACGCCCGGGTCCGGATCGCCCAGGGCGGCCACCAGGGCCTCCAGATGCAGGGCCGCCGCCGGGTCGGCCGGGGCGGCCCGGCACGCCGCGCGCCGCTCGGCGGGATCCGCATGGCGTAGACGCTCGGCCAGGGGTGCGGTCAAACGAGACTCCAGAGCGCCTCGAGGCCCGGCTCGTCCGTCCTGCGCTCGACGCGCCCCTCGTGTTCCAGCTTGCGTAGATGCGCCGTCACCGAGTGTGCAGCGGCCCCGTGCAGCACCTTCGGTACGTCCACGTAGACGCGCGCCACAATCTCGGGCACCCGCGCCGGGCCGGCGCGCAGGGCGGTCAGGATCTGGCGCTCGCGCTCGCCGCGGTGCTCCAGGTACTCGGTGAGCCGCGCCTCGCCATCCGGGATCAGGGGACCGTGCGCCGGGTAGATGCGCCGCGGGCGCTCGTCGCGCAGTCGCTCCAGGGAGCGCAGGTAGTCGCGCAGATCGCCGTGGTCGTCGGGGATCACCGTGGTGCCGACGCCGAGCACGTTGTCCCCGGAGAAGATCGCGCGCTCCTCCTCCAGCACGAAGCACAGATGATCCGGGGCGTGACCCGGTGCGTGCACGGCACGCAGGGTCGCGCCCTCGGTGCGTAGCCGGTCGCCCTCCCGCAGCGGCTCGATCGGGACCGGCCAGCGCCGGTCCTCCTCGGGCCAGGGCAGCTTGGAGACCCGCAGGGGCCCCCAGCGCTCGAGCACGTCCCGGATGCCTCCGATGTGGTCGGGGTGCGCGTGGGTCAGCACCACCTCCTGGATTCCCTGGCAGCCCGCGTGCCCCAGGGCCCGCTCCAGCACGTGGGGGTACTCCGGGCGCCCCTGTCCGGTATCCAGCAGGATGCGCCGGCTGCCGGTGCCGATCAGGTAGGTGTTGGTGCCCGGTCCGGTGAAGAGGCCGGGGTTCATGCCAAGCGCCAGCACCACGCGCTCGGACCAGACCTCCACCTCCGGAAGGCTCAGGCCGATCATCGTGCGCGAGGTGGCGCCCACCCGCTCACTCCCCGGCCACGGTCATGCGGGCCACGCGCAGCGTGGGGGCCGCGATGGGCCCGAACCAGGCCAGGTCGTTCCCCACCCGATCGATCGCCGCCAGCATCTCGCCGAGATGACCGGCGATGGTGATCTCCTCCACGGCGTGCACGATGCGGCCGTCCTCGATCCACAGGCCCGCGGCGCCCCGCGAGTAGTCGCCGCTGACCGGGTCGAAGCCCATCCCGATCAGCTCCGTCACCAGCAGGCCGCGTTCGGTCTCGGCCAGGATCTGCTCCGCCGACGCATCGCCCGGCTCGATCCAGAGGTTGCTGGGACCCGGCGTGGGCGCGCCGCCGGGTCCGCGCAGCGCGTTGCCCGTGGAGCGCAGGCCGAGCTTCCGCGCCGAGTAGGTGTCGAGCAGCCAGCTGGAAAGCCGCCCGCGCTCCAGCACCTGCGTGCGGCGTGTGGGCTGTCCCTCCCCGTCGAACGGCCGGCTGCCGAGGCCCCCCGGGCGCCGGCCGTCGTCCACCACCGTGAGGCGTTCGCTGGCCACGATCTCGCCCAGCCGGTCGCCCAGGAAGGAGCTCTGGCGGTAGACGGCGCCGCCGTTCACGCAGGCGGCCAGATGGCCGAGCAGGCTGCGCGCGGTGCGCGGCTCGAAGATCACCGGCACCTCCGCGGTCGGGACGCGGCGGGCGCCGAGCCGGCGCACGGCGAGCTCCGCCGCCCGTCGACCCACGGCGGCCGGGTCCTCGAGCCCCGCCAGGCGACGCCCCGCGGTGAGCCACCAGTCGCGCTGCATGGCGCCGTTCTGCTCCGCCACGGGCTCGCAGAAGAGGGCGTGGGAGGCGGCCTCGTAGCCGGCCAGGAAGCCGGCGCTGTTGGCGTAGGTCACCCGGGAGAAGGCGGACTCCACCTGCGAGCCCTCGGAGTTCACGATGCGCGGGTCGCTGGCGCGCGCGGCCGCCTCGGCGCGACGGGCGTCCTCGAGGCGCGCCTCCACCGACACGCGACGATCTTCCGAATCCAGGAGCTCCAGGTCAGGCAGGTCGCGGGCGAAGCCGTCCTCCGGGAGGCCGGCTGCTGCGTCCTCGGCGGTGGCGCGGGCCAGCGCCACCGTCTCGCCCGCCAGGGCGTCGATCGCCTCCGGCGCCAGGTCGCTGGTGGAGGTGATGGCGGACCGCAGGCCCCGGGGCCCGCGTACGAAGGCCCGCATGCCGAGGGTTCGCTCGCGGGCCTGCTTGACGAAGTCGATCTCGTCGCCCCGCATCCGGGCCTCCACCGAGTCGTCCTCCACCAGGAGTGCGTCCGCGGAGTCGGCGCCCGAGGTGAGCACGCGCTCCAGGGCGCGGCGCACCGCGGCTTCGCCGGTGAGGGCGCTCATCCTTCGGTGCCTCCCACGGTGAGTCCGTCGATGCGCAGGGTGGGGAGCCCCACCCCGACGGGAACCAGCTGACCGTCCTTGCCGCAGGTCCCCACCCCGTCGTCCAGGCGCAGGTCGTGGCCGATCCGGCTCACCCGGAGCAGCACGTCGGGTCCGTTCCCGATCAGGGTGGCGCGCTTGAGCGGGGCGCCCACGCGGCCGTCCTCGATCCGGTAGGCCTCGCTCGCCGTGAAGACGAACTTCCCGCTGGTGATGTCCACCTGCCCCCCGCCGAACGAGACGGCGTAGATGCCGCGCTTCACCGAGCGCAGGATCTCCGTCGGTTCGTCCCGGCCGGCCAGCATGAAGGTGTTGGTCATGCGGGGCAGCGGGAGGTGGGCGTAACTCTCGCGGCGCCCGTTCCCGGTGGGCGGCACGCCCGTCAGGCGCGCATTGAGCCGGTCCTGCATGTAGCCGACCAGAACGCCGTTCTCGATCAGCACGTTGCGGCGCGTTGGCGTGCCCTCGTCGTCCACGTTGAGCGAGCCGCGCCGTTCCGGCAGGGTGCCGTCGTCCACCACGGTGACCCCCTGGGCGGCCACCCGCTGGCCGAGCCGGCCCGAGAAGGCCGAGGTCTTCTTGCGGTTGAAGTCGCCTTCGAGACCATGGCCGATGGCCTCGTGCAGCAGGATGCCGGGCCAGCCGGGGCCGAGCACCACGTCGAGCGTGCCGGCAGGGCAGGGCTCGGCCTCCAGGTTCAAGGTGGCGACGCGCACCGCCTCGGCGACCAGGGGTCTCCACCGCTCGGGCTCGAGCAGCCGCTCGAGCTCGTAGCGGCCCCCCAGCCCCTGGTAGCCGATCTCGCGTCGTCGGCCCGAAGCGTCCGCCACGATCACCTGCACGTTGAGGCGCACGAGCGGCCGGACGTCGCCCGCCAGGGTCCCGTCACTGGCGACTACCAGCACGTGGCGGTGCTCCGAGACCACGCTCGCCATGACCTGCCGGACGCGCGGGTCCAGGGAGCGGGCGAAGGCGTCCATCTCGCCCAGCAAGTCGACCTTGCGCTCCACGGGCGCATCCGTGGGCGCGTGCTCGACGGGGTAGAGGTCGTGGCAAGGCGCCAGCGTGCCGCGCACGGCCACGGGTTCCGCGGAGCCGGCTCTTGCGGAGATGGCGCGCGCGGTGGCGGCCGCTACCCGCAGGCTCTCCACGGTGATCTCGTCGGAATGGGCGTAGCCCTGCCGCTCGCCCGCCTGCACGCGGACGCCCACTCCCTGCTCCACGTGCCGGTCGCCCTGCTTCACGATCCCCTCCTCGAGGGCCACCTGGTCCCGGGTGGTGTGCTCGAAGAAGAGGTCGGCGGCGTCCACGCGCCGCTCCAGGGCCGTGCCGAGGGTGCTGGCCAGGTTTCGCTCGTCGAGCCCGAAGCGGTCGCGGAAGAAGGCCAGGGGGCGGTCCGAGCCGGTGCGGTCGCTCATGGGCACGTCTCCTCCTCGAGAGCATGGATGTGCGAGGGAAGCTCCGCGAGGGTAGCAAGGTGGCCCACGTCGATGGCCCGCAGCCCCGCGGCCCGGGCCGCCCGGAGGTCCTGCTCCGGGTCGTCGCCCACCGAGACCGCCTGCTGCGGGGCGACCCCCAGACGCTGGCAGGCCCCCTGGAACAGGCGTGGATCCGGCTTCGCACAGCCCGCCTCGGCGGGCAGCCACACGAGATCGAAGTGCCGGGCCAGGCCCAGGCCCTCGAGCACACCCGGTAGACGTTGGTCGAAGTTCGAGACCACCGCGAGGCGCCGCCCCTCGGCGCCCAACGTGGTCAGGGCGCTGGCCGCACCGGGTGCGCTCCGCCAGGCGTCGGGGCGCGCAAAGTGGGCGAAGAGCGCCTCGAAGCAGGCCTCGAAGTCCGTGAAGCGTGCCATCTGATCGGCGGCCCGGAACGTCTCGCGCACCCGATCGCGCCACCAGGCGCGCTCGAGCTCGCCCACCCGGGCGGGCGGTCGGCCCGGAAACAGCATGGGCGGAGCGCTGCGCAGGACGCGCCGGAAGGCCTCCTCGAGCCGGGCGGCGGGCACGTCCACGCCCTGGGCGCGCGCGTGACGCGCGTAGGTCTCGCCCAGCGGTTCGCCCGGGTGGATCAGGGTTCCGGCCGCGTCCAGGAGCACCGCGCGCAGGCGCGGCACGCCCGTCACCGGGAGCGCGGGGCGGCGGTCCGGCGCGCGGAGGCGATGAAGGTCGCCGGCAGCTCGCGGCCGCGGGAGGCGGGTGGAAAGGTCTCCACCCGGGGGCGCTCCAGACCCGCCTCGGAGAACCAGTGCGCCAGCTGTTCGGCCTCGAAGCCGAGCCAGCGAACGCCGAGCTCCTGTCGCATCCATTCGCTCTGGTGGAGCACGAAGTCCACCACCACCACCACGCCGCCGGGCCGCACCACCCGCCGCATCTCGGCCAGCGCCTCGGCGGGAGAGGGCAGGTAGTGGAGCACCATGTGGGCGAAGGCCGCGTCCACCTCGGCGTCGCGGAGGGGCAGGGCCTGGGCCTCGCCCAGACGCAGCTCCACGCTCTCGACTCCCTCCGCCGCGAGCTTCTCGCGCGCGGCTTCCAGCATGCGCGGCGAGTGGTCCACCGCCACCACCCGCAGCCCGAGGCGGGCCAGCTCCAGGGCGAGCACGCCGGTTCCGGTGCCCACGTCGGCGGCCGCCAGCTCCGGGGGCACCAGCCGCGCGATGGCCCGCGCGCGCAGGGTCTCGTCGTGGAAGATCTTGCGCAGGGCATCCCACTCGGGGCCCACTGCGTCGAAGAAGGCGCGGCTCGCCGCCGCCCGCGCCTCCATCACGTGGGCGAGGGCGGCGCCATCGCGCTGGGCCGTGGCATCGCGGGCCCACTCCTCCTTGACCAGGGCCCAGGTCTGCCGCCAGGCGGGCGCCTCGGGGGGCACGAAGCGGTACAGCACGTAGGTGCCCTCCCGCCGATCGCGCACCAGGCCCGCGTCGCGCAGGATGCCGAGATGGCGCGAAACCCGGCTCTGGGCCATGCCGAGTACGCCCATGAGCTCCTGCACCGCGAGCTCTTCGTGCTCCAGCAGCGCCAGGAGACGCACCCGCGTCGGGTCCGCCAGGGTCTTGAACAGCTTCTGCAGGGAGCCGCTCACCGGACTTCGGGCGCGCCCAGGGTCCCGGCCACGCGGAAGTCGCGGGCTCCGTTGCGGTCCAACGCGATGCCCTGGGCCACGAAGACGTCGCGGATGGCCGGGTCGGAGACCTGAAGGCGTCCGGCCAGGCGCAGGGGGGCACGTTCCAGGATGCGGGCCTCGCCGACGGTGCCCTGCAGCGACAGGTTGAGCATCGGACCCTCCAGGTCCAGGGCGATCACCTCGGCCAGCGATCCGGCCCCGAAGCGGAGCTCGCCCCGCAGCCGTGCGTAGGGAACCGCCAGGGGGAGCTCGGGCAGGCCGACCAACCCGTCGCGGGCCTCGAACGTGGTGGTGCCCACCAGGGCGGCGCCGTCCCGGACCAGATCGAGTGCCGCGTCCAGGGTGCCGTCCAGGTCGGCCCCGGGACGCCAGCGAGCCACGGGGAGCCGATCCAGGTCGAGCTCCCGGATGCGACCGTCGAAGCCCGGGGCGCCCAGGTAGGCGGTTCCGTCCACCCGGCCCCAGTCGCCGCGCAGGCCCATCGCCAGGGCCGGCCGTCCTCGCAGCCAGCCCAGCGACCAGGCGGGCCGCAGTCCCGCCCGTTCGAGATGCAGGACCCCGCCATCGGGCCAGCGCACCGTCACGTCCCGGGCCACCAGCCGCGGACCTCCCAGGCCCAGGCCCGGGGCGAGCGAACCGATCGCCACCTGGGCCCCGGTGGCGCGCGCGGCGGCCGTGGCCAGGCGGCCACGCAGGGCGTCGTAGGGGAAGCCGAGCAGCACGAACACCCCAACCACCGCCAAAGCCAGGAGTGCGAGCAGCACCCCGCGGAGCCGAGAGGCGCCGCCCGGGGCCAGCGCGGTCGGGGGGCGTCCGCGAGCGGCCACGCGCTACACCGGCTCGAAGGACGAGACCGTGAAGGTGACGTTCAGCAATTGCGGCTTGTCCGCCCGCGTGTGGATGCGCAGGCTCTTGATGGAGAGGGGTTCGCGGGAAGCCTCGATGCGGTGCAGGTAGCTCACGAGCTGCGCCAGGCTCACCTCCTTGAGCACCACCTGCACCTTCGTCTCCCGATAGCGGTCGCTGGCCGGCGAGTTCTGGGGCTCCATGGAGTCGACCTTCACCGCCGACTGGCGCGCCAGACTCTCCAGGGTGGTGAAGATGTTGCCCCCCGGAGCCTGGCGGATGCGCTGCTCCACCTCGGAGAGGCGGCCCTGGATCTCGTCGAGGTCCCTGCGCAGGCGCACGGCCCGCTCCAGCTCGAGTCGCGCCGCCTCGGCTCGGGCCTCGCTGCCGGCGATGGCGCCGGCGACGGGGCTCACCAGTGCCGTCCACACCAGCAGCAGCGCGATCAGGCCGGTGGCGAACGCCACCAGGAGCCGCTCGCGCGGCGCGAGCCCCTCGTACAGCGTACGCAGGCGGGCCAGCCAGTCGCTCATTGGCCGCTCGTCCCTCGCGCGAGGCTGATGGTCACGCTGAAGGTGTTGCCGCCGCGCTGGGCATCGCTCTGGATCTCGCTCACCCGGATCCCCGCGAAGAGCTCCGTCTGGCTCAGCGCCGCGCGCAGCCGGTCCACGGCCTCGAAGCTGGGAGCGTGGCCGCGGATGCGGATCACCTGGCCGTCGATGGCCAGCTCCTCCAACACCACCGGCAGGTCCTTCGGGACGCGCCCGGAGACGGACGTCAGCAGGTCCAGGGCGGACAGGTTGCCGCGATAGACGCCCAGGAAGTCGGCGCGTTGCTGGGCGTCCTGCAGGGCGTTGCCCAGGGCGCCGGGCACGTCCGCGGGCGGGGGCGTTCCAGGGAACGCCTCGGTCCACAGCAGCTCGGTGGCCGTCTCCAGCCGTTCGGCGCGACGCGACTCGAGGGCGATGGCCGTGGCGGCGAAGAGCACCGCGAGCACGGCCGCACCCGCCAGCAGGCGCACCGTCCAGTGCAGCTCCCTTCCCAGGCGACGCAGATCGACGCGCGGCGCGAACTCCTCCTGCAGGAAGTTCATGCGGGTGCGGGCGCGCAGGCTGCCCCGGACGGCCAGGGCCAGGGCCGGCGCGTAGCGCAGCGGATCGCCGGCCGCGAGGAACGCCTTGCCGAGTGGGGTCGGCGGCACCACGAGCCGCGCCGTCGGGATGCCCAGCCGACCGGCCAGGAACTCCTCGAGCCGGTGCAGGCGCGCCGTCCCGCCGAGCAGCGTGATCTGGTCGATGCGGCCCTTGGCCGGTCCGCCGAGCAGGGGCTCCAGGGCGCCGAGCGTGCGCGCCAGCTCGCGGACCAGTCGCTCGAGCACCGACGCACCGGGTACCCGGCCGTCCAAACCCGCGGCGAAGAGCGTGCCCTCGCACTTCAGCTGCTCGGCGTCCGGCTCGGCCAGGCTGCGTTCGCGGGCAATGGCCTGGGTCAGGGCGCGTCCCCCCATGGGCAGGGTGCGGGCCGCACGCGGACGCCCGTCGGCCAGCAGGCACAGCGTGGTCTTGCGGTGCCCGAGATCCACCAGCAGACGGGTGCCGCCCAGGTCGAGCACGTCGGCCAGGTTGGCGAGCACCAGGCCCTCGCCGTCGACCACCCGGGGCGCCAGGCCCGCCTGGCGCAGTGCTTCCACGCGGCCCGCCACCTCCGCGCGGGGGATCACCGTGGCGGCCACCTCCGCGTGACTGCGGTCGCCTCCCGCCAGCTCCCAGTCCACGAACACGTCTTCGAGGGGAAAGGGAATCTCCCCCTCCACCTCGAAGGGCACGGCCTGGGCGATGCGCTTGCGATCCGTGAAGGGCAGACGCAGGTGGCGGTGGGTGATCCGATCGCCGGGGATGGCGCACACCACCCGCTCGGTGGGCAGGCGGTGGGCGCGGAAGAAGTTGCGCAGGGCGTCGGGACTCGGATCCCCGCCGGGCACCGCCGGCATGGCCTTGAGCCGCTCGAGCTCCAGGCCGCGCAGGGTCTGGCGCAGCTCCACCGCCTTCACGCTGTGGCTGCCCACGTCGAGACCCACCACCTTTCCGAGCACCGGATCCACGCGCAGCATCACGACATCCGCCATGCCAGCCGTTCGGGCAGGCTCGGGAGGTTGCGATCCAGGATGACTTCGAGCGTGCGCTCCACGTCGCCGACCCGGGCCCGGGCCACGACCCGGAACACGCGGCTCCGCAGGGCCAGGGGCGGGAAGATCTCGTCTCCCGCCTGGATGGCGTGGGTGGCCTCGTAGATCGGCACGCAGCGGTCGTCGCTCACGCCCTCGGGGCAGATGATCCGGCCCTCCTCCCGAAGCCGCAGAAGCTCGCGCACTTCGTCCTCGTCGGCGAGTCGCAGCTCCCCGGCCACGCCGTGGAAGAGCAGGCTCAGCACCCAGGGGGGTGCGGTATTCGGATTGATGCCGGCCCCACCCGCCAGGGGATAGACCCCCACGTAGGGCCGCAGGGCGTCCACCAGGCGCCCGTCGAAGCCCTCCACCAGGCGCAGCTCGTCCACGGAGAGCAGAGGCCGGTCGGACGGGCGGTAGGCCGGCTCCCGGCGCTGATAGGGCTCCGCCTCGTCGCCCCCGTTGCGTCGCACGCGATCCTCGTCCATCCAATCGATCAGGTTGCGGGCCAGCTCGAGCGGGTCATAGGTCTTCTCCTCCGGGCGACCCGGCATCGCGTCGATCCACTTCTCCAGCAGCGCGACCAGGAACAGCTCGGTCCGTCCGGCGGCCACCGGGTCGTTGACGGGGAGCGCGTTCAGGTTGAGCCGCGCCCCGGCGTCCTCGATGGAAAGGTCCAGGGTCGCGTCGGCTGCCTCGGGCAGCGGGATCTCCCCGACCCGGGCCCAGACGTCCTGGGCGCTGTCGCCCGGTCTGCCGCCCGCGATCTCCCGGCGCAGGTCCTCCGCCAGCAGCGCCTCGGCGAGTCGCAGGCCACCCCGGGCCAGCCCCTCGGCCGCTGCCACGGCCTCCCGATTGCGCACGATGCTCGCGTCCATGGTGGCGCGCCGTACGAAGGTGGCCGTCGAGCTGGTGAGCAGCAGGGCGAAGAAGAGCACCACCACGAGGACGAGACCCTGCTGGCTTCGCGCGGGCCTCACCGGCAGTCTTCCGGAAGCCCCACGGGCAGCGATGCAGCGAAGTCGGAGGCGCAGTCCTGGGCGCGGGACTGCACGGCCTGGAGCAGGATCGGGTCGAGGCCCGCGGCGAGCTCCGGGTGACGCGCCAGGCACTGGCCGACCGTGACACAGTCCTGCGGCTCTTTCTCCTCTTCGTCCTCCTCCTCGTCTTCGTCCCGGCTGGCGCCCTCGGCCTCCAGCTGGGCCTCCAGATCGAGAGGCCGGATGGGCATGAGCACCCGGCGCTGCCAGGTTTCCGGCTCGCCCCCCTCCAGCAGGTCTTCCGGTGCGGCGAAGGCCAGCGTGATCTCGGCGGCCCGGGGCAGCTCGCTCGACTGCAGCAGCTGGGAAGAGTCCCAGCGGGCCACCCAGGCGCCATCCTCGCCCAGCAAGCGGACGCCGAAGCGGGCGATCCCCTCGATCACCAGGTTGCTGCCCGGTGCGTCGGGGCGCGGGAAGCTGCGGTCGAGACCCTCGGCGAGGTGTGGCGAACTCCAGCGCCACAACGCCAGCTGGCCGAAGCCGTCGTCTGCCACCTGCCAGGCGACCATCTCCAGGTCCGACTCGGCGCCCGCATCGCGTCGCGGGAGCCGGCCGCGAGTCACGAACTTCAAGCGCGCTGCGCCGATGCTCGGCTCGTCCGCCTCGGCCAGGAACAGCCAGGGATGCTCCAGGGGGTCGACCGCCGCGGGCTTGCGCACCAGGAAGGCGGCCCCGAGGTCGCGGGCCACGCGGTCGAGCGCGGCGGTTGCGCGTCGGCCTTCGCGCGTGCGCTCCGCCGCCGCGTTGCTGGCCCGGGAGAGGTCCAGGTAGAAGTCGATCGCCACCAGGAACACGATCCCGAGCAGCACCACCACCGCGAGCATCTCGATCAGGGTGAAGCCCGCAGGGCGACGGGGGCCGGTCATCGGACCTCCCCGCCCGGGCCGAGCTCCTCTCCCGGACGCCCCCCCGCCGTCTCGCCCTGGGCTCCGACCGCCGCGTCCAGGGCGTCCAGCTCCGTGCGCACAGACTCGCGGTCGAAGGCGAAGGTGGTGCGCGAGACGGCGCGCTCGCCGGGGCCCTCCACCCAGCTCACCTGCACGTTGATGCGTCGCAGCGGTCCCGGCGCGCCCCGGGCGGCCGGCAGGAGCAGGCTCGTCCCGGGAATCTCCGGCTCCCGAGCGCGGGCCGGTGTCTTCTCCTCCCGCAGGGGAACCTCGAAGCTCGCCACTTCGACGCTGATGCGGAAATCCTCCTGCTCCACCTGGGTGCGTCCCAGCGGCGGCAGCGTGCCGTCTTCGAGCGCCGTCTCGAGCTCGGTCAAAGCCTGATCCGCCAGCAGCGAAGCCGCCAGGCGTCGGCTCGCCTCTCCTTCGGCGCGCAGCCCCTGCATGGCGACGTCTGCGAGCACGGTGTAGAAGAGGCCGAGCACCGCTACGGCCGCCATCACCTCCAGCAGGGTGAGGCCCTGGCGCCCCGGCTCAGATCTCGGCACGGCGCACCACCACCGCATCCGCCAGGGTTCGCACCTCGAGCGCGAAGCGCGGACGCCCGTCGTCGTCACCGATCCAGAGCACGGCCGGATCCGCCGTACCGTCGGGCTCGAAGCGGATCTGCACGCGTCCCTCCCGGGTCCCTCCGTCGGGCAGCTCCACCACCAGCAGCAGCGCCTCGCGGCCGAGACCGCTGTCGCGTCCGGAGGCCTCGGGAATCGGCACGAAGTCCTCCGTCGCCGCCGCGGGGGGCGTGAGCGGGATGGGACCTCTCGGATCGGGCGCCGCAAGGGGCTCCGGCTGCGCCGGCGGAGCCCACTCGATGCGGTGCAGCCCCCGGTCCAGATCGAGCACCAGCCGGTGCGGGCGTCCGGTCATCACCGCCCGCTGCCGAGCGTACTCGCACGCGCCGGCCAGCCCGTCCGCGGCGTCCTGCAGGGCGCGGGTCGAGCGAATCCCGAGCGGGGGTCCCACCAGCGTGGCCACCAGCCCGAGGATCAGCACCACCGCGAGGAGCTCGATCAGCGTGAAGGCGCCGGCGCGCGTCGTGCTCTGGAACGCTCTCATCAGCCCAGGTCTTCATCCGACCAGTTGCCGAAGTCTGCATCCGTTCCGTCACCGCCGGGGGCGCCGTCGGCGCCGAGGGACCAGAGGTCGTACGAGTGGGGGTTGCGCGCGCCCGGGCTCTGGTAGCTGTACTCGTTGCCCCACGGGTCGCGCGGTACCTGACCGCCCTGGAGGTAGCCCTCGGGCCGCCAGTCGCGCGGGCGCGGGTCGATGGAGGGCTCCCGCACCAGGGCTTCGAGGCCCTGCTCACTGCTGGGGTAGCGCCCGTTGTCCATGCGGTAGAAGTCCAGCGCCGCCTCGATCTGCTTGAGCTGGGCCCGGCCGGTCGTGACCCGGGCGCGATCGATCTGGGAGAAGATGACCGTGCCCACGATCGTCCCGAGCAGTCCGATGATCAGCACGACCGCCATGATCTCGATCAGCGTGAAGCCGGCCCGCCGCCGTGCGCGTGCCGTCCGGTTGGCGCCGGATTCGCCCATCATCCCTCCTCCTCCCTCACTGCAGGGAGCTGGTGATCTGCAGCAGGGGGACCAGGGTCGCGGCGATGATCGCCACGACGATCCCGACCATGATCAGGATCAGCAGCGGCTCGAGCAGGGCCGTGAGCCGCGTCACCGTGGTCTCCACCTGCTCCTCGTAGGTGTCGGCGACCTTGCTGAGCATGCCCTCCAGGTCGCCGCTGCGCTCGCCCACCTCCACCATGTGCACCACGATGGGCGGAAACTGGCCGCTGGCCCGCAGCGGACGCGCCAGGGAGGAGCCCTCGGTCAGGCTCTCGGCGGCGGCGTCCACGGCGCGACCCAGCACCACGTTGTTCGCCACGTGCTTTCCGATGTCGAGAGCCCTCACGATGGGCATGCCGCCTGCCAGGAGCGTGGAGAGCGTGCGCGTGAAGCGCGAGATGGCGAGCAGTCGCACCGTGCGCCCGACGACCGGAAGGCTCAGCTTGAAGCGGTCCCAGGCGATGCGTCCGCGCTCCGTGCGCAGGGCCGCCCGCGCCAGCACCCCGAGGGCCACCCCGGCGGCCAGGAACGCCCACCAGCCGTCCCGAGCCACCCGCGAGAGCGCGATGATCGCCCGCGTGTAGATCGGGAGGGGCTGGTTCAGGGTGGCCAGCAGCTCCGTGATCTGGGGCAGCACGACGGTCACCAGCACGAAGACCACGCCGAGGGCCACCAGCATCATGAAGACGGGATAGATCAGGATCGAGGTCACCTTGTTGCGCAGGCGCACCTGGCTCTCCAGGTAGTCCGCCAGCCGGGCCAGCACCTGCTCGAGGGCCCCGCTCGCCTCTCCGGCGCGCACCATGCCCACGTACAGCTCCGAGAAGGGCCCGGCCTGGGCCAACGCCTCCGCCAGCGACGCTCCTTCGTTGACGCGGTCCCGCACGCGCCCCATCACGCCCTTCAGCCGCGCGCTCTCGATCTGCTCCGTCAGCGCACCGAGCGACTCCACCAGCGGGATTCCGGCGCCCACCAGCGTGGAGAGCTGGCGCGTGGCCAAGGCGAGGTCCAGGGGCGCGATGCGCCGCAGGCTCGGCAGGCTCAGCGAGAAGGAGGGACGCGCCAGGGCCCGCGCCCCGGGGCGGGCTCCCTCCTGGAGGTCGGTCAGGTGGATGCCGTCGCGGCGCAGGCGCTGACGCGCCGCGCGGGCACTCTCGGCGTCCACGAATCCGCGGGTGGACTTTCCCGCGCTGGTGACGCCCTTGTACGCGTAGACGGGCATGGCGCGGCTTCGCCTAGGCCTCCGCCATCACCCCTTCTTCCTCGGTGACGCGCAGCACCTCGGCGATGGAGGTGATGCCGCGCACGACCTTGCGGGCGCCGTCGGCGCGCAGTGCGGTCATGCCGTGCTGGACCGCGATGCGCTTGATGGTCTTGGCGTCCACGTGCTGGCTCACCATGCCCCGGATGTCGTCGTTCACCAGCATGAGCTCGAAGATACCGACGCGGCCCCGGTAGCCCGTGTGGTGGCAGCGCGGACAGCCCACCGCCCGGAACACCCGCGTCGTGCCGGTCGCGGCGGTGAGGCCGATCTCCGCCAGCTGCTCGGGCGTGGCCTCGTAGCGCTCCTTGCAGTCCGGGCACAGCACCCGGACCAGGCGCTGGGCCAGTACCGCCACCAGCGAGGAGGCCACCAGGAAGGGCTCGACGCCCATGTCCACCATCCGCGTGATGGCGCCCGGGGCGTCGTTCGTGTGCAGGGTGGCGAAGACCAGGTGGCCCGTGAGGGAGGCCTGGATGGCGATCTCGGCGGTCTCCAGGTCGCGGATCTCGCCGACCAGGATCACGTTCGGATCCTGGCGCAGCACCGAGCGCAGGCCCGTGGCGAAGGTGAGACCGATCTTCGGGGCCACCTCGATCTGGCCGATGCCCGGCAGCTGGATCTCCACCGGATCCTCGATCGTAATGATGTTCTTGTCCGCCGTATTGATGCGCGAGAGGGCGCCGTACAGGGTGGTGGTCTTTCCGCTTCCAGTGGGTCCGGTCACCAGGATGATGCCGTTGGGCCGCGCGATCAGACGCTCGATGACCGAGAGCTGATTTTCGTCGAAGCCGAGCCGCTCCAGGTCGAGCATCTCGGTGGTGCGCGGCAGGAGCCGCATCACCACCCGCTCACCGTGGGACACCGGCACGGTGGAGAGCCGCACGTCGTAGTCGCGCCCCGCGATCTTGAGCCGGATGCGCCCATCCTGGGGCAGCCGCTTCTCGGCGATGTTGAGCCCGCCCATGATCTTGACCCGCGACACGATGCTCGCTTGCAACGCCCGCGGCAGCGGCTTGATCGGCTCGTAGAGCACGTCGTCGATGCGCAGACGGACCCGGACCTCCTTCTCGAAGGGCTCCAGGTGGACGTCGCTGGCGCGCTCCTTCACCGCCTGCTGGAGCAGGGAGTTCACGAGCCGGATGATCGGGGCCTCGTCGGCCGCGTCGAGTAGATCCTCGGGCTCCTGGCTGATCTCGCTGGCCAGGGCGTCCAGGTCCTCGGCGGCGTCCTCGGCGAGCTCCTCGGCGGAGCTCGGGCCCCGGTCGTAGACCTGGTTGATGGTGGCCAAGATCGTGCGGCGGCTGGCCAGCTCGGGCTCCACGTCCTGGCCTTCGAAGAGCAGGCGCAGGTCGTCGAGGGGAGCCGTCGCGAAGGGGTCGGACATCGCCACCCGGATCGTGCCGCCCGGGTCGCGACGCAACGGCAGCAGACCGTGGGTCTTGGCGAAGCCGATCGGGACCCTGCCCACCAGGGCTTCGTCCACCTCGTCGGCACGGATCGTGGAGCGCACCAGGAGCCCCATCTCCTGGCCCAGGGCCGCCAGGATCTCGTCCTCGGCCCCCGGCTCCTGCTCGATCAGGACGTCGACCAGCGAGCGGCCGGTGTCCGCGGCGCGACGCCGCGCCTCGTCGAGCTGCTCGGGTGCCAGGCGTGCGGCGCGGCGCAGGATCTCGGCAGGGGAGCCCGGCTCGACGCTGGGGGTCGAGCTCACGGCGCCCCTTCCTCGAGCATCACGCGGGGACTCAGGTCGTAGGCGTCGCGCAGGGTCGTGGCCGCCTGCTCGGCGGCCCGCAGCGTCTCGTAGGGGCCCACGCGCAGCTCGAACAGCACCGCGCCGCCGTCCGCCTCCCCGGACACGAGGCTGCCCTCGTAGCCCGCGTCGATCAGCTGCGTCAGCAGGGTCTGGGCCGCTCCGGAATCGCGGAACACGGCGGCGAGCACGCCCCAGCGCGTGGCAGCCTCCTGCGGCGCGAGCTCCTGCAGGCGCTTCTTCTCGTCCTGCTTGAGCTGCTCGATCTCCCGCATCCGCTCCAGGGGGTAGCGTCGTTCGTGCTCGCGGACGACCTCGTCCGTCGCGTCGGGGTTGTCGGTGGGCGTTCCGAGCAGCCCCCAGTGGCGACGCGTGTCGCCGAGCACCGTCTGGAGCCGCTTCTCCTCCTGCTGCGGGTCGTACTTGCCGATCGTGCGCAGCCGGAACTCCTCCCGCTTGCGGATCGTCTCCGCCTCCAGGTGGTCCGGGGTGCGCACGATGTGGGGGGTCAGGAAGATGAGCAGGTTCTGCTTGGTGAGCTTGCGGGAGTGCGTCTTGAACAGCCAGCCGAGGATCGGCACGTCGCCCAGCCAGGGCACCTTGCTCTCGTTGTCGTCGTATTGCTCGCTGATCAGGCCGCCGATCACCACCGTCTCCTCGTCGGCCACCACCACGGTGTTCTCGATGCGGCGGTTGATGAGCGCGACGCCGACCTCCTGGGCGTTGCCGACCCCGTCGGCGCCGGTCAGGGCGTCGTTGATCGCCGTCAGCTCCTGGAAGATCTTGAGGCGCAGGCTATCGCCCTCGGTGATCTGGGGCGTGACGCGCAGGGTGATGCCGATGTCCTGGCGCTCGACGTTCACCGACGTGGAGAGTGCCGCCTGGTTCTGGATCTCCTGGCCCGTGGCCGCCTGCACCCGGCTCGTGATGATGGGGATGTTGTTGCCCACCAGGATCTCCGCCTCCTCGTTGTCGGAGGTGAGGATGTGGGGGGCCGAGAGGATGTTGGTGCGGTTGTCGGTGGCCGCGGCCCGGATCAGCCCCTGGACCAGCGTTCCGTTCGACGTGGGGTTGCCGTTGGCGTCCACGTCGAAGGTCCGCTGCAGGAGGTTCCCGAGGAAGCTCCCCGGCAAGGGCGACCCGGGGGCCAGGAGGCTGCCCGCGGTGGTGAGTGCAGCGGTATCCGTGGCCGTCGCGAGCGTGATGTCCGTGTTGCCGCGCACCACCCGCAGCAGCCCGTTGAAGCCGAGATCCTCGTTGTCGGTGACGTCCACCTCCATGATCAGGGCTTCGACCAGCACCTGGGGGCGCGCGATGTCGAGCTGCTCGATGACCGCCACCAGCGAGGCGAAGCCCTCGGGGCTGGCCTGGATCACCAGCGAGTTCGTGCCGGGGTCGGCGGTCACGGTCACTCCCCCGGCCAGCTCCGTCAGCGCGGCCCGCAGCACCTGGGGCTGGGCGCCGGGGCCCTGCCCCACGGCCGGGGCCGGCTGGCCGGAGATCAGGGCGGTCAGGGTCTGGGAGAGCTCCTCGGCGTCGGCGTGCTTCAGGTAGTAGACCTGGATGCGTCCGCCGCCCTCCAGGGGCACGTCGATGGTGCGGACGAACTGGCGGATGTCCTCCATCTGCGCCCGCGAGGCCAGCACGATCAGCGCGTTGGTGCGGTCGTCCGTGATGATGCGAGGCTGGCCGCGCCCACCGGTGTCGCCGACCGTGGGCACGGGCGCCCGCCGCGCCCGCGGCACGCGAGGTGGCATCTGGCCCGCGGTGGCCACGTCGCCGCCGAACACCTCGGAGAGCTGCGCCGCCAGGGTCGCCGCGTCCGCGTACCGCAGCCGGAGGACGGCGAGCTCCTCCTTGTAGCTCTCGACGTCGATCGCCTCGAGGATGGAGAGCAGACGGCGGATGTTGGTGGCCGCGTCGGTCAGGATCACGGTGTTGGTGGGCGGGTAGGCCACCATGGAGGCGTCGTTGGAGACGAGCGGCTTCAGCGTGTTCGTGATCGCGTCGGCGTCGATGTAGCGCAGCGGGATGAGCCGGGTCACGTAGCGATCGCTGCGCGGCGTCGGACGCCGCCCCAGCGAGGTTTCGACGTTCGACTGCTTGGCGTCCCGTACCGGGATGATCTTGACGGCGCCGCCCGGCGCGGCGACGGTGGTGAAGCCTTTCACCTGCAGGACGGACTCGAACACCGCGTAGGCCTGATCCACGGTGACGCGGGTCGGCGAAACGATGGTGACCCGGCCCCGCACGCGGTCGTCGTAGATGAAGTTGCGGCCGGTCAGGCGGGCGATGGTGTCGATCACCACCGAGAGCTCCACGTCGTCGAAATCGAGCTGGACCCGCTCGTCCTTCTCGGCGGGCTCCGCTGCCGGCTCGGGCGCGCGCGCGGGCACCTGGGCCTGCGCGAGCGCCGCCGACACGAGGCCGAGCGCCAGGAGCGCACCGGCTCCCCGATTTCGCCATCCTCCGCTCACCTTTGCGCTCCTCTCCGCAGCGTGGTTTCCGGGGTCCCGCTACTCGCCGATCTCGTAGTTGAGCGTCCGCTCCTGGCCGTTGGGGCCGGTGACGATCACCGTGAACCGATCCGCCTCGGTGAGCTCCCGCAGCAGGCTGGCGCTCTCCTGCGGGCTCGTGACGGCGATGCCGTTCAGCTCCGTGATCGTGTCTCCCTCCTGCAGTCCGATCTGCTCGAACAGGCTGCCCGGCTTGATGGAATTGAGCTGCACCCCGACCATCTGCCCGCTCTCGTACTTCGGCAGGATGCGGGCCTGGGAGAACAGCTGGGCCGGGTTGCGCGCGGCCTGCTCCACGTCGCTGCGGGGAACCGCGAAGCGGTCTTCGGCCAGCTGGCGCACCCGGGCCAGGCGCGCGACCTCCTCCCGACGTTGTTCGACGCGGGCCAGGCGATTCGAAGTCCGGGGCGCCCGGGTGGTCGAAGCCGCCGGCGCGTCGCCCTCGGCCAGGGCCAGCTCCTCGCGGCGCCCGGAGTTGTCGAGCACGATGCGGCGGCGCTCGATGCGCACGACGGTCGCCCGATCCAGCAGGCGGTCGTTCACGCGCACCACCAGGTTGCGCCGGTTCTGGGTGTCCTCCACGGCGGCCCAGGCGAGGGCCGGGTTCTCCGAGGCCACCGTGCCGCGCAGCTCGACCGGAAGCTTGGTGGCCTCGAGCTCCTCCTCCTCGGGCGCGCTCGGGGCCGCCGGCGCCAGGGTGGAGACGTTGAACAGGTTGCGGGTCAGGATGACCTGGCGATCCTGCCAGCTGCGCGGCGGCGAGGCGGGAGGCGGCGGCGCGGAGGCCAGCGCCCCCGGCGCTTCCTCGAGCCACTCCGCCACCACGTCGTTCACGATGCTCGCAACGAGGAAGCAGCACAGCGCGAACAGAATCCCGTTCGCGATCCAGATCCCGAATCGACTCATGCGGCCATCTCTTCTCCAAGGGCCCTCGCGGTGGCCAGAGCCTGCCGAGTATAACCTCGGCAGTGCGGCCTGGCCCAAGGGGATCCCTCGGGATTCCGAGGCCTTACTCCCTCCGGGCCGGACTTCGGCGCAGCGGGTGGGCCGGCTGGGTTACGCTGGTCACATCGAGGCCGAGATCCCCTCGGGGAGAAGCGGACAGCCGGACCCATGCCGAGCGTCCTTCGTCTGGATAGGTCGCGCCTCCGGCGCTTCCGGATCGCACCGTGGCTGGCCGGCGTCCTGCTGCTCACCTGGGCCTTCGGCGGGCCCCTGCTGCCGCCGGAAGGTCCCTCGCTGCTCAGCGTCGAGGCGCCCCTGGCGGGTGCCACCGTGGGACCCGAGGGCCTCGAGGTGCTGGTGCGTTTCGCCCCCGGCCGGGCCGCCAGCGAGACGTTCCGGGCGCTTCTCAACGGGGCCGAGGTGACCGACGATCTGACCACCGGGGAGAACGGAGCCTGGGGCCGGCTCTACGGGCTTCTGGACGGCGAGAACGTGCTGCGGGTCGAGGTCTTCGGGCGCGTCTGGACGGCCGGAGACCGGCTCGTGGAGCAGGCGCGCGAGGTGCGGGTGCGGGCGCGCCGCCCCCTGGACCTGCACCGCGGCTGATTCCCCCGCCCCCACGCGGCCTTTTCCCGCTTCGGGCATTGACACAAGGCCCTCGGGCCCCAAGTTTCGCCCGTCTGGCGCCCCGGCGGCGCCGCGGGAGGCATCCATGGCGGCTTCGGGCAAGGTGATCGGCATCGACCTCGGCACCACGAACTCGGTGGTGGCGGTGATGGAGGGCGGCCAGCCCGTGGTGATCCCCAACGAGGAGGGCAGCCGGACCACACCCTCCGTGGTGGCCTTCACGGACGACGACCAGCGGCTGGTGGGCGCGCCCGCCAGGCGCCAGGCGGTGACCAACCCGAAGCGCACCATCTACTCGATCAAGCGCTTCATGGGCCGCCGCGTGGCCGAGGTCCCCGAGGAGATCCGGCTGGTTCCCTACGACGTGGTCGAGGGCAAGGAGGCGCGCGCCTCGGTCAAGGTGGACGACAAGACCTGGACGCCGCCCGAGATCTCGGCGTTGATCCTCCAGAAGCTCAAGCGTGCCGCGGAGGCCCACCTGGGCGGCGAGGTCAAGGCCGCCGTCATCACGGTGCCGGCCTACTTCAACGATGCGCAGCGGCAGGCCACCAAGGACGCCGGCACCATCGCCGGTCTCGAGGTGAAACGCATCATCAACGAGCCCACCGCGGCGGCGCTGGCCTACGGGCTCGACAAGCAGAAGGACGAGAAGATCGCCGTCTACGACTTCGGCGGTGGCACCTTCGACATCTCCATCCTGGAGGTGGGCGAGAACGTAGTCGAGGTGAAGGCCACCAATGGCGACACCCATCTGGGCGGCGACAACCTGGACCAGCGGGTGATCGAGTACCTGGTCGCCGAGTTCAAGAAGGACCAGGGCATCGACTTGTCCCGGGATCCGATGGCCATGCAGCGCCTGCGCGAGGCGGCCGAGAAGGCCAAGATCGAGCTCTCGAGCGCGCAGACCACGGACATCAACCTGCCCTTCATCACGGCGGACCAGTCCGGCCCGAAGCACATGAACCTGAAGCTGACGCGGGCCAAGCTCGAGCAGCTGGTCGAGGACCTGGTGGAGCGTACGCTCGGTCCGTGCAAGCAGGCGCTCGCGGACGCCGGCGTCTCGCCTTCGGACATCGACGAGGTGATCCTGGTGGGCGGCTCGACCCGCATGCCGCTCGTGCAGAAGCGGGTGACCGATTTCTTCGGCAAGGAGCCGCACAAGGGCGTGAACCCGGACGAGGTGGTGGCCGTGGGCGCCGCCGTGCAGGCGGGCGTGCTGACCGGGGAGGTGCGCGACGTCCTGCTGCTCGACGTGACCCCCCTCTCACTCGGTATCGAGACCCTGGGCGGCGTCATGACCCGGCTGATCGAGCGCAACACGACGATTCCCACCCGGCGCAGCCAGACCTTCTCGACCGCCAGCGACAACCAACCCCAGGTCGAGATCCGGGTGCTCCAGGGCGAGCGGGAGACGGCGGCGGACAATCGGGAACTCGGTCGCTTCATCCTGGATGGGATCCCCACGGCGCCGCGCGGCGTGCCGCAGATCGAGGTCACCTTCGACATCGACGCGAACGGCATCCTGGCGGTGTCCGCCAAGGACCGAGCCACCGGCAAGGAGCAGTCGATCCGGATCGAGGGCAGCGGAGGCCTCTCGCGCAGCGAGATCGATGGCATGATGAAGGACGCGGAAACCCACGCCGACGAAGATCGCGCCTGGCGGGAGCGGATCGAGCAGAAGAACCAGCTCGACTCGATGATCTACGGGGCGGAGAAGACGCTGCGGGAGCAGGGCGACAAGCTCGACGAGGCGGATCGCAAGCGCGTGCAGGAGGAGCTGGCCGAGGCGAAGAAGGATCTGGAGAGCGACGATGCGGGCCGCATCGATGCGGCCCGAAAACGCGTGGAGCAGGAGCTTCACCGGGTTGCGGAGGTGCTGTACCGTCAGCCGGGACAGCCGGACGCGGGCTCCGGGCCCGAGGCGCAGGCCGCTGGCAGCAAGCAGGACGGCGACGTGATCGACGCCGAGTACACGGAGGAGAAAGGGGACGCCTAGGCTCCCCAGGGGACGTGGAATCGGGAAGACGACGCGATCCGTTCGCGGAGTGGTTCGGGGAGTTCTCGGAGCCGCTGCGCGGCGACAGGTGGCAGCCGGCCGTCGACGTCTACGAGACGGAGAAGGCCATCGTCGTGCGCGCGGAGCTGGCCGGCGTGCGCAGCACCGACCTCCGCGTCACCGTGGACGGGGAGCTGCTGCGCATCCAGGGGGTGCGCAAGCCGCGCCCGGAGGCGGACGTCCAGCGCCTGCACCAGATGGAGATCCCCTGCGGCCCCTTCGAGCGGGTCGTGCGCATCACGATTCCCTTCGAGCGCGACCAGGTCGCGGCCCACCTCGAGGAAGGGTTCCTGCGGGTCATCCTGCCCAAGCGGCTCCCTGCGCGCCGCCACGTCGAGATCGACCGCTGAGCGCCGCGGGGGGACCTACGCGGTGCGGGATCGTCATGAGCGACGAACGCAAACCGATCGAGCCGGAGCCCGGGCGCAGCCGCGCAGCGGCGGAGGTCGAGGTCGGTTCCGGCCGCGGCGAAGGAGAGCCGCGCGCCGAGATTCCTGCGGTCCTGCCCGTGCTTCCGCTCAAGAACACGGTCCTGTTTCCGTTCCTGGTCTCGCCGCTGCTGGTCAACACGGCCCGCTCCAAGCGCCTGATCGATCACGTGCTGGTCACGCCGGATCGCCTGCTGCTGGCCACGGCGGTGCGCGGACAGGTGGAGGGCAGCCCGGGGCCGGACAACGTGTACCGGGTGGGGACGGTGCTGCGCATCGTGCGCATGCTCAAGTTCCCCGATGATTCGTATCGGCTGCTGGTGCAGGGCGTGGCGCGCGCTGGCATCGAGGATTTCGAGCCGGGACGCGCCTTCCTCCAGGCGCGCGTGCGACGTCTCGAGGAGACCGGCGACCCGGACTCGGTGGAGGTCGCGGCGCTGCAGCGCAACGTGGCGCAGCTGTTCGGCTCGTTGGTGGGGGAGAGTTCACGGCTCTCCGACGAGCTGCAGGTGCTGGCCGCCAACCTGGACGATCCGTCCAAGCTGTCGGACCTGGTCGCCTTCAACCTCGACCTGGACGTGGCGAGCAGGCAGAGGCTGCTCGAAGAGACGGATCTGGTGGCGCGCCTCAAACTCGTCCTGGGTGAGCTGGAGCGGGCCCGTCAGGCGCTCCGGATCGAAACCGAGATCAAGGAGAAGGTCCAGAGCGAGATGGGCAAGACGCAGCGGGACTACCTGCTGCGTCAGCAGCTGGAGGCGATCCGGCGCGAGCT
>JBFIML010000023.1:0-65889 GCA_041611735.1 Myxococcota bacterium | reverse complement strand
GGCGTCGCCGGCCAGCGTGGCCTGCCAGACCCGCACGGGCACCTGCACCCGGAGACGCTTCAGGATGCCCTGGAGCTGCTGGACGCGGGCGAGGTAGGCGTTCAGCTGGCCGGGATTGACCCGCACGGCGACGACCTGGAGCACCGTGTCCGCAGCCGACGCGGGCGCGGGAAACGCCGTCGACCCGACGCACAAGGCCACGCCCAATCCGATCAACCCCGAGATTGCCCGACTCCTGCTCATGACCCGAGCTCCTTTCCCCCCGGCCGCATGCTACGCCGCCGGGCGCTCCTCGGATAGCCGCCGCCGCCGGACGCGCCCGAGGATCAGCCGGCGGGCGGCCCGGGGGTCCACGGAGGCTCTCAGCCCTTCAGCTGGCGCTCGAAGAAGGCCGTGAGCTTGCGCCAGGCGTCGGCCGCCGCCGGCGCGTGGTAGGACGCGCGTTCGTCGCACAGGAAGCCGTGCCCGGCGTCCGCGTAGATCTCCAGCCCGAACTCCTTGCCGAGCTCCCGCAGCCGGGCCTCGGTGCGTCGCACCTGGTCCATGGGGATGAAGTCGTCCCGGTCGCCGTAGAAGAGGAGCAGGGGCGCGCGGATCGCCCCGGCACGGTCCAGGTGGTTGGGGATCCCACCGCCGTAGAAGGGAGCCACGGCGGCGACGCGACCCGGAAGGGCGCAGGCCGTGAGGAAGGCCAGACGCCCGCCCATGCAGAAGCCGGTCACGCCGATCCGGGAATCGTCCACGTCGTCCCGGGCCGCCAGGAAGTCGAGGGTCGCCGCCATGTCGGCCAGGAACTCCTCGTCGTCGAGCTTCTGCATCAGGGCGATCGCCTGGGCGAGCTCGTCGTAGCCGGCCCGGCGCCGGGATCCCTGGCGGTGGTAGAGGTCCGGCGCGACGGCCAGGTACCCCTCACCTGCCAGCCGGTCCGCAACGGACGCGATGTGCGGCAGGAGGCCGAAGGCTTCCATCAGGACGACCACCGCGGGGAAGGGACCCGCACCCTCGGGCCGGGCCAGGTGCGCGGGCATGGGGCCGGCGGGTGTGGGGATGTCCAGCTCGCTGCGGCGGATCGCCATGCTTCACCTCCTTGCGCGCCAGCGGGGACCGACAGCTTATCGGAGCCATCCGCTGGCCGCCCCGCGTCCGATGGGGAACGATGTGCGCGGTGACAGGATTCCTCGGGGGGCCTGACCTGGACTCGAACGAGAGCCATCCGACCCGCGCCGTGATCCACCTGGATCGCCTGACGCGAAACCTGCGGCTGCTGCGTGAGCTGGCTGGGGGGCGCCCCGTGTGGCCCGCCGTCAAGGCCAACGCCTACGGCCACGGGGCGGCGCTCGTCGGTCGCCACCTGGCGGAGCTCGGCTGCGAGACCCTGTGCGTCGCTCATGCGTCGGAGGCCATCGAGCTGCGCCAGGCGGGCGTGCGGGCCGCCTTCCTGGTGATGTCCACCGCGCTGCCCGAGGAGGCGGAGCGCTTCGCGGCCCACGGGCTCGAGCCCGCGGTCTGTACGCCGGAGTTCGTGGAGGCGCTGGCGCGGGAGGCGTCCCGCGCCGGGCGGCGCCTGGCGGTGCACGTGAAGGTCGATACGGGCATGGGGCGGGTCGGCATCCCGCCCGAAGAGGTGCCCGCCTTCCTGGAGCGCTGCCGACGTCATCCGGAGCTGCGTGTGCGGGGTCTCATGAGCCACTTTCCCCGCGCCGATGAGGAGGACAAGACGTTCTCCAGGCGCCAGATCGAGGTCTTTCGGGGGCTTCGCGAGAAGACCCGGGGCCTTGGAATCGAGGTGCACCACCTGGCCAACAGCGCGGGGCTCTTCGATCTCCCGGAGTCCGTCTTCGACGCAGCGCGCCCGGGCATCGCGGTCTACGGCCTGCGACCCTCCGCCACCCTGGCGAGCCCACGCGTCGCCGAGCTCGAGCCCGTGCTCGAGTGGAAGACGCGCATCACGTTCCTGAAGGAGGTCCCGGCGGGGACCGGGCTGAGCTACGGGCACGGCTTCCACACCGGGCGGCCCACGCTCGTGGCCACCCTTCCCGTGGGCTACGGGGACGGGCTCCACCGCAACCTCTCCAACCGCTTCGAGGTGCTGGTGCACGGGCAGCGCTGCCCGCAGGTCGGACGCATCTCCATGGACCAGAGCCTGGTGGACGTGACCGCGCTGCGTGGCCGCGTCGCCC
Organism: Myxococcota bacterium; assembly: GCA_041611735.1. Classification (GTDB taxonomy): domain Bacteria; phylum Myxococcota_A; class UBA9160; order UBA9160; family PR03; genus JBFIML01. The sequence continues at coordinate 63,709 of JBFIML010000023.1, read as the reverse complement.
TCGGCGACGAGGTGGTGCTGATCGGTCGCCAGGAGGATGCCGAGGTGACCGCCGACGAGCTCGCCGAGAGGCTCGGCACCATCAACTACGAGATCGTGACGAGCCTCGCGCGGCGCGTGCCGCGGGTGGTCGCCTAGGGCCCGACCCGGGTCGAAAGGTCAAGCGGCAGGCGGACGTCCTGCGTGCTCCCCAGGGCCGCTAAGCTCCACCGCGGGCCCGCCCGCGCCAGCCGCTGTGTCCGCCCGGGTCACCGCATAGATCAGGCCGAAGGCGATCGGGTAGGGAGTGACCAGGGCCAGGAGCGCCGCGTCGGCGAGCACCGTGGCGACCACCAGCAGGTACCCGAGAGCCAGCCCGCCCAGCGCCGAGCGGGGAAGGACTTGGAGCGCGGCCAGGATCAGCAACGGTGTCGACCAGAGCAGGCCGAAGTCGCTCCGCCACCGGAACTCGGGCCACTGGTGCCAGAGGTAGTGTGCGAGGTGGCACTGCAGGTCGATCGAGGCCAGGATGGACGCCGCGGCGAGCGCCGACCACGCCGTCCGGTGACGCCGATCCAGGATTCCCGCCCGCACCGACAGCAGGGCGGCGACAATCAGGAGCGCCACCGGGATCATCGTTCCGAAGTCCCCCCTGTCCGGAATGCGCAGCTGCTCGGCGCTCCACATGGAACGCAGCGCCAGGGCCGGCAGGGACGCGACCACGCAGATCCGAGTCAGCCAGAGCAGCGCTTCCCGGGATGGCAGCAGGGTGGCGAGGTTCCCTCGGAAGACGCCGGCCGAGCGCTGCACCCGGACCACGGCGCCGATCAGCAGCAGCATGCCGGCGAGCTCCAGACCCTCTTCCAGCGCCAGGCGGAGGGCACGTCCCGGGCCCGGAGCCCAGACGAGCTCGTGCTCCGCGCGCTCGAGCAGGTAGACCACCGCAAAGAGCCCAAAGGCCGCGCACACCAGCCAATGGGCCCCACCGGTGCCTTCGCGCCGCCGAGCCAGCAGCAAGACGCTGTAGGCGACGAGCAGGCCACCGCCGAGGGCGAAGGGAAGCAACGCCAGCTCGCCCGGCAGGGGAACGATGAGCTCGGCACGCTCGTGCACCGAGCCGATCTCGTCCGCGAACAGCAGCAGGCCCACCAGGGCGAGACCCCCGAGCCCGCGGGCCGCCATCGGATCTCGGCTGCGCAGGCCTCCCGCAACGGATCTCGCCAGGAGGGCCAGGAGCAGCAGCAGGATACCCGACCACCAGGTGCCGACGCCCTGCTCCGTGCCCAGGCTGAGCGGACGCAGCAGGAACTCGCCCGGGAACCTCCCGCCCACATAGAAGGTGAAGGGCAGGAACCCCGCACTCACAGCGACCGGGCCGACCCACCACGGCAGCGCGAGGGCGACGCGAAGTGTAGACTGGAAGAACAAATCCTGCCGCCCCAGGCTCCGGAAGGCCGCCTGCCTCCGAGTCTGCCTACTTCACCTCGCGCAAACGCCCTGTCTCGACCTCGTACACGAAGCCACGGATCCTGTCCTTGTGCACCACGAACGGGCTTGCCTGGATGCGCGCGATCGATTGCCGGACGTCGCCCTCGAGTTCGGAGAACGTCTCCATGGCGAAGGGCGGTCGGATTCCGGTTTCCTTCTCGATCGCCTGCTTCAAGTCGGCGTCCGTGAAGGTCAGCATTCCACAATCCGTGTGGTGGATCAGCATGATCTCGCGGGTCTCCAGCAGGCGCTGGGAGATCGTGAGCGAACGGATCACGTCGTCCGTGACGACGCCTCCAGCGTTTCGGATCACGTGAGCTTCCCCCTCCTTCAGGCCGAGCAGGGAACCCATTTCCAGGCGAGCATCCATGCACGCGACGATCGCAATCTTCTTGGCCGGAGGCAGTGGCAGGTCCCCCTTGGAGAAACTGGCCGCATACTTCGCGTTGTTGCGGAGGTAGCCATCGATCGCGCTCATCCTCGGCTTCCCCCCGGGATCGAGGTCGAGCAGGGTTCTAGCACCAACCCGGTGCTCGGGCGACCGGAGGGGGACGTTCCGGAACGTTCCCCTCCGCCGGCCAGCGCCTGGCGAAGCGCCTCAGGCGAGTCGAAGTACTGCACACCGGTCACCCGCAGCCCCTCGAGTCGCAGCAGGGTCGCCTGGCCCTCGCGGGCCGGGAAGTCGGCGCTGGCAGAGCCCTCCTCGTCCAGCAGCATGGGGTAGGGGCGGCGCCGCATGCGCGGCTTGGCGATCACGCTGCGGATGATCCCGGGCATGCGGCTCACGTCGGCCACGTAGACGGCCCCGGCGCCTTCGAGGAGCGCCGGCCCGTCCACTTCGAGGGCCTTGCGGATCACACCACCCCCCTTCATCTCCCGGCTGAAGAGCACCACGCGCGTGGACTCGTCCACGCGCCGGGCCTCGCCGTGCTGGTCGGGCAGGGTGAGGGCGGGGAGGCGGCTTCCCACGGCATAGGGCTCGGCCGCGGCGGAGAAGGCCACGCCGAGGACGCAGAGGAGAAACAGGCTCGCGATACGGGGCACGGGTCGACTCCTGTGGGGACGTTCTCGACGGTGGACTTCTCCGCGGGGAACGCCTGGCCAGGGGTAGTAGCTCCAAGAAAGTCGATTCGTCAAGAAACGTCCCCGAGAGCTGCTAAGTTGCCCGGCCGTGTCCGGTCGCGTCCTCGACGGAGTCCGCATCCTCGATCTCACGCGCGTGGTGGCAGGTCCCTTTGCGACGGCCATCCTGGCCGACCTCGGCGCCGACGTCGTCAAGGTGGAGCGCCCTGGCAGCGGCGACGACTACCGCTACGGCCCCTCGCAGAAGGGGCACACCTCCCTCTCGTTCCAGAACACCAACCGCGGCAAGCGCTCGGTGACCCTGGACGTGCGGCGACCCGAGGGGCGCGAGGTCTTCCTGCGCCTCGCGCTCCGCGCCGATGCGGTGGTGGAGAACTTCCGCAGCGGCTGGCTGGCCGCCCAGGGGCTCGGCCCCGACGTGCTCCAGACCGCCAATGCGCGCCTGGTGGTGGCCTCGCTCTCGGGCTTCGGCGCTACCGGGCCCCGCGCGGGCCAGGCCTCCTACGACATCGTGGCCCAGGCGAGCGGCGGCTTCATGGGCATGACCGGCTTTCCCGACGGCCCACCGGTGCGGGGCGGTGGCGCCCTCGCCGACTTCGTGGGGGGCCTCTACCTGGCCCTCGGCGTGGTGGCGGCCCTGCGCGAGCGCGACCGGACTGGCCGCGGGCGCGTGCTCGACCTCTCCAACCAGGACGCCATCTTCGCCATCACCGACTCCTGGGTCAGCATCGCCCAGGGACTGGGGATGCGCGCCGAGCGGACCGGGAACCAGCACCCGTTCACGGCGCCCTACGACTGTTTCCAGGCCCGCGACGGCTGGGTGGTGATCGGGACCGCCAGCAACAAGCTGTTCCGGGCGCTGTGCGATGCGATGGGTCGCCGGCAGCTGGCCGCCGACGAGCGTTTCCGCAGCCACCGCGGGCGTGCCGCGAACCGGCGGGAGATCAACGGGATCGTGGCGGACTGGGTGCGCGAGCAGAGCTGTGCCGAGGTGCTGGCGGCGCTCGGGCCGCAGGGCGCCGATCTCCCCTGCGCCCGGGTGGCGAGCCCGGACGAGCTGGCGGACGATCCGCAGCTCCAGGCCCGCGGCATGCTCGAGCGCCACCGCCACCCGCAGCTCGGGGAGGTCGTCTTCCACGGCAATCCGCTGCGGTTCTCGGACGCGGAGCCCCGGCTGCGGGCTCTGGCTCCCGCCCTGGGCGAGCACAACGCCGAGGTCTTCGCGGAGATCGGCCTGGGCTCGGGCGAGCTCGCGCGCCTGGCCGAGCGGGGGATCGTCTAGGGCCGGTTCACCCTCTCCCGGAAGGGGTTCCCGGCCACGCCCAGCCTCCTGCGGGCCAGCTCCGGATCCCGCCCCTTCAGGGTCCCCCGTGCCAGGCCGAACCGTAGGGTGTGGCGGATCCCGAGGAGCGCAGCTCCAAGCGACCCTCCGCCCTGGTGGTGGGCGGGGCCCCGGCGGCGCGCCGTCTCCTGCGCCGGCTCCTGGAGCGGGAGGGCCTCGCGGTGCGGGAGGCCGCCCGCGTCCCCACCCCTCGCGAGCGGCTCGACGCCGCGCTCGAGCTCGTCGTGGTCGCGGACGCGGAGGGCGGCCCGGCGGGGCCCGCCCTCGTGGAGCAGCTGCGCGAACGCTGCGGGGAGGGCGTGCCGATCGCCGTGGCGACGAGCTCCACCGACGCCGAGGTCCTCGATGCCCTGCTGCGTGCCGGGGCCGCGGAGGTCGGGGCGCCGGACGGCCCGTTGTTCCCCCACCGGCTGCGGGCGCTGCTGCGCACGGCCCATGAGCGGCGCACCCAGCAGGAGATGGCGCAGCGGGTCGCTGAGGTCCACCGCCTGGCCGGTCTCGGGACCTGGGAGTTCGACCTCGCGACCGGGCGCTTCAGCCTGTCCGAGCCGGCGCGAAATCTGCTCGGCTTCGGCTCGAAGCGCGAGCGGCCGTTCCTGACGGAGGTGCAGGATCGCATCCATCCGGAGGACCGCCTCGCCTTCGCCGACGCGTGGCGCGCCATGCTGGAGGGAGGGCCGCCCCTGGCCCTCGACCACCGCGTGGTCGCGGCGGACGCCGCCCCACGGCCGCTCGATTCCCGTGCCAATCTCGTCCTGGACGAAGACGGCGAGGTGCTCGGCGTGCGTGGCGTCTCCATCGACCGCCGCGCTCGGGAAGGACGGCAGCAAGCGGTAGCCGGCTTCCAGCTGGACCGCCTGACGGGTCTCGCCAGCCGGGCGCTCCTGGAGGACACCCTGAGGCGCATGGTGGCACGCGCGTCGCGACGCCCGAGCCCGTTTGCCGTCCTGCACCTGGGTCTCGACGGCTTCCGCCGCATCAACGAGGCCTTCGGCCGCTTCGCCGGCGACGAGGTGCTGCGGGGCGTGGCGCAGCGCCTGACGGCCTCGGTGGAGGCATGGCTCTCCGAGGTATCCGACGGCGCTTCGCTGCCCACCCTCGCCCGCGTCTCCGGCGACGAGTTCACGATCCTGATCCCCGAACTGTCGAGCGAGAGCGCCGCCGCCCTCGCGTCGCGGCGCATTCTCGATGCGATCGCGCGTCCCTTCCGGATCGACGATCAACCCACCGTCGTCACGGCATCGATCGGGATCGCGATCGGCCCGGGCGACGGGTCCAATGCCGAAGTCCTGTTGCAGCAGGCCGTGGAGGCCATGCACCACGCCAAGGATCGCAGCCGCAACCACTACCAGTTCCACGCGGAGAGTCGGAATCGGGAGGCCTATGCGACACTGATCCTGGAGACCCGCCTGCGCGGGGCGTTGCAGCAGGATCACCTGACGCTCCACTATCAGCCGAAGGTGGACGCCGGCACCCGGCGCGTGACGGGGGTCGAGGCGCTGATCCGCTGGAACGATCCCGAGCTCGGAGCCGTCCCGCCGAGCCAGTTCGTGCCGATCGCCGAGAACAGCGACCTGATCGTTCCCATCGGCCGCTGGGCGCTCCGGACCGCCTCCGCCCAGATCGCCGCCTGGCGTCGGCAGGGCATCGCGCCGGGACGAGTGGCCGTCAATGTTTCGCCCCGGCAGTTCCGTAGCCCCGACTTCGTGCGTTCCGTGATCTCCACCATCCACGAAGCAGGCGCCCGGCCCGAGGAGATCGAGCTGGAGATCACCGAGGGATGCCTGCTGGAGGAGTCCACGGCCACCGCCACGCTGCGGGCCCTGCGCGATCGGGGTCTCAGCGTCGCGGTGGACGACTTCGGAACCGGTTATTCCTCACTCCAGTACCTGCGGCAGCTCCCGATCGACTGCATCAAGATCGACCGCGCCTTCGTGAAGGACCTCTCCAGCGACGAGACCGCGCGCAGTCTCACCGTCGCCATCATCTCGCTGGCGTGGAGCCTCGGGCTGCGGGTCGTTGCAGAGGGAGTGGAGAGCGAGGAGGAGTGGGAGTTCCTGCGGGACCACGGCTGCGACGAGATCCAGGGCTTCGCCTTCAGCCGTCCCCTGCCCGCCGAGGAGTGCGAGGCGCTGTTGCGCGCCGGAATGCCCGCTCCTAGCCCCCGCTCGCCCGCGTGGCGGCCTTGACGAGGCCACTGCCAGGGGCGGGACGCGTCGGGCGGCGGGCCCGTTAGACTCCCGAGCCGATGGCCGACGCGTACCTGAGCTTTGCGGCCCAGGCCCTGCACTACTTCAAGCGCGATCACGAGGGGATCGCGCGCGAGCCGCTGGGCGGGCCGGTCGCCTGGCGGGGCGCCGAGCTGGCGCGGCAGACCGACTGGATTTTCCCGCTCTCGGCCGCGGATATCGAGGAGCTCGAGGCGGCGCGCCAGGCCGTGCGCGTCCGGGGCCTGCGTCTGGGCGACGTGCGGCGCGAGCACTTTCCCCTGCCGACGCTTGCGCCCCGCATCGAGGACTGGAGCCGCGAGCTCGCGGAGGGACGCGGCTTCCTGCTGGTGCGCGGGCTCCCGGTGGAGCGCTGGGGGGACGAAGACGCGTCGCTCGTCTTCTGGGGACTGGGGCAGCACCTGGGAACGCCCGGTGCCCAGAACCCCGCCGGCGAGCTGCTCGGCCACGTGACCGACACCGGGGAGGAGGCGAGCCACCCCCACGTGCGGCGCTACCGCACCGCCGGCGACATTGCCTGGCACTGCGATCTGGCGGACGCGGTGGGGCTGCTGTGTCTGCGTACGCCCAGGACGGGCGGCGCGAGCCGCATCGTGAGCTCGGTCTCGGTCTACAACGAGCTCCTGGCCCGGCGCCCCGACCTGGTGGATCGGCTCTACGAGCCCTTCCTGCTCGACACCCGCAACGAGCAGGGCGAGGGCCGCCGCCCCTACCTGCCCGTGCCCCCGTGCCGTTTCGGCGCGGGCCGGCTGCGCACCTTCTACCACAGCGACTACTTCCGGTCCGTCGAGCGGCACCCGGAGGTGCCCCGCTTCAGCCCGGAGGAGCGCATGCTGCTCGATCTCTACGAGGAGATCGCGAGCTCGCCGGAGCTGCGTCTCGACATGCAATTCGAGCCCGGCGACGTCCAGCTCGTCTCCAATCACGTGGTGCTGCATGCCCGCACGGCCTATCAGGACCATCCGGAGACCGGCCGGCGACGCCACCTGCTGCGCCTGTGGCTCTCGCTCGGCTAGGACGCTCACTCCAGGATCGAGCGGCCGGCGTCCTCGTACCAGCGCAGGATGGCGCTCCAGATCTCGGTCGCCGACTCGGCGAAACTGAAGAGCTCGAGGTCGCCTGCGTCGACCATGCCCTCCGAGGCCAGGAAGTCGAAGTCCACCGCCCGGCGCCAGTACTCCTCGCCCACCAGGATCACCGGGAGGCGCTCCCGCTTGCCCGTCTGGACCAGGGTGAGGGTCTCGAAGATCTCGTCGAAGGTGCCGTAGCCACCGGGGAAGGCCACGAGCGCCCGCGCCCGCAGCATGAAGTGCATCTTGCGCAGGGCGAAGTAGCGGAACTGGAAGCTCAGAGCCGGTGACAGGTAGGGGTTGGGACGCTGCTCCCGGGGCAGCGTGATGTTGAGGCCCACGGAGGCCGCGCCCACGTCCCACGCGCCGCGGTTCGCGGCTTCCATGAGGCCCGGACCGCCCCCGGTCATCACGACGACCCGGTTGTCGGTTGGCCCCCGCCCCGCGCGCCCCACCAGCTGCCCGAACTCGCGCGCGATCTCGTAGTAATGGCTGCGGGAGAGCAGACGCTCGGCCACGGCGACGGCGCGCAGCAGGACCGGGTCGTCGGGAGCGCGAGCCAGCCGTTCGCGGGCCCGTTCCAGACGGCGTCGCGCTGCGTCGGGATCCACCAACCGGGTGCTCCCGAAGACGACGATCGCGTGGCGGACCCCCAGATCCTCCAGGATGAGCTGGGGCTTCAGGTATTCGAGCTGCAGGCGCACCGGCCGCAGCTCGTCCCGGGCCAGTAGCGCCAGGTCCCGGTCCGCCCGCTGGTGGCTGGCGCTGGCCCGGATGCGCGCCAGGTTCTCGCTCTCCTCGGCGTCGGGGGACGGGTCCGGAGCGTCGCGCGGGTCGGAAGGCTTCGGGCTCATGGGGCCGGGTTCCTCGCGACGGCGGGAGAGCCGCCTAGAGCCGGCGGCCGCCGTCGAGCACGAGCGTCTGGCCGGTCACGAAGGCGGCGGCGGGGCTCGCCAGGTACACGACCGCGCCCGCCATCTCGTCCGGCGCCCCGATGCGCGCCAGGGCGGCCTCGGCCACCGCATGGGAGAGGATCGCATCGTCCTCCCAGAGCGCGCGCGCGAAATCCGTCTTGACGAGCCCCGGAGCGATGCAGTTCACCCGGATGCCGTCGCGTCCCCAGGTCTTGGCCTGCACCTGCGTCAGCATGATGAGGGCCGCCTTCGAGACGGAGTAGGCGCCGATCACGTGCGACGCCATGATTCCGCCGATCGAGCTCACGTTGACGATGCTCCCGCCTTCTCCGTGCTCGAGCATGGCGGTGCGGGCCAGAACGCTCAGGAAGTGGACGGACTTCAGGTTGGTGTTCATGATCACGTCCCAGGCCCGCTCGTCGATCTCCTGGATCGGTCCGTAGACCGGATTCGTCGCGGCGTTGTTCACCAGGATGTCGAGGCGCCCGAGCTGGCGCTTCGTCTCCTCCACGAGGCCGCGCAGGTCCTCCATGCGGCGCACGTTGGTGGGCACGCCGACCGCGCGACGGCCGGCCTTGCGCACGCCTTCCACCGCTTCGGCCAGCGCTTCCGGCTTGCGCGCCGCGATGGCCACGTCGGCCCCGTGCTCGGCGAGGCCCAGGGCGATGGAGCGTCCAATGCCGCGGCTGCCGCCGGTCACGATGGCGACCTTGCCGGCGAGGGAGAAGTCGGCGACGGGCATGGTCGATCCCCCGGTCCCGCGGCACTCCGCGTGCCGCTTCCAGAGCCTACCGCGCCCTGTGCAAGAAATTGCGCGAGGGCGGTGGCGGGGGCAGACCGCTTCCCATTGGCAGCAGGCCTGCGCCGGAAGGGCCCGCTCCCCACCCGGCTCCGCGGACCCAAGCTCTTGATTTCCTATGGGTTTCCATGGCCCGGCGGTTGGCCCGGGCCTTGCAAAACGACCCGGCGGGCGCGCCCGGCGGGCCTGCACACGGGGGGAGAGGGCTTCGGGATGGGGCCCCGAGGTGGAGACTGGAGATGAGGAACCGACTCTCTGGGAACGGCACACTGCTCGCGGGCCTCCTCGTGCTCGCTGCGGCGATCAGCGCGGTCGTGCTCGTCGCCCACCACACGACGCCCGACGCGGTGCTGGCCGCCGCTCCCGCACACTCCGCTTCCGAGGCGTCCTCCCCTGGCCAGCCGCCCCTGCCGCTGGCGGTCCAGGTGCAGAGCGTCGAGACCCGCTCCTTCGCGTCCGCCCCGCTCACCCTGGCTTCGGCGGACGCAGGGCCGGCTTCCACGGCCACGGACTCCGACGCGGCTCCCGGGCCCCGTCGCCACCTGGCCATCCTGCTCGGCGTCGCCCTCGTCGGTGCCGGTGCCCTCGGCGCGGCCTCGCGCCATGGACGCCGCCGCTTCCTTGCCGTCGCGCTGATCGCGGCGGCCGTGCTGATCGCACTGCTGTGGACCCTGTGCGCAGGCTCCGGGGACGGCGGAGGTTCGAGCTTCGCTCCGGCCCCGGCGACTACCGTCGTGGCAGGCGGCGAGAAGCTGGTGGTGGTGCCTCCTCCGGCGTCCCGGTCCGTCTCCGGCTCCGCGCGGGACGGCGGCTCCCCGCCCGTCCTGGCGGGCCTGCCGCGCGGCACCTCCGGCGGAGCGCTCGGCCCCAGCGTGAACTCCGGCCCGCCGGACGGCGGCCCGGTCTGGGGCCCGGTCTCCGGCGATGCCCCCGCGTCCTGGCGGAACGATCCGGTCGGAGTGCGGGTCGAGGGCGGAGGCGGGCCGGTCGTCTTCTGGTGGACCCACGGCGACTCCGACGCGGTTGTGGCTGGCGACGAGCCGGACGAAGGGGATTCGGACGGTGGCAGCGACCCCGGGCCCGACCCCGAGCCGCCCGCGCCCGCCGTCCCCGAGCCCGGCGCAGCACTGCTCTTCGCGGCGGGCCTCGCTACCGCCGCCCTGTGCCGGCGCCGGCGCCCCCGGGGCTGAGCCCCGCTGGCGGGTCCGCTGGCCGCGGCCAGCCGCCGGGCGCGTCACCCTTCCCTTTGGGGATGAGGCCCGAAAGCGCCAGCGATCCGGGCCCTTCCGCCGCGCGGGACCGTCTTGCGAGACTTTGAAATAAGCACGGATATCAAGTAGTTACGCGATCGCTCCGAGGGATGCAGGTGGGGATCCGGCGCGCGGCCTTCTGCTATGATTCGGCGGTTCCGAGGCTGGGCCCCCCGTCCGCCTCCCCAGCGAAGGATCCATGAACGACAAGGACCCGGACCGCTACTGGGATTGTCTCGACCGCGCCATGGATGCCAATCACGTCGGGCGCACCCAGGAGGCGCTCGACTGGCTCGACCGCGCCCTGAAGGCCCGTCCCGACGGCGCCGAGGCTCACAACGGCCGCGGCGAGATCCTGTGGGACGAAGGCAAGATCGACGAGTCCCTGGCCGAGTTCGAGCTGGCTACCAAGGCGGACCCGAAGTACGTCCCCGCCCACCTGAACCGGATCGAGCTGCTCGTGGAGGAGTACGGCGCCCTCGAGCAGGCCGTGGAGCAGTGCGACCAGCTGCTGTCCGGTGGGGAGGAGCTGCCTCGCCTGGATCGCTCCACCGAGAGCGAGGTCCACTATCTCAAGTCGAAGGCGTTCTTCTACCAGGACGACCTGGAAGGGGCGCTCTTCCTGGTGCGGCGCGCCCTCAAGGCCGGGGGCGAGCAATCCTCGCCGCGCGCCTTCGAGGGTCAGCTCCTCTTCGAGCTCGGTCGCTTCGAGGAGGCGCGGCGCCAGCTCGAGCGGGCCGTGACGCTGGATCCGGAGTCGGCCCACGCGGTCCACTACCTCGGGCTCGTGCTCGAGCGGCTCGGCGACGAGCGGGGGGCGGCCCGGGCCCTGGCCCAGGCGAACGCCCTGGAGCCCGACCACTATCCGATTCCCGCCGTCATCGACGAAGCCGCGTTCGAGACCGCCGCCGATGAGGCCCTGCGCAACCTGCCGCGCTCGTTGCGCGAGCACGTGGAGAACATCCCGATCCTGATCGAGGACTACCCCTCCGTCGAGCTCATGCAGCGCGAGAACCTCTCTCCCCAGATCCTGGGCCTCTTCCTGGGCGTGCCGCGCACGGAGGCCGCCGTGACCGACCAGCCGCGCGACCTGAACCGGATCTTCCTGTTCAAGAAGAACCTGGAGAAGGTCTGCCGCGACCGCGACGACCTGATCGAGCAGATCCAGATCACGATGAGGCACGAGGTCGGGCACCATCTCGGTCTCGACGAGGAAGCGCTCGAGCGCCTCGGCCTCGCCTGATGGCCTGACCCGGGGCGACCGGGGAGGCGTTTCGTTCGTGACCGCTGGCCGACAAGCAGAGCTCCACGCCGCGCTGTGCGACGTCCTCGGGGCCGAGCGTTGCGTGACCCGCCCCGAGCAGCTCCTCCCCTGGGAGTGCGACGCGCTGACGCTGCACACGGCCCAGCCGGGGGCCGTCGTGTTCCCCCGCGATGCCGAGGAGGTGTCGCGCGTGGTGCGCGCCTGCCGACGCGTGGGGGTTCCCTTCGTGCCGCGCGGAGCGGGCACCGGCCTCTCCGGGGGCGCGCTGGCCCTGGACGGAGCCGTGGTGATCGAGTGTTCGCGCATGGATCGGGTGCTCGAGATCGACGCAAGCAATCGCATCGCCGTGGTGCAGCCCGGGGTCGTCAATGCGGAGCTCTCGAAGCGGGCGGCGCCCTTCGGTCTGTTCTATGCGCCGGACCCTTCCAGCCAGGCGGCCTGCACCATCGGTGGCAACGTTGCCGAGAACTCGGGAGGGCCCCACACCCTCAAGTACGGCACCACCACGAACCACGTGCTGGCCCTGGAGCTGGTGCTGCCCGACGGCGAGCGCGTGCGCCTCGGCTCCCCCACCGGCTGGCCCGTCGGCTACGACCTGGTGGGCGCCCTGGTGGGCAGCGAAGGGACGCTCGGGGTGGTGACGGAGGTGACGGTGCGGCTCGTTGCCCTGCCCGAGTCCGTGGAGACGCTGCTCGGGATCTTCCCCGACGTGGTCTCCGCTTGTCAGGCCGTCACCCACGTGATCCGCGCCGGCCTGCTGCCCTCCGCCCTCGAGATCCTGGATCGTCGGACCATCGAGGCGGTGGAGGCGAGCGTCTATGCCGCCGGGCTGCCCCGGGACGCGGGAGCCGTGCTGCTCGTGGAGCTGGACGGGCCCGCCGCGGCCCTGCCGCGCCAGATGCAGCGCGTGCGTCGTATCGCCCGGGAGCAGGGCGCCAGCGCGGTGGAGGTGGCGCGGGACGATGCCGAGCGGCAGCGCTTCTGGCGCGCCCGCAAGGGGGCATTCGGGGCCATGGGCCGGCTCGCACCGGACCTCTACGTGCACGACGCGGTGGTGCCGCGCCGCAAGCTCCCCGAGGTCCTGGAGCGGGTGTGCGAGATCGGCGACCGCCACGGACTGCGTCTCTCCAACGTCTTCCACGCAGGCGACGGCAACCTGCATCCCAACATCTCCTTCGACCGGCGAGACGCCGACGAGCTGCGCCGCGTGCTGGCCGCGGGGGCGGAGATCCTCCAGACCTGCGTCGAGGCCGGCGGCGTCATCACCGGGGAGCACGGGATCGGCACCGAGAAGCGCGACTTCCTGGGCCTGCTCTTCGGCGAGGAGGACCTCGACGCCATGCGCCGGCTGCGCGCCGCCTTCGATCCCGATGGGGTCTGCAACCCGGGCAAGATCTTCCCGACCACGCGCTTCTGCATGGAGTCGAACCCGAAGGCCCGCGGCTACGACCGCGTGCCCTTCGGCTGAGGCGCGTGATGCTGGACGCCGGGGCGCGGCAAGCGCTGCGCAATGCCGTAGGGCCGGACGCGTTCCGGGAGCATGCGCCGCTGGCCTGCGAGGGGCTCGACCTCCCGGTCACCCTGCGGCCCGCCGAGGGCGCGGCGCTCGCCGCGAGCCTGCGAGCGCTGGCGTCCCGGGGTCTGGCGGCCCTGGTGCGCGGCGGTGGAAGCCGCCTCGGGCTGGGGAACCTGCCGCGCACCGGCCACGTGCTGCTCTCCACCGAGGGCCTGGCCGGGATCGACGAGTACGAGCCGGACGAGGGCGTGCTGCGGGCCCGGGCCGGCACGCCGCTCGGGGTCCTGCGCGAGGCGATCTGCGAGGCGGGCTGGGAGCTGCCCTTCGATCCACCGGGGGCGCGAGCCACCCTGGGCGGGACGCTGGCCGCCGCGGCCGTCGGGCCGCAGCACGCGGGCTTCGGGCGCCCGCGGGACGCCGTGCTCGGGCTCGACGTGGTGCTCGGCGACGGGACGCGCACGCGCTGCGGAGGCCGCGTGGTGAAGAACGTGACGGGCTACGACCTGGTCAAGCTGCACGTGGGAGCGCTCGGCACGCTCGGCGTGATCGAGGCGGCCTGGGTGCGGCTGCGTCCGCTTCCGGAGCGCACGGCGGAGCTGCTGATCCCGGCCCCGGCCCTCGAGGCCGCCGTCGAGGCGGCGGTGGCCGTCGCCCTGCGCCCGGGCGTCCGGGTGGCGGCGCTGGTGGATGGGAGCCTCGCCCCGGTGCTGGAGCCCGCCCACGCTCCGGGCGAGGGCTTGCTGCTGCTCGTGGAGCTGGCCGGCGACACCCCCGTGGTGGAGGGGGAGGCCACCCGGCTGGCCGAGAAGCTCGCGGCTCGGCCTGCGAGTCGGGGTGCCGTCGAGCGGCTGCGGGATCTGCACGGCGACGTGGCGGACGAGCCCCTGCTCCGCTTCCGGGTCTCGGCGCTTCCCGCTCGCTTCGCCGCGGCGGCCGCCGAGCTGCTGGCCGCCGGCGCCGGCGTGATCGCCCACACCGCCACCGGGCTGCTGCTGGCGCGTTTCCCGCTGCCGGATCGGGCCGACGAGACGTGCGTGGACGCGGCCTGGCGGGCCGCCCGCCGGGCAGCGGCCGCCGGCGCCGGCGACTTCGTGCTGGAGTCGGCGCCGATCTGGGCCCGCGAGGCGCGCGACGTCTTCGGTAACGCCTCCGAGAGCCTGCCACTCCTGCGAGCGCTCAAGCAGCGCTTCGACCCCGACGGCGTACTCAACCCCGGCCGCTTCGTGGCAGGGCTGTGATGTCGCCTCCCGAGGCACCCAGGCCGGAAACTCCTCTGGCCGGGTTGTACGCCGGCACGCTCGACTGCGTCCACTGCGGGCTGTGTCTGCCGGCCTGCCCCACCTACCGGGAGACCGGGCGCGAGATCTCGTCGCCCCGCGGGCGCATCCTCCTGATGCGAGGTGTCGCCGAGGGTCGCATCCCCTTCGACGACGTGCTGGCCGAGGAGGCATGGCTGTGTCTCGGCTGCCGCGCCTGCGAGACCGCCTGCCCCTCCGGCGTGCGCTTCGGCCGCCTGCTCGAGCTGACCCGCGCCGAGGTGGAGGGCGCGGGGCTGCGACGCGGCCCGGCTCGAAGTCTGGAGCGTCTCGCCCTGCGCAGCGTCGTGGCCCGACCCAGGAGGCTGCGCCTCGCCGTGCAGGTGCTCGCCATCGCCCAGCGCCTGGGCCTCGACCGGCTGGCGCGGCCCCTGCTGCCCCGCGCCCTGCGCGACGCCCAGCAGCTCCTGCCCCGAGTCCCGCCGCGCCAGGAGCGCCGCCGACTTCCCGCGCGGGTGGCCGCCGATCCTCCGCGCCGCGGCCGGGTGGGGCTCTTCGTCGGCTGCGTGATGCGGGAGATCTTCGGGCGCGTGAACGCGGCGACGGCGCGAGTGCTGGCCCACAACGGCTTCGAGGTGGTGGTGCCGCGCGATCAGGGCTGCTGCGGTGCACTGCACGCCCACGCCGGCGACCCGCAGTTTGCCCGCGCCCTGGCGCGCCGCAACGTAGAAGCCTTCGGCATCGCCGGCGTGGACGCAGTGGTGGTGAACGCGGCGGGCTGCGGAGCGGCCATGCGCGAGGCGGGCGAGTGGGACGTGGAGGGCGGAGCGGGTTTCGCCGGCTCCGTGAAGGACGTCTCCGAGTGGCTCGACGGGGCCGGCCTGCGTCCGCCGCCCGGTCGGGTCGAGGCGCGCGTGTGCTACGACGACCCGTGTCATCTCGTGCACGGACAGCGGGTGGCGGAGGCCCCGCGTCGTCTGCTGGCAGCGATCCCCGGCCTCGTCCTGGTGGACCACGACGACCCGACCAGCTGCTGCGGCGCCGCTGGCACCTACAACCTGACCCAGCCGGCCATGTCGCGGGCGGTGCTGGAGCGCAAGATGCGCGCGCTGGCGGCCGCCGACCCGGACGTGATCGCGACCGGAAACCCCGGTTGCATGATGCAGCTCGAGGCGGGCGTACGCCGCGCTGGTCTGCGGGCGCGCGTGGTGCATCCCATCGAGCTGCTCGACGCTGCCTACGCGGGCGCCCGCTCTAGCGGTACAGGATCGCGTCCGGGGTCGGTCGCGGCAGGGGCACGCGCGGGAAGGCGCCCAGGCCGAGGTCCGGGAAGGAGCCCTGGATGACCAGCTCCACCGGCAGGATGCTCTCACGCCGGCGCACGAGGCCGTAGCGTTCCCGCATGCCCCGGAAGGCGTAGCTCGACTGGGCCGTGGCTCGCAGGTCGGGCCGGTCCGCCAAACCGAAGCGGGCCCGCTCGAAGAACAGATCGCGGTCCGCATCGGGCTCGAAGACGGCGTCTGGATCGAGGAGCGCGTTGCGCAGCGTCGCCTCCTCCAGCTGCGAGACGATGCGCGCCAGGCGCTCCTCCGAGACGCGGCGTCGCACCCGCCGCGGCGCTGCATCCGGGTCCGTGTCCACCTCGAGCAGCGCGAACTCCAGGGTGCGCCCGCCGAGCAGCAGCACGCCCTCCGGGTGCAACTCGCCGTTGCGCGGCTCGCCGTCGAGCAGCTCCGCGCGTAGTCCGAGTCCAGCGGGCCCCGCCACCTCCGGGTTCTCCAACAGGAAGCCGCGCGAGATGCGGATGCGCTGGGTGGTGGCCTCCTCCAGCTCCTGGCGCAGCCGAGTTCCGGCTCTGCGGCCGGCCTCGGTCTGCGGGTGGGTGCTGGCCGCCTGGCGCAGCAACGCCGCCCGCACGTCGGGTCGCTTCTGGCGCAACGCCGTCTCGAGCATCTGCTCGGCCGCCTGCTCCTCCAGCCGGGTCAGCTCCCGGGCGTCGGCGCCGGCCTCCGCGGCCAGCCGGTGGGCGGCGATGGCGTTGCCGCGGTCGATCTCGTACTTCACCAGCCAGCTGCGCACGCCCTCCGCCTGCTGGCCTCGGGGATGCAGTGCCAGGTAGTGGCGCGCGTGCACGGCCACTGCCTCGTCGGTCCGGGGCGCGAAGGGGAGCCGCAGCAGCCGCATGGGGAGACCGGCCACGACCTCCACCAGGGAGAAGGCGCCGAGGCTCCAGGCCAGGGGCGCCGGCAGCTCGCGCTGGCGCGGCTCGGCCAGCGGACCGAGCAGCAGCCAGGCGCTGCGCCGACGGCGCTCCGCCCGGCGCGCCTCGCCGAAGGCGCGCAAGGGGTTCTGTGCCGGGCGCTCCACCAGGGCCTCTGCATGGCGCGCCATGTGGGAGTGCTCCGGGTCGCGCCGAGCCAGACCCGCGAGGATCTTCCAGGCTTCCGCTTCGGCGCCGGTCTCCGCGAGGGCGAGCGCCTGGGCGAACTCCCCGGCCTCGGCCAGGGGCGCCTCGACCCCGGCGTCGCGCAGGCGGCGGGCGGCGCCCGCCACGTCGCCG
This sequence comes from Myxococcota bacterium, assembly GCA_041611735.1. Taxonomy (GTDB): domain Bacteria; phylum Myxococcota_A; class UBA9160; order UBA9160; family PR03; genus JBFIML01. The sequence goes on along the minus strand of JBFIML010000023.1, from coordinate 46,961 downwards.
CGCGGATCGAGCAGGGCCAGCGCGAGCCCGCGCGCCCGCGCATCGACGGCATCGGGCGGCGGGCGCTCGGAGGCCTCGAGGCTGCGGCGGCGATCGGCGCGCAGCCGGGCGAGGCGCGCCGCGGCGCGCTCGCGCAGGAGCGTGGCCTCCCGGTCCTCGGGCGCGTAGCGCAGCACGCGGTCCGCCAGCACCAGGGCGAGGGCGGGGTCGTCGCGCCGGAAGGCGGCCTGCGCCGCCTGCAGGTTGCGCTCGCGCTTCAGGGAGTACCAGCGTCCCTGGAGCTTCTCGATGCGCTTCACGAGCCGCGCCGCCTCGGGAGTACTTGGATGGGCCTCCACGTAGCGCTTCCAGTGGGCCAGGGCCTGGCGCTCGGGCACGCTGATGGGCTCCTCCAGGTGACGCTGCGCCACCACGGTGAGCAGGGCTCGCCCGAGCCGATAGGGAGCCAGGGCCGTACTCAGGAGCGAGCGGCCCACGGGCTCGGCGATCGCGTTGAAGCGGCGCGCGAAGCGCGCCCGCCGCGCGTCGGCCAGGCGGCGGTCGGCCAGCCGCAGGGGGTCGTCCTCCAGCTCCTGTTGGATGCGGCGTCGCGTCTCCGGCGCCAGGTCGTCGCGCTCGAGCAGCTCGCGGGTGGCGGCGCGGCGCGCCAGCGGGTCCGCCCGGGTCACGGCCTCTAGCTCGAGGGCGGCGGGTGCGAGGCCCGTGGGCGCCTCGCCGGACTCGCGGCGCTGGCGGTCCAGGGCGAGGAGGAGCGCCTGCGCGGCGCGCACCTCCTGCGGGCCTGCGCCCAGGGCGGCGGCCGCCACGTCGCGGGCGGCGCGATCGGCCGCCTCGGGAACGTACACGCCCAGGGCCGGCAGCGGTTCCAGGGGCGAGCCGGCCGGCACGGCGGCCGGGGTCCGACACCCGGCGAGCAGGAGCAGCGCCAGCAGGACCCGCGCCGGGGTGCCCGGCAGCAACCGTTCAGGGGCTGAAGCGGTCACGGTCCACGCGCAGCGTGAAGGCCAGGAAGGCCTCGAGGCGCCGTGACGCCTCGAGCTTCTCCGGCGTTCCGTCCTGGTTGGCCACGACCTCGTAGAGCCGCGCCGCGGAGTCGACCAGATCCTGGAAGGCGGGAGGGTCGAAGCGCAAGCTCTCGGTCGGTCGGGTCTCCACGTACTCGGTGGCCAGCGCGGCGTAGAGGTCCCCCAGCGCGAGCAGGTGCCGGTTGCGGTCCTTGCTCTCCCGGTGGCGCGTGGCCACACGCTGGAGCTCGGCGACGGCGCGCACGTCGCCCTCGGGATCGATCCGACGCCGCGCCAGGAAGAAGCGGGCACGCGCCACGTCGGCGCGCTCGATCTCCTCCTGGACCAACGCGGCGTAGTGGCTGCCCGCCGCCTCCCGGCCCAGGGTCTCCAGCAGGGCCAGGCGGCGCTCGTATTCCGCCTGCGCCGCCGTCGGGTCCCCGGGCGCCGGGACCGGTTCGGGGCCCTCGGCCGTCGGACGCTCGGGCTCCCATCCGAGGCGGGCCGCCTCGTCGAGAGCGTCGCACAGGGCGGCGGAGCGCAACCCCTCGTCCCGCAGCGTCTCCTCCTGCTGCGCGGCGCGGCGGTAGCTCGCGGCGGCCAGGTCGAAGGCGCGCAGCCGCTCGAGGGCCCGGCCCTTGGCGAAGGCGATCACCCCATCCAGGTGGCCGGCGCGCAGCGCATCGGCGTGGACCCGCTCCAGGCTCTCGAGCCGCATCAGGCTGGCCCGGTAGACGTTGCGGTCCGTGAAGTCGCGGGCGGGCTCGAAGCGGTAGGTGTCGTCGGGCACGTGGCGGCGCAGCACCGTCACCACCTCGAGGACGCTCCGGGTGGGACGAAAGCGCGGATCCGGATCCCGAGTTCCCGCACAGGCGGCCAGGGCGAGCGCGGCGATCAAGGCGGAGACGGGACGCAACATGGCGGCCGGAGAGCTTCCCTCGGGACGGCGGCAGGCCCCAGTATGGATCCACGCCGTGCCGATCGTCAATCGTCCCGCCTCCGACGGGTCGCCACCGCGTTCAGCATCTTCTCGGTGGCGATGATCGCTGCGGCGAGCTGGTCCGAGTCGACACCGAGCGTCGTGAAGGTTCCCTCGTCGTCGCTGGCGGAGCGCCAGGTGATCACCGTCTCCACCAGTGCGCCGGTGCGCCCTCCGGGCGGGATGCGCACGCGGAAGTCCTCGAGGCGGGGCAGCGCCAGGCCGAAGCGTCGCACCGCCTTGCGGAGCGCCTGCATGAAGGCGTCGTACCCGCCATCGCCGCGGGCACGCGCGCGCACCCGCTCGCCGTGCATCGAGATCTCCAACTCCGCCCGCGGCAGCTCGTCCGAGCCGATCTCCACGCGGTACGACTCCACCCGCACCGGACGCTCGGTGGGCCGCTTCAGCACGTCGGCGATGATGTAGGGCAGATCCTCGGGCACCACGCTGTGCTTCTTGTCCCCGAGCTCGACGATCCGCTTGAGCACGCGGCCCCGGGCCTCGTCGGAGAGCTCGATGCCGAGGGCTCTCAGGTTGTGGTCGAGGGAGGCCTTGCCCGAGAGCTTGCCGAGCGCGTAGCGACGCTCGCGTCCGAAGCGCTGGGGCGCCAGGTCGCTGGCGTAGAGGTTTCCCTTGGCGTCGCCGTCGGCGTGGATGCCGGCCGTCTGGGTGAACACGTCGCGCCCCACGATCGGCGCGTTGGCGGCCACGAACTTGCCGCTGAAGGTTTCGACCAGGCGTGAGATCGCGGCGAGCCGCGCCTCCTGCACCCCGGTGCGCCAGGGGGTGTGGTCGTGCAGGGCGGCCACCACCTCGGCCAGACGCGTGTTGCCGGTGCGCTCGCCCATGCCGTTCACGCTGGTGTGGATGCCGCGCGCGCCGGCCTGCACGGCGGCCAGGCAGTTGGCGGTGGCGAGCCCGTAGTCGTCGTGGCCGTGGAACTCGAAGTGGACGTCGGGCCACGTGCGGGTCATCAGGCTCACGTAGCGGTGGACGTCGTCCGGAGCCAGCACGCCGAGGGTGTCGGGCAGGTAGACGCGCTCGACGTGCAGCTCGCTCAGGAGCTGCACCATGGCGAAGACGTAGTCGAAGGCGTCGCGGACGCCGTTCGACCAGTCTTCGAGGTAGGCGTTCACGTGCAGGCGCCTCTGGCGGGCGTAGGCGAGCGTCTCGGCCACGCGCTTGCGGTGCAGCTCGGGAGAGAGGCCGAGCTGCTCGCGGCAGTGGCGCTCCGACCCCTTGACGAGGAGGTTCAGGAGGCGCCCCCCCACCCCGGCGATCCAGTCCACCGAGACCTTGCCGTCGCAGTACCCGAGGATCTCGATGCGGGAAAGGAGCTTTTCGCGCCGCGCCCAGGTGGCGACCCGGCGGGCTGCCAGCCGCTCGCCCTCGGACACGCGGGTCGAGGCGATCTCGATCCGGTCCACCCGCACCTCGCTGAGCAGCATGCGGGCGATCTGGAGCTTCTCGGCCGGCATGTACGCTACGTCCGGCGTCTGCTCGCCGTCGCGCAGCGTGGTATCCATCACCTCGATGCGCCCGTCGCCTCGTTCGCTCATGGGCGCCCTCCAGTCCGTCCGGTCCTTCTCCCGGGTCCCGAAAAAACCGAAGGCCGCGGATCGTCCGCGGCCTCCCGGGGTTCGACGCGTGGAGCGTCAGCTGCCGGCAGGCCACGCCCTCGGGCGGCGAATCGGAGCGATCCGGTCGCGCGTCCAGGTCCGGTCAGGGCGGTGGGCCGACATCGACCGGCCAAGGTACCGGGAGGCTCGGGGCTGTCAACGGCCGTGGCTACACTCGCCGCATGCAGGCGGTGCCGGGCGGCCAGCGCGTGCTCGAGGTGACGGTCGCCGAGGCGGGCGCCCGGCTCGATGCCTTCCTCGCCCGACGCCTGGGCGTGTCGCGGGCAGAGGCGCGCCGGCTGCTCGGGGCGGGCGTGGTGGGAGCGGGGGGCCGCCCGCTGGGTCTGCGCCACAAGGGCACCTCCGTGGTGGCCGGAGCCCGTCTCGAGGTGGCTCGCTTCGTGCCGCCCGAGGCGCGTCGTCCGCTTCCCCAAGCGGAGCTTCCGCTGCGCGTGCTCGCCGAAGGCCGTGGCTGGCTCGTCCTCCACAAGCCGCCGGGGGTCCCGGTGCACCCGCTGCGGGAAGGCGAAGCAGGCACCCTCCTGAACGCGCTCCTGGCCCGGCATCCGGAGGCGGCGGGCGTGGGGGAGGGGGGTCTGCGCAGCGGCGTGGTGCATCGCCTCGACGTGGACACCTCAGGGGCGGTGCTCTTCGCCACCGACCCCGCCGTCTGGCTGCGTCTGCGCAGCGCCTTTCGGGAGCACCGGGTGCAGAAGGTCTACCAGGCCCTGGTGGCCGGGCGACTGGAGGGAGAGGGTTGCGAGGAGCTGGACCTCGTCGTGGCGCGTCACCGGCCGGCGCGGGTGCGGGTCGGCGCGGCCGGCGAGCGCGGCGCGCGGCGGGCGGAGCTCCGCTGGCGCGTACTCGAGGAGCGGCCGCACGCCAGCCGGATCGAGGTCGTTCCCCGTACCGGGTTCCTGCATCAGATCCGCGCGATCCTCGCCCACCGGGGTCACCCGCTGCTCGGCGACTCCCTGTATGCCGGTAGCGGGTCCGCCGCCGCCGCCGCCGCGCCGCGCCACATGCTGCACGCCGTCCGGTTGGCCCTGGACGAGGTGGTCGGAGAGAGCCCCATCCCGTCCGACTTCGAGGAGGCGTGGCGTCGCGTCTGCGGACGCGCGTGGTAGGCTGCCGGCGGAGGACCGACCGCGATGGAGCTGCCGCCGAAGCTCTGCCCGCAGTGTGGGGAGGAGTACCTGCACACGGTTGCCACCTGCGTCGATTGCGGCGTTGCACTGGTGGCGGAGGGCGAGCTGCCGCGCGCCGCCGCAACGGAGCCCGGCCGCGCACTCCCGCCCACGGCGGAGCTGGTGGCATTGCGCAGCGCCGATCCAGCGTGGATCCGGATCCTCTCGGAGGCACTCCAGGCGGAGGGAGTTCCGCACCGGGTCGCGCTGGGCCAGGCGGGCTCGCGAGGCCGTCCCGGAAGCTGCACCCTGCTCGTCCTGCCCGAGGATGCCGAGCGCGCCGCGCGCGTGGACGCGGAGGTGGCGCGGGCGCAGATCCCGGACCTGCCGGAGGACGCCAGTCCGCGCTGGGTGGAGAGCGACGCGTGCCCGGCCTGTGGCTCCCCGCTGGACGTGGGTGCCAGCGAGTGTGGCGGCTGCGGGCTCGTCTTCGGCTCCCAGGAGTGAGGGGAAGGCTGAGGGCCCGCTCACCGACCCATCTCGGCCCGGGCCGGCGCGAGCCCGTGCAGGGCGATCCGGTACGCTCCCCGCATGGTCGGCCCGCAGCTCGCGGAGCGCTCTTCGACGCTCTGGCTGCAACGCGTCTACCAGGCCGCGCCCGTGGCGCCAATCTGGGTCGGCGTGGGCCTGGCCGTCCTCGGAGTCGGCGCCTTCCTGGCCACGGAGCTCGCCCTCGGACGCCTCGCCCTCGTCCTCGATTCCGCATCACCGGATTGGCTGCGGGGCGACGTGCGCATCGCCATGGTGCTGCTGCTGATGCTGGCCTACCTGCCTACGGCGCGTGCCTATGCGTTGCGTGGCTTCCGGGACAGCGTGGAGGAACTCGGGCGGACGCTCACGTGTTCGCCCTCCGAGCGCGAAGCGCTGCAGGCCGCGGTGGGCCGTTACGAGGGGCGCGGGTTGCACCTCACGTGTGGGCTCGGCGTAGCGCTGGCGGTTCTGGCACCCGTCGTGACCAACCTGAGCTGGAACGCCTACGACGTCACCTACGTGGACCCCGAAGCGACCTGGCACCGCTTCGTCACTCCCGGCATCGGATGGCTGCTCTCGTCCCTCGTCTACGTCACCCTGGTCGAGTCCCTGCGCCTTTCGCGCCTCGGACGCGAACGGGTGGAGGTGGACCTCCTGGACCACCGGCCCTTCGCGCCCTTCGCGCGCCAGGGTCTGCGCAACGCGCTGCTCGCCACCGGCTTCCTCGGGCTGGCGGCGCTGCTGCTGCTCGACCTGCGCCAGGCGCCGGGCCTCGCGTGGGTGCTGCTCGTCCTCTACGGGCTGGCCGTGGCCCTGGCCGGTGCCGGACTCCTGCTGCCGGTGCGCGGGCTGCGGGCGAATCTGCGCGCCCGCAAACGGGCGGAGCTGGCCTGGTGCGACGGCGAGATCCGCCTCGCACGCGAACGGCTCGTCGCGGGCCGGCCGGCAGCGGAAGCATCCCCGGCCCTGGCCGATCTCGCTGCCTATCGCGGCCTGGTCGCGTCGGTGCCCGAGTGGCCCTTCGACGCTCCGACGCTCGCCCGCTTCGGCCTCTATCTCGCCATCCCCATCGGGTCCTGGCTGGGCGGCGCGCTGGTGGAGCGGCTCGTGGACGCCGTGCTGGGCTAGACCTCCTCGGGCCGCCGCTTGCGGACCAGGCTCACCCCGTCCGCTACGGCCAGCATGGCGCACTCGACGCGCGCGTCACCCGCCACCCGGTCGTTGAAGGACCGGATGTGGCGCGTGTGCGGGTCGTCCGCTGCCGGGTCCACCACCCGTCCCATCCAGAGCACGTTGTCCACCACCAGCAGTCCGTTCGGGCGCAGGCGCTTCAGGATCTCCTCGTAGTAGACCGCGTAGCCTTCCTTGTCCGCGTCCAGGAAGGCGAGGTCGAAGACCGGCTCCTCCGGCAGCGCCCGCAGGGTCTCGGCGGCCGGGCCGAGTCGCAGCTCGATCTTGTGGGCCACGCCGGCCTTCTCCCAGTGCCGTCGGGCCAACGCCGTCCACTCCTCGCTCACGTCGAGGGTGAGCAGGCGTCCGTCCTCGGGCAGGCCGCGCGCGAGGCAGAGTGCCGAGTAGCCCGTGAAGGTCCCGACCTCCAGGGCGCGCCGGGCGCCGACCAGGCGGGCCAACACGGTGAGGAACGCTCCCTGCTCCGGAGACACCTGCATGATCGAGATCCCGCCCAGGCGTTGGGTCGCCTCGATCAGCTCGCGCTGCACCGCGTCCGGAGGGCTTCCGTGCTCCACCAGATAGGTTTGCAGTGTGGAAGAGAGGAAGAAGGACTTCGGTGCATCGGCCATGGGCATCCTCCGGTCTTCGCTCGCGGCTCGGTGGCAGTCTATCATCCGCGGCGCCCATGACGTCCGCCCGCCAGCTCGATGCGGTCTTGCGCGGGGAGGTGCGCCTGGTCGGTCGGCTGCTCGGCGCGGTGCTCCGCGAGCAGGAAGGCGACGCCCTGTACCGCCTCGTCGAGCACCTGCGCGGCCTTGCCATCGCCCGCCGGCGCCGGGCGGACGCGGAAGCTGGGCGCCACCTCGAGAGAGAGGTGGCCCGTCTCTCCCTGGACCAGATCGCCGCCATCGCGCGAGCCTTCACCAGCTTCCTCCAGCTGGTGAACGTGTGCGAGCTGCGTCACGCGGCGCGGGCGCGAAGGCTCGGGGAGGCGGGCGACCTCTTCTGGGTGATGCGGCGCCTGAAGCGCCGGGGGACTGCGGCCGCCGAGGTCGCGCGGGTCCTGGCGGACCTGCGTGCGACGGTCGTGCTCACGGCCCACCCCACCGACGCGACGCGCTGGACCGTGCACGAGATCCTGAAGCGCGTCGACGGGCTCCTCGAGGTCAGCCGCCGCGAGGATGGCGAGGACGTGGCGGAGGATCTGGCCCGCGAGATCACCGCACTCTGGCAGACCGATCCCCTGCGCTACCGGAGCCCCACCCCCAGCGACGAGGTGCGCCACGCGATCCACATGCTCGAGACGGTGCTCGTCGACGCGGTGCCCATCGTCCACGAGCGGCTGGTCGCGGCCTTCCAGGCCGCCTACGGCGAGCCGGCTCCGCTGGGCCTGCGCCCCCTGGCGCTCGGCTCCTGGATCGGCGGCGACCGGGACGGAAACCCGCACGTCACGGCCTGGGTGACGAGCGACGCCCTGCGCCTGTATCGGCGCGCCATCCTCGAGGCCCATCGCCGCGCACTCGGGGAGCTCATCGACCGGCTCACTCCGTCCCTGCGCATCGTTCCCGGGTCCCGCGATCTGATCGGGAGCCTGGAGCGCGACCTGGCGGAGCTGCCGCGTCTGGCGGAGCGCATCGCCCGCCACGAGCCCCTCGAGATCTACCGTCGCAAGCTGAACGCGGCGATCCTGCGCCTCGAGCTGTCCCTGGAGGAGACCGACGCCTTCGAGCCCCCGGCCACCCGCGGCGGCTATCCGGGGGCGCAGGCCCTTCTCGTCGATCTCGACCTGATCGACGCGAGCCTGCGTGCGAACCGCGGGCGGCGCCTGGCCGAAGGGCGCCTGGCACGGCTCCGGGACCAGGTGGCTACCTTCGGGTTCCGGCTCGTCTCCCTGGACGTGCGCGAGAACCAGGCCCGGCATCGCGCAGCCGTGGCGGCGCTTGCCTGCCCGGTCGATGGTCCGCTCGAGTCCCTTCCCCTGGTGGAGCAACAGCGCTTCCTCGAACATCTGTTGCTGGAGGAGAAGGAGTCGGCCCCGCCGGACGAGCCCATGCTCCCGCCCGAGGCTAAGGAAGTGCTCGCCACGCTGCGCAGCGTGCGGGATTCCCTCGACTGGGTCGACCCGGAGGCCGTGCGCGACCTCGTGATCAGCGAGACGCGCAATCAGGTCGCCGTGCTCGAGCTGCTCGTGCTGGCACGACGAGCGGGCCTCGTGTGCGTCCGTAACGGGATGATCGAGAGCCGCGTCGACGTGGTTCCGCTCTTCGAGTCGGTGGACTCCCTGGACCGCGCCACTGAATCCATGGAGCGCCTGTACGACTCTCCCGCCTACCAGGCACAGCTGCGCGCGCGCGGCATGCGCCAGCAAATCATGCTCGGCTACTCGGACTCCGCCAAGGAGTCGGGCTACCTGGCAGCCTGCTTTGCCCTGCAGCGCGCCCAGCGCGAACTCGCCGCCCAGGCGCAGCGCCGCGGCGTGCATCTCGAGTTCTTTCACGGCCGCGGTGGCAGCATCGGCCGGGGCGGGGGGCCGACGTTTCGGGCGATCCTGGCCCAGCCCCCGGGCACGGTGCGCGGCCGCATCAAGCTGACGGAGCAGGGCGAGGTGATCACCAGCAAGTACGGGACCGTGCCGACGGCGGTCTTCAACCTGGAACGCCTGGTGGGAGCCACGCTGGAAGCCTCTTTGAGCCGGTCCGACACCGGAGCGTCCGAGGTCCCGGCGTCCTGGCTGGAGACGATGGCCAGCGTGGCGGAGCGATCGAGGCAGGCCTATCGGGACCTCGTCTACGAGACCGAAGGCTTCCTGGACGTCTTCCAGGCCTTCTCGCCCATCGAGGAGATCGCCGGGCTGCGCATCGGGTCGCGTCCGGCGCGGCGCAGCGCGACCCTCCGCATCGAGGACCTGCGCGCCATCCCCTGGAGCTTCGCCTGGAACCAGAATCGACTGCTGCTTTCCAGCTGGTATGGGGCGGGCAGCGGGCTGGCCGCCGTCGGGGACCTGCCCGGACGCCCCCCCCGGCTTCCCGTCCTGTATCGGGACTGGCCGTTCTTCCGTAGCATGATCGACAATCTGCAACAGGTGCTGGCCAAGGTGGATCTCGCAATCGGCGCCTCCTACGCCACGCTCGCCCGGGACGTGCCGGCCGCTGCAGTGGTGTTGCAGCGCGTCCGCGAGGAGCACGCGCGCACGCTGGCGGGGGTCCGGGCCGCCACCGGCGAGAGCCGTCTGCTGGGCCGGGAGCCGGAGCTGCGCCTCGCCCTCGAGCGGCGCAACCCGTACGTGGATACCCTCTCCTTGCTTCAGCTCGAACTGCTGCGTCGCAAGCGGAGCGGCTGTGACGCTTCGGGTCGTTGCCTCGATGCGGAGGAGCGCGAGCGGTTGGAGGCGACCATCCACCTGACCATCAACGGCGTGGCCGCCGGGCTGCGCAACACGGGCTGACCACGGTGCAAGGCGAGAAGCACGGCCTCGACGCGAAGCGTCCCCGCGCGATCGACTGGGCGTGCACGCTGCCCTTCCTGGTCGCCTTCGGCTCGATCCTCGCGGTCTTCGACCCGATCCAGCGCCTGGCCCGCCTGTTTGGTCCTCGCCCCCACGAGTTCACGGTGGGAGCCCTCCAGCGCTCGCTGCTGGCGGCCTTCCGACTGTGCGGCACGCATCTCGAGGTGGAGCGCTCGCCGGCGGTCGCGCCGCACACACCCTACATCCTGATCGCGAATCACCAGAGCATGTTCGACATCCCGATCTTCGGGTCGCTGCTCTTCAGCAACTACCCGAAGTACGTCTCGAAGCGAGAGCTGGCGCGTGGGATCCCGAGCATCTCGTACAACCTGCGGCGCGGCGGGAATGCGCTGATCGACCGCGGCGATCGACAGCAGGCCCTGGCGGAGATTCGGGCGCTCGGCCGGCGCGCCCAGGAGCGCAGGGTCTCGGTGGTGATCTATCCCGAGGGAACCCGCTCCCGGAGAGGAGAGCTGGGTGCCTTCAAAGCCGGCGGGACCCTGGCCCTGCTCGCCGCCGCACCGGACCTCCCGGTGGTGCCCGTTGCCATCGACGAGTCGTGGCGCCTGCTGCGCCACAACCTGCTCCCGGTCCCCTTCGGTGTGCGCGTCCGGGTGCACATCGGCGATCCGGTCGAGCGCGGGAAGCTGGGGGACGAGGCGCTCCTGGCGGTCGCCCGCGGGGAGATCGAGGCGACGCTGCGGCGCTGGCGAGGGGTCAGGTCGAGTCGCCCGGCTCCTGCTTGAACTGCAGCTGCATGGCGAGCGCCCGCTCCTCCTCGGCCTCGGCGATCATCCCCTTGCGCTGGTAGAAGATGGAGAGGCTGGTGTGGCCGAGCGGATCGTCCGGCTCGAGCTCGACGAGCCGCCGAGCGGCTTCGAGGGCGCCGTCCAAGTCCCCCTGCTGGGCCAGGGCCATGGCCAGCCCGTTCCAGGCGATGGCGAGCTGCGGGTCGAGCTCGAGGGCGCGCCGGTAGCCCGCGATGGCGTCCTCGAGGCGGTCGTTCACGAAGTGCTGGAAGGCCTGCTTGTAGAGCGCTCGGGCTTCGGGCATGCTGGCTGCCTCCACATCGGGCAGGCGGGAGGCCGGTGTTCCGGCCCGCTGCTCCTTCCGGTCGAGACGTCGCAAGAATACCCGGATCTCGCGCGCGGTCTGCAGGTCGCCACGGCGCTCGGCCACGGTGAGACCGCGCTGGAGGGCCTCCGCCGCCCCCGCGCGGTCGCCAGCCGCGAGTCGAGCGCGTCCCAGCTCGCGATGCGCGGCCGAGTAGTCGGGCCGCACGGCGAGGGCGCGCCGGAACGCCTGGCTCGCCTCCTCGCCGCGTTCGAGCTCGAGGAGCGCGCGACCGAGCCCATACCAGGAGGTGGCGTCCTCGGGCATCGCGGCCAGGGCGCGCCGCAGCACGCGGATGCGTTCTTCGAGCGCGTCGCGATCGGGCCTGGCCACGGCCGGGGTCCTCGCTTTCGGCTCATAGCGGCTTGTCGAGTACGTCCACCAGGCGGTGGCGGCGGAAGCCCACCTTCTCGTAAGCGCGCACCGCCGTGCGGTTGGCGGGCGAGAGCAGCAGGAGCGCGCTCTCGCCGCCGGCCTCGAAGCGCCGCGCGAGCGCCCAGGCCACGATGGAGGAGCCGAGGCCCCGGTCACGCCAGCGCGGGTCGACGCCCACGAAGGCCACCCACGGGCGCTGTGGCCAGTGCGTCTCGATCTCCGCGAAGGCGATCACCTGGTCCTTCTCGCGGGCCACCACGTGGGCATGACGACCGTCCGCGAGCACGGCGCGCATGGTCTCCGGCTCGCGCTTCTCGAAGCCGCACGCGGCGTAGATGGTGAGGATGGCGTCCGCGTCCTCGGGCGTGGCGCTCTCGAACCGGAGGGTTCCTGCCCCCGGCGACTTGGGCTTCTGCGTGCAACGCATCAGGTAGTACTGGCGGCCCGGCCGGAAGCCCGTGGCCTGGAGCAGCGAGTAGCCGGCGCGGTTGCGGGTACCGATGCCGGCAGTCACCAGGCGGAGCCCGAGCCGCTCCGCACCCTGCCCGAGCGCATGGCGCAGGAGCTGGCCCCCCACGCCCCGTCCCCGCTCGTCCCGCCCCACGATCGGGCAGATCAGGCCGGCCAGGCTCGAGGTCGGTCGCCGCAGGAAGCCCGCCGTTCCGATCAGCTGCCCGTCACCGGCTTCGGCCACCCACAGGTGCTCGGCCGGATCGATGGCGTGCCGTTCGAACTCGGCCAAGAGCTCAGCCTCCGTCTCCCAGAGCGGGTTCAGCACGAAATCCGCGGTAGTCCGGGCACAGCGGGCCGAGAGGGCGGCCAGGGCGGGGGCGTCTTCGGGACGGAAGGGGCGCATGTTCATGGCAGGTCCTCGCGGTCTGCGTCGTCTCGCAGTATAGGGCCGCTCGCTTGGCAGGGGGGGCGTGCTCTCGTAGACTCCGGTCTTCGACGAGGCGGTCGGATCCCCAACGGGGCCGGAAGCGCGCCGCTTCCGATCAGGAGGAGCGTGATGGGCCAGCGGGCGAAGGCGGTGATCTGCCGCGAGTGGAACAAACCGGTCGTCGTAGAGGAGGTCGCAGTCGACTCTCCCCGTCGCGGCGAGGTGATGGTCAAGCTCGCGGCCTGCGGCGTCTGCCACAGCGACCTCTCGGCGACCAACGGGACGTTGCCGCTCCCGCCGCCCATGATCCTCGGCCACGAGGGAGCCGGTGAGATCGTGGAGGTCGGCGAGGGGATCGCGGATCTGGCCGTGGGAGATCACGTGATCACGAGCTTCGTGCCCCAGTGCGGGCGCTGCCGGTTCTGCGTGATCGGGCAGCCGGCACTCTGCGACGAGCATCCCAAGGTCTACTTCTCGCTTCCGGACGGCACCACGCGGGTGAAGGACCAGGGCGGGAAGCCGCTGCACATCTTCTCCGGCTGCGGTGTGATGGCGGACTACAGCACGGTCGACCGTGCCAGCGTCGTGAAGATCGACAAGGACGTTCCCTTGGACAAGGCCGCGCTGGTGGGTTGCGGGGTCATGACCGGCGTGGGGGCCGCGATCAACACGGCCAGGGTGGAGCCCGGGTCCACGGCGGTCATCTTCGGTGCAGGCGGCGTCGGGCTGAACGTGATCCAGGGCTGCGTCCTGGCAGGTGCGGAAAAGATCATCGCCGTGGACCTGCTGGACAAGAAGCTGGAGTTCGCCCGGCAGTTTGGAGCCACCCACACCGTCAATCCGAAGCAGGACGGCGACGCGGTGGCCAAGGTGGTGGAGATCACGGGCATCGGCGCCGACTACGGCTTCGAGTGCATCGGGCTCGGCGCCACCATCGTCGACACCTTCAAGGCTGTTCGCAAGGGCGGCATGGCGGTCATCGTGGGCGTTTCGAACCCGGCCGAGCACGCCAACATCCAGGCCGTCTTCATCACCACGACCGAGAAGACGATCAAGGGCTGCTGGTACGGCTCCGGGCGCGTGCACGTGGACTTCCCTCGACTGCTCCGCCTGTACAAGGCCGGACGTCTCAAGCTCGACGAGCTGGTGACGAACACCTACTCGGTCGACGAGGCGCCCAAGGCGTTCGAAGACCTGGAAAAGGGCCTGAACGCGCGGGGCGTGATCGTCTTCTAGGAGGCTTCGGGCTCGCCGGGCGCGGCGTCGGCTTCGTCCGGGGTGCTGCGCTCGCGACGCACCCGGCGCCGCACGCGCTCGACCAGGCTGCCCAGGTCGAAGCCGCGGCCGCGCGGGACCTGCACGTAGTGGTCCCCGTCGTCCTTTACGAGCAGCCGCACCCGGCTTCCGGCCAGGATCGCCTCGGGCGCCTCTTCCTCGTGGGGAGCGCGGTCGAGCTTCGCGAAGGCACGACGCCCGGCGATGCGCACCAGAGCCACGTGGATCGGGCCCGGCTGGCCACCGGCCGTCACGTGGATGCTCGTGGCCGCCTCGACCACCGCGTGAACGCCGTGCAGCTCCTTCGGATCGGGCCGCTCGCGCCGACGCTCGGCGGAGCGGAAGCTCAGACGCGGCCGCGGCACGGTGTCGGGGCGCCGGCGCGAGTCGCTGCGCTCGATCAGGGTCACATAGACGTTGTTGCCCGGCCCGCCAATCGAGTGGGCCAGGCCGAGCTGGGCGTCGCGGACCTGGGCCCTTCGGTTCGGGAAGCGGTCGGTGAGCTGCAGGTAGCACTCGCCGATCTGGAACAGGCCCGTCCCGCCCACCGGGTGCCCGCGCGCCTTCAGGCCCCCCGAGAGGTTGGTGGGCATGCGGCCCCGCACTCCGGTGTGGGGGTGTGCCAGGGGGTCGCCGGGCTCCTGACGCAGGTTGCCCACCAGGGCCGACACGGACTCGTCCAGCTCCACCAGCCGCAGGTCCTCCAGGCTGATGGGCAGCAGACTGTTGAAAGCGTCGTGGGCCTCCACGACCAGTCCCTCGAGCTCCCGGGGCCGGGCGATCCCGGCCCGCCAGTAGGCCACCTCCGCGGCGCGCCGGGTGGCATCGAGGCAGGCGAGGCGCTCCCGGTCCAGGATCGAGGACGTCTCCGTGGCGGAGCCGAGGCCCGCCACCCGCACCGCGTGGGGCTGGGCGGTCAGGATCACCGCGGCGGCCCCGTCGCAGATCGGGGAGCAGTCCTTGCGCATGAGCGGCGTCGCCACGGGGGTGTTCTTGGTGGTGTCGAAGTAGGCGTCGATCGGCTCCGTCCGGTTGGTGAAGGCGGCCAGGGGGTTCTGCGCTCCCAGGGCGTGGGCCCGGAACATGAGCCGCGAGAGCAGGTCCGCCACGGCCTTGCCCCGGATCTTGCGCTCCCGCAGCCACGCCTGGGTGACCAGGGCGATCAGGGCCGGCATGGTGAAGCCGAAGCCGCGCTCTGCCGGGTCGATGATCTTGGACATGATCGAGGTGGCCACCTCGGTGGTCACCATCTTCATACGCTCGCCGGCCAGGACCAGGACGCTGTCGAACTGCCCGGAGGCGACCTTGTACCAGGCTTCGTGGAAGGCGGCGGCGCCGGTGGAAGAGGCCGTCTCGCTGCGGATGGCCGGGACCCCGGTGAGCCGCAGGTGGTCCGCCACCTTGGCCGCGATGTTGGCGCGGTTCTCGAACTCCTCGCTGTCCATGACGCCGACCTGGATGGCGTCGAAGGAGCGGACCGGCGAGTCCTCCAGCGCCCGGTGATAGGCCTCCGAGAACAGGTCGAAGACACTGGCGAAGATGCGTCCGGTCAGATCGACCTTGGTGAGGCCGACGGCGGCGATGTATACCTCCCTGGGCATCGCCAATCAGGATAGCCCAGGGCGGACACCCGCCGGGGGAGGAAACGTCGAGCATGCGTGCCTTGCGCCGGGCCCTGGTCGTCGTGCTGCTGGTCGTCGTGGTGGGCGCCGTGTTCCGCTTCCTGCAACGGCCGAACGTGCCGCGCGGGAGCGTCCTGGTCATGGAGCTCTCGGGCACCTACGTGGAGGCGCCGGAGCCCCCGCTGGTGGCCCGTCTGGTCGGGCGGGCGGAGGGCTCGTTGCTCGCGGTGCTCTCCGAGCTGCGCAAGGCGTCGCGGGACGAGCGCCTGTCGGCGGTCCTGCTCCACGTCCGGGCGCTCGACGTGGGCTGGGCCAAGGCCCAGGAGCTGCGCGACGCGATCGCGGCCCTGCGCGACGCCGGCCGGCATCCCATCGCCTACCTGGAGGGCGAGGGCTTCGCGGGGAACCTCGAGTACTACGTGGCGAGTGCGGCCGAGGAGGTCTACGTGGCGCCCGGGGCCCATGTCCCGCTCGTGGGGCTCGCGGCAGAATTCTACTTCCTGGGCGGGCTGTGGGAGAAGCTCGGCGTCGAGCTCGAAGTGGAGCAGGTGGGCGAGTACAAGAGCACCGCCGAGATGCTGGCCGGGCAGAAGATGTCCGAGCCGCACCGGGAGATGGCCAACGCCCTGCTCGACTCCATCGACGGGCAGTTCATGCGCGGCATCGCCCGCAGCCGGAGCCTCTCGGAGCAGGAGCTGCGGACGGTCATCGCCAGTGCACCGACGCAAGCGGAAGAGCTGCTGGAGCGGCGACTCGTGGATGGCGTGCGCACGCGACGCGAGATCCTCGAGGCACGCGGCGACCCGCCCGTGGTGGAGGCCGAGGAGTACGCCCGCGTGGACGCGAGCGCCGTCACGGGACCGCCCGTCGCCACCTTCGCGCTGGTGTACGCGAGCGGCCCCGTCGTGACCGGTCGCGGCACGACCTCGCGCACCGGATCCCCGATCATGGCGGCGGACACGGTGGTGGAGGCGTTGGAGGAGGCGGCCGAGAACGAAGAGATCGACGCGATCCTGCTGCGGGTGGACAGCCCGGGCGGCTCCCCGTTCGCCTCGGAGCTGATCTGGCAGGCCACGCGCCGGGCCGCCGAGCGCAAGCCGATCGTGGCCTCCTTCTCGGATCTGGCAGCCTCCGGGGGCTACTACGTGGCCTGCGGCATCGGCGAGGTGGTCGCGGGGCCCGCCACGCTCACGGGCTCGATCGGGGCCTTCGTGGCGCGCCCGGCGTTCCCCGAGGTGTTGCAGCGGCTCGGCGTCGGCTCGGAGGCGCTGCTGCGCGGATCCCATGCGGAGATCCTGCTGCCGGGAAGTCGGCTCTCTCCGGACACCCGGGCCTGGCTGCGCAAGGACATCGAGGCGGTCTACAAGCGCTTCGTGGAACGCGTGGCCGAGGGACGCGATCTCGACCGCAGCCGCGTGGAGCTCGTGGCGCGCGGGCGCGTATGGACCGGTGAGCAGGCGGCTGCGCTCGGCCTGGTGGACGGCCTGGGCGGGCTGCGGATCGCCTCCGCCCGAGCCAAGGAGAAGCTCGGCCACGACCCGGAGGCGCCCGTGGCGCTCGTCGTCTACCCGCGTCCCCGGCCCCTGGCCGAGCAGATCGGCGACGTGTTGCAAGGCGCGCTGGCCCGCGCGGCGGCGCAGGCGCTCCCACTGCCCGCCGGCATCGCGCGCCTGGCGGAGTGGCTCGGCGGGCTCCCCCCGGGTCGGCCGCTGCTCGTGCCGCCCCTGTGGGTGGAGATCCGCTAGCGCGGGAGGATGCGACGTGCGCATGGAGAAGCGCTTCGACGTGAAGCGATCCCTCGAGGAGACGGCGCGGCTCCTGGCAGAGGACGAGACCTTCGTGCAACTCTTCCCGGAATCCCAGACCGAGATCGTGGAGAGCACGGAGCGGCACAAGACCACCCGCACCCACTACCGGGCGCTGGGCCGAGAGGGCGTCGCCACCTTCCATTTCGACTTCGAGGACGACGGCAGCGTGCACTTCGAGAAGGTCTGCGACGGGCGGGTCTGGCGCGAGCTGTGCGGCTCGATCAAGTTGCAGCCACGCGGGGAAGGCACCCGCGTGCAGCTCGAGTTGGAAGGACGCACGCGTCCGCTGGTGCCCGAGTTCACCATCCGGGGCCCCATGCAGGAGCAGATCGAGCGCATGGCCGCCGGACTGCGCCGACGGCTGCAGAAGCGCGCCGGCGGCAAGCGGGCCTAGTGGCCACGGTCGTCGCGAGCGATGGGTGCAAGCTGTACGCCGAGGCGCATGGCGACGGCAGCCCCGTGCTGCTCTCGTGTGGCTACGTCACCACGTGCGAGAACTTCCGGCCCCAGGTGGCGCCGCTGCTGGCCGCGGGCGCACGCGTGCTGCTCTGGGACTACCGGGGACACGGGCGCTCCGAGGCGCCCGCGGATCCGGCTGCCTACTCCATGGCCCAGGTGCTCGACGACCTGGGCCGCGTGCTCGCCTGGGGCGCGCCGGAGCAGCAGGCGGTCCTGGTGGGCTTCTCGTTCGGGGGGCTCGCGTCGCTCCACTTCGCGTTGGCCCATCCCGAGCGGGTGCGGGGACTGGTGCTCCTGGCCAGCGGTCCCGGCTTCAAGAACCCGGACGCCCAGGCGCGCTGGCAGGCGCAGATCGAGCGCACCGCGCAGCTCCTGGAGACGCGGGGCTTCGAGGCGTTCCTGACCGGCCGGGGGGGCGACACGACGGTGGGGCGACACCGGGAGGCCGAGGCCGTGCGCACCGCCGCCGTCGCCATCGCCGCCCAGCAGCCGGCCGCCGTGGCGGCCTTCGGGCGGCGCGTGTCCGGCCCGGCTCCCGCCGTGCTCGAGGCTCTCTCGGGCATCGACATCCCGGCCCTCGTGGTGGTGGGCGAGGAGGATGCCGCCTTCTCCCGGGCGGCGGAGGTGATGGCGGCGCGCCTCCCGCGCGCCAGGCTGGTTCGGGTCCCGCGCGCCGGCCACGTGCTCGGCCTCGAGGAGCCCGAGGCCGTGAGCGATCTGCTGGTGGGCTTCGTGACCAGCCAGGCCCGGGGCTCTGCCTGAGGCCGGTCCGGACGCTCCCCACGGGGCTCCGTGCGCAACCCGGAGCGCCGCACCGGGTTTCCAGAGGGGCGGAGGCGGACGTGCACCAGGGGGATCCCGACGTCCGGCTCATGCTGGCGTTGCGCGACGGCGACTCGTCCGCCTTCGACGCGTTGTTCCGCCGCTGGGCCGGGCCGCTGTTGCACTATCTGGAGCGGCTGGTGCGGGACGCCGCCGCCGCGGAGGAGCTGGTCCAGGAGGCCTTCCTGCGTGTCTACCGCGCCCGGGAGCGCTACGAGCCCGATGCCCGGTTCTCGACCTGGCTGTACACGATCGCGAGCCGCCTCGCCTTCAACGAGCTGCGCCGGCCCCGTCAGAGGGCGCCGCACCGCAGCCACAGCCCGGAGCAGGACGGCCGCCTGGAGCTCACGGCGGACCAGCCCGGGATCGACGACGTGGTGCACGCCCGCCGGGTGGGCGACGCGGTGGAGAAGGCGCTCGATGCGCTTCCGGAGCGCCAGCGCGCCGCCCTCTGGCTCACGGCCGTGGAAGGTCTCTCCTACGCCGAGGTGGCCCGCAGCCTCGAGACCACGGAGAAGTCGGTGAAGGCGCTGGTGCACCGAGCCCGCTCGGCCCTGGCCGAGCACCTGGACGCAGGAGACTCCCGATGAGCAAGCTCCTGTCCGCCTGCCCGGGCTTCGAGGAGGACCTCTCGGCGCTCCTCGACGGGGAGCTCGAGGCCGCCCGGGATGCACGGGTGCGCGCCCACGTGTCGGGCTGCGCGCGCTGTGGCGAGCGGCTCGCGCAGCTCGAGCGCGTCGAGGCGGGTCTGCGTACGCTGTCCGTGCACCCGGTTTCCGAGGCCGTCCTCCAGCGTGTGCGCGGGCGCCTGGCCGAGGAGCTCCCCAGGTTCGGGCGCGCAGCGCCACGCCGGCCGCGTCGGCGCCTGCGCCGGCTCGCCCTCCCGGCGGGCCTGGTCGCGGCGGCGGCTGCCCTGGCCCTGGCCCTGCTGTGGGCGCCGCGCTGGAGCCGGCATCCCGCCGTGCAGACGCAGCCGGCGGAGCTCCCCCTGGAGGTGGCCCTCGAGCAGAGCAGCGACGAGGAGCTGGAGCTCGCCATGGGCCTCGACGCGCTCGGTGGTCTCGCGGCGGACGACGACCTCGCCCTGATCGAGCAGCTCGATCTGCTGGAACAGCTCGACGCCCTGGACGCCGGCTGATGCGGCGGCGCGGGGTGGCCCTCCTGTTCCTGTTTGCCGGTCTGGGTCCGGCCGCGGACGCGGTCCGGGCGGAGACGGACGCCCCGGCGCGGGAGCGCCGCATGGATCGCGCGGACCGGGCCGGCCGCAGCTGGTTGCGGGAGCTCCCGCCCGAGGAACGGCGCGCCGTGATGGAGCGGCTGCGGCGGCTCTCGCCCGAGGAGCGCCGCCGCCAGCGCGAGCGGCTCGAGGCCATGAGCCCCAGGGAGCGGGCCGGCGCCCTGGAACGCCTGCGCGAACGTCGCCGGGTCCGCGAGGAGCTCGTCGGCGACCTGTCCGGCGAGGAGCGGGAGCGGCTCGCCGCCCGGATGCGCTCCCTCTCGCCCGCGGAGCGCCACGCGCTGCGGCAGCGGCTGCGCGAGCTTCCGCCCGTGGAGCGACGGGAGTTGGTGCACCGCCTGGCCCGGGTGCGCGAGCTTCCGCCCGAGCAGCGGGCGCGCCTGCGCGCGCAGCTGCGCGAGCTGCAGGAGCTCCCGCCGGAGCGGCGTGCCCGGATCGAGCGCAACCTCGCACGCTGGCGCGCCCTGTCGCCCCAGCAGCAGGAGCGCCTGCGCCAGCGCTGGCAGCGCCTGCGTCAGCTGCCTCCCGAGGAACGCGCGCGCATCCTCGAGGGTCTGGAGCGCCCGCCCGGCCCCTGAGGCCGGCACGGGGCATACTGGGGCTCCGTTGCTTCGCGGAGGCCCCCATGGCCGAGATCTTCGAAGTCAAGACCACCGAGGCCAAGCAGTGCATCGACATCACGCACCAGGTGGAGGACGTGGTGCGGCGCTCGGGCGTGCGGCGCGGCCTGTGCCACGTGATGGTGCTCCACGCCACGGCGGCCATCGTCGTCAACGAGAACGATGATCCGAACATCGGCGTGGACCTCATCACGGCCCTGGACCGGGCCATCCCCGACCACGCCGGCTGGCTCCACGACCGCGTGGACGACAATGCGCAGGCGCACATCAAGGCGTCGATCCTCGGGCCTTCGGAGGCGATCCCCATCGAGGACGGCGATCTGCTGCTCGGCCGTTGGCAGGGGATCATGCTGGTGGAGTTCGATGGCCCCCGGCCGCGGCGTCGCGTGGCAGTGCAGATCGTTCCGGTCGGTGGGGAGGCGTGAGGCATGGGGCGCTTCACGCGCTGGAGTGCGGGCCTCCTGCTCGTCGCGCTCGTCTTTGGGGCCTTCGTGGCCTTCGAGCTGCGCCTGCCCCCGGGGCCGGCGCCGGCCGCCGTGGAGTTCACCCTCCCGGGGGTCGAGGTGGTCATCCCGGCGCAGGAGCGCATGAGCGGCCGTACCGTGCGCGTGCGCGACGGCGTGGTCGCCTCGATCGATGACGGGCGGCTCCCGCCGGCAGGCCGGGTGTGGGAACGCTTCGCCGGCCACACGGTGCTTCCCGGCATCGTCGACATGCACACCCACCTTCCCGCTCGAAGCCCGCTCGGCCTGACTGCGACCTTCGGCCTGCTGTGGATCGCCCACGGAGTCACCACGATCCGAGAGGCGGGCGACATGGACGGCACCACGGTGGCGGCCGCGCGGCGCGCGTTCGAGGAGGAGGGCCGGGCGGGTCCCCGGGTCGTCCCGTGCGGGCCCTTCGTCGGGGGTTCCAACCCGCGCTGGGCGAACTCGGTGGTGGTGACGTCGCCCGCGCAGGCCCCCGAGGTGGTGGCCCGACTGGTCGCGTCGGGGTCGCGCTGCATCAAGGTCTACGATGGGCTCGACCTGCCGCACCTCCGCGCCCTGGTGCGCGCGGCCCGCTCCGCGGGGCTCCCGGCGATGGGGCACGTGCCCTACGGCCTCACCTTCGAGGAAGCGCTCGTTCCAGACACCCAGCACCTGATGGGCGTCGCGCGGCCCGAGGACATCGAGCGCGGCGACCACGTGGTCTTCCGCATCGTGGACTGGCGGAAGGTGGACGAAGAGCGGCTGGACGAGGTGGTCGAGGCGACGCGGGCCCAGGATCTGGCGCACACCCCGACGCTCGTCTCCACCCACCAGCTCCGGCATTACGAGCACTACGAGGCCGCGCGGCGCGACCCGACGGTGAACCTCCTACCGCGCCTGTATCGCGACGTCGCCTGGCACCCGAGCCAGGGCATCCCCTTCTACCGCGACCTGAGCGAGGCGGATCTCGCCACGATCCGGGACTCGCGCACCAAGAAGCTCCGCCTGGTCAGGAAGCTCCACGACGCCGGGGCGCGGCTCTTCATCGGCACCGATACGCAGCAGCCCTTCGTGGTCCCCGGCGCGGCGGCCTGGATCGAGATGCGGCTGTTCGCCGAGGCGGGGATCCCGCCGCAGGAGGTCTTGGCCCATGCGACGTGGCGGGCGGGCCAGGAGCTCGGCGTGCCGGGACTCGGCCGCGTGACCGCGGGCGCGCCCGCCGATCTGCTGGTCTTCCGCGAGGACCCGACCCGGGATCTGGCTGCCCTCGAGAGCCTCGCCGCGGTGGTCGCCGCAGGGCGGCTCTACCTGCGCGAGGACCTCGACGCGGCGATTGCGCGGGCTCGTGACCACTACGACGGCCGGCTGGTCGACACGCTATCGGTGGCCGTGGCCCGACGCATCATGAGGAACTCCGTCCGGCGCGCCCACTGAGACCGCCGCGGCGGACGTTGCCTGCTCAGGCCGCCGGGCGGTTCCCGTAGCGGTCGAAGGAGACCACCTCCCGGACAGGCCTGCGCGTCGTGGGTCCATAGCGACCCCGGGGCCAGCCGAGGGGCAGCACCGCACACGGTGTCACGTTCCAGGGCAGGCCGAGAATGCGCCGAACCGAGAAATGGCTCCACAGCGGGAGCGTGATGAGTGCGGCTCCCAGGTTCACGGCCCGTGCCGCCAGCAGCAGGTTCTGTACGGAAGGATAGATCGAACCGTAGTAGCTCGTGGCAAAGAGAGGTGGAAAGGGCAGTCGCAGACCCTTCAGGCAGGCGACGACGATCACGGGCACCTCCTCGAAGTGATCCGCCTGCCACTGCACCGCTCTCAGGATCTTCTGCATCCTGGGGTCGTTCCGGACTAGGCGCCGTCCGAGCCCGCCATACAGGCTCCACGCCTGGCGATTGCGACGAGCGAGGCGGGCCTTCACCTGGGGATCCTTCACCACCACGAACTCCCAGTTCTGGGCGTTCGAGCCCGTGGGCGCCTTCAGGGCCAGCTCGATCAGGCGCAGGACCAGCGCGTCGTCCACGGGATCCGGCCTCAGGCGGCGGATCGCGCGCTGCGTCTCCATGGCCTCGGCCAACGGCATGCTGAAGTCGTATTGTTCACCCATCGTGCCTCCTTGCAGTTTCGTGGTGCGCCCGCTCGACCTGCCCGTTGGGCTTGCGCTCTCCGTGCCGTAGCGTCTTCACGCCACCCGGGACGTGGAAGGCTTGCAGCCCCTCGCGCCGCATCGATTCCGCCAGGTGGGCGCTCTTCAAGCCGAACTCGCAGCAGACGACGTAGGTGCGGTCCCGGGCGAAGGACCGGAAGGCCTGGAGCGCGTGGGCGAAGTCGAGCTGCACGGCATCCGGGGGGTGCCAGGCGCGAAAGGCTTCGCTCGAGCGCAGGTCGATCACGACGGCGCCGGCGGGGATCTCCCGGATCTCGAGCTCCGGGATGCCCTGGGCCTCCGGGTCGAGCGCGCGTAGGTCGAAGACGACACGCTCGGCGAGCGCCCGTTCCAGACGGGCCGGGTCGAGCTTGGCCTCCTCCGCGAGGACCGCCGCGAGGGTGGCCGAGGTGGCCGGGCGCCGCGCCACCATGGCGCAGTATTCGCTCACCACTGCCGAGAGCTCGGCGGTTCCCACGTGCCGCGCCTGTTCGATGATATCCTCCTTGTTCAATCCGACGAGCGGGCGCAGGATCGGCAGCGCTGTCGTCTCCGAGATCACCGCCAGGTTCTGGAGCGTCTGGGACGAAACCTGGCCCAACGCCTCGCCGGTCACGATGGCGGCGGCGTTCCGCTCGCCCGCCACCCGGGTCGCCGCCCGCAGCATGAGCCGCTTGAGCAGCACCTGCCAGTAGCGGGCCTCCGTGCCGGCGCGCAGATCCTCGGCGACGCCTTCGAAGGACACGCTGTACAGGCGCGGCTGCGTGCCGTGGGACCAGCCGTCAGCCAGCACCTTGAGCACCCGCAGCACACCGAGCTGGTGGGTGGCGCCGCCCAGATTGCAGAAGACGTAGTCCAGGGCGACGCCGCGCCGCAACATCTGCCAGGCCGCTACCGCGGAGTCGAAGCCACCCGAGACGAGAGCCACGGCGCGCCCCTCGACGCCCACCGGAAGCCCGCCCGGCCCGCGCCGCACCTCGCTGAAGAAGTAGGCGCTGGTACCGAACAGCTCCACGCGGACCGTCACCTCGGGGCCGTCGAGATCCACGGCCGCCGCCATGGGGAGCAGCCGCGCGCCGAGGGCCCGCTCCACGTCGCGAGCCCGCAGCGGGATCTCGTGCCGCTCGCCGACCCGCCGCGCGCGGACCGCGAAGCGGCGTCCCTCGACCACCTCCCCGAACAGCTCCGCACCCGCCTCCACCACCTGGTCGAGCGTGCCTCCGGGCCGCGCCACCGCCGCCGAGAGGGACTGCACCCCGGCCACACGCGCCAGCACCTCCAGGGCCGCCGGGGTGGCCGTGGAGACGAAGAGGCGGCTGCGGGTGCGGCGCACCTGGGCCTCGATCCCGGCACTCGCCAACGCATCGCGGAGATTGCGCAGCAGCCGGGTCTCGAAGCGGGCGCGCGTCGCCCTGGCCTTGGTGGCGAGCTCGCCCGACAGGCGCAGCAGCACCAGGTGAGGAAGATCTTCGCGGATCTCGTGGGGACTCAACGCCCGCCTCCGTCGGCGCGGGCGGTTCGCGCCGTTCCCAACCGTACCGAAGCGGCTCCCGAGGAGCCCGGCGCTCGCCGCCGGAGATCGCTAGCTTGGCAGGATGGTGCGCTTCCGGGACCACGAGATCCAGGTCCTCCTCCTCGACCTGGACGACACCTTGCTCGACAACCGCTCCGGGCTCCGCAAGGCCTGGAGCCGGGTGGCAGAGCTGATCGTTGCGCGGGAGCCCGCCTTCACCCCGGAAGACGTTCGCCAGCAGATCCTCTCCAGCACGCGCTGGTTCTGGGACGATCCCGAGCGACACCGCGGCGGGCGCCTGGACCTGCCGTGGGCACGGCGCACGATCCTCGGCCACGTGCTCGGGAGTCTGGGCCGCCCGGATCCCCGGCTCGTCGTCGAAGCCGAGCGGCTCTACACGGAGCTGCGCGACGCGACCCTCGAGCCCATTGCGGGCGCCTTCGAGGCGCTCGCGCGCCTCAGGCGGCTCGTCCCGCGGCTCGGCCTGGTCACCAACGGCGCCGCGGTGACCCAGCGCGCCAAGATCGACCGCTTCGACCTGGCGCGCCACTTCGACGCAATCGTGATCGAGGGAGAGTTCGGGGCCGGCAAGCCCGAGGCGCAGGTCTTTGCCCACGCGCTCGGGCAGCTGGGCGGCGAGCCCCCCACGAGCTGCATGGCGGGCGACAACTACGAGGCGGACGTACTCGGCGCCCTGCACGCGGGCCTGCACGCAGTCTGGATCGACCCGGAGGGTGCCGGGACGACGCCCGTTCCGCCTCCTCGGCCTCACGCCCGGGTGCGCTCGATCGTCGAGCTGGCCGAGCAGCTACGCGACTGACGGCCTCACGAGGCGCGTCCGCTGCGCTTCTCCTCGCCGCGCATACGGGCCAGCCAGTGCTCCATCTGCTTGCCCGCCGCCTCGCGGCCGCCCAACCCGAAGGAGAGCGCCACGGCCACCGCCACCGCGCCGAGGGTCAGCCCGAAGGCCAGGTTCACGATGTCGTCCGCCAGGCCCATGGCGCGCAGTCCCATGGCCACGACGATGCCCAGGATGGCGAAGCGCACCACGCTGGCGAGCGCTCCGGCCTGGGGTCCGCTCACCCGGCGCACGGCCTGGGTGGCGAGGTTCGAGAGCCAGAAGCCGACGGCGATGATCACGACGCCGAGCAGCACGTTTCCGCCGAAGGCGATCAGCATGGACACGAGCTCCGAAACCTGGGCGAAGCCGAGCCGGTTCGCGGCCTCGACGGTGGCGAAGAGCATGATGAAGAAGAGCACGATCTTGCCGACCAGGCTGGAGGGGGTGGTGCCGCCTTCGAAGGCCCGGGCCAGCCCGATGCGGGCCGGAACCGTGTCGAAGCCCATGCCGCCGAGCAGGCCGGTCACCAGGGTGGCCAGGAAGCCGGCCACGAACCAGGCCACGGCGAGGATGATGGCGGCTCCGAAGATGTTCGGGATGGCCGCCAGGAACGCCCCCAGCATCTCCGTGGCCGGCGCCGAGATCGCCTCGATCTTGAGCGTGTTCAGGGCCGCGATCAACGCGGGAACGAACACGAAGATGTAGATCACGAGGCCCGCCAGCCGGGACAGGGTCATTGTGCCGCGCAGGCCGGCGCGCTCTCCGACGCGGTCCGCACCCGCCGCCGCCAGCAGGTTCGCCACCAGATCCCGCAGGATGCGTGCGACGAACCAGCCCACCAGCCCGATCACACCCGCCCCGAATAGGTTGGGCAGCATGGCCAGGATCTGGTCCACCATGCCCTGCACGGGAGCCAGCAAGCCCCCCATCTCGAGCGTGCCGAGGATCGCCGGCAGGAACAGCAGGAAGACCAGCCAGTAGAGCACGTTGCCCAGGCTCTCGCTCACGGGCCGCATGCCCGCCTCGGCGGAGAGGCGCTCGTCGAGGCGGGTCGCTCCGAGTGCCCGGGTGGCCACCGCCCGCACGAGCGTGGCAAGCACCCAGGCCACCACCAGCAGGACGGCGCCGCCCACCAGGCGCGGCGCGTACGAGAGCACCTGGTCCACCAGGGCCTGCAGCGAGCCGGAGACCCGCTCCAGCTTCAGCGTGTTGAAGAACGCGATCAAGACGATGAGCAGCACCAGCCAGTAGATGCCCGCGGCAATCCCGCCCTCGAGGTTCATGGCCTGGCCGGTGGCCGTTCGAACGCGCTCGTTCAGCTTGGCGAAGCCGAGTCCCCGACGGATCCCGGCGCGCAACACCAGGGCCACGAACCAGCCGAGGATCAGGATCAAGAGGGCGCCGCCCACGGCGGGCAGCGTGGTGCCGAGCTGGCTCTGCATCGATTCGAGCAACTTGCTGACGTCCATGGAAGACCTCCTTCTCCCCCCCCTCACGAAAGACGAAGCGCTGGCCCCCGGAAACCGGCGCCGACGGGCGGAACTAGTACTCGATCCTGGCCGGTATCGTCTTCGCCTGCTCCACCCAACCCTTCACCACCTGCGCGCTCGGGACGCGGCGAGTGAGCTTCTTCTGCTGGTTCAGCTCCGCCAGCCTGGCGGCCAGGCTCTCGGCGTTTCGGTTGCGCAGCTCCTTCACCGTGTCGACGCCGGCTCCCTCGAGCAGCTCCGCATACTCAGCGCCGACTCCCTTGATGCGGAACAAGTCCGCCATGTTGACCCAGTCGAGCACCTTGGCTTCGGGCAGGCCGCACTTCTGGGCGATCTCCTGACGGCCCCTGCGCGTGCAGCCCCTGTCGAGCAGCACACTCGTGTTGGGGATGCCGATGTTGCGCAGCTTCTCCCCGTAGACGGGACCGATGCCTTCCACCTGTTCGATCTTCAGGCTTCCCATGTCAACCCCTCGCTCGTCGGGATCGTGGGGACGGGCGGCGATCCCGACGCGCCGTCGCCCGGATCGCAGGAGGAAGCGCCCGGGCCACGCGTCCCTCTTCTTCGGTGGGGCTGAATCGCCCCTGACCGACCTGGAAACTAGGGAAGCCGCGATCGCCTACCCGGCCGGCTCGGCGCCGCCTCCGCCCCCCGCGTGCCACGGTGTCCACACCAGGCTGACTCCGCCCACGTTCAGGTCGGACTTCCTCGGACGCACCCGCAGCTCGTCGTATTCGAGGTTTTCGGGGTCGAACTCCGTCCGCAGGCGCTCGGTCTCCGCCTGGAACTCCGCTTCGAGCTCCGTGAGCTTGCCACGGGTCTCCTCGGCGATCTCCCGGGCGCGGGCCACGTCGGTGCGCTCGCGAGCGGCCCGGCTGGCGCCCCGGGCCGCCGTGGTGGCGCGGCCCACGCTGCCGAGCTTGCGACCGAACAGAGCGCCGAGCACCGTGGCACCCACCGAGATGGCCGTCTGCAGCTTCTGGTGCTCGTACTGGGATTTCTCGCGCCCGATCCGCTCCTCGGCCCGTCGGCTCTGATCCGCCAGTCGGGCGAGCTTCGGGGCGTAGCGCTTGCGCAGCTTCTCCACCGCCCGGTCCCGCTCCTCGTGCAGCCGCTGCCGAAGCCGGACGCGGAAGTCTCCCTCGCCCTCCCCGGGACGCGAGACCTCCTTGAGTGCCTTGCATCGCAGCAGCACGAGCGCCCGCTCCCGGTAGAGGTGGCTGGCGAGCTGCTTGGCCCAGGTCTTGTAGCTGGCCGGGCGCGCGGCAGCGCCGGGCAGCGCGGCGAAGCGCGCATCCGGCTCCGGCTCCTTCTCCAGGTCGGGGGCCCCTCCCTCCAGGATCCGAGCCTCCTTCCACGGCACTCCGCGCAGGGACTCGTCGATCGGCGCCAGCGCGCCGACCGTCTCCCAGGAGTCCACGTCCGCCCGCGCGTTGGCGTAGTGCAGGGTCGCGACGCCGAGCAGGGCGGGGCGGTAGACGAGGCGGCCGCGGGCGGGCGGAGCCCCCCGCGTCGGCAGGAAGCGCGTCTCGATCTCCGGCGGGAGGAGAGGCCGCTCGGCGCCGGCCTCCGGCTCGACGGGCGCGGGGGTCGCAGGCCGCGGCGCGGGCCGCGCTTCCTGGGCAGCCGCCGGCGTCGCCTGCTTGCGCGCCTCCATGAGCTGCGCGATCTGGTCGCGGGTCAGGGGGCCGCGCAGGTACGAGAGCGCCCAGCGCGTGTGGAACAGCACGGGCTCGTCCTCGTGCACGTTGTTCATGAGGAAGACGCGGCTCCCCAGGCCCGCCAGGGTGCGCTCCATGCGCGCCCGGTCGAAGCGGGACCCGGCGGCGGCGGAAGCCCCCTCGAGCCCCTCGATCACCCGGGCCTTGTCCCGCTCGGTCTGGAGCCTGCCGAGGAACCAGGTGCCGGCGTTCGAGAGCCCCTTGTAGTCCAGGTCCACGGGGTTCTGGGTGGCGAGCACCACGCCGAGGCCGTACGCCCGGGCCTGCTTGAGCAGGGTCAGCATCGGCGTCTTCGACGGCGGGTTCGCGGTGGGCGGGAAGTAGCCGAAGACCTCGTCCATGTAGAGCAGCGCCCGCAGGCTGTTGGTGCCCGGCTGGGCCCGCATCCACGCCACCACCTCGGTAAGCAGCAGCGTCACGAAGAACATGCGCTCGGACTCCGACAGGTGCGCGATCGAGAGCACGGAGAGTCGGGGTCGCCCGTCGGGGGTGTACAGAAGCCGTCCCACGTCGAGCGGCTCGCCCTCGGTCCAGGCCGCGAAGCCCGGCGACGCCAGCAGGTTGTTCAGCGTCATGGCGAGCTGGAAGCGATCTCCGGCGGGGTAGAAGGAGTCCAGGTCGAAGACTCCCACGCGCTGGAACGGGGGCTCCTGGATGCCCCGGATCAGGCCCGCCAGATCGAGGTCGCGCCCCTCCC
This sequence comes from Myxococcota bacterium, assembly GCA_041611735.1. Lineage (GTDB taxonomy): Bacteria > Myxococcota_A > UBA9160 > UBA9160 > PR03 > JBFIML01. Next base: position 17,934 of record JBFIML010000023.1, on the reverse strand, counting down.
GCCAGGCCCGGTCCAGAAGGCTCGAGAGCAGGATGTGCTCGCGGCTGCGGATCGGGTCGGCCTGGATCCCCAGGAGGGCGAGCAGCCCGGATACGGCGGCCAGGATGCGCTCGCGAAGGACGTCGGGGTCATCGGCCACGGCGGGAGGCGGCGCGCCGAAGGACCCGAGCACCGAGAGCGAAAGGCCGGCGCTGCTGCCCGGGGTATAGATGGCGACGTCCGCCGCCTCCCGGAAGCGTCCGATGCGACTTCCGTCCTGTCCCCAATCGGCGAGGCCCTTGCGCCACAGCTCGGCCACCGCCCGGGCCTGCTCTTCGGGGGTGCGTCCCTTGCGCGTGGCCTCCTCCGGATCGATCCAGGGCGCGAAGTCCTCCGGGCGCAGCTTAGGGAAGCTGAGCAGCAGGTTGCCGAGGTCTCCCTTCGGGTCGATGGCGAGCGCGGGGATGCCGTCGATGGCGGCCTCCTCGAGGAGGGTCACGCACAGGCCGGTCTTGCCGCTGCCGGTCATCCCCACGCAGACGGCATGGGTGGTGAGGTCCTTGGCGTCGTAGAGCAGGGGCTCCTCACCCGCTTCGCCCCGCTCCGGGTCGTACCGGCGCCCCAGATAGAACGCCCCGAGCTTCTCGAAGTCCTGAATCGGTACGCGTTCTCCTGCCATCGATCGCCCCTCCGCTCCCGGCTGCTGTTGGGAAATCACCCCGCGAGCGCGGGACTCCAGATTCTGGCACGGGCCGGCACGGCGCGCCTGTCGTTTTTTCGTGGTGCCCCCGGGGCCTCCGTGCTATCTAGCCGACGGCTAGTCTTCGTGGGAGGAAACTCGTGCGTGCCGTTCGTCTGGTAGGCGTTCTCGTTCTGGCTGCATTCGTTTCGGCCTGCGCCGCTCGCGGTCCGAGCCCGGCCGTATGCGCCGCCATCGGTGGCCTGCTGGGCGGTGCCGGGGGAGCGGCTGCCGGGGCCGCCCACGACAGCGGAGACGACATCGACGAGGCCGCAGCCGGTGGGGCCGGCGGCCTGATCCTCGGGGGAGCCCTGGGCTACGGCCTGTGCTGGCTGCTCCAGAAGGACGAGGCGCCGCCGCCGCCGCCCCCGCCCCCGCCGCCGCCTCCGCCGCCGCCTCCTCCTCCGCCGCCTCCGCCGCCCATGCCGGAGGTCAAGGAGCGCATCATCCTGCGCGGCGTCAACTTCGACTTCGACAAGGCGACGATCCGGTCCGACGCGGCCGTGATCCTCGACGAGGCGGCCCGCATCCTCAAGGAGAACCCGGGTCTGCCGGTGGGAGTCGAGGGCCACACGGATGCGACGGGTCCCGAGGCCTACAACCAGGGTCTCTCGGAGCGTCGGGCCGCGGCGGTGAAGCGCTTCCTGGTGGAGCGCGGTGTCGAAGCCAGCCGCCTCAGCACGGCGGGCTACGGTGAGTCGCAGCCGATCGCCGACAACGGCAGCCGCGACGGGCGGGCGTTGAACCGCCGCGTGGAGCTCAAGGTCCGGAACTGACCTTCGCGGACCCGCCAATTTGCCCCGGGGCCCTGTGCGGGCCCCGGGGCCTCTATTTGAGGGATCCGGTGGTGTGGGACGACTTCAAAGCCTTCGTCATGCGGGGCAACGTCCTCGACATGGCCGTCGGCATCGTGATCGGCGGCGCCTTCGGAAAGATCGTGAGCTCGTTCGTGAACGACGTCTTGATGCCGCCCATCGGGCTCCTGCTCGGGGGCGTGGACTTCTCGAACCTCTTCATCAACCTCTCCGGAACACCGCAAGACAGCCTGGCCGCAGCGCGCGAGGCGGGCGCGCCGGTGATCGCCTGGGGCCAGTTCCTGAACTTCCTGATCGATTTCCTGATCATCGCGTTCGCCATCTTCATGGTGGTTCGCCTGGTGGAGCGCCTGCGCCGCCAGCAGGACGAGGCCCCGGCTCCCACCGAGCGCAAGTGCCCGGAGTGCTTGTCGGAGATCCCCATCCAGGCGCGCCGTTGCAGGTTCTGCACTGCGGCGGTTCCGGCGTGACACGCGTCCCGATGGCGGCGCCGCCGCGGCGGCGGCCGGGCGGCGTGCTGCTCGCGGCCGCCCTCCTGGTGGCGGCTTGCGGGGGCGGGGGCTCGCTGGGCGGGCTGCTGCCTGCGCTCCCGTCCCGAGGCCTCGACGAATCCACCGTCGTGGCCGGCCTGAAGCAGGCCCTGGAGGTCGGCAGCCGCAACGCCGTGGCCCTGACCTCCCGCGCCGACGGCTTCCTCGGCAACCCTGCCATTCGCATCCCCCTGCCCAAGGGGCTCGAACCCATGGGGAAGGCGCTGCGCACCGTGGGCTTCGGGGGGCAGGTCGACGAGCTCGAGGTCGCCATGAATCGCGCCGCCGAACGGGCTGCGGGCGAAGCCACGGACGTGTTCGTGAGCGCCATCGGGCAGATGAGTTTCGCCGACGCCCGCGGGATCCTGCGGGGTGGCGACACCGCCGCCACCGACTACTTCCGCCGTACGACCTCCGACGAGCTGAGGCGTCGCTTCGAGCCGATCGTGGGGCAGAAGATGCAGGAGGTCGGTCTGGTGCAGCTCTACGAGGGCCTGGTGGCGCACTACGCGTCGTTGCCCTTCGCCCGCAAACCGTCCCTCGACCTGCGCAGCTACGTGACCGAGCGGGGGCTCGAGGGTCTCTTCCAGGTGCTGGCGGAAGAGGAGCAGCGCATTCGCACGGACCCCGCCGCGCGTACGACGGAGCTCTTGCAGCGCGTGTTCGGCTCGTAGCGCCGCATGCGTCGGCCTTCCGCGGAAGGAGCGGCGCTACGAGGGTCCACCCCGACGACGCGGAGGACGATGATGCGCTTCCCCACCCCCCGAGTTCCCGGCTGGCAGCGCCGGGCCGCCGCCCCGGCCTTGGCGCTCGTGCTGCTGGCGGCCCTGGCCTGTGGCGATGCCGACCCGGAGGCGAAGCTCGAGGCCGCCGGCCGGGCCCTGACCGACGCCCGGGCCGAGGTGCAGGAGGCGCAGGAGCGGGTCGAGAGCCGCAAGCAGGCCCTGGAGGTGGCGGAGCAGGAGCTCGAGGAGGCGCGCAAGCAGCTGCGCGGGGCGGAGAAGAAGCTGGCCGAGGTGGAGACTCGCATCGACCTGCGCGCCACCGACGCGGCGCTGTTCCGGGCAGTGCAGAGCCGGCTCCTCAAGGACGAGAAGCTCGAGCGCGTGGCCGTCGCCGCCCGGGTGGAAAAGGGTGTGGTGACGCTGACGGGGCAGGTCCCCGACGCAAAGCTCCGGGAGCGGGCGGCAGAGATCACGCGGGCCACACCCGGCGTGGCGGCGGTCGAGAACCGCATCCAGGTGGGGACGCCCCCGCAGCCGACCGCCCAGTAGTCCGCCCCTTCGCGCGCCCGTCCCGGGTCGGGTCCTAGCCGACGCCGAGGGCGCAGCCGTCCTTGCGACGGTCGCTGGCGCCGATCCAGCCCGCCTCGCCCCGGGCGATGGCCTGGCCGCCCCCGAAGCGGTCCGCCATGACCTCCCCGGGCGCCTGGACCACGTGGCCGCGGGCGGCGAGGGCGTCCGCCAGGCAGCCCCCCTCGTCCACCGGGAGACCGGGCGCCTCGAGAGCCACCTCCGCACCGCCCAGCCAGCGGAAGCGCGGCCGATCCAGGGCCTCCTGCGGGTTCAGCCCGTGGTCCACCAGGTTGCTCACGAAGGCCAGGTGGGCCTGGGGCTGCACGTCGCCGCCCATCACGCCGAAGGCCATCCAGGGACGCCCGTCGCGCAGCAGGAGCGCCGGGATGATGGTGTGCAGGGGTCGCTTGCCCGGCGCGAGCGCATTGGGATGGCCCGGCTCCAGGCGGAACCCGGCACCCCGGTTCTGGAGCACGACACCCGTGTCGCCGCACCCGATGCCCGAGCCCCAGGGTCCGAACAGGCTCTGGATGAAGGAAACCAGGTTGCCCTCCGCGTCCGCCGCGCACAGGTAGACGGTGTCGGCCGGGGCCAGACCCGGACGGGCGCCGGGCAGGGCGCGTTCGCCCACCAGGGCGGCGCGGCGGCGCGCGTAACCCTTGTCGAGAAGCTCCTTCATCGGAACCCGTACGTGCTCCGGGTCGGCCAGATGGGCGTCCCGATCGGCGAGGGCGAGCTTCACGGCTTCGATGCGGTGGTGCCAGTCGAGGACGCTCGTGGGCGGGACGGGGTCGAAGCACTCCAGCACGTGGAGGGCGGCCAGCGCAGCGAGGCCCTGACCGTTCGGCGGCAGCTCGACCACCTCCACGTCGCGGTAGGAGCCCGAGATCGGCTCCACCCAGGTGGACTCGTGGGCGGCCAGGTCCTCGCGCGTGAGCAGACCCCCCTCCGCACGCGAGCTGGCGACGATCGCTCCCGCCAGCTCACCGCGGTAGAAGGCGTGGGCGCCCTCGGCGGCGAGGGTCCGCAGCGTGCGCGCCAGGGCAGGGCAGCGGAACGCCTCGCCTGCCCGTGGCGCCCGGCCAGCCGGCGCCCAGATGGTCCGAGCCGCCTGGTTGCGCAGGGCTCCGAGCCGCAGCGTCAGGTCCCAGTAGTGCGCCACCAGCTCGGTCACCGCGAAGCCATCCGCGGCACTGCGGATGGCAGGCTCGAGCACGCGGGCGAGGGGCAGGCGCCCGAAGCGGCGAGAGAGTGCCTCCCAGGCGTGGACCGCCCCCGGAACGGTGGTCGCCAGGATCCCGTGCTGGGGCATGTCCCCGAGGCCGCGGGCACGGTACTCCTCCAGCGTCGCCGCGCCGGGCGCACGCCCGCTCCCATTCAGTCCGACCAGGCGCTCCTCCTCCGCGGACCAGATCAGCGCGAAGGCGTCGCCCCCGAGGCCGGTCTGCATGGGCTCCACCACACACAGGGTCGCGGCGGCGGCCAGCGCAGCGTCTACTGCATTGCCCCCCTGGCACAGCATCTCGACGCCGGCGCTGGCTGCGACGGGGACACTGGCGCAGACCATGCCGCGTGCAGCCAGCACGCAGGAGCGCTCGCTGCGCAGGGGCGAGACGGTGCTTCCGCGTTGGGTCGGGAGCATGGCGCTCCATCCTATCCCAGCCGCCCGCGGCGGGGCGCGTAAAGCCCGACCCCTCGTCGGCCGATTCCCCGGGATGCGAGCAGGGGGGAAGGCCATGAGCGACGGCGTGTTCGAGCCGTTCCGCTTCGACCCGCAAGCCAAGATCCGCGACGACGAGGTCCCCTCCCGTTACCGGGCGCTCCTGCTGCCCGAGGCCAAGGTGACGGATCGAGGCCTGGTCTACCGCCGCGGCGCGCGGCACTACCTGCTGGCCTGGAGTCGGGTCGAGCGCGCCTTCGCCGCCGAGATCGGCGAGCCCGAGGGCGTGCGCACCATCGTCTTCGATCTGGCCGTGGAGGTGCGGGGCCCCGAGTGCGTCGTGTGTCGCTTCGACGCCGAGCCGGGCTCCGACGCCATGGGCATCGCCCGCGCGATCGAGGTCGGGACGGGCCGCGACCGCTGCTCCCCGTCCCTGCGCACCCTGGCGGCCGAGGGCCTACCCACGCGCCGCTACGTGGACCTGGAGAGCTTCGAGGAGGCCACCCTGGAGGCGATCCGCTTCGGCTGCCCGGGCGGCCACTAGGAGCGGGTCGGGTTCTCGGGCGCGAGGGCGCGTTCGACCCGGTCGCGCAGGGCCGGCCAGACCGAAAGCAGGTGCGCGAGGCCTGTCGCGAGCCGCCGCAGCCAGGCCTCGGAGCGCCCGGTGTCGGCGCCGAGCGCGGCCAGCTCCCCCCGCAGCCGTCCCGCTCGCTCGTAGTGATCGCCGGCCTCGCGCAAGGCCCGGGCCCGCACCTCGCCGCCCGCGGTGCCGCGGGCACGGGCTCGCGCCAGCTCCATCCCCGCCAGGGCCCGGGTGCGTGCCATCTCGAGCCCGCGCACGCGGTCGAGCCAGCGTCCCGCTTCGCCGAGGTGGAGGACGAAGCGGGCCGCGGCGGCGCCTGCCAGCAGGAGCGCCGCCGGCACGGCCGGTCCTTCCCGGGTCGCGACCATCAGGGTGAGGGCGACTCCGGCCGGGGTCACCAGTCGAGGCCAGAGGCCGGCGAGCACGCCCGCTCCGCAGACCGCCAGGGCCGCCCGCGCCGCAGGACTCCCTTCCGCACCGGTGCCCCCCGCCAGGAGCAGCCAGGCGAGGCCGAGGCCAGCCGCCAGGCATCGCTCGCCACGACGGAGGGCAGCGCCGGCGGCGGGCGGCGGCGCCCCCTCCGCCAGGTCCCCTGCAGGAAAGACCGGATCCCGGGCCACACCCCATGATGCCGCGGCTGCACCCCTCAACTCCACGGTGATTCCCGCCGAAAGAGCGATGCGGCCGGAAGGCCGCACGCCCGGCGTCTTGCGCCGCCCGCGCCGAGTCTCCACACTTGCACGAAGGTCGTGGAGGCGGAGCCCGGCGGGGCGGCCTCGATTCCGCGGCCGGGGGGGGTCTCATGACACGTACGAGCATTGGAAGATTGATGCTCGCAGCCGGTGTGGTGTGGGCGCTCGGCCTGGCGGGTTGCGCCAGCACGCCGGACGAGGCGGGGATGGCCGGGGGCGACTCGGCCGAGTTCCGGGAGGGCCTCGGAGCTGGGTCGGGTCTCGAGGGTTCCGAGGTGCCCGAGCGTACGGCGGAGCTCGAGACGATCTACTTCGACTTCGATCGTCACGTGATCCGCGACGATGCGCGGTCGGTGCTGAAGGCCAACGGCCAGGCCATCAAGAACAACGCCGACTGGCGCACCATCACGCTCGAAGGCCACTGCGACGAGCGGGGCAGCGAGGAGTACAACCTCGCGCTGGGCGAGAAGCGGGCCAACGCGGCGAAGCGGTACCTCGTGGACCTGGGCGTTCCGTCCGGGCGCGTCGTGACGGTGAGCTTCGGCGAGAGCATGCCCGCGGTGCAGGGTCACGATGAGTCGGCCTGGCGTTGGAACCGCCGGGTCGAGTTCCGGGTCAGCCGCTAGGACGTCGCGTCCGCGACGGGCCGGGGGAAGGCGCTACGCGGTCTTCCCCGGCCCGTCCGCGCGCCGGGCGCAGCGCCCCCGGCCGTGATACCGTCGCCCGCGATCCAATCGCGGAGGCGACCCCATGCCCGTCCACGGCGGCAAGCTCGCGGCGCGCGCTCTCAAGCAGGCCGGCGTCGAGTGCATCTTCACGCTCTCCGGCGGCCACATCATGCCCATCTACGACGGCTGCGTGGACGAGGGCATCCGCATCGTGGACGTCCGCCACGAGCAGGCGGCGGTCCACGCGGCCGACGCCTGGGCCCGCTGCAACCCGGGCCGCATCGGCGTCGCGGTGATCACGGCCGGACCCGGCGTGACCGACGGAGTGACCGGGGTCGCGAACGCCTGGCGGGCGAACTCGCCGATCCTGGTGATCGGCGGACAGGGACCCTTCTCCAATCTCCGTCGGGGCTCCCTCCAGGAGATGGACCACGTCGGCGTGATGAAACCCATCACCAAGTGGGCGGACGCCGTCTACCAGACCCATCGCATCCCCGAGTACATCGAGATGGCGATCCGACACGCGGTGTCCGGCATCCCCGGCCCGGCGTTCCTCGAGATCCCCATGGACGTGTTCATGAGCCCTTCGGAATGGGAGCAGGCACCGGTACCGCCGATCCGCACCGACCCGCCGCGGGTGGCACCCGACCGGGTCGACGTGCGGCGGGCCCTCGAACTGCTCCAGCAGAGCCAGCGGTCCATGGTCATGGCGGGGACGAGCGTCAAGTGGTCGCAGGCGAGCGCCGCGCTCAACGCCTTCATCGATGAGACGTGCATCCCGACCTACGTGAACGGCATGGGTCGCGGCAGCGTGCCCCCCGATTCCCCGCAGCTGCTCAACCGTTCGCGTCGCACGGCCATGAAGAAGATCGACCTGATCGTGCTGGCCGGCTCCGTGCTCGACTTCCGGCTCCGCTTCGGACAGACGATCCCGGCGGATGCCCGGATCGTCCAGCTCGAAATGGATGCAACCTTGATCGGACAGAACCGCGCCGCCGACGTCGGGCTGGTCGGGAACCTCGCCAACAGCTTCGAGCTGCTCCTCGAGGAGATGAAGCATGCCGGCCTGCGCCTCGACTTCTCCGCGTGGCGCGACGAACTGCGCAAGATCGAGGTGGAGGAGGAGAAGCAGGTCGAGGCCTCCCTGAACAGCGACGAGGTACCGATCGACCCGATGCGCATGTGCCGGGAGGTGCGCGACTGGCTGCCGTCGCTGGGCGAGTCGATCGTGATCGGAGACGGGGGCGACATCGTGGCGACAGCCTCCAAGGTCCTGCCGGTGCCGCGGGAGGGCGCCTGGATGGATCCCGGCCCGCTGGGCACGTTGGGGGTGGGCATGCCCTTCGCGATCGCGGCGCAGATCGCCCATCCGAAGCAGCGCGTGGTGATCGTCTATGGCGACGGCTCCTTCGGCCTGAACGGCTTCGAGTACGACACGGCGGTGCGGTTCGGGCTCCCGATTCTCGGCGTGCTCGGCAACGACGCCGCTTGGGGCCAGATGATGCGGCCCCAGGCTGCCGTCTACGGACGCGATCGGCTCGTGGCGACGCAGCTCGCCTATACGCGCTACGACAAGGTCGTCGAGGCCTTGGGCGGCCACGGGGAGTGGTGCGAGCGGCCCGAGGAGATCCGTCCCGCCCTGGAGCGGGCCGCGGCCTCCGGGAAGCCGGCGCTCGTGAACGTGAAGATCCGCCAGGATCTCGACTACAAGGGCGGCGTCTACGTCTAGCGGACTCCCGGTGCCCGTGATCCGCGGCGAGTCAGCGCACGTCCTCGGGATCGGGGCCTCTGCACTGGCGCCCTGGCTGGAGGCGACGGGTCCCGTCGCAGTGGTCGACCTCGAGACCACCGGGCTCAGCGGGGAGCGCGGTGCCGAGATCATCGAGATCGGGGCGGTCCTGCTCGATCCGGGCCGCGACCAGGTATCGACGCTCGAGACCCTGGTGCGGCCCTCGCGCCCGCTTCCGCGCACGATCCAGCGTCTGACCGGCCTCTGCGACGAAGACCTGGCCGGTGCCCCGGCCCTCGACGAGGTGGTGGGAGCCGTGCGTGAGGCCCTCGGTGCGCGGCAGCTGGTGGCCCACAACGCCCCCTTCGAGCGTCACTTCCTGGCCCGCTTCGTGGACCCCGCCCTCGCCGAGGCCCGCTACCTGGACAGCCAGGATCTGCTCGCCGTCACCCATCCGGACGCTCCGGACCTGCGCCTCGAGTCGTTCACCCGCGACCTGCTCGGAAGCGAGGAGCGCCACCGGGCCCTGGCGGACGCCCTGGACACGGCGCGGGTCCTCTCGCGGATCGGGGAAGGAGCGCGTTCCGGGGCGCCGCGCTACGCCACGGCGCGCCACGCCCTGGCCTCCTGGGCCCCGGACTCCCCCTGGCTCGCGTTGCTCGGCAAGGAGGCGGGGGCGTTGCGCACGGCGCCGGCACCCTCCTTCGTCACGATCGGTCCGAGCCGGGAGCCATCCGTACCCTTCGATGTGGAGGCCGTGGCCGATGCGCTCCGCGACGAGGCGCGCGGCCGCCGGCACTTTCCCCGCTATCGGGTGCGCGAGGAGCAGGTCCGTCTGGCCCGCCACTTCGTCCGCGTGCTCTCCCGGGGAGGACTGGCCCTGCTCGAGGGCGGCACGGGCGTGGGCAAGTCGCTGGCCTACCTGGCGGCGGCGATCCCCTGGGCCCTGGAGCAGCGGCGGGCGCAGTCCCGCGTGCCGGTGGTCGTGTCCACGCGCACGCGTCTCCTACAGGACCAGCTGCTGGAGAAGGACATTCCAGCGGCAGCTCGCTTTCTGGGCCATCCGGAGCTTCGCGCCATCTCGATCAAGGGGCGCGCCAACTACGTCTGCGCCCGTCGTCTGGCCCGGGTCCTCGCCGAGGGACACGAGCCGCGCATCTTCCCCGAGGACCGCATGGCCTACGCCCTGCTCGCTGCCTGCGCAGGAATCCGCCCGCACGGCGAGGTGGGCTCGGTTCCCAGCGCCTGGCTGCGCCGGCACCCGGCCCTCGCGGACCTGGTGCGCCGTTCCGTGGCGGCCCGCGCCGAGCAGTGCAGCCGCGAGCAGTGCAGCGCCCATCCGGACTGCCCCCTCGGCCGGCGGCGGGCCGCCCTGGCGGATGCCGACCTCGTGGTGGCGAACCACGACCTCCTGCTGCGCTGGCCGCCGGACTACCCGGAACTCTCGGTCGCCATCGTGGACGAGGCCCACGAGCTCGCCGACGTGGCCGACGAGGTCTACGCCCTCGAGGTCGCCCCCGAGGCGGTGCTGGAGCGGCTCGACGAGATCTTCGGGCGGCCCGATGGTCGCGACGCCTCGGATCCCCTGCTTCCCGTCTCCCGCCGCCGCCAGGCGCGCCGCGACGCGCGCGCCTGGCGGCGCGCGATCCATCACGACCTCGCCGCCCTGGGCCAGGCCCTGGGCGAGCGGGCGGGCGACTTCGGGGACGTGCAGGTACCCGCCCAGCCCGGGGCCGCCTTCGCGGCTGCCGCGCAGTGCGCGGAGAGCGCCGCGGGCCACCTGCTCGACGTGGTGTCGCAGGTGGAGGAGGCGGGGGCGGGCGGTCGCGATCCCTCCCCCGCCCTGGCGCGCTCCCTCGCCGAGCTCCGACACGCCGCCGAGGCGCTGCGACTCGCCTTCGCCGGAACCCGCGACGATGCGGTGGCCGCCTTCGAGAAGGTGCAACCGCCCTGGGATCGCTGGCGGCTGCTGGTGCGCGCGGTCTCGCCGGCCACTGCCTTTCACCAGCGCTTCCTGGCCTCCCTGCGCGCCTTCGCCGGCGTCTCCGCGAGCCTGTTCGTGGATGGGGACGCCTTTGCGGCCCTGGGCGAGCTCGAGCTGGAGGCGCGCGCAGCGGAGCCGCCGGGCCTGCTGCGCGCCTCGGAGCCGAGCCCGTTCCCGTATGCCGAGCACATGCGCGTGGTGGCACTCACGGATGGAGGCGACGTGGTCAGCGAGACCGCGGCCGTCCTCGAGCACCTGGCCCTGCGCCTGGGAGGCCGCACGCTGGGTCTCTTCACCAACCTGCGGCGCATGCACGATGTGGCGGCCCTGTTGGCGGAGCGGCTGCGCTCCGCGGGCATCGAGGTGCTGGCGCCCCGGCGCGCGGGCGACGACCCCAACGCCCTGGTGGAGCGCTTCAGCGCCGGCTCGGCGGTGCTGCTCGGGGCCCGCAAGTTCTGGCAGGGACTCGACCTGCCGGGCTCCGACCTGCAGGCCGTTGTGATCGAGAAGCTCCCCTTCGAGGTGCCGACGGAGCTGCGCCGTCGCCGCGAGGAACGTCTGCGCCGTGCGGGCGTAGACGCCTTCGAGCGGTATACCCTGGGCAAGATGCTGCTCAACCTGAAGCAGATGGTGGGGAGGCTGATCCGCACGGAGGAGGACCGCGGCCTCGTGGTGATCGTGGAGGGGCGCGCCGACCGACCGTACTTCGGACGGCTGGCGGCGGCCCTCCCGCCCGGCTGCCAGGTCGTGACCGCGAGCCGCGACGAGCTCGACCACCTGCTGGCCGAGGTGGGGATCGGGCAGGAGGAGACATGGAGACGCGACCGGTCGCGCTCGTGACGGGCGGCGCCCGGGGCATCGGGGCGGCCTGCTGCCGGGCCCTGGCCGGCGAGGGGTTCCGCGTGGTGGTGCACCACCGGGTCAGCGGCGAGGCAGCGCGCAAGCTCGCCGCCGAGCTTCCGGAGGCCTTCTGCCTGGCTGCGGACCTGAGCGTCCCCGAAGAGATCGACACCCTGGTGGGCGCCCTGCGCGAGCGCGCCGGTCGGGTGGACGTGCTCGTCAACAACGCTGGCGTCATCCGCCACGCGCCGATGCCCGTCATGAAGCTCGAGGACTACGACACCGTGGCCAACCTGGCCCGGGGCACCTGGTACCTGACCAAGCTCGTACTGCGTCGCTTCATGCTGCGGCAGGGGCGGGGCCGCATCATCCAGATCTCGAGCGTCGTGGGACACACGGGCAACCGAGGCCAGTCGCCCTACACCATGGCCAAGGCCGGCCTCGACGCCCTCACCCGGTCCCTGGCCCAGGAGCTGGCCGGCCGGGACATCCTGGTGAACTCCGTCGCGCCGGGCTTCATCGAGACCGCGATGACGGACGAGCTGCCGGAGGATCTGCGCCGGGACATCCTGGCCCGCATACCGCTGGGCCGCATGGGCCGGGCCGAAGAGGTGGCGGAGGTCGTGGCGTTCCTGGCGACCCGGGCCAGCTACGTCCACGGAAGCGTGATCCACGTGAACGGCGGGCTCTACGGCTAGAGAAGATGCGGATCCGGGTTCTCCAGCACGCCGCCTTCGAGGGGCCCGGCTGCATCGCGGACTGGGTCCGCCGTGGCGGGCACGCCCTGGCCACGACGCACCTGCACCGCGGCGAACGGCTGCCGCCCGCCTCCGCCTGGGACGGCCTCGTGGTCCTGGGCGGGCCGATGGGCGTCCACGAGGAGGACCGGCACGCCTGGCTCGCCGCCGAGAAGCGCTACCTGGAGCACGCACTCGCGCAGCAGCGGCCGGTGCTCGGGATCTGCCTCGGCGCCCAGCTCCTGGCCCACGTGCTCGGCGCCAAGGTGTTCCGCAACGCGTGGCCCGAGGTCGGCTGGTTCCCGGTGGAGCGCACGGCGGAGGCCGCCGAGGCGCGCCACGGCGCCGCCCTGCCTGCCCGCTTCGAGGCCCTGCACTGGCACGGCGACGCCTTCGACACCCCGCCCGGCGCCCTCCACCTGGCCCGCAGCGCGGCCTGTGCCTGCCAGGCCTTCGCCCGGGGCGAGCGCGTGCTCGGGCTGCAGTTCCATCTGGAAACCAGCCGGGCCGGTGCCGAGGCGCTCGTCCGCCACGATCCCGGGGCGCTTTCCCCGGGCCCCTTCGTGCAGCCCGCATCGGAGATCCTCGCGCAACCAGAGCGCTTCGAGCGCGCGCACCAGCACATGGACGCGCTCCTCGACACCTTCTTCGTCGCGGAGCGCCCGGAGGCAGGAGCCGGGCTTGGGTGACCTCGGCGAGTTCTCGTTGCCGGTGCGGCTGTTCCTGCGCAGCTATCGGTGGCGCCGCATCGACCCGGTGCCCTGGACGCCGCTGCCGCGTCCCCTCGCGGCGTGCCGCGTCGCCCTCGTGGCCAGCGCGGGCTTCGTGCTGCCCGACCAGGAACCCTTCGACGCTGCGCGGCCGGGCGGAGATCCGAGCTTCCGCGACATCCCGGCGGACGTGCGCCCGACGCAACTCCTGGACTCGCACCGCAGCCAGTCGTTCGACCACACCGGCATGCGCCGGGATCCGAACCTGGCCTTTCCCGTGGACCGGATCCGGGAGCTGGCCCGGGCCGGACGCATCGGGGAGGTGAACCGGCGCCACCTCTCGTTCATGGGGTCGCTCACCGCCGTGGGCCGGCTGGTGCGCGAGACTGCGCCCGAGGCAGCCCGTCGCCTGGTGGCCGACGGCGTGGACGTGGCGCTCCTGGTGCCCGTCTGACCCATGTGCAACCAGGCCGTGGGCCTGGTGGCAGCGGAGCTCGAGCGGCAGGGGATCGTCAGCGTGGCGATCCAGCTGCTGCGCGAGGTGGCGGAGCGGGTCCGGCCGCCGCGGGCGCTGTGGGTTCCGTTTCCCCACGGCTACCCCCTCGACGCGCCCCACGCGCCGCAGCGACAGCACGCCGTCCTGGAGGCCGCCCTGCGCCTGCTGGAGGATCCCGGCCTGCGCCCGCCGGTCCTGGTGGATTTCGAGCCCGGGCCCCGGGCCGGGCACTCCGAGGCGCCAGGGTAGACTGGCCGCGTGGCGGCCATCCTCATCGCCGGGTGTGGCTACGTGGGCAGCGAGCTGGCGTGCCGGCTCGTGGCCGAGGGCCACGGGGTGTGGGGGCTACGGCGGCGGCCCGCCGGGCTTCCAGCCGGCGTGCGGCCGGCGGCCGCCGACCTGACCGATGCGGCGAGTCTTGCCTCGCTCTTCGCCGACCCCCGGGGCCCCCGCCGCCTGGACGGGGTGGTGTACGCGGCGGCCGCGGATCGGGGCGAGGAGGCCGCCTACCGGGCCGCCTACGTGGACGGCCCCGCCAGCCTCCTCGTTGCCCTCGAGGCGGCTGGCGAGCGCCCGCGCCGCGTGCTCTTCACCTCGAGCACGGGGGTCTACGGGCAGCGGGACGGGAGCTGGGTCGACGAGGAGTCGCCCGCCGAGCCCGGACACTTCACCGGGAGGCTGCTGCTCCAGGGCGAGCGGCGGCTGCTCGCGAGCCGCTTCCCCGCCACGGTGGTGCGTCTCGGCGGCATCTACGGACCGGGCCGGACCCGTCTCCTGGAGCGCGTGCGGCGCGGCGAGGCCGCTTGTCGGGAGGGCCCGCCGCGCTGGATCAACCGCATCCACCGCGACGATGCTGCGGGTCTCCTCCACCTGCTGATCCAGCTTGCGCTGCGGGACGAGCAGCTCGAGTCGGTCTATCTGGGCGTGGACGGCGACCCTGGCGAAGAATGCCAGGTGCTGCGCTGGCTCGCGGCGCGCCTCGGCGTCGCGCCGCCGCGCACCGAGCGGGAGCCGCCGGGCGCGGCGGGTCGCGGGCGCAGCAACAAGCGCTGCCGCAACGATCGCGTGCGCGCCCTCGGCTATCGATTCCGCTACCCGAGCTTCCGGGAGGGCTACGGCGCCCTCCTGGCCGGGATGGCCAGCGGCGCTACCGGATCGTGACCGTGATGCGCTCCGAGAGGATCGGCGGATCGAAGGGCACGTGGTTGTGGTCGCCCAGTACGAGCTGCAGCGTGTGGGGTCCGGGCGCCAGCTCGACGGTCGTCTCCGTCTGCCCGCCTCCGAAGTGGACGTGCTGGGCGTCGGCGGGCAGGGGCTGGTCCGGGTTCTCGAGCTCGGTGTCGATCAGCAGGTGGTGGTGGCCGGTCTTCGGACGCTCGACGCCGGCCGGCGCGACGCCCATACCCGCCAGTCCGAAGCGCACCGTCAGCGGGCTCGTCACCGCCTCCCCGTCCTTCGGCGTGATGAAGTAGAGCCGCACGCCCTCGGGGGCCGGCGTGCGGGGCACGGCCACCGGCGGCGCGGGCGCCTGTTCGGCCTGCGGCGCCTCCTCTCCGGAGCAGGCGGACGGTGCCAGGAGCGCCAGCAGCACGACGGCCGTCCGACCGACGAGGGTTCGCAACGCTCCAGCTCCCATGTCGACTCCTCCCGTGTGCCTGCCAGCGTAGCGCGCAGGCGGCCCCCGGCGAGCCGCCGTCACGCCATGGTCAGGCCGCCGCTCACCGAGAGCGTCTGACCCGTCACGAAGCCCGCCTCTTCCGAGGCGAGGAAGGCTACCGCCGGCGCCACGTCCTCGGGGCGCCCGAGCCGCCCCATGGGTACGGACCGCTCGAGCGCCCGCACCAGCTTCTCGCCGCCCTCGGCGACGAGACGCTGCAGCAGCGGCGTGTCGGTCGGCCCCGGGCACACGGAGTTGGCCGTCACACCGAGCTTCGCGGTTTCGCGGGCCACCGTCTTGGTGAAGGCGATGAGACCCCCCTTGGCGGCCGAGTAGATCGCTTCCAGAGACGAGCCCACGCGCCCGGCATCCGAGCTCACGTTCACCAGCCGCCCCCAGCCTGCATCCACCATGTCCGGTAGCACCGCCCGCGCGACGCGGATCGGCCCGGCCAGGTTGATCTCCAACACCTTGCGCTGGAAGGCCTCGTCCGAGTCCAGAAAGGGGCGCAGCTCGTCCCAGCCGGCGCAGTTGACGCACACGGTGGGCGGGCCCAGCCGGGCGCGCAGGGTGGCGACCGCGCCGGTCACCGAGGCCGGGTCCGTCACGTCCAGGGAGAGTCCGAGCCCGCCGATCTCCGACGCGAGCCGGTTGGCCCCATCGCGGTCCAGGTCCGCGACGGCGACCCGGTGGCCGTGCGCCGCCAGGGCCCGGCACACGGCAGCCCCGATTCCGCCGGCTCCTCCCGTGACCAGCGCCACCCGTCCCGGTGCGGTCATCTAGCGGCGGCGGAAGCGCGAGAAATCCGGGGCGCGCTTCTCCGTGAAGGCGGCCACCCCCTCCCGCGCCTCCGGGGTCTCGACGAAGAGGTCCAGGGCGTCGAAGGCGAGCGTCCCGATGCCGGCGATGGCTTCGCTGTCGGCGTTGAAGGAGTGCTTCAGCACCCTGAGGGCCGTCGGGGACAGGGCCAGCATCTCGTCCGCCCAGCGCCGCACCTCCGCCCGCAGCTCGGCCGCCGGCACGACCCGGTTCACCAGGCCCCAGCGCTCCATGGTGGCGGCGTCGTAGCGGCGGCACAGGTACCAGACCTCGCGCGCACGCTTCTCCCCGAGGATGCGGGCCAGATAGGCGCTGCCGAAGCCTGCGTCGAAGGAGCCCACTCGCGGGCCCGCCTGGCCGAAGCTGGCCGTGTCCGCGGCGATGGTCAAGTCGCAGACCACGTGGAGCACGTGGCCTCCACCCACGGCCACGCCGTTCACCACCGCGATTACCGGCTTCGGGATGTCCCGGATCACCCGGTGCAGCGTCTCCACCTCGAAGAGTCCGCTCTCCGAGGGCCCGTAGTCGCCGGTCTCCAGGCGTTGCTTCTGGTCGCCTCCGGCGCAGAAGGCCTTGTCGCCGGCCCCCGTGAGCGCCACCACGCCCACGGCCGGGTCTGCCCAGGCCGCCTTGAAGCAGCGGATCAGCTCGTCCACGGTCCGGGCGCGAAAGGCGTTGTAGCGCTCCGGCCGGTCGATGATGATCCACGCCAGGCCGCGCTCGACCTCGTAGCGGACGTCCTCGAGCTCCGCGATCTTCATCGATCCCTCCTCCGCGAGAGGCTCCGGCAACTCACTCGGCCAGGAGCACGAGCACCGCGTCCAGCGCCGGCCAGAGATCCTGCTCGGGGATGTTCAGGGCGGGGAACAGGCGCAGGACGCGCTCCGCCGTCACGTTGACCAGCACGCCCCGGTCCACGGCACGCCGCGGGAGCGTCGCCGCCCGCTCCGCATCCCGCAGCTCGACTCCGATCAGGAGACCCCGCCCCCGCACGTCCGCGACGCGATCGGGGTGCGCGGCTGCGAAGCCCCGCAGCCGCTCGAGGATGCGCTCGCCGAGTTCGGCGGCGCGCTCCACGAGCTTCTCCTTCGCCACCACCTCGAGCACCGTGTTCGCCGCGGCGCAGGCAAGGGGGTTCCCGGCGTAGGTGCCGCCGTGGTCGCCCGGGGCGACCGTGGCCGCCACGCGTTCCGTGGTGAGGAAAGCCGCCACCGGGAAGCCTCCGCCGAGCCCCTTGCCGAGGGTCAGGACGTCGGGCACGACCCCTTCGTGCTCGAGGGCCAGCCAGCGTCCCGTGCGGCCGATCCCGGTCTGGATCTCATCGAACACCAGCAACGCCCCGTGCAGATCGCACAGCTCGCGAAGGCCCGCCAGGAAGCCAGGGGGCGACACGTTGACGCCGCCTTCGCCCTGGATCGGCTCTACCACCACCGCTGCCGTCGTGTCGTCCACGGCCTCGCGAGCCGCCGCGAGATCTCCGAAGCGGATCCAGTGCGGCTCGGGCAGCAGCCGGGCATAGGGCGCGCGGTGCTTCTGCTGCCCGATCAGGGCGAGGGCGCCGAGGGTTCGCCCATGGAAGGAATCGAGCGTCGAGACGAAACGCGTGCGGTGCGTGGCCCGATGGGCGAGCTTGATGGCTGCCTCCATGGCCTCTGCGCCGGAGCTCACGAAGAAGGAGCGCGCGAGGGGCTCTGGCGCCAGCCCGGCCAGACGCTCGGCCAGATCCAGCTGAGGCAGCGTGTAGAACAGATTGGTGGTCTGCATGAGCCGCCCGGCCTGGCTCGCGATCGCCTCCACCAGCGCCGGGTGGCAGTGGCCGATGGCGACGACGCCCCAGCCGCCGGTCAGGTCCACGTACTCGCGGCCCTCCACGTCCCGGACCCGGGAGCCCCGCCCCTCCACCAGGGCCACCGGCAGCCGGCGCACCACCGGCAGGAACCAGCGCGCCTCGCGCTCCCGCACCCGCTCGAACTCCGCTCCCGTTCCCACTCCTCCCGGTCC
>JBFIML010000022.1:0-65952 GCA_041611735.1 Myxococcota bacterium | reverse complement strand
GCGCGGCGAACACGCCGGCAAGCATGAGACGCGCCATGAGTACCCTCCTCGCGGAAGCAGACGCGCGGAGCATACCCCGGAGCCGACGAACCCGCCCGGCCAGAAGCGGAAACGGTCGGAAGCTCAGCGCCCGGGCGAAAGCACCTTCACGTAGACCACCTTGTGGTCGCCCGGGGCGTAGAAGTCCCGCAACGTCGCCTCGCAGTGGTAGCCCGCCGCCGCGTAGAAGGCGCGGGTCGGGGCGTAGTCGCTCCGCGCCGAGGTCTCCGCGTAGACGCGCCGCGCCCCCGTCGCGCTGACCCGCTGCTCCACCTCGCGCAGCAGACACCGCCCGAGCCCGCGCCCCTGCTCCGCCGGGTGCACCACGATCCAGTAGAGGTCGTAGCTCCCGGCCGTGCCGGCGATGGCCCCGTAGCAGGCGTAGCCCAGCACCCGGCCGTCCCGCTCGGCCAGCAGGAAGCGGTAGCCGCTCGCCTCGCCGCGTCCCAGCCGCTCGCGCACCAGCTCCGCGGCCACCTCCAGCTCGGCGGGCGAGAAACGCCGGGTGGCGGCCACCAGTGCCCGCACGGCGGCCTCGTCGGCAGGGACGACCTCCTCGCGCAGGGTGGCGGGCTCGGTCACCGCCGGCTCAGCGGGCCACCCGGCGGGTGGCCCGGGCCGCGCGCGTCTCGGCCGGATCGCCGAACACGGCCGCCGCAAGCCCCTCGAAGAAGCGGCGCGCGTTCACACCCAGGGTGCGGGTACGGTAGCCGCCCTCCTGCACCACCAGGGTCGGCCGCCGCAGCGCCCCGATGCAGCGACCGTTCTCCTCGAAGTCGGCGGCGGTGAGCGTCCAGGTGCCGGTCGGATCCCCCTTCGCCGTGTCGAGGCCCAGGGGCACCACCAGGTAGCGGGGTTCGAAGCGCCGCACCGCATGGAGGGCCCGCTGGAGCACCTTGCGGAAGCCCTCCCCGTCGAGGGTCTCGGGCTGGGGCAGGTTCACGTTGAAGCCCTCGCCCGGCCCGGCGCCGCGTTCGTCCTCGAAGCCGCTGAAATAGGGATACGCGAAGCGCGGGTGGCCGTGGATCGAGATCGTGAGCACGTCGCCGCGCTGGTAGAAGATTTCCTGCTGGCCGTTGCCGTGGTGGTAGTCCACGTCGAGCATGGCCACGCGCCCCTCCCGGCTCAGGTACTGGGCGGCGATGGCGCTCGAGTTGAAGTAGCAGAAGCCGCCGAAGGCGCTTCGCTCGGCGTGATGGCCCGGCGGACGCACCAGCGCGTAGGCCAGGCGGCGGCCTCGACGCAGGGCCTCCGCCGCCGTGAGCGCACAGTCCACCGCGCGGCGCGCGGCCGGATAGGCATTGGCGTTGAGCGGCGTGAAGGTGTCGATGCAGTAGTAGCCGGCGCGCACCGTGAGCTCCTTGGGAGGACGCGCGTGGTTGCGCACCGGGAACACGTAGGGATACACCGACTTGCCCGCCGGGACGCCGGCGCAGCAGCGCCTCAGGTATTCGACGAAGCCGGCATCGTGGACCGCTTTCAGGTGGGAGTCGGGAAACTGCTTGGGCTCCACGCGCTCGAAGAGACCCGTGGGCTCGATCTCCCGCAAGATGGCCCGCACCCGCACCGGGGCCTGCACGTAGCCCCGCTCGCGTACGTGGTGGATGTCGTGCTTCTCGTTCACCACCAGCAGGATCGACGCGTCGGGGGGCCGGGTGGCGGGCCGCGTCGCCGGCGTGGCCGCCTGCGCGGGCTTCACGTAGCGGAAGGCACGCAGCGGAACGGGATCCTGACGGATCGACGCCACCACCCGGTCCACGTACTCCGGCGGGCAGAGATCGGCGTACTTGTGCTCGAGGATCGAGCGGACCACCCGCCGGGCGGCATCGCGCCGCAGCCTGCGGGTCCCGTCGAGGTCGTCGAAGCACAGGTGCGGGAGGCCGCGGTCGCCGGGACGCACGGGGGTGCGATAGGCCACCCCCTCCAGGGGCCGCGCGCCGAAGCGTTCGTAGAAGCGCAAGCGGGCCACGTTGGCGCGATGCTCGGCCTTGCTCTCGCAGTCCTCCGGGTCGTCGGGCGGACACTCGAAGAAGATCCCGATCGCGTCGAGGGCACGGGCTTCCTCGCGCACCCGGCCGTAGAGGGCGCCGCCCACCCCGCCGCCGGTCAGGCGCTTGCCGCTCGCGATGTAGTCCAGGAAGAGGGAACGAGCCTCCGGGTCGTGGGAGACCAGGGCGAAGCCGCGCACCCGGCCCTGGAGATCGTCCGCCACGAAGAGCAGGGTCCGGAAGTGATACTTGAGCGGATTGCGCAGGCGTCCCGGCAGGCTCGCCACATCCGCCGGGGGCACGGCGCGGAACTGGGCGCGCAGGATCTCCTGCACCTGGGCGATGGCCTGGCCGTCGAGCTCGAGGACGTCGTCGAGGATGCGGCGGACGCGGAACATCAGGGCGGGTCGGCCGGCCCTCGCGCGCGCCGGCCACCCGGGCCAGCGGCGGCGACGATGCGCTCCAGCACGTCGCGCAGTCCGAGGTTCGCCCGCTCCGCCGCGGCCAGGAAGCCCGCGTCGGGCGAGAGGCAGGGATTCGCGTTCAGCTCGAGGATCCAGGGCCGCCCGGACCCGTCCACCCGGAAGTCCACGCGCGCCCAGCCGGAGAGGCCGAACACCCGCCAGCAGCGACGCGCGAGCTCCTCGAGACGGCGGACCAGGGGAGCGTCGGTAGCGACCAGGTCGAAGCAGCGCGGCGTGTTCCGGTACTCGAAGGCGTCTGCGTCCCACTTGGCGGCGTAGCCCACCAGGCGCGGCTTGCCGGGCGGCCAGGCCTCGAAGCGGATCTCGGCCGGGGGCAGCACCTCCGCGTCCGCTCCCTTGGCAAGCAGCGAGAGGTTGAACTCCCGGCCTTCCACATAGGTCTCGGCGAAGGCGGCGCCGCCGAGCCGGGGTGCGCGACGGGCCAGCTCCGCGGCGAGCCGCGGCCCGGGCTCGGCCCGGACGACGGAGGTGTCGTCGAGGCCGAGGGATGCGTCCTCCCAGATCGACTTGATCACCCAGCGGGAGGGTACCGCGTCGAGGGTCGTCGGCAGATCTCCCGTGAACCACTCCGGCGTCGGGAGGCCGTGGGCCCGGAGCCATCGCTTGGCCATCACCTTGTGGGAGGTCAGGAACGTGGCCGCACTGCCGGCGCCCGTGAAGGAAAGCCCGAGACCCTCGAGCAGCGTGGGAATCCAGTGGATCCAGCAGCCGCGCCCCCCCGGCGCCTCCACCAGATTGAAGACGCGCTGGGGGGCCATGCCGCCGAGGGTCCGCGCCAGCCCGGCGAGGTCGAGCGACACGGGCACCGGGATCACCGTGTGGCCCGCCTCGGCGAGGGCCGCCGACACGGTGCGCGCCTGGGCGAGGCCGTCGAGTTCGTCGGGCCGGGCGCAGGCGGCCGGGGCGTCGTGCAGCAGGGCGATCTTCACGCCATGCCCGCGCGCGGCGCTCCCCGCTTGGCCGCGGAATCCACGATGCTCCGGATCAGGTCGCGATAGGCGATCCCACGCGCCGTGGCGATCATGGGGAGATCCGAGTGGGTGGGGTGCAGCCCGGGAAGCGGGTTCACCTCCAGCAGCAGCAGCCGCCCCTCGGCGTCGGCTCGCAGGTCGACGCGTCCGGCATCCCGGCCCCCCAGCCCGCGCCAAGCCGCCAGGGCGAGCGCCTCCGCCTCGGCCGCCTGCTGCGGGCCCACGAGCCGCAGCTCGCACAGCTCCTCGCAGCGCTCCTTGTTCAGATAGGTGTAGGCGTGGGGCTCCGCGCCCCGGCCCAGCAGGACCTCCAGTGTGCCGACGGCGAGCGCGTCCGCGCCGGTCCCCGTGACGCCCACGGTGAACTCGCGTCCCGGGAGGTAGGGCTCCACCAGGGCCGGCTGCCGGTAGCTGGCCAGGATGTGCCGACAGCGCTCCAGGAGCTCGCCGCGCGTCGCGACGCGGGAGCGGCCGTCGATGCCCTTGGCGGTGCCCTCGGCCAGGGGCTTCACGAACAGCGGCAAGGGAAGATCCACGCGGCTCGCGTCGGCTTCGTTCGCCACCAGACGGAAGTCGGCGGTGGGCAGGCCCAGGTCGCGCAGCACGCGCTTGGCCATGGCCTTGTGCAACGTCAAGGCGCAGACCAGCGGGTCCGAGAAGGTGTAGGGGATCTCGAAGGCATCCAGCAGCGCTGGCACCTCGGCTTCCCGGGCCACGCCGCGCAACCCCTCGGCGGTATTGAAGACCAGGTCCCAGCGCGCACCCGCCACCAGCCGCGGCAGGAGTGCGCGCAGGCTCCCGATCCGCTCGGTCTCGTGGCCGAGCTCGCAAAGCGCCGACTCGATGGCGTCGATCGTGCTCTCGCGGTCGAACTCGGCGGTCTCCTCGTCGCCATAGCCGGCGGCCAGGTAGTCGGAGCGCAGGTCGTAGACGAGCCCGATCCTCATGGCGCGTCCTGCACCGGCCGCCGCGTGCGCAGCTCCGTGTAGAGCATGCGATGCCAGCGCTCGGCGTCCTCGCGCCGCATGTCGAGCACCTCGAGGAGGGTGCGCCCGGGCGGGATCACCTCCTGGGGGCAGCCGTTCGAGACTCCGTCGATGCCGCGTTCGGTGTAGGTGTAGGGGTAGAGGCGGCACACCAGGGGACGCACCTCCACGGGCAGCGTGCAGCCGGCCGCACCCAGGAAGCTGCAGTCCCCGCCCGGGCGTCGCTTCAGGATCGGCCGGGTGCCGTCGGGCCGGAAGGCCCAGGCCAGCCAGTTGGGGTCGTCGTCCTGCTGGAGGTAGACCGGGTCCTCCGGGGCCCGGAGCTCCCAGAAGTCGCGGCCACCGGTCCAGTCCTCGATGCGCCGCTTGTCGCCCTCGGTGACCAGCACCTCGCAGGTCTGGCAGCAGGTCTTCCCGAGCCGGGCGTGGAGCGCGCAGCCCCAGACCGCCGGGGCGTCGCGCGGCTGCGCAGCGGAGGCCTCAGCAGACATGGGGCGCCTCGTCCGCACCGTTGCCGGGCCAGGCCGACGGCTCCAGGGCGGGGCCGTCCTCCGGGAGCGGATCCGGGTAGCGGGAGATCTTCCCTTCCCAGTTGCGCAAAAGCACCCAGTCGCCGTCGCGGCCCACCAGCGCGTCGGGGAGCAAAGCGATCTTCCCGCCGCCGCCGGGAGCGTCCACCACGAAGGTGGGGCAGGCGTAGCCGGTGGTGTAGCCCCGCAGCCCCGCCATGATCTCGAGCCCCCTCTCGATGGGCGTCCGCAGGTGCCCCGAGCCGGAGATGGGGTCGCACTGGTAGACGTAGTAGGGCCGCACGCGGATGCGCAGCAGACCGTGGACGAGCTGCTTCATGGTCTCCACGTCGTCGTTCACACCGCGCACCAGCACGGTCTGGCTGCCGGTGGGGATGCCCGCGTCGGCCAGTCGCTCGCAGGCCTGGCGCACCTCCGGCGTGAGCTCCGCGGGATGCATGAAGTGGATGCTCATCCAGAGCGGATGGTGGCGCCGCAGCATGCGCACGAGTTCGGGAGTGATGCGTTGGGGAAGCACGACGGGGACCTTGGTGCCGATGCGCAGGAACTCCACGTGTGGGATCGCCCGCAGCCGCGTGAGCAGCCAGTCGAGCCGGGCGTCGCCCATCGTGAGCGGATCTCCACCCGAGAGCAGCACGTCCCGCACCTCCGGATGCGAGGCGATGTAGGCCAGCGCCTGCTCGTACTGGGCCGTGTTGAAGTGGTACTCCCCCGTGTGCCCGACCATGCGCGCGCGAGTGCAGTAGCGGCAGTAGGTGGCGCAGAAGTTGGTCACCAGGAAGAGCACACGGTCCGGATAGCGGTGCACGAGCCCCGGGACCGGGCTGTCGGCGTCCTCGCCGAGCGGGTCGTCCGCTTCGCCCGGCGTGCGCAGCAGCTCGGCCCCCACGGGCACCATGGTGCGGCGGATCGCCTCCTCCGGGTCCTCCGGGTCCATGAGCGACGCGTAGTAGGGCGTGATCCCCACCGGGAGGCGCCCGCCGATCCGCTCCACCGCCCCCCGCTCCTGGGGAGCCAGCTTGAGCGCGGCCTCCAGGGCCGGGAGGTCCCGGATGCGCTGGCGGAGCTGCCAGGTCCAGTCGTTCCACTGGGCCTCGCTGGCCTCCGGGAAGCTGCGGGCCCGGAAGGCGCGGGCGCGCTCGCCGGTCACGAAGCCGCCGGGATCCCCCCAGCCCGGGGCCGGGCCGGCCGCCTCGGGGGTCACTTGGGTCAGGGTCGTTCGGGTCGGGTTTCGGGTACGGTTCGCGGGCTCGCAGCCACGCGAGGGAGGCTCCGCGTCAGCGGGCTCGATCCTCAATGGAGGTCCCCTTCACCATGCCCCGGGGCGCCGCCCCCCTCCAGGCCGACCGGCCCGGCCGGCGCAACCCTCGGTGCATGCTGGCGCGCGAATATATCCAGCGCACCGGGGTGTCAAGGGGAAACCCGGGGCGGGAGAAAAAAAGCACGCGGCGCCTCCCCCCCGTGCACCGGAAGCGTGCCGGGCGGGTGCCGGGGGCCCGGCCGGCGGGACTCAGGCGAGGCCCGTCAGCGCCTCGCTCACCTGCCAGAGCCGGCGGGCGTCCGCGTCGTCCTGGGCGAAGCGCTTGGGCCAGCGCGGCCGGCAGTCGTGGAAGTAGCGGCCGGTCGTCTCCACGAGCTCCGGCGCGGCGCACAGCCAGACCGCCGTCTCGGCCCCCTTCTCGGGTGTGCGGGCGAAGGGCCGCGCCAGCAGCAGGCCGAGCCGCGCCAGGGCGCCATTGTCGCGGCCGAAGTTCGAGCCCACGAAGCCCGGATGCAGCGCGTTGGCCGTGACGCCGCTGCCCGCGAGCCGCCGCGCCAGCTCGCGGGTGAACAGGATGTTCGCGAGCTTGCTCCGGGCGTAGACGCGCATGGGCGAGTAGCGCTGCTCGCTCTGGAGGTCGTCGAAGTCCAGGCGACCGCCCGCCCAGTGGTGGGCGTCCGAGGCGACGTTCACGATGCGGGCCGGG
Source organism: Myxococcota bacterium (assembly GCA_041611735.1). GTDB lineage: Bacteria > Myxococcota_A > UBA9160 > UBA9160 > PR03 > JBFIML01. The sequence goes on along the minus strand of JBFIML010000022.1, from coordinate 58,986 downwards.
GCGCTCTCGCGCAGGCGCTCGAGGAGCAGGTTCGTGACCAGGAAGTAGCCCAGGTGGTTGACGGCGAAGGTGGCCTCCAGACCGTCCACGGTCTCGGTGCGGCGCTGCAGGATCACACCCGCGTTGTTGAGCAGCACGTGCAGCGGCCGCCCGGTGGCGAGGAAGTCCTTGGCGAGCTGGCGGATCTGGGCCTGGGAGGAGAGGTCGGCGAGCAGGAGGGTGACGTCGTCCCGGCCGGTCTCCCGGCGCAGCGTCGCCGCCATCTCCTCGCCGCGCTGGGGATCGCGGGCCACCAGCACGAGCCGGGCGCCGCGGCGGCCCAGGGCGAAGGCCGCTGCCCGCCCGATCCCTCGCGTCGCTCCGGTGACGAGAGCGGTGCGCCCCTCCAGATCCCAAGCCGACTCGTCCATGCCGGGTCCCTCCCTGCTAGTCGCAGCCCGCCTCGCGCAGGTCGCTCTCGGCGAGCCGGTGCGAGGCATCGGCCAGCTCGGCCAGCAGCTCGCAGCGGGCCTCCCGGGTGGGCAGGCGCGGGTCCGCCAGCAGCTCGGCGACCAGCCCCGAGACGCTCTCGGCGCCGGACGCGGTGCGGATGCCCCCGTCCTGGGGCGTGTCCAGCACCAGGAAGCGGGGCGTCCCGGGGTTGCCCTCCCGCCAGGCGGGCCAGGGCGGCAGGCGTCCGTCGCGGCCGGTGCCCGGGTCGCCGTTCCAGGCGAACTGAGCCCAGTACGACATCATGCTCTCGGAGAGCGCCTCGCGGCCCGGGCGGTTCGTCTCGGTGAAGAGGCGTCGGCCGGCCCGTCCGAGATCGAAGTGCCCGAACACGAACGGGATCTCGAAGCCGTGGGCGGCCCCGAGCAGGCGGCCGAGGTCCGCGCCGAGCACGCGGGGCTCCTCGTCCCAGTCGAAGCGGTAGACCCACACGGTCGGCCCCTGGACGCGGCTCATGTGCTCGGCCAGCTCATCGGCTCCGTCCGCCTTCCACAGCCGGCTGTGGTACTCGGCGCTGAGCTCGTAGCGCACGGGGTCCCGCACCCGCGGGACCACACCGAACCAGCGTCGCACCCGGGCCGCGTCGAAGAAGAAGAAGAGCTTGGCTTCGTCACGGGTGGTCCCGAGCAGGGTCGGCACGGCGTGGTAGCCGCCCGGCCGGCCGAAGCGTTCGACGGGCGCTTCGATCGGCAGGACGACTCCATCCGCAATCGGGTTCGGCACGCGGATCAGCCCCTCGCGCGGCTCGCTGGTGTAGACGGCGAGGAGCGCCTGGGGCGACTTCGCCCGCAGGTAGCGGGCCACGTCGCTCGGGGACATGGCCGCGAGGCGCGAACGCGCCTCGGCCCGGTCCCGGGCCCCGTCCTGCTGGAGCAGCCGCAGCAGGACCTCCCGCGAGCTTGCCGCGTCTCCGGGCTCCGGGTCGTCCGAGAAGTTCTCGGCCTGGGCGAGCGACGCGCTGCGGGTGCCACCGCTCTGCACGATGGCGCGATGGAATAGACCCCGGGCCTGGGGCGAGAGCAGCAGGGACACCACGTTGCGTCCGCCGGCCGACTCGCCGAAGATCGTCACGTTGTTCGGATCGCCGCCGAATACGGCCGCGTTGCGCCGCACCCAGTCCAGGACCGCCACCAGGTCCAGCAGGCCGTAGTTTCCGGAGCGGTCCAGGTCACTCGCCTGCTCGTCGGCCAGCGCCGCGTGCCGGAACCATCCGAGCGGGCCCAGGCGGTAGTTCACCGTGACGACCAGGACCTGGTGACGCGCCGCCAGCAGGCCGCCGTCGTAGAAGGCCCCGTGGCCGATCACGTTGCCGCCGCCATGGATCCACAGCATGACCGGGAGGCGCTCGCTGCCGTCGGGGATCGCGCCCCGCTCGAAGCGGGGCGCCCACACGTTCAGGAACAGACAGTCCTCACGCCCGACGACGGTGTGGCGCCGGCCCGGCACGCCGCCGAAGGCGCTCGGGTACTGGGGGCACGGGGAGCCGGGCGCGACGGCGGGGCGGACGCCACCCCACGGCGAGGGGGGCTGCGGAGCCCGCCAGCGCAGGGCGCCGACGGGTGGCCGCGCGTAGGGGATGCCGAGCCAGGCGTGGCTTCCGGCGGGGGTGGCGAAACCCACCACCGGGCCCGAAGCCAGCGTGCGCCGGGCCGCGGGGTCCGGGGCCGGACGCGCCGTCTCCTCGGGTCCGTGCCAGAGACAGCCGACGAGGACGGCCGCCGCCAGGGCAGCGCCGCCGGGGCGCAGGGGGGAGGTCATGGCCCGCCGACGGTAGCGAACCGCCCGGGGTCGGTAGAATGGGCGCCGCACGACGGCGGGCGCGCCCCGGCCGCTCGCGGGAAGGAGGCCCCCGTGATCCTGGACCGCTTCCGACTCGACGGGAAGGTGGCCGTGGTGACCGGCGCCGGGCGCGGCATCGGACGCGGCATCGCCACGGCCTTCGCCGAGGCAGGCGCCCACGTGGTGTGCGCCGCCCGCACCGCCCGGCAGATCGAAGCGGTGGCGGAGCACGTCCGAAGGCTGGGGCAGCGCGCCCTCGCCGTACCGTGCGACGTGACCCACGCCGCCCAGCTCGACGCGCTCGCCGATCGGACCGTGGCGGAGTTCGGGCGCGTCGACGTGCTGGTGAACAACGCCGGAGGCACGGCGCCGACGCCCGCCCTCCAGCAGAGCGACGAAGGCTTCGCGGCGGCCTTCCAATTCAACGTGACGTCCGCCTTCCACCTGAGCCGCCGCCTGGTCCCCGAGATGTTGAAGACGCGCGAGCAGACCGGCGAACCGGGAGCGATCGTGAACGTCTCATCGGCCCTGTCCCATCTGGTGGAGTCGGGGTTCGTGGCCTATGGGACCGCCAAGGCCGCCCTCTCGCACATGACGCGGCTGCTCGCCTGCGAGTTCGCCCCCCACGTGCGCGTGAACGCGCTGGCGGTGGGCGCCACGGAGACCGACGCCCTGGCCCCGTTTCTGGCCCACGGAGACCTGCGCGAGCAGATGGAGGCGCTCACGCCCATGGCCCGCCTGGGCACGGTGGAGGACATCGCGGCCGCTGCGCTCTACCTGGCCTCGCCGGCGGGTGCCTGGGTCACGGGCAAGGTCTTCGAGGTGGACGGCGGCACCGTGGCCTCCAACTGGCCGATCAAGATCCCGGCCTTCTAGTGTCCTGGGCGAACAGGCGCGCCCGCTCGGCGCGCGTGGCGCACGCCTGGTCGTGGAGCGAGAGCTGCCCGCGCGCCCGCACCAGGTTGTGGTGGCCGCGCGAAGCGAAGCGTTGCGCGTCCCAGCCGAAGTAGGACTCGTTCAGGGCGTCGGCGGCGAAGCGCGCGGCGAGCTCCAGGCTGATGCGCTCGAGGCCGTGGGCCAGGGACTCCCGCTCGGCGGGCTCGGGGGCGAAGCCGAGCGCCCCCTGCCAGCCCCGGGCCGCCGCCGCGTAGCGCTCCAGATCCAGGGCCGCCTGCTCGGCGTCCTCCCCGCTCCGGTTGCACCACGAGCGCCAGGCGTCGCCCAGCTCCTGCCAGAGCGGCTGCCGGGACACGAGATCGAGGTCGATCAGGCTCACCGCCCGGCAGCGCGCCGTCCGGTCGGCGCCGGCGAACAGCACGTTGTTGAACTTGAGGTCGCCGTGCACGACGCGGCGCGGCAGGCCGTCGAGGGGCGCCCAGGCCGCCGCGGCGCGCAGGATGCCTTCGCCGAGCGGCGCCACCTGGTCGTAGAGCGGATGGGTGGTGTGGCGCACCAGGGCGCGCTCCAGGCTGGCCAGGTGGGCCGCCGTGTCGTGGAGCGGGATGCCCGGCGCATGGAGCGGCGCCTCGAAGTCGGCCAGGGCGCCGTGGAAGCGCCCCACCAGGGCGCCCGCTGCCCGGGCCTGGGAGTCGGACTCGCACACGTCGAAGGTCGTGCCCGGAATGCGCGTCACGAGCCGCCAGCGCTCCTGCGCGGCGAGCTCGAGCCACGGCGCGCCCGCCACGGTGGGAACCAGACGCAGGGTGCAGAGGCCCTTGCGACCCAGGTGCTCGGTCACGGCCTGGATGTTGTCGTGGATGCGGGGCGAGAAGATCGGACTCACCCGCTGCAGAACGTACTCGACAGCGCCGTCCCGCACGGAGAAACTCTGGTGGATCAGTCCCTGCGCGATGGGTGCCACGGCCGCGTCCCCCAGCGCCCAGGCGGTGAGCACCGGCGCGAGACGCGAGGCATCGATGGCTTCGTTCCGGCCCGCCACGAGCGGAACGTCTGGAATTCCCGGAGACCCCGCAAGCACCGGGCGGGCGTCGCCTGCCCGGGCGCAGCCACCAGTGGCCCGGGAGGATCGGGTCGGTTCCCTGAGCCGCGCCGTGCGCGGACGGGTGGTGCTGCGCAGCTTCGGCGACCTGTGCGTGGTGCTCGCGGCGCTCGCCCTCTTGCCGGTGGCGGTGGCCCTGGTCGCGCGCGAGCCCGCCGTGGCGGTCTCCCAGGCCGCGGCATGCCTCGGGATCGCGGCGCTCGGCCTCGGCCTGCGTCGCCTGCCGGGGCCGCGCGACCTCCAGCCCCACGAAGCCCTGGCGGTGACGGCACTGGTCTTCGTCTTCTCGCCCCTGGTCATGACGGGGCCCCTCAGCATGGCCGGCCTCGCACCCCTCGACGCCCTCTTCGAGGCCGTCTCGGCGGTGACGACCACGGGGCTCTCGACCCTGGCGAGCGTCGAGGAGCGGCCGCGCACGTTCCTGTTCGGGCGCGCCTGGATGCAGTGGTACGGCGGGCTCGGCATCGCCGTGCTGTGCGTCGCCATGCTGATCCGGCCCGGGGTGGCGTCGCGGCGCCTGGGCGCCACCAGCTCCGAGGTCACGGACTTCGCCGGCAGCGCCCGCGCCCACGCGCGCCGCATGCTGATCACCTACGTGGCGCTCACGGCGCTCGGCACGGCGGCCATCCTGCTGGCGGGAGGCGGGGCGTTCGAGTCCCTGCTCTACGCGCTGGCGGCCATCTCCACCGGCGGCTTCGCACCCCACGACGCGAGCCTGGCGGCCCTGGACGGACCCCTGCTGCAGGGCGCCGTGATCCTCGTGTGCGTGGCCGGAGCGATCTCCCTGCCCCTCTATCACCGGTTCCTGCGCCGCGGGCCCGGTATCCTGCTGCGCGACGTGGAGCTGCGGGCCCTGGTGCTGGGCGGCCTCGGCGTCGCGGCCCTCGTCGTCCTCTATGCCGCCCTCGAGGCCGGCGGGGTGGTCTGGGACCGGCTCACGGATCACGCGCTGCTGGCCTTCTCGGCCCAGACCACCGCCGGCTTCGCGAGCACGTCCGTGGCCGAGCTCCCGGCGGGGGCCAAGGCGGCGCTGGTCGTCTCCATGGTGACGGGTGGGAGCTTCGGCTCGACCGCGGGCGGCATGAAGCTGCTGCGGATCGTGATCGCCCTGCGCGTGGTGCAGCTCACGGTGGTGCGCATCCGCACGCCCGCCCATGCGGTGGTGGAGCCCCGGCTGCAGGGCGAGCGCGTGGCCCCCGACGAGATCGAGCGGGTCCTGGTGGTGATCGGCCTGTACGTGACGGTGATCCTGGTCTCTTGGCTCGTCTTTCTCGGCTTCGGGTACAATGCGCTCGACGCTTTGTTCGAGGTGGCCTCGGCGGTCGGAACCGTGGGCCTCTCGGCGGGCATCACCCGGCCGGAGCTCGAGCCGCTGCTCAAGCTCGTACTCTGCGTGGACATGCTTCTCGGACGTCTCGAAGTGGTGGCCTTCCTGCTCGTGCTCTCGCCCGGCGCCTGGTTCGGGCGGAAGGCGGGCTGACCGTGCGGGTCGTGTGCGTGGGCGCCGGATCCCTGACCCTGCGGACCGCACGGGCGTTGGTCGAGCGGGGCCACGAGGTGGTGATCATCGAGCACGACAAGGGGCGCATCGCCGAGCTCCCGGAGGACCTGGACTGCGGCGTGCTGCACGGGGACGGCACCCGCCCGGCGCTGCTGCGGGAAGCCGATCCCGGCTCCACCGATGTCCTGCTCTGCCTCACCGGCAACGACCAGGCCAACATCATCGCGAGCCTGGTGGGCCGCTCCCTGGACTTTCCGCGCGTGGTGACCCGCATCCAGGACGAAGAGTTCGAGCACATCTGCATCGAGCTGGGCCTCGAGAACACGGTGATTCCCGCCCGCACCATCGGCCGCTACCTGGCGGACCTGGTGGAGGGCCACGACGTGCTCGAGCTCTCGGCCGTGATCCGCGGCGACGCGCGCACCTTCGTCTTCGTGGCCCGGCAGGAGGACGAGGGGCGCATCGAGGACCTCGGGCTCCCGAAGCCGGCCCGCATCACGCATCTCTACCGCGAGGGCCGGCTCTTGTTCGGCGACGCGGACGCGAAGCTGCAGCGGGGCGACGAGGTGGTGGTGATCACGGACCGCAAGCACCTCGACGCCCTGCGCGAGCGCTGGGGCGGTCCGGGGTCCGGGGCCCCTGGGAGCGGGCGCTGAACCCGGAGCGGACGGCGTCAGGCGGGCGTGCAGCGCAGGGGAAGGCGGGCCGGCACCCGGAACAGCGACGGCCCCCACTCGATCACGTCCGTCTCGAGGCGGAGGTCCCGCGTGCGCCGCACCAGGCTGCCGAGCGCGACCTGCGCCTCCATGCGCGCCAGATGCGCGCCCAGGCAGTGGTGGGTGCCACCGCCGAAAGCCAGGTGCTCGGCCGCGTTGGAGCGCGTCACGTCGAAGCGGTCGGGGTCCGGGAAGACCTCGGGGTCGCGGTTGGCGGCGTGCAGCAGGGCCCAGACCTCGGTGTCCGCCGGGATGCGCCGGCCCCCGAACTCCGCGTCTGCGTGCAGGACGCGGATGGTGGCACCGATCGGGGCGTCGTAGCGCAGGCACTCCTCCACCGCGTTGGGCACGAGGCGGGGATCCGCGCGCAGCCTGGCCAGCTCCCGGGGGTGGCGGCTCAGGGCCACGATGCCGTTCCCGATCAGGCCGATCGTGGTCTCGAAGCCGGCGATCAGGAGCCCGATCGACTGCACCAGCAGCTCCGCCGGGGTGAGCCGGTCGCCGTCCTCCTCGGCGCGGATCAGGACCGACAGGAGGTCGTCGGAGAGCCGGCTGCGCCGCTCGGCGATGAGCGCCTCGAAGTAGCCCGCCAGCTCCAGGGCGGCGAGCTGGGCGCGCTCCATCTGGCTGGGGGTCGCGAGGGCGCCGATCAGCGCATGGGTGGCGTCGGCGGTCCAGCCCGTGAAGCGCGGCCGGTCCGCCACGGGCACCCCCAACATCTCGCAGATCAGGGTGGAGGGCACCGGCAGGGCCAGATCGGCGATGCCGTCCAGGCGACCGCTCGGGAGCACGCGCTCGAGCCGAGCGTCGACGATCTCCTGCACGCGCGGGCGCCAGCCCTCCACGGCCCGGGGCGTGAAGGCCTTCGACACGAGCTTGCGTAGACGCGTGTGGTCCGGCGGATCCTTCTGCAGCATGAATTCGCCGCTCGGCCCCCCCGAGCCCCCGCGCTCCCGAGGCAGCGTGCCGTCCCGGTGACGCACGCCGCAGGGCACCTCGCGCAGCAGCCGCACGCAGTCCGGGTGCCGGGCCAGGCGCCAGAAGCCGAGCGGCGTCTGGTTCACCGGGGCGACCCGGCGCAGGTGGTGGAGGAACGGATAGGGATCCTGCCGCCGCGCCGGGTCCCGGTCGAGGGGATCGAGACCGTGCCAGCCCGGCTCGGACTGGCGCTGGGGCAGCGTCGTGGCCATGGACGGCTCCTTGGGCGGGCGGAAGCATACCCGACCCTGCGGCTGCGCCTCGACCGGCTGATCGAGAAGGGGACGCTGCTGGACGCCCACGCCGAGGCGGACCCGTTCGAGAAGCCGCTGCGCGCGGATGGACGCCTGGACGACGGGGTCTACCGCGTGCTCCTCGAGGCCCATCGCCAACAACGGAGAACCAGCCAGGAGAACCTGCCGCACCCGGGCCAGCTTCGCGCTGGGGGCGAGCCTGGCCTGCGCGCACGTCGCGGCAGCGAAGCCCCTCCTGCTCGAGGTGGATCGTCGTCGGAGTGGGACTGGCGGCCGCCGGGGCACGGTGGTACGGGATGGCGTCCGGGGCCGCCCTGCCCCGGCGCCCAGACCGGCCACCGGCCGACCGGCCAGGAAGGAGTTCGGGATGAAGAGCTACGACCGGCTGTACATCGGCGGCACGTGGGTCGCCCCCTCGTCGGACGCCACGATCCGGGTGATCTCGCCCTTCACGGAGGAGCCGGTCGGCCACTGCCCCGAGGCGCGCGAGGCCGACGTGGACCGGGCCGTGGCGGCCGCCCGGGCGGCCTTCGACACGGGTCCCTGGCCGCGCCTCGTCGCCAGCCAGCGGGCCGACGCCATGGCCAAGCTGAAGGGGGCCCTGGAGGGCCGGGCGGGCGAACTCGCCACCACCATCACCGCCGAGATGGGGAGCCCGATCAGCTTCTCCCACACCGGTCAGGTGCTGGCCTCGAACCTGGTGCTCGACTACTACGTGCGCCTGACCCGGGAGTTTCCCTTCGAGGAGGTGCGTCCGGGCATGCTCGGTCCGGCCCTGGTGCGCCAGGAGCCGGTGGGCGTGGTCGGGGCCATCGTGCCCTGGAACGTGCCGCTCTTCACGATCATGTTGAAGCTGGCCCCGGCCCTGGCGGCCGGCTGCACGGTGGTGGTGAAGCCCGCTCCCGAGACGCCGCTGGACGCCGGTCTGCTGGCGGAGGCGATCGAGGAGGTCGGGCTCCCGAAGGGCGTGGTCAACGTGGTGCCCGCCGGCCGCGAGGTGGGCGAGCACCTGGTGACCCACCCCGGCGTGGACAAGATCGCCTTCACGGGCAGCACCGCCGCCGGCCGTCGCATCGGGGCGCTGTGTGGCGAACAGCTCAAGCGCGTGACCCTCGAGCTCGGCGGGAAGTCCGCGGCGGTGATCCTGGACGATGCCGATCTCGACGCCGCGATCCCGGCGTTGGTGCCCGCGGCGCTCATGAACAACGGGCAGGCCTGCATCGCGCAGTCCCGCATCCTGGCCCCGCGCAGCCGCTACGACGAATGCGTGGAAGCGCTGGCCGGCGCCGTGGGCGCCCTGCGGGTCGGGGATCCCATGGATCCCGCCACGGGCGTGGGTCCGCTGGTCGCCGAGCGACAGCGCCAGCGGGTGGAGGGCTATCTGCAAGCGGGACGGGATGCGGGGGCGCGCTTGGCGGCGGGCGGCGGGAGGCCGGCGGGCCTGGAGCGCGGCTGGTTCGTGGAGCCAACCGTCTTCGCGAATGTGGACAACGGCATGAAGATCGCGCGCGAGGAGATCTTCGGCCCCGTGCTGGTGGTGATCCCCTACCAGGACGACGCCGACGCGGTGCGCATCGCCAACGACTCCGACTACGGCCTGTCGGGCTCCGTCTGGACCGGAGACGTGGAGCGCGGCCTCGCCGTGGCGCGGGGCGTGCGCACCGGCACCTACATGGTGAACGGCCTGGCCATGGAGTTCGGGGCGCCGTTCGGCGGCTTCAAGCAGTCGGGGGTCGGCCGCGAGCTCGGACCCGAGGGGCTGCGCGCCTACCTGGAGCCGAAGAGCATCACGCTGCCCGCCGGGACCGAGGTGCAGCCGGCCTCGTGAGGCGGTCTTCCCGACCCGCACCGGAAGGCGGTGCGGGTCGGGCCCCTGTGAGAATCAGGCCGGCTTCTGGGTCCAGCTGGCGCACCAGCCGTTCTCGGCGACGAGGCCACGCGCGAAGAGCTGGCACTTGCCCTGTCCTCCGCCCTCGGCGGTGTAGAACAGGCAGTTGGCGCAGTTCTGGCCTTGTTTCTGGGACTGGCCCACGTACTGGAGCTGGGCCACGAGCTGGGCGTTCTCGGGAATCTCGGTGACGAGCTTGCCCTCGTCGGCGCCCGCAGCGGGCGCCGCGGGCGCAGCCGGTGCGGCGGCCTGGCCGCCCGCCGGCGGCGCGGGCGCCGGGGCCTTGCCCATCGGGGCGCTGCCGGCGGGCGCAGCGCTCTCCTCCTGACCTCCGCACCCGAGCAGGCTCGCGAGCGTCGCTCCTACGACGGGCAGGGCGAGGGGGGCCGCGAGCGCCACGCGCAGGAAGTCGCGGCGGCTGCTGTTTCGCGTCGAAGCATGCATGGACATCCTCCTTTCGGGCGGAGGATCACGGATTCGCGCTGCAAGGGCAACGGGAGGGTCGCCCTGGGGCGTCGCGGTCCCGAAGAGCGCCCGCCTTGCGGTGCGTCAGGGACAGCGTGCGTCGGCGCAGCCGCCGGCGCAGTGGGCGGAGGCGTGGAGGGTACCGTCGGTGCCGCGCACGAGGGCGGCCGTGCCCTTGCCCCCTTCGCGGAAGACGGTGACGCCCTTCAGGCCCCGCTTCCAGGCGGACAGGTAGATGGCGCCCACGCTCTCGGGCGTCGCTTCCGCCGGCAGGTTGATGGTCTTCGACACCGCGTTGTCCACGTGGCGCTGGAAGGCTTCCTGGATCGCGAGGTGCCACGCCGGGTCGATGTCGGAGGCGATCGGGAACAGCCGCCGGATGCGCTCCGGCACTGCGGCCAGACCGCGCACGGAACCCGTGTGGCGCACTTCCTCGATCAGGTCCCGGTCCGGGAGGCCCACCTCGCGCAGGGCCGCCTCGAAACGCGCATTGGTCTCCGGGAGGTGCTGTCCGTCGAGCACGTGGCGGACGAAGGCCAGGGCGAAGTAGGGCTCGACGCCTCCGGAGCAGCCGGCCAGGATGGAGATGGAGCCCGTCGGCGCGATCGAGGTGACGGTGGCATTGCGCAGCCGCAGCCCGCGCGCCTGGGCCCGCGAGCCGGGCCAGTTGGGGAACGGGCCGCGCTGGGCGGCCAGGGCCAGGGAGGCGCGCTCGGCGCGGGCGCGGATGCGGGCCATCACCGCCTCGGCCAGCTTCGCCGCCTCGTGGGAGTCATAGGGCACGCCGAGATCCACCAGCAAATCCGCGAAGCCCATCACGCCGAGGCCGATCTTGCGGTTGCCGCGCACGCACTGCGTGATCTCGGGGAACGGGTAGTGGCTCGCCTCGATCACGTCGTCGAGGAAGCGCACCCCGAGATCCACGCTGCGCTCGAGGGCCTCCCAGTCCACGGCGCCGTCGCGCACGAAGGCGTCGAGCCGGATCGAACCCAGGTTGCAGGCCTCGTCGGGGAGCAGCGGCAGCTCGCCGCAGGGGTTGGTGGCCTCCAGGGGACCGAGCCGGGGCGTCGGGTTCTCGCGATTCACCGCGTCGAGGAAGATCACGCCCGGGTCGCCGCTGGCCCAGGCCTGGCGCGCGATCTCCGCGAGCAGCTCCCGCGGATCGAGCTGACCCACCGCGCGACCGTCGCGCGGGTCGTGCAGCTCGAAGGGCGTTCCCGACTCGAGCGCCCGCCAGAAGTCGTCCGGGGTGGTGACCGAGAGGTTGAAGTTGGTGAGGACGTCGGGACGCGCCTTGGCCCGCACGAACTCGAGCACGTCGGGATGGTCGGCGCGGAGCACCGCCATGTTCGCCCCCCGGCGCCGACCCCCCTGGCGGATCACCGAGGTCGCCTCGTCGAAGACGCGCATGAACGAGACCGGGCCCGAGGCCACGCCGTGCGTGCGCTGCACCATGGAGCCGCTTCCCCGCAGGCGCGAGAAAGAGAAGCCCGTGCCGCCGCCCGACTGGTGGATCAGGGCCATGCGCTTCACGGCCTCGAAGATGCTCTCCAGGGTGTCCTCCACCGGCAGGACGAAGCAGGCCGCGAGCTGCCCGAGCTCCGTGCCGGCGTTCATCAGGGTGGGCGAGTTGGGCAGGAAGCGTTGCTCGAACAGGGCCTCGAAGAAGGCCTCCTCGTGGGGCTCCGGGTCGCCGCCGAACTCCCGCTCCGGCGCCGCCACGGCCCGGGCCACGCGCCGGCACAGGCCCGGCCAGTCCTCCGCCAGGCGGCCCTCCGCGTCGCGGAGCAGGTAGCGGTGCTCGAGCACCGTGCGGGCGTTGGCCGTGATGCGCGGGCTCACGAGCCGGCTTCCTCCTGTGAGGAGCTTAGGTCGTTCCGGGTGCAGCGGCCGCTGGAGAGTGCCCGCCGGCTCGGCGAGACTCGGAGCGTGACGCGCCGAAAGCCCGCTCTCCGCGTGGGCACCTCCGGCTGGCAGTACGACCACTGGCGGGGGCTGTTCTATCCGAAGCCGCTCCCGCGGCGCCGCTGGTTCGCCTGGTACGCGCAGCACTTCGACAGCGTCGAGGTCAACGCCACCTTCTACCGGCTTCCGGAGCCCCACATCTTCGACGCCTGGCGCGACGAGGCGCCCGAGGGCTTCAGCTTCGCCTTGAAGTTCAGCCGCTACGGCTCGCACCTGAAGCACCTCCAGGATCCCCGCGGCTCGATCGGAGCGTTCCTGGAGCGGGCGCGGCGGCTCGGGGACCGCCTGGGCCCGATCCTGGTGCAGCTGCCGCCGCGCTGGAGGCCGGACCTCGGGCGGCTCGACGCCTTCCTGGCCGCGGCGCCGCGCAGCCGGCGTTGGGCGGTGGAGTTCCGCGACCCCCGTTGGCTCGGAGACGCCACCTGGGCGCTGCTGCGCCGGCACCGCGCCGCGCTCTGCGTGCACGACCTCCTGGAGGATCACCCCCGGGTCGTGACCACCGACTGGGTCTACCTGCGCTTCCACGGCGTGCGCCACGGAGGCCGCTACTCGCCCCAGGCGTTGGCCGCCGAGGCCCGGCGCATCCGCCGGCACCTGGCATGCGGGCGCGACGTCCATGCCTACTTCAACAACGACCGCGGCGGGTACGCCGTGCGCAACGCCGCCGACCTGCGCCGCTACGTGAAAGGGCGGCGCCCGGGGCGAGGGGCTACGAAGCCGAGTCCGGCGCCTGGGTGAGGCGCCGGTACTCCTTCAGGTGGCGGATGGCCTCGGCGGAGGCGCCACGGCCCTCGAGAAGTCGAGCCAGGTTGTAGTGGGCGTCGGCGAAGTCGGGTTCGAGGACGACGGCCTCGCGATAGGCCCGCTCCGCCTCGCGGGGACGGCCGCGGTCCTCGAGCACCACGCCCAGGTCGAAGGCCGCCGTGCTCTCGGCGGGGCGGGCGGCCAGGGCCGCCCGGTAGTGGGCCTCCGCCTCGGCCAGGCGGCCCGCCTCGTGCTCCAGGAGCCCGAGGTCCAGGTGCGCGTCGGCGTGGGCCGGATCGAGGGCGAGGGCACGGCGCCAGGCCTCCCGGGCCCGCTCGGGCTCCGTCTCCAGGAGCTCGCAGCCCAGGAAGTACCAGCCGTCCGCGTCGAGGCGGCTGCCGTCCGCTGCGGGCGCGGCGCCGGGCCACTCGACCACGCGCCGCTCGGTCCCCGCCGCCTCGAAGTCGAACAGGTACTGCCCGGACTCCGGGTTCCACACCCGCTCGGCCTCGCGCACCACCAGGTGGCGCCCGGCGCAGGCGAGCTGCAGCGCCGAGAGCGGGCGGCCGAGTCCGTCGACCTCGCGCAGCCGGTCGAGGGCGCGCCGCAAGCGCCGGGGCGGCACGCGCGCCGCTGCCAGGCGCTGGAGCTGGCGCAGGAAGACGAGGTCCTGGAAGGAGAAGCGCGCGTCGCCGGCGGCGTCGCGCGACGGCTCCACCAGGCCCGCCCGCACCCAGCCCCGGATGCGGCCCGGCGGCAGCCCGAGGAGCTCCCCCACCTCCTGCGCGCTGTACACGGCGGCTACTTCTTGGCGGCCTTCCGGCTGCGAGCGCCCTTCGCGGCGGCCGGCTTCTTGGCGCGGCGTGAACGCTGCGGTCCCTTGCGTTCGGACGCAGCGGCGCCGCGCCGGACCTCGAGGCTCGACTTGAGCGCCTCCATGAGATCGATGATCTGCGCCTGCGGCTCCGCCGCCGGCGCCAGCACGAGCTGCTCGCCCTCGGCCTTGCGGGCGATGGCGGCCTCGACCCGCCCGCGCACCTCGTCCGCGTACCGTTCGGGCTCGAAGGCGTCGCTGGCGATCTGCTCCACGAGCTGCACGGCGAGCTCCAGCTCGGCGGGCTTCGGCTTCGCCTCGCCGATCTCGATCTCGCCGAACTCGCGGAACTCGGCAGCGAAGTGGAGCTGCTGCATGGCCAGCCCCTCCTCGAAGGGGCGCAACAGCACCAGGTACTGCCGGCCGCGGGCCGCCCACGAGGCCAGGGCCGCCAGGCCGGTGCGCCGCATGGCCTCGCCCAGCAGCCGATAGGGCTTGTCGCCGCCCTTGTCGGGACCCAGGTAGTAGGCGCGGTCGTAGTAGATCGGGTCGATGCTCTCGAGCGGCACGAACTCGTGGATCTCGATGATCCGGGACGACTCCTCCTCGAGGGCCTTGAGCTCCTCGGGCGAGAAGGTCACGTACTGGTCCTTGGCGACCTCGTAGCCCTTCACCATCTCGTCGCGCGCGACCGGCTTCTCGCAGCGCGGGCAGACGTACTGCTGCTTGAGACGCGAGCCACACTCGTGCAGCAGGTTGAAGCGCAGCGCCGCCTCACCGCGCGTGCTCGGGTAGAGCTTCACGGGAATGGCGACCATCCCGAAGGAGATCGTCACCGAGGCCATGGCGCGGGCTGCCATCCAGCGCATTATTGGAGACGCCTTCGACACCGTCAACGCGCGCGACGCGGAGAGTCCCCTTGAGCCGGCACACGGAGCGGCAGGCGCGCCTCGCAACCTACCGTCAAAAACGTGACTCCACGCGCACGCCGGAGCCCTTCGGCGGCGCTGCTGCGGCGCGCCCGGGGCTGTTCGTGGTGCAGCAGCACGCGGCGCGCCGAATGCACTGGGACCTGCGCCTCGCCTGGCGGGGGGTGCTGCTGTCCTGGGCCATCCCCCGGGGACCGTCCCTCGATCCCGCCGAGCGGCGGCTGGCCATCCGCACCGAGGACCATCCCCTCGAGTACGCGGACTTCGAGGGGATCATCCCGCAAGGCAACTACGGGGCCGGGGCGGTGATCGTCTGGGACCGCGGACGCTGGACGCCGCGCGAGGATCCCGATGCCGGCCTCGAACGGGGCAAGCTGCTGTTCGATCTGGAGGGCTACAAGCTGCGCGGCCGCTTCGCCCTGGTGCGCACCCGCCGGGCGGAGGGCGGCAAGTCGGAGTGGCTGCTGCTGCGCGAGCGGGGCGGTCCGGAGCCCGCTGGGCAACGACCGCTCTCCGACGAGTCCGTCCTCTCGGGCCTGACGGTCGCAGAGCTGCGCGCCGGACCCAAGCGCGCCGCCGAGACGGCGCGCGCCCTGCAGCGCCTCGGCGCTCCGCAACGCCCGGTGTACGCGCGCGACGTCCGTCTGATGCTGGCCGAGCCGCGTCCCCGACCCTTCACGCGCCAGGGCTGGCTGTTCGAGGTCAAGTACGACGGCTATCGGGCGCTGGCCGGCCGCGAGGCCGGCGCGCCGGTCCTGCGCAGCCGCAACGGCCGCGACCTCACCGCCCGGTTCCCGGAGATCGCCAGCGCCCTGGCGGCCCTGCCCTACGAGCGCATCGTGCTGGACGGCGAGCTGGTGGTCACGGACGCGGAGGGTCGCCCGCGCTTCGAGCTCCTGCAGGAGCGCGCGGGGCTGCGGCGCCGTGCCGACGCCGTGCGCGCGGCCGTGGAGCAGCCGGCGACGCTGTTCGTCTTCGACCTGCTCGGCTTCCAGACCTTCGACCTGCGCGGCCTCCCGCTGCAGGAGCGCAAGCGCCTGCTCGAGCCTCTGCTGCCGGCGCGGGGCCCCCTGCGCCTGGCCCCGCACTTCGAGGCCCGCGGCGAGCAGGTCTTCGCGGAGGTGGAACGGCTCGGCCTCGAAGGCGTCGTGGCCAAGCAGGCGCTCGCCCCCTACCGGCCCGGGCGCTCGCCGCTCTGGCAGAAGATCCGCGCGCTCGCCAGCGGCGACTTCGTGATCGTCGGCTTCACGGCGCCGCGCGGCGCGCGGACCGGCCTGGGCGCCCTGCACCTGGCGGGCCACCACGCGGACGGCACGCTTCGCTACGCCGGCCGGGTCGGAAGCGGCTTCGACGAGGCGACCCTGCGGACACTGCGCGAGCGCCTGCAGCCCCTGCGCCGGCGCGAGCCGCCCTGCGCCGGCGTGCCCCGCGGCCGCGGACACCACTGGGTCGAGCCGCGCCTGGTGGCCGAGGTGCGTTACCGGGAGGTGACGCGCCAGGGCCTGCTGCGGCAGCCGGTCTTCCGGCGCCTGCGCGACGACAAGCCGCCCGGGGAGTGCCGGCACCCGGCCGCCGCACCGGACGGCGCGGCCGAGAGCGGGGCCGACGAGGCGGACGCAGCGCACCGGGAGGTCCCCCTCTCGAACCCGGACAAGGTCTTCTGGCCCGGCGAGGGAATCACCAAGGCCGACCTGGTGGCCTACTACCGCGAGGTGGCCCCCTGGCTGCTTCCCTACCTGCGCGACCGCCCGCTGGTGCTGACCCGCTATCCGGACGGCATCCACGGCAAGTCCTTCTTCCAGAAGCACGCGCCCGAGTGGGCCCCGGACTGGCTGCGCACCGAGACGGTGTGGAGCGAGCACGGCGGTCGCGAGATCCGCTACTTCGTGTGCGACGACCTCGAGTCGCTGCTCTGGATCGCGAACCTCGGGGTGATCCCGCTGCACGTGTGGGGCAGTCGGGTGGCGAGCCTGGCGCGCCCGGACTGGTGCATCCTCGACCTCGACCCGAAAGGCGCTCCCATGGCCCACGTGGTGCGGGTGGCGCGGGCGATCCACGCGCTGAGCGAGGCGATCGGCCTGCCCGCCTACGTGAAGACCAGCGGCTCCGAGGGCCTGCACGTGCTGATCCCCTTGGGCGCCCAGCTCCCCTTCGACGCGGCGCGCACCCTGGCCGAGCTGCTGGCGCGGCTCGTGGTGCTCGAGCTGCCCGCGATCGCCACCCTGGCGCGCCGGCCCGCCCAGCGGAAGGGGCGCGTCTACGTGGATCACCTCCAGAACGGACACGGGCGCCTGCTGGCGGCCCCTTTCAGCGTGCGCCCACTCCCGGGCGCCCCGGTCTCGATGCCCCTGCGCTGGCGCGAGGTGGGGCCGCGCCTGGACGTCCGGCGCTTCCACCTGCGCAACGCCGTGGCGCGCATGCAGCGGCTCGGACAGGATCCCCTGTGCCCGGTGCTCGAGATGGTACCGGACCTGGCCGCGGCGCTGGGACGCCTGGAGGCGCGTTGGCGCCAGGCGCCGCCCGGCAACGGACGAGAGCAGTGAGCCGCGGGGTCGGCAGCGCCGTGGCCATCGCCCTCGGGCTCCTGGGGGTGGCGGACCCGGCGGCCGGATCCCAGGCCGCCGGGTCACGCGT
This sequence comes from Myxococcota bacterium, assembly GCA_041611735.1. Classification (GTDB taxonomy): domain Bacteria; phylum Myxococcota_A; class UBA9160; order UBA9160; family PR03; genus JBFIML01. The sequence continues at coordinate 41,831 of JBFIML010000022.1, read as the reverse complement.
CCGGGTTGGCAGCGCCGACGCGCCGGACGCTCGCCTGGTGGCCTGGTGCCCCAACGGGCTCCTGGAGAGCGTGGGCCGCCGGCACGACGGCGCTGCGGCGGCCCCAGGCTTCGCCTGGACCTGCGAGGGCGTGCTGCACGGCATCACGGGCGCCGGCGGCCCGGGCTGGGACCTCTACGCGCCGGAGCGGGCGAGCGTGGCGCGGATGGGTCCCCGGTTGCGGGGTCCCGCCGAGCCCACGGCGGAGGCGCCCGCGTGCCCGGCGCCGACCGCGGACGGCTGGCGCTTCGAAGACGGAGCCGGGCGCCTGCGCGCCCTCGTGCACCTGCGCGACGGCCTGCCCCACGGTCCAGCCCGCAGCTGGTACGCCGACGGCGTGACCGCCGCGGCCGCGTGCTTTCTTGCAGGCCGCGCCGAGGGGGTCGTCGCCACCTGGCATCCCGACGGCCGGCCGGCTTCGCGCGTGGCGTACCGGGACGGCGTGCGAAGCGGCGGCTGGGTGCGCTGGCACGCCGGGGGGGTGCGCGCTCAGCAGGGCGGGTATCGCGATGGACTCCAGCAGGGGCTCTGGTGGAGCTGGCGCGAGGAGGGAGCCGTCGACGCCGCCGAGGCATACCGGGACGGCGTGCGGCACGGGCCGGCCTGGCGCTGGGGGGAGCGTGGCGTCCTCCGCCAGGCCGGCACCCATCGGGCCGGCCTGCGCCACGGGCCCTGGCGTTTCTTCTCTCGCGACGGCTCGCTGGCCGGCGAGGGGAGCTACGAGGCCGGGCGGCGCAAGGGCGCCTGGCACCTGCGTACGGCCACGGGAACCCCGACGACGGTCCGGTTCGAGAATGGCAGCCCGGTAGCGGGAGAGGCCGCCTCGGCGGCCGCGTGTCGTCCGCTCCCGGGCCTCGCCGACGGCTGCTTCGGCTTCCACACCACGCCGGGCCTGGTGACGCAGCAGACGCCGGATGCCGTCGCCCGCCGCGTGGTGGAGCGGGCTCCAGGCGGAGCGCTGCGCGCCCTGCGTCTGGTGGCCGCTCGCGGGCGCGACCTCGACGCGGAGATCCCGCGCCCGGTGCAGGGCCACAACTGGGGCGAGGCGGTGCTCTGGTACGCCCATGCACAGGGTCACGCCATGGTGCCGCTGCGCGCGTTGCTGCGCGGCGTGCGGAACGCAGCAAGCGGCTTCGTCCTGGTGGAGGACGCCGGCGGCTCGATCGTGGGAGCGGGAACTCCCTAGGGCGCCCGCGAGGCCCCTGGGTCGGGTGCGGCTAGATAGTGGCGCAGCAGCGCCGCCGCCTCCGGCGAGTCCCAGGCGCCGGGACCCTCGATGACGCCCACCATGCGGCCCGCCTTGTCGATCACGAAGGTGGTGGGGAGGCCCCGGATCCCTACCGTGCGGGCCAGGATCGAGCCGGGGTCGTGGAAGACGCGCAGATGGCGTACGCCGCGCTCCGCGAACCAGCGCTCGACGAGCTCGGGGCCGCCCCGGTCCTGGGCGAGCGCGATCACCACCAGCCCCTCCTGGCCGAGCCGGGCCTGGAGCCGGTCGAGCTTGGGCACCTCGCGGCCGCAGACCGGGCACCAGGTGGCCCAGAACATGGCCACCACCACCCGGCCTCGGAACTCGACCATCCCCCACTCGCGGCCCCCACCCTCCTGGAAGGCGTAGTCCGGCACGAGCTCCGGCTCCGGGATGGCCCGATAGCGGCTCGCGAAGGCTCCGGAAAGCGGCGGCTCCCCGGCGCGGGCCGGCAGGGCCAGGGCCGCCAGCAGCAGGACCCAGGCGCCGCCCGCGCGTCGCCAGCCGTGGCCGAGAGGCCCCATGTCCCGATCCTGGCACGGATTCCCGGAGATGCCCACGAGGATCTTCCCCGGGCCGGGCGTCTCCCGCCTCAACCCGAGCCCCGCTCCGGCCGAACCGTTGGGGGTCGAGGAGGGACCGGCATGAGGCTCGAGAGGTTCCGGGTCACCCGCTATCGGAGCGTGAAGGACAGCGGGTGGATCGAGGTGGGGGCACGCAGCGTCCTGGTCGGCCGCAACGAGAGCGGCAAGACCAACCTGCTGATGGCCCTGCGCACACTGGACGCTTCCCAGGCCAAGCAGCCGATCTCCGTCTCCCGGGACTTCCCGGCCGACCTGGCGCGCACCGACCACTCGGACGACCAGGACGTGGTCACCACCGTGTGGGCGCTCTCGGACGAGGAGCGCGCGGGGCTGGCCGACGTCTTCCCGCGCGCCGGCGAGGTGACCCACGTGGAGGTCTCCCGGGGCTACGCGCCGGAGCGACGCGTGCGCTTCCAGGAGCTCCCGCCCGCTCGGGCGCCGCTGGAGGAGGCCCGGGAGCTGTTCACGCGCATCACGGAGGCCTCCAACGAGATCAGCGCCTCGGGTGATCCCGCCTGGCGGCTCGCCCTGGACGCCCTGGAGCAGGCCACGGGCCATGGCGACGGGGGCCCGCGCGAGTGGGCCGCCCAGGTGACCGATGCCCTGGGCGGCCTCCAGCAGCCGCTCCAGCTCGGCCAGGTCCCGCTTCCCAGCGAGGCCCGGGCCGCCCTCGAGGAGCTGGCGGACCTGGCCGCCCAGATCGCCAACGCCTCGGAGTACGAGAAGGCCGCCCGCGACTGGGTGCTGGCCCGGCTGCCGCGCTTCCTCTACCTGGACCAGTACCCGGAGATCAACGGCGAGCAGAACCTGGCCGACTTCGTGATGCGCCAGCGCGACCGCATCCGCGAGGACGGCGACGAGTACTTCGAGATGCTCCTCACGGTGGGGGGCATCGACCCGGCCTCCCTGGAGGAGCTGCTGGGCGCCGACCCCGAGACCCGCCGCCAGGTGACCAGCCGCGCCGGTGCGGTGCTGACGCGCCGGCTGCGGGAGCTGTGGAGCGACCGGCCCCTCAAGGTGCGCTTCAACCTGGACGGCGAGCACTTCAACACGCTGGTCTCGGATCCCACCGCGTACTGCGACGTGGAGGTGAACCTGAACCAGCGCAGCCGCGGCTTCCGCTGGTTCTTCTCCTTCTACGTGATGTTCGCCGCCGGCGCCAAGACGGGCTCGACCCAGGGCGCCGTGCTGCTGCTCGACGAGCCGGGCATCCACCTGCATGCCGTGGGCCAGCGCGACCTGCTGGACCACCTGGCGGGCTTCGAGAACCAGATGCTGCTGGCGACCCAGTCGCCCTTCCTGGTGCCGACCGAAGAACTGACCTGCGTGCGCACCGTGACCATCCACGAGGATGAGGGCACGCGGGTCCACGCCGAGCCCGCGGGCGACGCGGCCACGCTCTTCCCGGTGATCCACGCCCTCGGCAGCGAGGTGGCCCGCAACCTGTTCTCGGACGGGCCCCAGCTCGTGGTGGGGGAGGTCACCGACTTCTGGTACCTGCGCATGGTGTCGGACCACCTGGCGGAGCAGAACGCCCGCGGGCTGCCCAAGGAACTCGAGATCACGCCTGCGGGCGGCGCCGCACGCATCCCGTACCTGGTGGCGCTGCTCACCGACGCGCGCTCCCGCACCCTGGTGCTGCTGTCCGAGGACCACGGCGTGGGTGGGGCCCACGGCGGCGAGGTGGCGTCGCGGCTCGTGGGGCACGAGAACCTGGTCTTCGTGAGCGCGGCCTTTGCCGAGGCGCCCGCCGAGGGCGCCGACGTGGAGGACCTGCTCGATGCCGAGATGTACGACCGCTTCGTGCGCTTCAGCTACCGCCGCGAGCTCAAGGACCGGACCCTCGAGCCGGACCCCTCCATCGGTCGCGCGGTGAAGCGCTACGAGCAGGCCTTCGCGGGCCTCGGGCTCGAGTTCTCGCGGGTGCGGCCCGCGCGCCTGATCCTGCGCGGAGCTGCCCAGAATCCCGACCCGCTGCTTCCCGATGCGAGCCGCGAGCGCTTCGAACGCCTGTTCGGGGTGATCCGGGAGAAGTTCGACGCCCTGAAGCGCTGAGCCCCGGCCCTCGGGGCCGCGGCGCTCCGCCTCGCTACCCTGGCGCCATGCCGCGCCGGACTGCCTCGCGCGGGCTCCTGCTCGCCGCCGGACTGCTGCTGCCCACGGGCGTCGGCGCCGGGCCCGACACCGGGCTGGGGCCGGCGCCCCGGGACGCCGACGGCCGCTTCGAGAACGGCGCCGGCCCGCTGCCCCGGGCCGGCCCGAGCGTCACGCTCCCCTTCTTCGTGCGCCGGGCCTTCGGGGCCTTTCGGAGCGCGGCCGGGGCGCCGGCGCGGGTTGCGAACGACGGGGCCTTCCTGCGCGAGAACGCCGTCCACAGCGTCCCGGCCCTGAGCTGGGTGGGCCACGCGACCCTCCTCGTGCAGATGGATCACGTGACCTTCCTGACGGATCCCATCTGGTCGGCCACGGCGAGCCCCCTGCCCTTCGCCGGCCCGCGTCGCTTCGTGCCGCCGGGGATCGCCCTGGAGGCGCTGCCCCCGGTGGACTTCGTGCTGGTCTCCCACGACCACTACGACCACCTGGACCTGGGCAGCCTGCGCCGCCTCGCCGAACGGCGCGCCGAGACGCGCTTCTTCGTGCCGCTGGGCAATGCCGAGCGCCTGCGCGACGCCGGCATCGCAAACGTCGTGGAGCTCGACTGGGGCGAGTCCCGACCGGCGGGCGGCGCCGTCGCCGTGCACTGCCTGCCGGCCCAGCACTGGAGCCGTCGGGGCCTGCGCGACGAGCGGCGCACGCTGTGGGCCAGCTGGGCGGTGACGGGCCCGGAACGCCGCTTCTACTTCGGCGGCGACACGGGCTGGTTCGACGGCTTCGCCCGCATCGCGGCGGCGCACGGCCCCTTCGATGTCGCGGCGCTCCCCATCGGCGCCTACGAGCCCCAGGCCATGATGCGCCCCTTCCATCTGGATCCGGAGCAGGCGGTGCGGGCGGGGATCGCCCTGGGCGCCCGGCACCTGCTCGGCGTCCACTTCGGGACCTTCGACCTCTCGGACGAGCCCCTGGACGAGCCGCCGGCCCGCTTCCGGGCCGCGGGCGCCGCCGCGGGCCTGGGCCCCGAGCGCCTGTGGCTGCTCGCGGTGGGAGAGACGCGCCGGTGGTAGCTGAGCTCGAGCCGGTGGAGACCCGCCCGAGCCTGCGCGAGCGCACGCGCATCGTGATCTTCGAGGCGGACACCCCCGCCGGCCGCGCCTTCGACGTGGCGCTGTTCTCGCTGATCCTGGGCAGCGTGATCGCCGTCATGATGGAGAGCGTGGCTGCGGTGCGGGCGGCCCACGGCCCCTGGCTGCGGGCCACCGAGTGGGTGGTGACGGCGCTCTTCACGGTGGAGTACGGAGTGCGTCTGTGGTGCGTGCGGGAGCCGTTCCGCTATGCGCGCAGCTTCTTCGGCGTGGTGGACCTGCTGGCGATCCTGCCCACCTACCTGAGCCTGGTGCTGCCCGGCTCCCAGTCGCTGCTCACGATCCGCGCCCTGCGGCTGCTGCGCATCTTCCGGGTGCTCAAGCTCAGCCACTTCCTGGGCGACGCCAACCTGCTGCTCTCGGCGCTGCGCTCCGGGCGGCGCAAGGTGCTGGTGTTCCTGGGCACGCTGCTGGTACTGGCGCTCATCCTGGGCTCCGCCATGCACCTGGTGGAGGGACCGACGCATGGCTTCACGAGCATCCCGCGCTCGGTCTACTGGGCCATCGTGACCATGACCACGGTGGGCTACGGCGACATCACGCCGCAGACCCTCCCGGGCCAGATCCTGGCGGCGGGGATCATGATCCTCGGCTACAGCATCATCGCCGTGCCGACGGGGATCTTCACGGCCGAGATCGTGGCCCAGTGGCGGCGGCCCGTCTCCACGCGCACCTGCCCCGCCTGCCTGACCGAGGGCCACGACCCGAAGGCGCGCTACTGCAAGGACTGCGGCGCCCCGCTGACGGGGGAATGACGGGGATGCGGACGGGACGGGCGGCCTCCTGGCTCGGCGCGGCCCTCGGGCTGCTGGCGAGCGTGGCGTGGGGCGACGCCTTCGTGCCGGGCGCGCCGGAGCCCGTCGAGCTGGGTGCGGCCGAGCGGGCGCGTCTGGCGGAGGGGGGGCTCGTGCTCGAGCCGCTCGAGCCGACCGGCGGCCAGGGGATCGCCCTGCGGGCCCTCGGTCTGGTCGAGGCGCCTCCGGCGCGGGTCTGGCCCGTGGTGCGCGACTGCCACCGCTTCGCGGAGTTCATGCCGCGCACGAAACACAGCGAGCGGAGGCGGGCGCCCGACGGCGCCGCCACCTGCTACCTGGTGATGGACCTTCCCTTCCCGCTGGCGGACGTGCACAGCGAGGTGCGCACGCGGTACGAGCGGCTGCCGGAGGGAGGCTTCCGGCGCCGCTGGTCCCTGCTCGGCGGGGACTACGCGCGCAACCAGGGCTCCTGGACGGTACTGCCCTGGGACGCGGAGGGACGCCGCTCGCTGCTCGTCTACCAGATCGACGCGCACCCGAAGCAGATGCTGCCGGACTTCGTGCTGCGGGCCGCCCAGCAGCGCCAGCTGCCGGCCACCTACCGGGCCATCGAGGCCCGCGCCCGCACGGAGCCCTAGCTAGGAGCGGGGCGCGCCGAGCACGAGGGGCAGCGCCGTGGGCCCGCGCAGCACCGCCGACGGCTTCCAGCCCGGCGGCTCGAGCGGCCCGTCCAGGTCCGGGAAGCGGCGCACCAGGGTGCCCAGGGCGATCTGTGCCTCCAGGCGCGCGAGCGGCGCCCCGAGACAGAAGTGGGCGCCCTGACCGAAGGCCAGGTGACGGTTGTCGCGGCGCCCGAGGTCCAGGCGGTCGGGCTCCGGGAAGGCGGCCGGGTCGCGGTTGGCGCTGGCCAGCAGCAGCCAGACGAGCTGCCCGCGCCGCATGCGCCGTCCGGCGAATTCCAGGTCCTCGGCCACCACGCGCTCGGTGAGCTGCACCGGACCGTCCCAGCGCAGCAGCTCCTCCACGGCGCTCTCGGCCAGAGCCGCGTCGTCGGCCAGGCGCTTGCGCTCGCCCGGGTGGGCCAGCAGGGCCAGCAGCGCGTTCCCGATCAGGTTCGTGGTGGTCTCGTGGCCGGCGGCGAGGAGCAGCGCCGCCAGGGAGAGCAGCTCGCCCTCCTCGAGGGTGCGGCCGGCATCCTCGGCAGCGATCAGGGCCGAGAGCAGGTCGTCCCGGGGCCGAGCCCGACGCTCGGCGAGCAGCTCGCGGAAGTAGGCGAAGAGGGCGTGGGTGGCAGCCACCGTGGGACGCAGACCGTCGCGCCCGGAGAGGGGATCGAGCACCTGCACCAGGTCTTCGGACCAGTGGCGGAACTTCTCGCGGTCCGCCAGAGGAACGCCCAGCATCTCGGCGATCACCGCCACCGGGAGCGGGTGCGCCAGGTCGCGGACGACCTCCATTTCCCCGGTGGGAGCCACCCGGTCCAGGAGCTCGTCCACCAGGGCCTGCACCCGGGGTCGCAGCGCCTCCACGCGCCGCGGCGTGAAGGCCTTGTTCACGAGCCCGCGCAGACGCGCGTGCTTGGCGCCGTCCAGGTTGAGCAGATTGTGGTCCACCAGCTGCAGGAACTCCGGGTCCAGGCGCGCGAAGCGGCGCAGCCAACGCACCAGGGCGACGTCGCTGCGGTCGGCCGTGAAGCGCCGGTCGCGCAGGATCGCGGCCACGTCGTCGTAGCGGCTCACCACCCAGACGCGGTAGCGGGTGCGATGGACCGGGGCGGTCTCGCGCAGGCGGCGGTAGGTCGGGTAGGGATCGCGCCGGTGCTCGGGATGCCAGGGGACGAAGCGGCCGAGCAGGGGGGCCAGGATCCGCACCGGCCAGCCGAGGGCGATCAGCTTCTGGAGCATGCGCAGCACCGGAGTTCGCACGCCGGGAGCATGCCACGGCGGCCGGGGCTTGGCAGACCGCACGGTTCCGGCAGCATGGTGGCGATCCGAGCCGCGGAGGAATGGCATGGACCCGAAGCGAGCCCGCCCCGATCACCCGGTGCACGAGCTGCTGGTCCGGCGCTGGAGCCCGTACGCCTTCGACCCGCGGCCGGTGCCGCCCGAAGACCTGCGCGCCCTCTTCGAGGCCGCACGCTGGGCCCCGTCGTCCTACAACGAGCAACCCTGGAGCTACGTGGTGGCGCTGCGGGAGCGCCCCGAGGAGTTCGAGCGGCTGCTCGGGTGCCGACGGAGGGCAACCAGGTCTGGGCCCGGCACGCCCCGGTGCTGGCGCTCGGGGTGGTGACCCACCGCTTCCAGCGCAACGGCAGGCCGAACCGGGCGGCGGAGACGATCTCGGCCTGGCCGCCGGGAACCTGCTGCTGGAGGCCACCGCCCGCGGGCTCTGGGTGCACCAGATGATCGGCATCCTGCCGGAGCGGGCCCGCGAGCTGCTGGCCATCCCGGAGGATTCCGAGGCCCTGACGGCCCTGGCCATCGGGTACCGGGGCGGCCCCGAGCGCCTGCCGGAGGCCCTGCGCGGGCGCGACCGGGCGCCTCGCGAGCGCAAGCCGCTGGCCGAGTTCGTCTTCGGCAGCCGCTTCGGTCAGCCGTCCGAACTCGTGTAGCGGTCGTCGCGCAGCCCGGCCAGGACGGGCCGCTCCACGGCACCCTCGGACGGGCGCACCGCCAGCGTGCGCAGCGGCGGCGGCAGCGGGGGCGGCGGGAGGACCGCCGCCGCCCGCCGCAGCAGCGGCATGGTGAGCAGGCGCGCCGCGCTGGAGACGAGGAAGAGCCCGGCGAAGGCGGCCGGAGCCCCGTCGAACAGGCGGAACACCCCGGCCCCCAGCAGGCTTCCTGCCACGATGGCCAGGGCGTTGGCCAGATTGAACATGGACAGCACGCTGGTGCGGTGCTGCGCGGGGATGCTCTCGAAGAAGCCGAGCAGCGTGGCGAGCTCGAAGGCCGCCCAGAAGATGCCGGCCACCATCTGGAGCACGAGCAGATAGCCGACGTGGTCCGAGACCAGCCACAGGGCGGGTAACGGCACCACGCCGACGGCACCGATCCACAGCAGCCGCCGGCTGCCGGCGCGCATGGCGATGCGTCCGAGGGCCGGCAGCACCAGCACACGCGCCGCGAAGGCCGCCGCGGTGAAGGCCGTGAACCACCCGTAGGACAGGCCCAGGGGGCCGAGCATGTAGGGCGTGAAGAAGGGCGCCGCCACGTGGGTGGCGAGCATGAGCGCCAGCATGAAGGCCAGCAGACGTCCGTGACCGTGCCCGCGCAGGTGCGTGGCGAAGGCGCGCGGGGACACGCGCAGGTCTCCGCGCGGGATGGGGCGCGGCTCGCTCTGGCGGGCCAGGAAGCGCGCCGAGAGGACGCGGGCCGCCGCGGCGAGGGCGAAGAGCCCCGCAAAGACGAGCAGCGGCCACTCGTCGCGTGCGCCGCTCTGGAGCAGGGCGCCGCCCGAGACGAGCCCCACGAAGACCGCGGCGTGGGCCCAACGCGCCCGCCCGGCGAAGAAGCGGGCGCGCAGACCCGGCGGGACGAGCGTCCCGGCCCAGGTGTTCCAGGCGGGGCCCGTGGACATGCCGAACGCCCAGTAGGCGGTGGCGCTGGCGAAGAGTACGGGGAGCGAGAGCCGGCCCAGGAGCGCCGCCAGGATCAGCGGCACGAAGCTCGCCGCCTGCGCCCCGGCGCAGAAGACGACCCAGCGCCGGTGGGAGTCCAGGCGCCGCACCATGGCGGGGCTCACCAGCTGGAAGACGGCGCCGATCAGCATGGGGATCGTGGTCACCAGCCCGGCCACCACGTCGCCCATGCCCGCGGCCAGCGCGAAGGCCGGGATGTAGGTCTCGCCGATCCCGACCATCACGCTGAACGCGATGCCGTCGCCGAGCATGGCGCGCAGGTCGCGGCGCAGGACGGTCGGATCGCGTTCCGGAAGGGCGTCCACGGGCTCGAGCCTCGTCGGGTGTGGAGGCTCGGATAGCGCGCAGGGCCGCGCCGGATCAATGCCGCCCCCGGGGTGCGATGCTTGACCCGGCTCGCACGCGCCGATACACCCGGGGGCGTGAAGTTCGTGGCCTCCCTCGCCTTCAGTCCGCCGCAGCACTTCGTCCCCCTGGCCCGGGCCTGCGAGTCCGCGGGGATCGACGCCGTGTCGCTCTCGGACCACGTGGTCCATCCGGAGCGCATCACGAGTCCGTATCCGTACACGCAGGACGGCCGGCCGCGCTGGCCGGCGTTCACGCCGTGGCCCGACCCGTGGGTGGCGATCGGAGCCATGGCGGCGCTGACCGAGCGCCTGCGCTTCGTGACCTGCGTCTACGTGCTCCCGATGCGCAACCCCTTCCTGGTTGCCAAGGCGGTGGCCACCGCCGCGGTGCTCTCGGGCGACCGGGTCGAGCTCGGCGTGGGAGCCGGCTGGATGAAGCAGGAGTTCGAGCTCCTGGGCCAGTCCTTCCACGACCGCGGCCGGCGCCTGGACGAGATGCTCGAGGTGCTGCGCAAGCTGTGGGCCGGAGGCATGGTGGAGCATCGAGGGCGCTTCTACGCCTTCGACCGGCTCGAGATGAGCCCCGCCCCGCAGCGCGCGATCCCCATCTATGCGGGCGGCCTCTCGGAGGCGGCCTTGCGGCGGGCCGCCACCCGTTGCGACGGCTGGATCTCGGACCTGCACGCGACCGAGCAGCTGCGGGGCCTGGTGGCCAAGCTGCACGCGCTGCGGGCCGACTCGGAGCGGGCCGGCCAGCCCTTCCAGGTGATCGCCGCGGCCCGCGACGCCTTCGACCTGGACGGCTACCGCCGGCTCGAGGCGGCGGGCGTGACCCATCTGCACACCATGCCCTGGGCCTTCTACGGGGCCGCCCTGGACGACCTCGCCGCCAAGTGCAGCGGCATCCGCCGCTTCGGCGACGAGGTGGTGGCGAAGGGGATCTAGGAGCCTGGCCCAAGACTGGACGCGGCGCTTGGGCCGGCCGCTCCGGCGGGCTATGGTGCCGGCGTCGGGGGGAGCTCCCACGGGTCGGCTCGCCGTTCGCATTGCGCTCGTCGCCGCGGCCTACTTCGTGACCGGCCGCGCCGGGCTGGGTCTCTCCTACCTGGGCGAGAACGTGACGCTCGTCTGGGCGCCTGCCGGCATCGCCCTGGGCGCGCTCCTGGTGGGCGGCCTGCGCCTGGGGCCCGGCGTCTGGCTGGGCGCCTTCGCCGTCAACTGGTCCGTGGGGAGCCCGCTGGCCGTGGCGGCGGGCATCGCCTGCGGCAACACCCTCGAGGCGGTGGTGGGCGCGTTCCTGCTGGGGCGTCTCGGCTTCCAGCGCGACTTCGCCACGCCCCGGGACCTGATGGCCTTCCTGGGCATCGGCGTGTTCGGCTGCACCACGATCGCCGCCAGCGTGGGCGTCGTGAGCCTCACCCTGGGCGGCATGGCGCCCGGGTCGGAGCTGTTCCCGGTCTGGGCCGTGTGGTGGCTGGGCGACGCGGGGGGAGCGCTGCTCGTGGCCCCACCCATCCTCACTTGGAGCACGTGGAGACCCGGGGAGCTGCGCCGAGCCCGACTCGGCGAGGCCGCGGCCCTGGTCGCGGGCCTGCTGGTCACGACGCTGCTGGTCTGGGAGGACCGGCTCGGCTTCGCCATGCGCCAATATCCCGTGGCCTTCCTGGTCTTCCCCCTGCTCATCTGGGCGGCCCTGCGCTTCGGGGCCCGGGGCGCCGCCACGGCCACCCTGGCGGTGGCCGTCCTCGCCACGGCGCACACGGCGGGAGGCTCCGGCCCCTTCGTCCGCCCGGGCATCACCGAGAGCCTGACCCTGCTGCTCACCTTCCTGGGTGTGGCCGCCTCGGCCTCGCTCCTCACCGCCATCCTGTCGGAGCGCGACCGGGCGGCCCGGGCGCTGAGACGCTCCGAGGCCAAGTATCGAAGCCTGTTCGACACGAGCCGCGACGGCATCGTCTTCGGCCGGCTGGACGGACGCATCGAGAACGCCAACCCGGCCTACCTGGATCTCTTCGGCTTTAGTCTGGACGAGCTGCGCGCCCTCACCTACCGGGACCTGCTGCCCGCCGCCAGCGCAGAGGCAGACATGGCGCGCGTCGCGCGGCAGGTCCTGGCGCGCGGGTACAGCGACGAGCTCGAGTTGGAGCAGCGGCGCCGGGACGGCACCACGTTCCCCGCCCTGGTGCGCGCCTGGCTGGTGCGCGACGAGGAGGGGAGGCCCGAGCGCACGATGGCCTTGGTGCGCGACATCACCTCCCAGCGGCAGGCCAAGGAGCGCGAGGCGGAGCTCGGCCGCATCCTGGACGAGTCGCTCCACGAGATCTACGCCTTCGACGGCGAGACCCTGCGCTTCCGGCTGGTGAACCGGGGCGCCCGCGAGAACCTGGGCTATTCCGCAGCGGAGCTCTACCAGCTCACGCCGCTCGACTTGAAGCCCGAGTTCACCGCCGAGTCGTTCACTCGGCTGCTCGCTCCGCTGCGGCGCGGCGAACGCGAGAAGCTCCACTTCGAGACCGTCCATCGCCGCAAGGACGGAAGCCGCTACCCGGTGGAGGTGCACCTGCAGGCGTCGGCCTTCGGCGGCTCGCCGGTCTTCCTGGCCGTGGGGGTGGACATGAGCGAGCGTGTGGCCGCCGAGCAGAAGCGGCGGCGTCTCGAGGCCAAGATGCAGCAGGCCCAGAAGCTGGAGAGCCTGGGCGTGCTGGCGGGCGGCATCGCCCACGACTTCAACAACCTGCTGGCGGCCATGTTGGGGAACACGAGCCTGGCGCGGCAGGCCCTGGGGCCGGCGGCGCCGGCCGCCGAGTGGCTCGAGGACGCGGAGCAGGCCGCCCAGCGGGCCGCCGAGCTGTGTCAGCAGATGCTGGCCTACGCGGGGCGCACGCGCGTGCGGACCGAGCCCCTCGACCTCTCCCACCTGGTGGCAGAGATGGCCAACCTCCTGGAAATCTCCATCAGCAAGTCGGCCACGCTGCGCTACGAGCTCGGCCGCGAGCTTCCCGCCGTCGAAGCGGACGCCACCCAGCTCCGCCAGGTGTTGATGAACCTGATCGTGAATGCGTCGGATGCGATCGGGAACCGAGTCGGCGAGATCCACCTGCGCACCGGGACCCTCGACGCCGACGCGATCAGCCTGCGGCATGCGCTCGGAGGAGGCGAGCTCCCCGCGGGTCGCTACGCGTACATGGAGGTTGCGGACACGGGAGCCGGCATGGACGCCGCCACCCGGGAGCGCATCTTCGACCCCTTCTTCACCACCAAGGAGACCGGACGGGGCCTCGGCCTGGCGGCGACGCTCGGGATCGTTCGCGGGCACCGGGGCGCCATCGAGCTGAAGAGCGCCGTCGGGTCAGGCACCCGGATCCGCGTCCTGCTGCCCGCCTGCGCCCTGGCCGCCCGGGCGCAGCCGGCGAGGTCCACGATGCTTCCCGAGATCACGGGGCGCGGCACGGTGCTCGTGGTGGACGACGAGCCGGGACTGCGCCGGCTCGTGCGGCGGACGCTCGAGCAGGCGGGCTTCCAGGTGCTGTGCGCCGCCGACGGGCGCGAAGCCGTCGAGCTCTTCCGCCACCAGCCGGACGGGATCGATCTCGTGCTGCTGGATCTCACCATGCCCGGCATGGACGGCCAGACCACCTTCGACGCCTTGCGGGCGCTGAGCGGCGAGGTGCGCGTGCTGCTCTCGAGTGGCTACGACGCCACGGTGGGTGGCGACACGCTGGCGCGCGGCCTGGCCGGCTTCTTGAAGAAGCCCTATCGCGCGCAGGAGCTGCTGGAGACGGTTCGCAAGGCCCTGGACGCGGCGCCGCGACGCGGCTAGCCGACAGAGCGTTCGGAGTCCACGTCCAGGCCCACCGGGCAGCGCACGCCGGTCCCACCGAGGCCGCAGTAGCCGCCCGGGTTGCGGGCCAGGTACTGCTGGTGGTAGGGCTCGGCGAAGTAGAAGGGAGGCGCCTCGCGAATCTCGGTGGTTGCGGGACCGAACCCCGCCTCGCGCAACAGCTTCTCGTAGGCCTCGCGGCTCGCTTCCGCCACCTTGCGCTGGGCGGCGGAGTGGACGTAGATCACGGAGCGGTACTGGGTGCCCACGTCGTTGCCCTGGCGCATGCCCTGGGTCGGATCGTGTCCCTCCCAGAAGAGCCGCAGCAGCTGCGCGAAGGAGAGGACCGCCGGGTCGTACACGATGCGCACCACCTCGGCGTGTCCGGTGCGGCCCGAGCACACCTCCTCGTAGGTGGGATTGCGGGTGTGTCCCCCCGCGTAGCCGACGGCCGTCGTGTGCACGCCCGGCGCCTGCCAGAACAGGCGCTCGGCGCCCCAGAAGCAGCCCATGCCGAAGACCGCGACTTCGAGGCCCTCGGGATGGGGCGGGGCGAGGGGAGTGCCGAGCACGAGGTGGCGCTCGGGCACGGGCATGGCCTCGGAGCGCCCGGGCAGGGCCTCCTCCGGGGCGGGGAGCCGAAGCTTGGCGGTGAGCGAACGCATGCACGCGTCTCCTGAGGCCCGAGAATCCGCCGACGCGGCCGTGCGGGATCACCTCGGAGCCTAGCATGGGGTGAGGACGGGGCGGCGTATACTCGTTCCGGGAGGATCCTCCATGGCGAAGCGCAGCTGGACCGCCGACGATCTGCCGGACCTTTCGGGCCGCACGGTGCTGGTGACCGGCGGCAACTCGGGCCTCGGGTTCGAGACCGGCCAGGCCCTGGCCCGCAAGGGCGCTCACGTGGTGCTGGCCTGCCGCAACCTCGGCAAGGCCGAGCAGGCCCTGACCGCGATCCGCGCCGGGTCCCGGACGGGGCGCTGCGAGGCCATGGAGCTCGACCTCGCCAGCCTCGACTCGGTGCGCGGCTTCGCCAAACGCTTCGAGGACGCCCACCCGCGGCTCGACGTGCTGGTCAACAACGCAGGCGTGATGGCCCTGCCCCGTCGCGAGACTGCCGACGGCTTCGAGATGCAGTTCGGCACCAACCACCTGGGACACTTCGCGCTGACCGGCCTGCTCCTCGGCCGGCTGCTCGGCAGCCCCGGAGCGCGCGTCGTGACGGTGAGCAGCAACTTCCACAAGCTCGGCCGCATCCACTTCGACGACCTGCAGGGCAAGCAGCGCTACGCCAAGTGGGGCGCCTACGCCCAGAGCAAGCTCGCGAACCTGCTGTTCGCCCTCGAGCTCCAACGGCGCGTGGCCGCACGGGGCGCCGACGCCAGCAGCGTGGCGGCCCATCCGGGCTACGCCGCCACCAACCTCCAGACCGCCGGACCGCGCATGCAGGGTTCGTCGCTGCTGGAAGCCTTCTCGAACCTCGGCAACCGGCTCTTCGCCCAGAGTGCGGCCATGGGGGCGCTCCCCACCCTGTACGCGGCCGCGGCGCCGGACGTGCGCGGCGGCGACTACCTGGGCCCCGACGGTCTGGGCGAGATGCGTGGCCACCCGAAGAAGGTTCAGCCCAGCGCCCGGGCCCGGGACCCGGAGGTCGCAGCGCGGCTGTGGGAGGTCTCCGAGCGCCTCACCGGCGTGCGCTACGACGCCTTGGGCGCCTGAGTTCAGAGGTTGGCGATCACGTCGTTCGCGTAGCGCTCGAGCGCCGCGACCTTCTGGTCGAGGGTCTGGTTGTCGAGCTCGTAGGCGTTGCGGAAGCCGACGATCACGTCGGTGACGCCGCGCTCCTCCAGGCGCCGCACCCCGTCGCGCGTGTAGGCGTCCAGGGCGATCACGTGCACCTCGAAGGGCTCGCGCTCGCGGCCCGCCTGGCGGCGCAGCGCCGTGAGGCGGCGCAGCAGGCGGTCGAGGTCCGCGGCGTCTCCGCCGGCGTGCATCCAGCCATCGCCCAGACGCGCCGCGCGGCGCAGGGCGGCCTCGCTGTGGCCGCCGATCAGGATCGGGATCGGACGGCGGGGCACCGGGCAGATCTTCACGGAGGGAAGCTCGAAGCAGCGGCCGTGGAAGGCGAAGTAGCCGCCCCGGCACAGGCCGCGCACGATCTCGATCGCCTCGTCCATGCGCCGCCCGCGCCCCTGCCAGGGCTGGCCGCACACCTGGTAGTCGTCCGGCCAGGGGCTCAGGCCCACCCCGAGGGCGAGACGGTCGCCGGTCAGGACCGCTACCGAGGCCGCCGACTTGGCCACCAGCAGCGGGTGACGGATCGGGAGCTTGAACACGAAGGTGGCGAAGCGCAGCCGCTCGGTGACCGCGCCGAGGGCCGGGATCAGCGAGAAGGGCTCCAAGAAGGGCTTGTCCTCCAGGAAGCTGCGGCTCCCGTCGGGCGTATAGGGATAGCGGCTGTCGGAGACCTCCGGGTAGCAGACGCTGTCCGGGACCACGAAGCCGTGCCAGCCGGCGCGCTCCGCCGCCATGGCGAGGGGCACGTAGTGCCCGGGATCGCACATGGACTCGGCATAGGAGAAGCGCATGGCCGGCTTCTATAGCATGGGGGCCGTGCGCGTGGCGACCTGGAACGTGAACGGCATCCGGGCGCGACTCGAGTTCGTGCTGCGCTGGCTCCGCGAGCGCGAGCCCGACCTGGTGGCGCTCCAGGAGCTCAAGGTGGCAGACGCCGGGTTCCCGCACGAGGAGCTCGCAGCGCTCGGCTACCGGTCGGTGGTGCACGGCCAGAAGAGCTGGAACGGAGTCGCGGTGCTCGGCCGCGCTCCGCTGGAGGCGGTGCAGGTGGGTCTCCCGGGGCAGGAGGACCTGGGGGCGCGCTTCGTGGCGGCGCGCAGCGGGGACGTGGGAATGGCCAGCCTCTACTGCCCGAACGGAAAACACGTGGGCCACGCGGACTTCGCCCGCAAGGTGGCCTGGCTCGACGCCCTGGCAGCGCACCTGGAGGCCCACCACGACCCGGCGCGCCCCCTGATCTGGGCCGGCGACCTGAACGTCTGCCCGGGACCCCTGGACAGCTGGAACGAAACCGGGCTGCGCGGCACGATCTTCCACACGGACGCGGAGCGCGCCGCCTTTGCCCGGCTGCTCGGCTGGGGACTGCGCGACCTGTTCCGCGAGCGCTTCCCCGACGTGCAGGCCTTCACCTGGTGGGACTACCGGGGCGGCGCCTTCCATCGTAGCCAGGGCCTTCGCATCGATTTCCTGCTGGCCACCGCCCCCCTGCTCGCGCGCGTGCGCACGCTGGAGATCGACCGGGAGTGGCGCAAGAAGAAGGACGGGCTCACCCCTTCGGACCACGCTCCCGTCCTGGCGGACCTGACCTCAGGGCACGTGTGATCGCCCCCGGGAGCCTGTGGACGATCTGGCTCGAGCGCACCGCCCAGGCGCTGGCCACGGGAGCGCTCGCGCCGATCCCGACCCGCAGCGAGCGGGTGGTGGAAGCCGGGATCCCGTTCCTGGTGCGGGTGGTGGAGGACGCAGCGCGGCGCAAGCGGATGGCGCGCGGCCCGCGGAGCGCCGGACCCGATCCCTTCCGGCCCGAAGATCCGGCGCTCCGGGTGGGGGAGCTCTCCCCGAGCCACTTGGCCCTGCTCAACAAGTACCCGGCTCTGGAGCACCACCTGCTGCTGGTGACCCGCGCGCCCGAGGACCAGGAGAGCCTCCTCACGCTGTCCGACCTGGAAGCGCTCTGGATCGTCCTGCGCGAGGTGGATGGCCTCGGCTTCTACAACGCCGGACCCGTGGCGGGCGCGAGCCAGACCCACAAGCACCTGCAGCTGGTCCCGCTTCCGCTCGGTCCGGACCGGCTGCCGTTGGCGCCGGCGCTCGCCGCCGCGCGCCTCGAAGGATGGCTCGGGACCCTGCCCGTCCTGCCCTTCGTGCACGCCGTGGCCCACCTCGGGGGCTGCGCCGAGCTGGCGCCGCTCGCCGCGGCCGAGGCCACGCGCGGGGTCTATCTCGCGCTGCTGCGCCGCACCGGCATCGACCCGGGCGACCCGCGTCCCTACAACCTGCTGGTGACCCGGGAGTGGATGTGGCTGGTGCCGCGCACCCGGGCGGCCACGGGCGGGATCGAGGTGAACGCCCTCGGCTTCGCCGGGGCGCTGCTGGTTCGTGACGACACCGGCCTCCGGCGCGTGCACGAGCGGGGCCCCCTGGCGATTCTGCGCGCCGTCTCGGCTAGCTTGTGACGCCGCCGACCGGGAAGGAGAGCCTCATGGTTCGAGCCGCCGTCTGGTTGTCCGTCGCGAGCCTGCTTGCCTGCGCGACCACCCCGGTCCCGGAGGCCACGGCCCCGATCCGCTGGGTCGCCGTGGCCGACGAGCGCGTGCCGCAGCTCGTGACCCGGGACGCGGACGGAGACGAGCGCGTCACCAAGCTGTGGATCGCGGTGGTGGGCGGCCAGGGCTACCTGCGCACCGGCAACACGCGCTGGTTCCGAAACATCGAGCGCGATCCGCTGGTGGTGCTGCGCATCGGAGGCGCCGCGCATCCCATGCGCGCGGGCCTCGTGGTGGACGACGCGCTGCGAGAGCGGGTGAACCGGGCCTTCCGGGAGAAGTACGGCTGGCAGGACTGGTTGGTCCACCCGCGCGGCGCGCCGGGCGCGAACATCCTGCGGCTCGTCCCGCGCGCAGACCGGTAGGCGTGGTCTACCGACGGCGGGTGCCCAGGGCGAGGGCGGCGAGACCGGCGACGAGGAGGAGTCCGGTGCCGGGCTCCGGGACGACGCCGCCCGCCCCTCCCCCGCCCACCGTCTCCGAGCTCGAGCCCCGGAAGGCCGCCGTGCCCTGCACGTGCAGGGCGAAGTGGATCGGGTTCACGGCCGCATCCACGGCGTTGGGGAAGGAGCGCTTCGAGAGGTCGGCCAGGCGGAGCGGCTGGGCCGCGGAGAGCGTGAAGCGCGCCGAGGAGAGGGTTCCGTTGCCCTTCGGGCCGCCGCCGTTTCCGAAGCTGACCACGAAGTCGAAGCGGGCCCCGGCGCCTCCGGAGACGCCCCGGGCCGGTGAGACGCGGTAGGCGGTCCGGGGGGCGTCGTGGGCGACGATGCGGAGGTCCGCGAAGCTGCCCGCCAGGTTGAAGTAGAAGCGGTGCAGATCCGGCCTGCCGCCGCCGAGTGCATCCAGTCCGGGCCCCACGGTGATCGCGAAGTCGAGGTCGTCGCCGTTGCGGGTGACCACGACCGTGCCGAAGCGGCCCGTGGCGCCCGTGTCGAACTCGACGTCCAGGGGGATGACCAGGGCCCGGGCCGGGGCGGCCGCGAGCAGCCCGAGCCCCATCACGCCGAGGCCGAGCCCCAGCCAGGCGTGCCGAAGTCCGCGCATGCGCTCCTCTCCCCGGCACCGCGACCGGGCCCCCGTGGTTTCGGCCCACCGGGGCTGGGGCCTGAGGGACCCGCCCGGCAGACCGCCCGCGACGCCACCCGGGAAGGGACCGGTGGGGATCGGGAATCGAGTATCCTGACGGTCCCTGCGCGCCCGAGGAGATCCCCGTGAAGCTCTTCAACCTGACCCTCTCGCCCTACGCGGCTCGCTGCCGCCTCCAGATCTACGCCAAGGGGCTCGACCTCCCCCTGGTGGAGCCTCCGGCCGAGCTCGGCAGCCCGGCCTACAAGGCCGTGAATCCCACCGGCAAGGTCCCGGCCCTCCAGCTCGACGACGGAAGCGTGCTGCCGGAGTCCCAGGCGATCTGCGAGTACCTGGAGGACCGCTTCCCGGAGCCGGCGCTACGGCCTGCCGACCCCCTGGAGCGGGCCCGCATGCGCGTCCTGGCGCGCTTCGTGGACCTCTACCTGGCACCGGCCCTGACGTCGCTCTTCGGGCAGGCCAACCCGAAGACTCGGGACCCCGCTTTGGTGGCGAAGGGTCTCGAGGAGACCCACAAGCAGCTCGACCTGCTGGAGCAGCTGCTGGGAAGCGGCCCGTACGCGGTGGGGGCTTCGCTCTCCCTGGCCGACTGCGCGCTGGTCCCCTTCGCGCACTTCGGCACGCGGGCGCTCCCGATGCTGGGCGACAAGGATCCGACCCTGGGCCGCCGCAAGCTCGCCGCCTGGTGGAAGACGGTCCAGGGGCATGCGGCGGTGGCGCGGGTCCAGCAGGAGCTCGACGCGGCCCTGGCCGAGTACGTGAAGGGCTTCGCCGCCTGATCCGCGTTGGCCGGCGCTGCTGCGCTCAGGGCGCCGGGACGAGGGTCTCCGACTGGGTGGCGGGGCCGGACGGGAACGACGTCCCCAGGACCACCGCGTGGTAGTCGGCCGTCAGCCAGGAGCCGAGCTGGGTGGCGTAGCGCGGGTCGCCGGGGATGCCCGAGGGTCCGCCCGGCATCACGTTGAAGCCCTTGATGCGCGGCCCCGGCCCGTTGCCCCGCGGCTGGCCCACGTAGCGCCGCACCGGCCCGCCCCCGAAGCGGAATTCGTTCACGCTCTGGGCCCGCGGCGAGAAGCCGGAGGCGTTCACCACCTCGAGACCCCCGTCGCGCGCCACGCCCGGGAGCCCGGGGCCCACGTCCGCGAAGCCCGCCGCCGGCGGGATCGAGGCCGTGCCGAGGAAGGGGTGGTCGAAGGTGATGCGGTGCAGCTTGCCCCAGCGGTAGTCGTCCTGGTTGGTGGAGTTCGCGTAGGCCGGCGCAAAGGCATCCGAGGCCAGCCGGTCCAGGGCTGCGCGCAGGGCGGACAGCAGCGCCACGTCGCGGCGGTCCTCGGCGGAGAGCCCCGACGGCTCCGGGAAGAAGTCCACCCCCGAGGCGCCCACCCCCGTGAAGGGCGTGGTGGAGAGCAGGTGGAAGAGCCCCTTCATGGCGTCCGTGGAGCCCGTGGAGAGGCCCAGGGCCGCCAGCCGGGCATCGATCACGCGCCGGATCGCCTGGCCCCGCCACACGTTGTAGAGGGTGGCGGCCACGCTGGCCCGAGCCTCCGGCTTCGGCACCGAGGGCGTACGCTTGCCGAAGGTATCGTGGGCGTCGTAGCCCTCGGGAATGCCGGTCGGGGTGGAGAAGTCCCACTGGGCCAGGCGTCCCAGCGCCTCGGCGAGGCGCGCATCCCCGGCCAGGGCCGTCAGCTCCCCCGGCGCTCCCGGCCGGCGGGCCCGGTCCCAGGCCTGCTGCAGGAAGGGCGTGAAGAGCTCCGCGTCCAGCTGCTGGGTGTTGGCCTGGAAGCGCTTCATGTCCTGGACGGAGACCTTCTTGCCGGCCGCGATGTGGTCGCGCAGCAGCCGCGTGATGCGACCGGCGCGCAGGCCCTCGTCGTAGTCGGGGTTCAGGTAGTAGATGGCCGAGGGCTTGGAGGGACGCATCTGGTTGAGGGGGTTGTTGTCGAGGGTGGTGCCCGCCGGGTCGTTGTTGGCGTTCACGAAGAAACCGTTGGCTGGGTTCACGGTCTGGGGCATCTCCGCGAAGGGCAGGATCGCGTAGGGGATCGCCTGGCCCTGGGAGTGCGCCAGGTCGGGCACCCAGTTGTTGGCGCCGGAGATGCCGTCGCGCACGAAGCCCGGCGGCATTCCGCTCACCGTGCCGGCCTCGAGATCCTTGCGCAGCGGCAGCTCGGCGCTGGAGAAGTAGGCCAGGTTGCCCTCGGCGTCGGCGTAGGCCCAGTTCTGGGAGCCGAAGTCGAAGTCGGCGAGACCATCCAGGAAATCGGCCAGGTTGCGGGCCCGGTTCCACCGGTTGAAGGTGCCGAGCTCGCGGGTGGCGTGGAAGCCGGTGAACTGGAGCACCAGGGCCGTGGTCACTCCGCCGCCGGGGCCGACCACGCCCGGGTTCGTGATGTCCACGACCGGGCCGAAGCTGCGGAAGGGCACCGTGGCGATCAGGCGCTGCTCGAGGGGCAGGCTCGCCGTGAACAGGTTGTCCAGGATCGTGTCGTCGGGGCGGTTCACGCTATAGGACGCGAAGTCCACGTCCACGCGGTGGAACTCCCCTCCGCTGCGGATGCAGGCCAGGGCGTTGATCGCGGCACAGGCCGGCTGGAACACGTGCAGCTCGTCCAGGAACACGTCGCTCACGTCCATGGGGTTGGTGGTGGCTCCCCAGGTGATGCGCTCGTTCTGGCCGAGGATCACGCCGGGCGCGCCGGGGAAGCCGACGCCACTCACGTCCAAGGGTCCGGCCTCGGGGTCGTTCTTCACCACCAGATGCCACTCGTAGAAGGTGGACGGGATGTCCAGGGCCAGGTGCGGGTCGTTGGCGACGATGGGGCCCCGGCCGGCGGCGTGCCGGGCGTCCACGGCCCACTCGTTGCTGCCCACCCAGGTGTCGCGGCGGTCGAGTGCATGGGCGAAGAGCGGGACGCCCGCGAGCTTTGCGCGCAGGCGCTCGGCGCCGGCGGCCGCCTGCGCCAGGAAGGTGGGGTCGACCTTCGGCACCCGGGCCGTCACGAAGGGGAAGCCCGAGGTGGCGTCGGGCACCGTGGAGGCCGGGTCCATGGGTGCCGAACGGCGCACGTCGTCGAAGAAGAGCGCCGCCCCGTCGAAGCCCTGGGCGATGCCCGCCGCCACGAACCGCTGGAGCTGGCTGGTGGGCCCGACATCGATGTCCAGGGACAGGCTCGCCGCGATGGCCTTGCCGATCGAGAGGCTGTCCACCACGTCCCAGCGGCGGGCCTGGCTGAGCTCCAGGGCGGCGTACTCGGGCGGCAGCGGATGGGAATCCAGGAAGGCGTTCACCCCCTCGGCGTAGGCCTGGAGCAGGGCGAGCTCCCGGGGCGTGAGCACGCTGAGCGAGCGCTGGGCCGCGCGCCGCAGGCCGATGGTGCGCGCCTGGATGTCGCCCGGGAGCCGGCTCGAGCCGAACAGCTCGGCCAGGTCTCCGCTCACCTGGCGGCGCGTCAGATCCATCTGGAAGAAGCGGTCGCGGGCGTGCACGAAGCCCGAGGCGCGCACCAGGTCGAAGTCGTCCTCCGCCACGAGGTGGCGCACGCCGTCGCGGTCGGTCACGACCTGCACCGGGGCGCCCAGTCCGGGCAGCACGAGCGCTCCGCCGCCGGGGCCGGTGGAAGCGGGCGCCGCCAGCAGAACTGCCGCCGCCAGGGCAGCGAGGAGGGCAGCGGAGGAGCTCAGGGAGCGCTTCGAAAGGGGGGACGGGGGCACGGGCTTCCTCCTGTGGGGCCGATGGAATCGGGGGGGGCATTTTCCCCCGATGCCGGGATCCGATCAAGGCCCGAAGGGCCCGGAAGCCGCGAAACTCGCTCCCCGGGGGCTCGGATATACTGGTCGGCCCGTCGAGCGAGGCGCCGTGAAGAGCTTCGACTACCCGATCTCCCTCGGAAAGGGGCTGCGGCTGCGGCCCGTCGAGCGGGAGGAGATCGAGGCCACCCACCTCATCAACCTCCGCCGGCCCGTACCCCACGACGTGTACCTCTGGTCCTACTTCGACAATCCCTTCCGGCAGGGCCGGCCCACGGGCTGGGTGGTCGAGCACGACGAGCACGGCCTGTGCGGCAAGATCTGGCTCACCTGGTGGCAGGCCCGCTTTCGGGGCCAGCCCATCCTCTGCACCATCGGCGGCGACCTGTACGTGGACCCGCGCCTGCGCGGCATGGGCGCGGGGGCCGGCCTCGTGGGCCACCAGTTCGAGTGCTTTCCGGAGGGGCTCGTGCTCGGCGCCAGCGCCAACGAGAACTCCATGTTCTTCTGGCGCAAGTTCGGGGGCTTCACCGTGGCCGGCGGCAACGTGCGCCACCAGCGTTTCGTGTCGGCGGCGGGAGCGCTGCGGGGAACCGCCGCGGGCCTCCCGCCCCTGCGCAGGCTGCTGCAGCCGCTGGTCCGGAACGCGGGGCGAAGGGCGCCGGCCCCCGCGCCGAGCTCGGGACGGGGCTGGCGGCTCGCGGACCTCGGGGACCCGAAGCTGCTGGCCTTCCTGGAGGAGACCGAGCGCCAGGTGGACATCACGACCCGTCGCGACGAGACCTTCCTGCGCTGGCGCTACGAAGGCTGCCCGGTCCACGAGCCGCGCGTCCTGGTGACCGAGGGCCGCTCGGGGATCAACGGCTTCCTGGCCATGCAGGTGCGGGCGCGGCAGGCGCGGCTCGACCTGCGCGTGGCCGAGGTGATCGACTTCATGCTGGACTTCGAGGACCCGGAGGCGCGCCGCGCGGTGGCGGACGCTTCCCTCGACTGGGCACGCACCCACGGCGCCCACCTGCTCGAGTGGCGCGGCAGCCACCCGGCCCTGCCCCGTCTCTTCGAGTCCGGCCGCTGGCTGCGGCGCGAGTCGGAGATCAACCCCTTCGTGTGCTGGAGCGCGCAGAGCGAGGCCCTGGATCTCCGGTCCCGGTCCTTCCACCTGGTCCTGGCCGAAGGGGACGCGGCGGTTCGCTGAGGAGAGGCTCCGAGAGAATTGTCGTCGCGCGACGCGGTGAAGCGAGCCGTTCTGACCCTGGCGGGCGCGGCGCGCGCCGATCTCCTGGCTCCGCGCGCCCGGGGTGATTCGCTCCTCGTCCTCATGTACCACCACTTCTGCGCCTCGCCTGGCGAGGCGCAGCCCATGGTGGTCCCGGCGCAGCGCTTCCGCGAGCAGGTCCGGCACCTGGCGCGGCGCTTCACGCCCGTCCCCCTGTCCGGGGCGTTGGCGACCTTGCGAGCCGGACACAAGCTCCCGCCGCGGGCGGTGGCAGTGAGCGTGGACGACGTGGGGCCGGACTTCCTGGAGCTGGCCTGGCCGATTCTCGAGGAGTTCTCGGTGCCGGTCTGCCTCGCCGTGGTGCCGGGCTTCGCGGATCCGCGCGCCGAGCGGGAGAGACTGTTCGGGATCGCGCACCCCCGGGTGCGCCACGACCCGACCGCCGCGCGCAGCCTGGCGAAGGCCCTGGACCTGCCCGACCTCGACTACGCCAGCTGCTTCGACCGGCTCCTGCCCCTGGACGTGGAGCGCCTGCGTCGCGGCCTCGTGGCCATCGGCATCGGGCCGAACCCCCGCGGCATGCTGCCGGGCTCGATCCGGATCCCCGTGCTGGGCTTCGAGCCGCTGCGCAAGCTGGCCGCCACCGGTCTCGTGGAGATCGCCTCCCACTCGATGACCCACCCCGCCCTGCGCGAGATCCCGGAGCGCTGGGTGCGCTGGGAGATGGAGGCGTCGCGGGCGGCGGTCGCCTCCACCTTCGGCGGCTGCGCCGGCTTCTTCTACCCGGGAGGCGGCGTCCCGGACGGCTCGGCAAGCCGGCTGGTCCGGGAGGCCGGCTACGACTACGCCTGCGTGGTGGTACCGGAGCTCGTCTCGGCGCGCTCGGACTTCGCGAGACTGGGCCGCATCGCCGTGGACGGGACCGAGGGATTCTCGGTGTTCCGGCTGCGGGCGGCCGGGATCCCGGCCCGGCTCAAGCGCCGCTAGCGGCTCGAGCGCCACCCGGACCCGAGGCGCGCTTCTCGCCGGGGTCCACCACGAGCAGCGTGCCCTGGGCGAGGCACGCCAGGCGCTCGCGGTTGCGCACCTCCACGGCCACCACCGCGGTGCGGCGCGTGAGCGAGACCACGCGCGACTCGGCCACCAGCGTCCCGTCGCGCACCGACGCCAGATAGTTGAGCTTGAACTCCGTGGTGGCGGCCCACTGGCCGCGCTGCAGGAGCGGATACAGCACGCAGCCGAGCACGTGGTCCACGAAGGCGGCCATGACGCCGCCGTGCAGGGTCTCGAAGGGCGTGTGAAACTCGTCGCGCACGTCGAGCTCGGCCACCAGACGCCCCGGGCCGACGTCGGTGATGCGCATGCCCAGGTAGCCAGGCAGACCTCCGGCGCTGCGGCTGGCCTCCACCAGGGCCTTGGCCACGCCGGCGTCGAAGTGCTCGAAGCGGGGCTGCAGGGCGGACATCGGGTTCCCTCCGGGCGCGCAGCCTAGCCCAGGCCGGGGAGCAGGCAGGCGTGCACGGCGCGCGGCCCGGGCGCCTCGCCCGCCAGGGTCCGGATCGCCTCGGCCGCATCGCGCAGGCGGAAGTCGTGGGTGTGCAGCTTCTCGAGGGGGAGGCGGCGCGACTCGAGCAGGCGGATGGCGGCCTGGTAGCCGGAGGCCGTCACTCCGATGGCGCCGCGCACGGCGATCTCCTTGAGCACGATCTTGTCGGACACGAAGTCCGGGACCGGCCGCATGCCCTTGACCCCGGCCAGGACCACGGTGCCACCAGGCCGCACGTAGTCCAGGGCCTGGGCCACGGGCTCGGGCGAGACGGCGGTCACCTCCACCACCACGTCGGCGCCACGGCCTCCCGTGAGCTCGAGGATGCGGCGCTTCGGGTCCTCGTGCTCCACGTCGATCGTGTGGTCGGCCCCGAACTCCCGGGCCAGGGCGAGCTTCGGGGCATCGGCGGCGAGGCCCGTCACGATCACCGTGCCCGCGCCGGCCTCCCGGGCGGCGATCACGCTGGCGAGGCCGCGCTGGCCGGGCCCGAGCACCACCAGCGTGTCTCCCGGACGCGTGCCCGGGATCTCCACGGCCCAGCGGAAGCCGGCACCGAGCGGGTTGAAGAGCACCGCGATCTCGGGCGCGAGGGTCGCATCCACCTTGTGCACGATGGCGTTCGGCGCCAGGTAGAGGTACTCGGCGTAGGCGCCCCACAGGCCCGGGGGCTCGGCCAGGGGCAGGTAGGAGTAGATGCGGCGCCGGCGGCAGAGGGGATAGCGGCCGGCCAGGCACGCGTCGCAGGCGTGGCAGGCGAGCATGGTCTCGACCGCCACGCGGTCGCCCTCCGCGACGCCCCAGCGCGCCGCGGCGCGCTCGCCCACGCGCTCGATCACGCCGAGGGGCTCGTGACCCGGGACGAGCGGAAGCGGCACCGGCAGGAGGCCCTGGAACTGCTCGACGTCGCTGCCGCAGATGCCACAGGCCTCGACGCGCAGGAGCGCGTCGTCGGCCGTGATCTCCGGCAGCGGAAGTTCGCGCGGCTCGAGGGTGCGCGGAGCGGTCTGCACCATGGCCAGGCAGGTGCGGGGAGGCACGGGCGGACCTCGCTGCGCAGCAGCGCGCGGGGCGCTTGCCCCGGCGGCGCGGGACACCCTAGCATGGTGTGCGACGGGGTTGGGATGGGGCCCTGAGGCAGCGAACTTGGCGCACGTGGCGGTGATCGGTCTGGACGGGGCGGAGCCCGAGCTCGTCGAGGAGCTGATGGCGTCCGGGGCGATGCCCCACCTGGCGCGCCTGCGCGAACGCAGCGCCAGCTGCCGGCTGTACAGCGAAGCGAACTGGCGCTCGGGACGCGTGTGGGAGACCTTTCTCACCGGGGTCGCGGACTTCCCGAGCGCTGCGCTCTTCGACCCCGAGACCTACGAGAGCGCCCAGCTCGGGGCACGGCGCAAGCCGCCCTTCTACGCCCGCGTGCCAGACTTGCGGGTGCTGGCCTTGGACGTGCCGTACCAGTCGCTCTGGTACGACGTGCCCGGGGCTCAGGTGATCTGGGGCGGTCACGACGCCGGCTACCCGCGCGCCTCGCGTCCCGGGGGCCTGGTGCGAGACCTCGACGCCCGCTTCGGACCGCACCCGGCCTTCCACAACGACTTCGCCTGCGCCTGGCACCATCCCGCCTCGGTGGACACCCTGGCCGACGCCCTGGTGGTGGGCGCGCGACGCCGCGTCGAGGTGCTGCGCTGGCTGGAGCAACGGGTCCCGGACTGGGACCTGCTGATGACGGTCCTCTCGGAGGCCCACTCGGCGGGCGAGATGTTCTGGCACGGCCTCGACCGGGAGCACCCGCTGGCCGGCGTGGCGGCGGCGCCCCTGGCGGGCCGACGCCTGCGCGAGGTCCACCAGGTCCTCGACGAGACCCTGGGTCGCATCCTGGCCGGACTGCCCGAGGATGCGGTCGTGCTGGTCTGCTCGGTGCACGGCATGCGCGCCAATGACTACGACGTACCCTCCATGGCCCTGCTCCCGGAGCTCCTGCACCGCGCGCACTTCGGCACCCACCTGCTGGAGGGCCCGGACCCCGAGGTCTGGCGGCGGCGGGGTTGCCCCCCGGTGCTGCCGGCGCCCTGGCAGCGCTGGCAGCAGTACATGCAGGAGCGCTTCGGGGTTAGCGCAGCCGAGCGCCGCCGCCTGGAGCGGGCGCAGAACCGTCCGGGCTGGACGCGTCTGCGGCGGGCCGCATGGCGCGCGCTGCGCGGCGCCCCGGCCCCGCCGCCCATCGAGCGCCTCGACGTGCCGATCCCGCCCGAGACGGACCGCGCCCCGGAGGAGATCGACGAGCCGCGCGATTCCCTGGACTGGCAGGTGCCGTGCTGGTATCGGACGCACTGGCCGCGCATGCGCGCCTTCACTCTGCCCGCCTTCTACGACGCCCGGGTGCGGGTGAACCTGCGCGGTCGCGAGCGCGACGGGATCGTCGATCCCGCGGACTACGCAGCCACGCTGGACTGGGTGGAGGGACTGCTGGCCGAGTGCCGGGACGCGCGCACCGGGAAGCCGGTGCTCGCGAAGGTCGAGCGCCTGCGCGCGGCGGAGCCCATGGACCCGGCCGGGACCGATGCCGATCTGCTGGTGACCTGGAGCCCGGGCGTGGACGCCTTCGAGCACGCGGAGTTCGGGGTCGTAGGCCCGTTTCCCTACCGCCGCACCGGCGGCCACACGGATCGGGGCTTCGCCTTCGTGGCCGGGCCGGGAATCGTGGCGGGCGATCTCGGCACGAGGGACGCCCTCGATCTCACGCCCACGGTGCTGGCGCTGCTGGGCCACGAGCCGCCCGCGGACCTGCCCGGGCGCAGCATCTGGCCCGTCCAACCGAAGGCGCGGGCGAGCTAGCCGCCTGACCCAGGCCCGGCGTGGCAAGCGCCGGGCCGGCAGGCCTTGGCCAGCAGCCGCCAGCCCCCGGAGTGCAGCGGAGCAAAGCGGATCGCCTGCAGGGCGTAGTCGAAGAGCATGCGGCGGTCGCCCCGCGCGAAGCCGAGCCAGCCGTAGCGGATCATGAAGTCGTGGGCCTCCCGCCGGCTGGTGGGGAGCCAGCCGGTGTTCTCGAAGCGGCCCTGGATGCCGCGCCGCTGCCAGGCTCTGGTGCAGACGCGTCGCATGGCGGCGAGCTGCGCCGGGTGCCTGCGCATGCTGAGCGACGCCGGGTGCTCGCGATAGCGCAGCACCACCTCGGGCACGAGGGCCAGGGACCCGCGCTCGCCCAGGCGCAGGTAGAGGTCCAGGTCCTCGGCCAGGATCGCGTCGGGGTCGTAGCCTCCGGCGGCGAGCACCGCCTCGCGGCGCATCACCACGGTCGGATGGCAGAGGACCGTGTCGCCGGCGAGCAGGCGCTCCTGGATCTCCGCATCCTCGACGGGCAGCGCGTCGAAGCGCTGCAGGGTGCGTCCCCGGGCGTCGATGCGCTCGTAGCCGCCACCGACGCAGATCACCTCGGGGTGGGCGTCCAGGAAGGCCACCTGCAGCTCGAAGCGCCGCGGCAGGGCCACGTCGTCGGCGTCCATGCGGGCCACCAGGGGCGCCGCGGCGCGGGCGAGCCCCTCGTTCAGGGTCGCGACCAGCCCGCGGTGGGGGAGCCGGTGCAGGAGCGCGCGCGGATCGCCGGTCGCATAGCGCTCGAGGAGCGTGCGGGAGCCGTCCCGGGAGCCATCATCGAGCAGCAGCAGCTCGAAGTCCCGAAAGCTCTGGGCGAGCACGCTCTCCACGGCCTGCGCCAGGTGGCGGCGGGCATCGTGGACCGGCAGCAGGACGCTCAGCTTCGGCATGACGGGCCAGGGGCTAGGCGACTTCCACGGGCAGGCGCACGACGCTCCGGCCGATGGGCGTCGTGCTCCACGCCAGGTCCTCGGGCGTCGCGCCGCCAGCCAGGCGCAGGCTCGGGAAGCGCTCGAGCAGCGTCCCGAGGGCGAGGCGCGCCTCGAGCCGCGCCAGCGCCGCGCCCAGGCAGAAGTGGAGCCCGTGTCCGAAGGCCAGGTGGGGGTTCGGGTCCCGGGCCAGCTGGAGGCGATCCGGCTCCGCGAAGACCGCCGGGTCGCGGTTGGCCCCGGCCATGGACAGGTAGACGCGGTCGCCCGCCTCGAGCTGGTGGCCGCCGCGCTCGTGGGCCTCGGCCACCACGCGCACCATGCAGGTGGCAGGTCCCTCGAAACGCAGCAGCTCCTCCACGGCGCGCGGTCCGAGCTGCGGATCCTGCTGCCAGCGGGCCCGTTGGTCCGGGTGGGCCAGCAGCACCGCCGTGCCGTTCGCGATCAGACTCGTGGTGGTCTCGTGGCCGCCGAAGAGCAACAGGGTGCAGGCGCCCACCAGCTGGTCGGGCGAGAGTGCATCGCCCCGGTTCCGGGCCGCCACCAAAGCGCTGATCAGGTCGTCGCCGGGCTGCTTCTCGGCGCGGCGGATCAGTGCGCCGAAGTACTCTTGGAACTCCGTGGCCGCCTGGCTGGCGGCCGCATCGCGCTCGCCGCTCTCGAGCGCCCCGAACACGAGGCCGGCCAGCTTGGTGGAGGACCGCTTGAAGTGCTCGCGATCCTCGGGCGGGACGCCCAGCAGCTCGGCGATCACGATGGCTGGCAACGGAAAGGCGAAGGCCTCCACCAGCTCTCCCCCACCGGCGGCGGCCAGCCCCTCCAGCAACTCTCCCACCACGGAGACGATGCGCTCCTCGAGACGACCCACGGTGCGGGGTGTGAAGGCCCGGTGGACGGGACCCCGCAGGCGCTCGTGAGCCGGCGGGTCTCGGAACACCATCCAGCCGCGCAGCAGCTCGAAGGCCTGGGCCAGGCTGGCGCGCTGGGCGGGCGTCATGCGGGCCTCGAGGGGCGAGAGACGATCCGACGAGAGCCGTGCGTCCTGGAAGGCCGCCCGCACCTCGGCGTGGCTCGTCAGGATCCAGGCCCGGCTGCGGGCGCTCCAGTGCACGGGATCGTGCTCGCGCAGGCGCCGGAAGAAGGTGTGGGGCTCGCCGGTGGCGAGGGGACCGCGGACGTCGTCGTCGACGGGCACGCCGGAAGGCTACCCGATCGGCCGGCGGCGGACGTCCGGGCGTCCCGGCTCGCGGGAGCCGGCCGGGATCGCTAATCCGTGTGCAGGTGACGAC
Organism: Myxococcota bacterium; assembly: GCA_041611735.1. Lineage (GTDB taxonomy): Bacteria > Myxococcota_A > UBA9160 > UBA9160 > PR03 > JBFIML01. The sequence continues at coordinate 11,128 of JBFIML010000022.1, read as the reverse complement.
GACGGACCGGACGACCCCCCGGGCATTGCGACGGTGCGTGAGCGAGCGGCTCGCTGGCTTCGAACGCCAGGCCCTGGACCCGGGCGGACGGCGCCCCGCCGCCGTGGCCGTGGTGCTGTTGCTCGACGAGGCGAAGCGTCCCTGCTTCCTGATCACCCGGCGCGCAGCGCGCCTGCGCCGCCACCGGGGCCAGTGGGCGCTGCCGGGCGGTAGCGTCGACCCCGGCGAGACCGCCGTGGAGGCGGCGCTCCGGGAACTCGCCGAGGAGGTGGGCCTGCGGCGGCCCGCCTCCTCGGTGCTGGGCCTCCTGGACGACTACCCGACCCGGTCCGGCTTCGTGATCTCGCCGGTGGTGGTATGGGGCGGCGCGCCGCGCCGCTTCCAGCTCGACCCCGGCGAGGTGGCGGAGGTGCACCGGGTCCCGCTGGTGGAGCTCGAGCGGCCGGAGGTTCCCATCCTGCGTCGCATCCCGGAGAGCGAGCGGCCGGTGATCTCGATCCCGCTGCTGGGGACGCGCATCCACGCCCCCACGGCAGCGATCCTCTATCAGCTGCGGGAGGTTGCGCTGCGCGGCATCGCGACGCGGGTTGCGCACTTCGAACAGCCGGTGTTCGCCTGGCGCTGAGGATCGCGCTCAGGCGGCCGCCCGGCCGTCGTCCTCCACGAGCAGGGGGCTCACGGACTCCAGGGCGCGGCGCCGTCCACCGGGCCGGAGGGCCTGCCAGATGCGGCGCCGCAGGCAGCTCGGGCGGACGTCCAGGGGAACGTCCAGGGTCTCGACCGCCCCGCATGCGAGCCGTGCGATGGCCTCGGCCCAGCTTCGCAGCCGAACGTCGTTGCGGGCCAGCTCCGCGAAGCCGAACTCGCGGCGGATCGCACGCTCGAGCTCCGGATCGTCTTCGGCGAAGCGCACCAGGCAGACGCCGCGCAGGGTGCCTGCCACGAGCATGCGGCCGAACGCGCTGTCGCGGATCGTGTACTCGATGGCGCGGGCCACGTGGCGGGTCGTGGGGCGGGTCGGACTCCTGAACCTGCGGAACATGATCTCGACCTCCGGCGCGCAGGCTTGTCGGTGGCGTCGGAGGAACAGTGGTCGCCGGTGCGCGAAACGGATCACGGGGTCGCGCGGGAGCGGACCACCCTGCGGGGATCAGGAAGAGGCCAGGTCGTCCAGCTGGAAGAGCGCCGCGGCGTTGCGCCACAGCCAGTGCTCCAGGACCTCGGGCTCCAGGCCGAGCTCGTGCATCTCGGCCACCAGCACCACCGGAGGGCGCCCGAGCAGGAACCAGCCGGTTCCGTACAGGATCTTGTGGCGGATCGTGGTCCGACCGAAGCGCAGCAGGGGTTCCCAGCCGGCGCCCGGTGCCCGGAAGTAGCGGGGCCGGTGCGCGGCGAGCTCCAGATAGACGTTCGGGTGCTTCCAGGCCAGCAGGCACGCCTCGAGCACCCAGGGATAGCCCCCGTGGCTCAGGATCAGCTTGAGCTCCGGGAAGTCACAGGCCACGGTGTCGAAGTGGCGCGGGTGGCCGAGGTCGCTGGGGCGCTCGGTGGTCCAGTTGGCGGAGGCGTGGATGGAGAGCGGCACGCCGAGCTCCACGCACTTGGCATAGAAGGGGTAGTAGCGCCGGTCGCTGGCCGGGAAGCCGATCATGAAGGGGCGCAGGGAGAGACCCCGGAAGCCGCGTTCGCGCACCCAGTACTCGAGCTCGCGTAGGGCCGCGGCCCCGCGCGTCACGTCGGCGCCGGCAAAGGGCAGGAAGCGGTCCGGATGCCGCTCGGCGATGGCCGCCACCGCCTCGTTGGACACGAAGGTCCTGCCGGCGGTCCCCGCCTCGTCGAAGCCGCTCACCAGCGCGCGCACCACGTTGGCCTCGTCGAGCAGCGCGAGGATCTCGGCGTCGTCCCGCGCGAGGTCCGCGAACATCTTGACCGTCTCCGCCGTGGGTTCCCGCTTGTAGAAGACCCGCAGGTAGCCGTGCATGGCCGTCGGGAAGTTCTCGACGACGTGGGCGGTGATCTCCCGGGAGGGGACGAGGGGGGCCCAGACGTCGACCACGGGGAAGGCGCCGGCCACGGGTGGGGCCCTCCGGGGGGCAGGATAACACCGCTTGACCGTGCCAAAGCCGGCTTCGTAGGATGGAGACCGTAGGAGGTTTCCCTCATGCCCCCCGTGCGCGCCCTCGTCTCCTGCCTGGCCGTCTTCCTGATCTCGGGCTCCCTGGTGGGCGCCCTGCCCGCCCGCGCCAATGGCGACCTGCGGGTCGGGACCTGCAAGCGCGACATCACGCCCGTGAGCCCGGCCCTCCAGAACGCCTACGAGGCGCGCTTCGGCGGGACGGCGCTGGTGAACCACAGCGACCCGATCTTCCTGGCGGGCTTCGGGACCAACCGGCGCGCCACGGGCTACCACGACCGGCTGTGGGCCCGCGGCGTGGTGATCGACGGGCGCGGCGGACGCCTGGCGCTCGTGGCGCTCGACCTGGTCGGCTACTTCGTGAACGAGGTGGAGACGATCCGAGGCCTGGTCGCGCCGGCCTCGGGCATCGATTACCTGGTGGTCCACTCGACGCACCAGCACGAGGGCCCCGACACCCTGGGGCTGTGGGGTGCCAACAACCTCTCCAGCGGGATCGACTTCGGCTACCTGGACTTCGTGAACGCCGCGGTAGCGGAGTGCGTGGACGAGGCGGCGGCCAACCTGCAGCAGGCGCGGGTGCGCTACGCGACGGCCCATTCGACGGGTCTGTCGCTGGGTACCGATCCGGAGGACGACGGCTTCGGCGTCTCCGACGGCAAGGTGCTGGTGAGCGACGCATCGTTGGCTCCGGCCACCCAGGGCCGCATCGTGGATCCGCGCCTGGCGACGGTGCAGTTCACCCGGCGGGGCCCGCCCTTCGCGGTGCTGGCGACGCTGGTGAACTTCGGCAGCCATCCCGAGAGCCTGGGCTCGGGCAACCGCATCATCACCTCGGACTTTCCGCACTTCGTCCGCGAGCGCCTGGAGGCCCAGTACGGCGGGCTCGCCATCTGGGTGAGCGGCGCCCTGGGTGTCCTCCAGGGCCCGCTGGACATCGACGTGCTCGACCCGACTACGCAGGGCCCGGCGCCGCGCCGCAGCTTCCGCTTCGCCGAGGTGCACGGGACCCAGCTCGCGGAGCGGGTGATCGCGACCCTGGACGTGAAGAAGCCCGGCCATCCGGCGCCGGCCATCGCCTTCGCCCGCACGAGCCCGGTGGCGGTGCGCCTGGACAACCCCTTCTTCCGCCTGGCCGCCTTCCAGGACGTGCTGAACGCCCGGCGCACGCTCTTCACCAACGGCGTGCCCGACGATTCGGGCGGCTTCCCCTTCCCCCCGCCCTTCAACATCATCCCCCAGGCCTTCGGCGAGGACGTCCAGACCGAGGTGGGCGCATTCCGGCTGGGTGCCGGGAGCTTCGCGGTGGTGCCCGGGGAGCTCGATCCGCAGATCGGGGAGACCTATCGGGCCGCCATGACGGGCGCCGAGCACACCTTCATCGTGGGCCTCGGCAACGACGAGATCGGCTATCAGCTCCCGAAGCCCAAGTGGGATGACAGCTGCCACAGCTGCTTCCTCTTCGTGCTGTTCGGCGCCGAGGGCGATTGCCCGATCCAGCCGGTGGACTGCAACACGGTCTTCATCAACAACGTCGGGCAGGAGGTGGATCCGGCCGTCTCCGGAGCGCTGCTGCCGCTCCTCGACGCGCTCCACTGAGGCCCGGGCCCCGGCGTCTCGCCCTGGTGGCGCTGGGGGTGGCCGCTGCGGCGGTCTCCGGCCGGGCGCACGTGGTCGCCGGCACCGCCCCCCTGAGCTGGCTCGCGGCGGAGGCGGACGGGGTGGTGCACGCCCGCATCACCGACGCCTCGGGCTGGCTGGTCGTGGACGACCCGCCGCTGCGCCGACCCGTGGTGCGGGCCCGGATCCTCGCGGTGCTGAAGGGCCGCTTCGAGCCGGGCCAGAGCGTGCGCTTCGCCCAGCACGGGCACGGGACGGCGGAGTTCGCGGCGGGGGAGGAGGTGCTGGTCTTCCTGCGCCGGCTCGCCAGCAGCCGGGAGCTGGCCGACACGGGCCTGGCCGCGCACCTCGAGTGGGTGTCGCTCCAGGAGCACGACGCCAAGTATGCCGTGAGCGAGGCGTCGCGTGAGAAGCTGTTCGGCGCGGTACGCCGCTATCTGACCCTCCCCACCCTGGCGGAGCCGGAGGAGCGGGCGGCGGCCTTGCGACGCGCGACGCACGACCTGCTCGCGTCGGGAGACGCGCGCCTGGCGAGCTCGGCGCTCACGGATCTCGCCCTGGCGCCGGACGACCTCCCGCTGCTGCGGCCCGTGGACCTGCCCCAGCTCGAGCCGCTCCTGGCCGACGCGCGCCTTCCCGTGGGCATCCGGGCCGGGCTGCTGGTGCAGCTCGAACGGCGGGGCCTCGTGGACGGACCGGCCCGCTGGGTGGCCCTGCTGCGCGATGCCCCCCCGACGGAGCGGGTGGCGGCGATCCGCGCGGCGGGCGCCCATCCGAGCGCCGGGGTGACCGGGGAGCTGGTGGCGATCCTGGGGGGCGAGGATCCCGGGCTGGCGGCGGAGGCGGCGGTGGCCCTCGGCGCCCCCGGCCACGCGTCGGCGCTTGCGGCTCTGGTCGAGGCCCTGGGCCGGGACGACGCCCGGCTACGCAACGCAGCGATCCGGGGCCTGGGAGGAATGGGCACCGACGCGGCGCGCGCGGCCCTGCGGGCCGCCGCTACCGGGCACCCGGACCCCGCCACCCGCCGCCGGGCCCGGGCGGAGCTACGGCTGGCGGCCACGCGCCCCGCCGAGGGCGAGTAGCGCGGGCGTCAGTCGGCCTGGAGCCGGCGCAGGACCTCCGCCAGGGCCGCGTCGGCGATGGCTGCCATCTCCGCGTCGGTGCGGTCCTGGATGGGATGCGGCACGTAGACCGCCGCCGGGTCGGCGCCCAGGGCCCGGGCCTGGGCCGCGGCGCCGTCCACGAACTCGACCGTGGCCACGAACACGCCCGGAACGCCCCGTCCCTCCAGGTCCACGATGTCGTGCACACTGCACGACGTGCACGAGCCTCAGTCGGCGAGCGCCTCGATCACGGCGCCACACTCCGTGGCGATCCGCTGGCGCAGGTCCACCGGTGCGGGCTTGGTGAAGGTCGGCTTGGCGTAGCGGCGCGTCTCGATCCCGCGCTGGCGCAGGAGCGTCTCCAGGCGGTCCAGGAAGCGGTCGCCGCGGGGCTTCGAGATGTCCAGCAGGCCCACGGTCAGGCCTTCGAGGGAGCGCGGCCGCGGAAGCCGCGGACGCTCGGCCGGGGCGCGCTCCGCCGTGGGATCGAGAACCACCCGGCGTCCACTCACTTCCATGGATCGATCTCCCGCAAGACCGGCTGGCTCCCCCCGGCTCCCGTGACCCAGCCTCCGATCATCATACTGAAGAGCCCCGCCCGGCCGCCGCAGTGGACGAGGAAGAGCCCACCAGGCCGGAACTTGGGGAGGACTGCCCCCGCCAGCTTCTCGGGCACGCCCTCGGCGATCCCCTCCGCGCCGCGCACGATCTCGCGCCCCGGAAGCTGGAGCAGCTCGTGCAGGCGCGCGGTGAGGCGGAGCTTGTCCCAGCCCGCGTCATGGAAGACGCGCGCGTGCTCCGGCCCGACCGCCAGCAGGCAGTCGAAGACGAGCGGGAGCTTGGGATGGTGGAGCGTGCGCAGGCAGGCCGCGAAGCTGCGGGCCAGGGACTCCGGGTCGCGCGAGAGCTGGTCCACGATGGTGCGGGGTCCTTCGCCGGCGAAGAGCGTCACCGTGTCGATGCCCGCGGCCGCGCCGAGGTCCGCCGAGAGCGGGGTCCAGGGCGAGCCCTCCTCGTCCTCGGCAAAGCAGAACGAGAGCTTGCCCGGGTTCCCGTGGGTGGCGCGGTCCACCTCCCCGGGACGGCCGCCGCCCACGTTGCGGATCACGAGCTGGAGGGCGCGGCCGATGGTCGCGTTGGCGCGGTTGCCCTGGCCGAAGACGTTCAGGCCCGAGTTCATGCCGATGGCGCGGCGGATGGGACCGTTCACCACCACCACTGGGCTCGCGGGCATGGTGGTGGCCAGCAGCCCGTGGGCGTTGAACGTCTCGGTGCAGGCGGCCTCCACGGCGGCCAGCACCACCGGCAGGTACTCGGGCTTGCAGCCGGCCAGGACCGCGTTGATGGCCACCTTCTCCACCGTGCAGGGGACGAGGTCCGGGGGCACCACCGCCACGATCTCGTCCGGGCGGCGGCGGGTGCCCTCGAGCATGGTCAGCACGCGGCGCTCGCTGGGCGGCACCCCGGGCAGCCCGTCGGTCCAGCCGCGGGCGAAGAGGGCCTCGTGATCGTCCTCGGCGGAGGCCAGCTCGACGCGCCGGGCGGCCAGGCGCGAGGCGCCGAAACGTGCCGCCAGCTCCGGGGCCAGGTCCGGGTCCACGCTGCGCGAGCCACAGCCAGGCCGCCAGGCCGGAAGGCCGGTCCCGAGGCCCGCCACGCCGGTGGCCTTCTCCCAGTCCTCCCGCGACCAGCCCTGGACCCGCGCCTCCTCGCGGCCGTCGGGACCGATGCGGAGCAGCGTGGGCACCGCCTCGATGCCGTGACGCCAGGAGCGCTCCAGCGTGGTGTCGTCCAGCGCGCCGAGGCCGGGCGGGAAGGCGGGGTCGTCCTGGGTGAAGACGGTGAGCTCCGTGGCGCGGGCGAGCTGGGCCAGCACCGGCACCACGGTCTGGCAGGTCGGGCACTCGCGCTTCACGAAGACCACCAGGCCGGGCGGCAGGGCGGAACGCATGACGGCCAGGATACCAGGAGCCGAGGCTTGCCAGGGCCGCGATGAATCCTCCGCGTCCAAGGCAGTCAAGGCTGGCTCGCGTCAGCGGGCGCGCAGGGCGCGCGCTGCGCGCGCGTAGTCCCGGGGCTTCACCCACAGGATCATGCCGAACTGACCCTTGCCCGCGGCCACTGCGTCGGCGGCGGTCACGTTGACGCGCGCCGCGGCGAGCTTCTTCATCTGCCGGTGCACCGCACCGACGCGATCCGGGCCCTGGATCAGCAAGCCCTTCTTGGCCTGGCTCACGCGCCAGCCTTCCTTCTTGGCCACCCGGCGCACGCCCGCCAGGTCGCGGGTCACGAGATCGACCTGGGACTTGCCGCCCCGGTCCGGGAACGCGGTGAAGGCCTGCAGGTTCACGCCCGCGCTCTCGAGGGAGCCGAGGATCTTCGCGGCCTGCCCGGGCCGGTTGGGAACCTTGACGTCGACGTAGCTGACCTTGCGTACCGCCATGACGAACCCTCCCTGAGGTCGTGACATTCGTGAGGCTGGAGCGACTCCGGCAGCCATTGTATCCGGGACACCGTGTCGGGGACAATGCGCAGGATGAGCCGCGAGGACGAGCCCTTCCGCATCCCGATCGAGGACGCCTTCGATCTGCACGCCTTCCGGCCCGCCGAGATCCTCGCCGCCGTGGACGCCTACCTCGACGCGGCCCGCGAGGCGGGCTTGCGGGAAGTGCGCCTGATCCACGGACGCGGGCGCGGCGTGCAGCGGGCGCGGGTGCGTGCCTTCCTGGAAGGCGACCCGCGGGTGGAGCGGGTGGAGGAGGCACCACCTGGCCGGGGGGGCTGGGGAGCGACCGTCGTGTGGCTGGCCCGCGCGCGCACTTCGCCCGAAGGCCGGGGACCCGTGTAGAATCGCCGCATGGAAGCCGGATCGCTGTCGGTCGCCGCGGTCCAGATCGAGACCCATCCGGGACGGCTGGCGGAAAACCTGGAGCACGTAGAGCGCCTGGCCGAAGAGGCCTTCGCCGGCGGGGCGCGTCTGGTGGCGCTGCCCGAGTTCTTCCCGGGCCCGGCCGTCCCGAGCGCACGCGCCTGGGACTGCGTGCTGCCGGCGGAGAACCCGGCACTCGAGATGCTGCAGCAGCTGGCCCGGCGCCACCGCGGCTGGATCGGCGGCTCGATGCTCGTCGCCCGGGGTGACCACGTCTACAACACCTACCATTTCGTGGAGCCCGACGGCCGCGTTCACACCCACGACAAGGATCTCCCCACCATGTGGGAGAACGCGCTCTACACGTGCGGAAACGACCCGGGGGTGTTCGAGACCGGCCTGGGCGGCGTCGGGGCGGCGGTGTGCTGGGAGCTGATCCGCGAGCGGACCGTGCGGCGCCTGGCGGGGCACGTCGGCCTGGCCGTCACCGGCACCCACTGGTGGGACCTGCCCGCAAACTGGCCGCTCGCGAGACGCGGGCTCGGTGCCCTCGGCCAGTACAACCGCTACCTGTCGGAGCAGGCGCCCGTGGAGTTCGCGCGGTGTTTGGGCGTCCCGGTGCTCCAGGCGAGCCACTCGGGCCGCGTACGGGGCGACTTCTACCTCTTGCCGGGGCTCGACTGGCGGGTGGAGTACGAGACGCGCTTCGTGGGCGCGACCCAGGTCGTGGACGCGAGCGGCCACGTGCTGGCGTGTCGCCATGGCGCGGAGGGCGCAGGGATCGTGAGAGCGGAGATCAAGCCTGGAGCCGTGGAGCCGGTGGTGAAGCTCCCGGGGCGCTTCTGGATCCCGAGCCTCACGGGCGTGCACCGGGCCCTCTGGCAGCACCAGAATGCAGTCTGCCGCAGCGTCTACCGCCGCTTCGGCCGCGGCCGCGGGCTCGCAACGGCCCGGGCGCGGGCCCGGACGTGGGCAGACTCCCGCTGAAAGAAGAAGGGACGGGAGGGCCCGAGCCCTCCCGTCCCGATCACGAGCGTCGACGGACTCGGCTAGTAGCGGTTGCGGCGGAAGCCGCCGCCGCCGCCGCCTCCTCCCCCGCGGCGCTCCTGGGCTTCGTTCACCCGCAGGTTCCGGCCCCCCAGATCGCTCCCATCGAGGGCGCGCATCGCCGTCTCCGCGGCGTTTGCGTCCTCCATTTCGACGAAGGCGAAGCCGCGTGGCCGACCGGTCTCGCGATCGGTGATCACGTTCACCGATGCGACGCCGCCGTGCCGCTCGAAGAGCTCGCGCAGCTCGTCCTCCGTGGTGGTGAAAGGGAGATTGCCAACGTACAACTTCTTACCCAACTCGAATTCCTCGCCGCGCCGCCCCCGCTGGGGAGGTCGCGACCAGCGGCGTGGCTCCTGCGCCGGACTGTCCGGATTCAGGAGCCTCGTCGCGATTGACACGAAAGGCTTGCTCGATGGAATACAGATACTGGCGGGTCATGCCGGAATGCTGCGCACCCGATCGGAAGGGCCTTTCTGACCGCAGGACGGTAGCAGCAGCCCCGGCCCCCGCAAGCGGGCGCGGGCCAGCGCCCAGGGGGGGGATGCGGGGGGGCGCGGCCCCAGCGTCCCCGGAGGATGGGCCATGCTCTCGAACTCCGACGCCGCGGAGCTGCGATCGCCTACTTTGACGTCGTCCTGCTCGATGCCAGGACGAAGCAGAAGCATTCCGGACGGAAGGACGCCGACGGCCACTTCGTCGCGGGGCCGATCAGTGATTGGAACGAGGGAGGGCGTTGGTGGATGCGCCTGGCACCCGGCCCTTCCCACGCCAGTCTTGGGTCAGGCTCCTAGCGCAGCGCCAGGTCGACGGGCATGGCCAGGAACAGGCCCAGCAGGTAGAGCAGGGACACCCCGAACATGCGGCGGGCCGCCCTGTCGGTGCGCTCGCGGAGCACCCGGACCGCGTGCCACACGAACCAGGCGTTCAGGGCCAGGGCCACGACCCCGTAGAGCGGGCCGAGCAGTCCCAGCACGGCGGGCGCCAGGCTCACGGGCACGAGACCCAGCGTGTACCAGAGCATGCGCCAGCGGGTGGGCTGGTCACCGATCACACTGGGAAGCATCGGGATGCGGGCGCGCTCGTAGTCGTCCTTGCGGAACAGCGCGATGGCCCAGACGTGGGGCGGCTGCCAGAAGAAGATGATGGCGAAGAGCAGGAGCCCCGCCAGGCCGACCCGTCCGTTCACCGCAGCGTCGGCGATGAGAGGCGCCGCCGCGCCCGCGGCGCCGCCGATCACGGCGTTGAGCGGCGTGCGCGGCTTGAGCCACAGCGTGTAGACGAAGACGTAGAACAGGATGCTCGCCACGCCGAGCAGCGCGGCCAGCTCTCCCCCGACGACGTACAGGACCCCCGTGGCCACGACCGAGAGCACGCAGCCGAAGGCGAGCGCCGCCCGGGGCGCGAGCCGCCGGGACGGCAGGGGGCGCCGGCGGGTGCGCTGCATGAGCGCATCGAGGTCGCGCTCGACGTAGCAGTTCAAAGTGTTCGCGGCGGCGGCGGCTAGCGCGATGCCGAGCAGGGTGGCGAGCGCGAACGGCGTACCCGGCCAGCCGCCGGCCGCCATCAGGAGCGCCGGCAGCCCGGTCAGGATCACGAACAGCACGATCCCGGGCTTGGTCAGCGCCAGGTAGGAGCGGGCCTTGTGGAGGGCGACGGCCGTCATGGTTGCGCCGGACGGGTACCAAACCCGGCCCGGGCGGTCGAGGGGAAGTACACGGTCAGAGCATCCCGAAGCGCGCCGCGGCCAGGGCGAGCAGAGCGGAAACGGTCCAGAGCACCAGGATCAGGCCCCCGGCGCGGCCGACGCGGCGGCGATGCAGGTCCGAGCGGAGCGCCTCGGCGCTAGCCACCACCAGCACGAGCAGGGCTGCGATGGCGAAGAAGCTGCGGGTGCGCACGGCGAGCAGCAGGACCGCCGCTCCGAAGATGGCGAAGGCCGTCACCAGGACGATCAGCACGGGCCACAGCATGGAGTCCGAGAAGAAGGGGTCGATCCAGCGATCGAGGCCCGCCTCCGGGGGGGCGTGCTTGGCCCGGGGCGTCGGCTCGGGGGGGTCTCGTGACTCGGGCATGATGCGCCAGCCCGGGCCTCGCTACGGCCTCCCCGGGAGCGACCCGGGGCCGGCGGACGCCTCGGCACGGGCCTGCTCGATGGAGCGGGCGCGCCGCACCAGCCACCACACGACTCCCCCGATCAGGCCGAGCGGCAGGACGGTCAGGAAGAGGGTGGTCACCTGGAAGGCCACCCGCGTCTCGTCGTCGCGTCCCGGCGTGCAGACGGAGCAGGCCGAGGCCATGCGTGGCGCGCCGGCCAGCAGCGCGCTGGCCACCCAGGCGAACGCGGCTCGCCAG
>JBFIML010000021.1:0-66148 GCA_041611735.1 Myxococcota bacterium | reverse complement strand
GGTCCCAAGGGTTCGGCTGTTCGCCGATTAAAGTGGCACGCGAGCTGGGTTTAGAACGTCGTGAGACAGTTCGGTCCCTATCTGCCGTGGGCGTAGGAGATTTGAGGGGAGCTGTCCCTAGTACGAGAGGACCGGGATGGACGCACCTCTGGTGTACCGGTTGTCGCGCCAGCGGCATCGCCGGGTAGTCACGTGCGGATGGGATAACCGCTGAAAGCATCTAAGTGGGAAGCCCACCCCGAGATGAGATCTCCCCGGGACTTCGGTCCCCTGAAGGGCCGTCCGAGACGAGGACGTCGATAGGCCGGAGGTGGAAGCGCAGCAATGCGTGAAGCTGACCGGTACTAATCGCCCGTGAGGCTTGACCATACCCGGCGCACTCGGCGCCGAGACCCGAAATCGGTTCGATTGTCGATGCTTCCTTTTTTCCCACCCTTCATAGAGTGGGGGCCACACCCGTTCCCATTCCGAACACGGCCGTTAAGCCCCACTTCGGCGATGGTACTGCCGGGGCGACCCGGTGGGAGAGTAGCTCGAGGGTGGGACCTCTCCGTGCGGCGCCGGGCCTTCAGGGCCCGGCGCCGTTCTTTCGTTCCGGGTCCCGGGCGAGCGGGTCGCTTCCGGCCAGGGCCTCGTCGAGGTCGCTCACGCCGTCGAGATCCGTGTCCGACACGTAGGACGAGCTGCCCAGGCTCGCCTCGGTGATCGTCAGCGCGTCGCCGGGCGGAGAGCGGTCCGGAATTCGATCCCCGTCCCGGTCCGGGAAGAAGGCGACCCGGCCCCAGACGCCGGTCGGCTCGAAGTAGGCGCGATCCGGCAGGTTGCCCAGGGCCCAGGCCAGCCAGGAGACGCCCGGCCCGTGGACCGCCTCGAAGAAGGCGCCGTTGTGGGTGTACGGGAACGCCGCCTCGGTCCCATTGCGGAAGATCGACTCGATGGCGTGCATGAGCTCGTGCTCCAGGATCCCGGCGAGGGCGCCCGGGTTCCACGCCATCGGAATGGCGAGATAGGCCGCCCTGCCGAGCAGCTGGTTCACGCCGTGGGCCGCCCCCCCGTACTGACTCCCGTGGCCCGGTCCGTTGCGCCAGGCGTAGAGGACCGCGACGATGTCGTAGTCGCCCTCGGGGCAGCCCCGCGCCAGCAGGTCGTTCTCCACGTGGCGAACGCCGTCGCTCCGGTCGTTCATCCAGTAGCGGCCGGGCCGCGGCTGCCAGAACTCCGGCTCCGGGACGAAGCGGTCCACCGTCACCAGATCCACCGCCAGATGCAGTCTCATGCGGCTCGCCCGCCAGAAGGACTCGACCGCCTGGCCGACGGCGGCTCGCACCGCGGCCAGGTCTTCGGGCCGCGCGGTGTGGGTGAAGGTTCGGGGATAGACGGCCACCAGGACCTGGAGGCGCAGGTAGGGGCTCTCGGCCGCGCCGCGTGCCGGCGCGGCCGCTCCCAGCAGGGTTGGCAGCAGGATCGCAAGCAGCCCGGCCCGGCTCCAAGGCGTCCTGCGTCCCCGGCAGCTCATGGGGCGCCTCCACTCGGGTTCTGCCTGCAGAGTAGCGCGGCTCTGCAGCGCGCTAAGCTCGAGCGACGGAAGCAGCCAGGGAGGCGGCGGCATGCGGACCCAACTCTGCGAGCAGATGGGAATCGAGTTCCCGATCTTCGCCTTCAGCCACTGCCGGGACGTGGTGGCCGCCGTGAGCCAGGCTGGCGGTCTGGGGGTGCTCGGGGCCGTGGGCTTCCCCGCGGAGCAGCTCGCCATCGAGCTCAAGTGGATCGACGAGCACGTGGGCGACCGGCCCTACGGCGTCGACATCGTGATCCCCGGCCGCTACGAGGGGATGGGCGAGGTGGACCCGGCGTCCCTGGAGGAGAAGCTGCGCGCCGCCATCCCCGCCGAGCACCGGGCATTCGTGAAACGCATCCTGGCGCAGCACGACGTCCCGGAGCTGCCCCCGGACGAGCCCGTCAACGAGCTGCTCGGGTGGACGGCCGTGACCGCAGCACCCCAGATCGAGGAGATCCTGCGCCACGACAAGGCCCGTCTGGTGGCCAACGCCCTCGGCACGCCGCCTTCCGACGTGATCGAGGAGATCCACGCCAGCGGGCGCATGGTGGCGGCGCTGTGCGGCAACGTGAAGCAGGCCCTCGCCCACCAGAAGGCGGGGATCGACCTGATCATCGCCCAGGGCAGCGAGGGGGGCGGGCACACCGGAGACGTGGGCAGCATCGTCCTGTGGCCCGAGGTGATCGACGCGGTGGCGCCCACGCCGGTGCTGGCCGCCGGGGGCATCGGCCACGGACGCCAGATCGCGGCGGCCCTGGCCCTGGGCGCCCAGGGGGTGTGGACGGGCTCCATCTGGCTGACGGTGGAGGAGGCGGACGTCCCGCCGGCCCAGAAGGCGTCCTACCTGGCGGCCAGCAGCCGCGACACGGTGCGGTCGCGCTCGTGGACGGGGAAGCCCTGTCGCATGCTGCGCAACGCATGGACCGAGGCCTGGGAGCGCCCCGACAGCCCCAAGCCCCTGGGCATGCCGCTCCAGTTCATGGTGACGGCAGAGGCCGTGGTGCGCGGCCACCGCTATCCCAAGCAGGCCCACGACGTGAACTTCAATCCCGTGGGCCAGATCGTCGGGACCATGAACGAGGTCCGGCCCGTCCGGGAGGTGATCGTCGGTCTGGTGGAGGAGTACCTGGAGGCGGTGGAGCGCCTGGAGGGGCTTACGCCGAAGTAGGCCGGGGGGGTCCGGACTCCGCCTCGGCCAGGGCCTGCTGCCAGGAGACCCCCTCCCGGATGCGGCGTCGCCAGCCCACCAGCTGGCGCGGCCTGTTCATGGCGAAGGCCCCCACCAGATGCCCCTGCCGCCCGTAGAGGGCCACGAAGCGGCGCTCGGTGGGACTTCCCTCGACGATGCGGACCTCGTCCCCGGGTCGGTAGCGGCCGGCGAACTGCAGCTTGACGTCGTACTGATCCGACCAGAACAGCGGCGCTGGCGCGAAGCCCGGGGCGCCGGGTCCGTCCAGCAGGCGCTGGGCCGCGGCCGCCGCCTGCTCGACCGCGTGGGTCCAGTGCTCGACCCGCATGGGCTCCTGGTAGAGCGGGTTGTACCAGCGAGCCACGTCTCCCGCCGCCACCACGTGCGGCGCCCGGGTGGCGCAGGTGGCGTCGCACACGACCCCGTCGTCGAGCTCGAGGCCCGAGGACGCGAGCCACTGGGTGGCGGGCGTCACGCCGATTCCCACCACGACGAGGTCCGCGGCCACGCGGCTGCCGTCGGCGAGCACGACGCCCTCGACCCGGCCCTCGCCCTCGAGGGCGGCCACGGGCACGCCACAGCGCAGGTCCACGCCCTGGTCCCGGTGCAGGGCCGCGCAGAGCTCCCCCATCTCCTTCCCCACGGCGGGCTCGAAGGGCACGGGCAGGGCCTCGATCATCGCCACCGCCAGACCGCGGCGGCGGCAGGAGGCCGCCACCTCCGCCCCGATGAAACCCGCCCCCACCACCGCCACGCGCGGGCTCTCGTCCAGGGCGGAGCGGATCGCCAGCGCGTCGTCCAGGGTGCGCAGCAGGTGGATGCCGTCCTGGGGCGGAGCGGCGGGCAGGGGGCGGGGCCGGGCGCCCGTGGCGATCACGAGTCCGTCGAAGGGCAGGAGGTCGCCGCCGTCCAGGACGACGGCGCGGGCGTCCAGGTCCAGGCGCTCCGCACGGCGCCCGAGCCGCAGGTCCAGGGCGAGGTCGTCGAGCCCCTGGCGTCGCAGCGCCAGGCGGTCCACCTCCCACTCGCCACGCAGGATCTCCTTGGAGAGGGGCGGGCGGTCGTACGGGAGGTGAGGCTCCTCCCCGACGAGCACCAGGCGCCCGTCGTAGCCCCGGCGCCGCAGCGCCTCGGCGGCGCGCAGCCCCGCCAGCGAGGCACCCACCACGACCACCGTCCTCATCGCCCGGGCTCGGGGCCAGGAGCCGCCGGAGCGCCGGTGTGTCCGGCCACGAGTCGCGCCCAGTGCTCCGCTTCGAACTCGGCCAGGGAGTCGAGCACCAGGTCGGCGATCCCGAGTTGCGGCCGCTCCTCGGCGAGCGCGGGGGTCTCCTGCGTGGGCGTCTCCGGCACGGCCACGCAGCGCATTCCCGCCGCCTTCGCCGCCCGCACGCCGGCGAGCGAGTCCTCGAAGGCCAGGCAGTGCGCCGGCTCCACGCCGAGCTTTCCGGCGGCGCTCCGATAGACGTCCGGGTGCGGCTTGCCCAGCCGCTCATCCTGCGCCGAGTGGATGGCCCGGAAGGCCGCAGCGATCCCCAGGCGCTCCAGCACGGCCTCGATCACCACGTAGTGGGAGGAGGAGGCCAGGCCCAGCGGAAGGTCCCGGGCCCGGAAGAAGGCGAGTACCGCTTCGACCCCCGGCTTGGGCGCTCCCTCGCGGCGCACCATCTCGATCAGGCGCGCGACGATGCGCTGGCGCACGTTCGCGCGCGAGGCTCCTCGCCAGGGACGGCGCGTCCACCAGTAGTCCACCACCTCCTCGATCTTGAGTCCCCGGGTCTGCAGGCAGTCGTTGCGCCCAAGCGCCACGCCCACATCGCGGAAGACCTCCATCTCCGCGCGCTGCCAGAGCGGCTCCGAGTCGATCAGGAGCCCGTCCATGTCGAAGATCACGGCCTCGATCACGCCGCCTCCTCGCGCCGGGCGACGCGCACGCAGGCCTCCAGGGTCCGGGCGCGGCGGGGGTCGGCGCAGCCCGCCGCTTCCGCCTCCGCATCCGCGGCGCCGAGTGCGACGCCGGTGCGCAGGGCGTCCGCCACGCTGCGCCCGGCGCTGCGCGCGTGGAGCAGTCCGGCCAGCATGGCATCGCCGCATCCCACCGGGTTGCGCGCCACGATGGCCGGGGGATCTGCGCGCCAGCACATCCCGTCGGCGCTCCGCGCCAGCACGGGCCGGGGCCCGTCGGAGATCACCACCAGTCTGCACGAGCCCGTCCGTCCGGCCGTGGCCAGGTCGAGCCGCATGGGGTCGAGACCGAGCGCTTGCGCCGCCTCCTCGCGGTTCACCCGCACCAGGTCGGGACCCGCCCGCCAGGCCGCCGCCAGGGCGGCGCCGCTCGTGTCCACGGCGACGGCCACGCCGCGTCGGTGCGCCCGCTCGACGAGCCGCGCATAGGTGTCGTCGGGAAGCCCCGGGGCGAGGCTGCCGCACAGGGCGAGCCAGGCGGCGCCCGCCAGGTGCTGGTCCGTGTCGCCCAGCAATGCCTCGGCAACGTGGGCGTCCGCCGCCACGCCCGCTCCGTGGAGCTGGGTCACCTGGCCCGCGGCGTCCACGATCTCGAGACAGGTGCGGGATTCCCCGCCCGCCCACACGGGGCTCGCCTCGAGCCCGCTCCGGGCCAGGTCCTCCAGGATCCACGCGCCCGGGGCGCCTCCGACCACCACGATGGCCCGCACGGGCTCGCCCAGGGCGCGCAGCACCCGGGCCACGTTGAGCCCTTTGCCGCCCGCCTGAGCATGGTCGCGCAAGACCTGCTGGCGCCTGCCCGGGCGCAGCTGCGCTACGTGCAGGGTGCGATCGATGGCGGCGTTGGCGGTGACGGTGACGATCACGGGCCCGCGGCCGCCCCGAGGAGTGGACCGGAAAGGGCGGCGGGGGACACCCGCAGAGGGTAGGCAGGCTCGGGCGGGCCGCAAGCGAGGCGCCCCTCAAGGGCGCTCTCGAGGGGGCCGATCCGAGATCGAAAGCCCCGGAGCCCCTCATGCGCACCCCCTGGGTCGTCGCCCTGGTCCCCGCCTGCCTGCTCGCCGCCTGCCTGGGGGGGGAGTGGGCTCGCGTGCGGACGCAGGACAGCCCCGCCGCCTATCTGCGCTTCCTGCGCGAGCATCCGGATTCGTCCCACACTGCCACGGCTCGGGAGCGCCTCGCGTACCTCCAGCTCCGGGCGCGCCCCGACCTCGCCGAGCTCGACGCCTTCCGCCGGGACTTCCCGGAGAGCGCACATCTGGCGGAGCTCGGGGCGCTGGTCGAGACCACGGTCTTCGAGGCAGCCCGCCGAAAGGGCACGGACGCGGCCTACGAGGCGTATCTCGCCCGCTTCCCGGACGGCGTGCACGCCGCCCGTGCCCGGGGCAACGCCGTCTATCTACGCGAGCGGGGCTTTGCGGAGCGACCCGACGCGCTGGCCGGGTTCGTGGAGCGGCATGCGGACAGCGACTTCGTGGCGGAGGCGCGTCGCTCCCTGGCGCTTCCCGCGCTCGCCCAGGGCACCCGCCTCGCCCGGGTGGGTCTACGCGTCGAAATGCATCCCTCGCACTCCGGGGGCGAGCGACTCGCCGCCCTCCTGCGCCAGTACGCGGAACGGGCCTGGGAGGAAGGGGGTCTGCCCCTGGTGACGATCCCGCCCGGTGCCGATCCGCCCCCGGGTCTGGACGGGATCCTGACCCTCCACCACGAGGAGCACCCGGTGGAGAGCGGCTTCGAGAGCGGGCACGTGGTGCCTCCCGGCGTTCTTGCGCGCATCACCGTGACCCTCACCCGTTCCGGTGACCCGGAGCCGATCTGGTCCGAGGTCTTCGCCTTCCGCGACAGTCACGGCGAGCGACGCAACGGGGACTCGATCCTGTTTGGCGTACGCGGGCCCGTCTTCTGGTCGGGCTTCTTCGTCCCGGTGGCACGTTGGCGGACCGACGCGGTGCGCCGCGGCGGGGCGTCCCTGCCCGGCGACGCCGAGGACGCGGACCTGCGCGGGGGGCGCGCGCTCGCCCTCTTCTCGGACGGGCGCTTCCAGGTGCTCGATCTCACCGACCCGGCCGACCCGCGCCGGGTGGCGGAGTACCGGCGACCCCGGGATCTGGCCCGCTTCGACGGCGTGCGGGACCTGATCGGGCAGGCGGCCGTCTTCGGGGAGGGCGGCCTCGAGCTGGTCTCCCTGGCCGAGGCCGAGCCGAGGCGCCTGCGCCACTGGGAGCGCGACCGGATCGGCAGGGTACGTTCCGTCCAGGCCCTCGCCGGCGATCTGTTCGTGGCCAGCAGCCACGGCCTGCTGCGCCTTCCGTCCGAGGGGGAAGGCCGCCCCGAGCCGTTGTTTCCGTATGCCGTGCGCGACCTGGCCGTGGACGGGTCGCAGCTGGCCTTCGCGGACGCGGCGACGCTCTACCTGACGACGCCCGACGACCTGCGCCGCGGACGTCGCCCCGCTCGCCAGCGCTTGGGGCGCGGCTTCGAGCCGCACGTCGTTCGCCTGGGGGGTGGCATCGCGGTGGTGGTGGGCGCCCTCGGCGTGGCCAGCTTCGACGTGACGCGGCCCGAGGCACCGCGTCCCCTGGCTCGAGCGACCCGGCGCGCGACCGGGGAGGTGCGCGACGCGGCGGTGCTGGGTGGCCGCGTGTTCCTGCTGGGCGAGCGGGGGCTCGCGGTGTTCGATCCCCGCGAGGGTCGCGTGATCGAGTCCGTGGACGTGGACGCCCGTTCCCGCCTCGGCGTCTGGGGACGTCACCTGGTGGCCCTGGGGCCCGACGCCCTGCGGGTGGTGGACGCGACGCCCTGGCTGTGGGATGCCCTGCCGGCGTCGCCACCCCCTTGAGCCAGGCGTTCTCGGAGAGGGGCGCGGTGCGACTCCTGCTCGAGCCCGGAAGCGCAGCTCAGGGGGAGTGGGTCAGGAGATCCGGCGAGATGCCCGTCCGCACCACCAGCACCGTCGGACCATTCGAGAACAACGGCATGCGGTGCCCCACCCAGGCGCTGCTCGCCGTGGGATCGAACCAGGAGGAGAGGCGCGGCAGGAACGGGCGGGCGAGCCGCGAGAGCAGCGGGCCGAGATCCACGCTGTAGCTCACCTCCACCAACTCGGTGGCCTCGCCCGCTCGCACCGGCCGGGGGCCCTCCACCACCGCCTCTCCCTGCATGATGCGCGGCCCCCCGCGGCACACGAAGATCTGGAAATCCACCTCCCGGGTCTCGCCCCGGATCAGCGGCTGGAAGACCAGGTTCAGCAGCACGTTTGCCACGCGTTCCTCGCCTGGAAGCTCCAGCCGCTGTGGGACCCGCTCGCTTCCCCCCGGCGCGGCGCAGGTGGCAATGCCTACCTCGTGATCGATGGTCATGATACCCAGGGGAGCCCCCGTCGCGTCGAAGGAGCGGGACTCCTGCCGCAGCGGACGCAGGGCCACGCCGTCGTCGGTCGGGGCGAGCTCGGCGGTCACCACGGTTCGCTCGGCGCCCTCGATGCTGCTGCTCGCTTCGATCCGCACGTGCCCGTCGTCGAGGCGCAGCACCTGCATCGCGGCAGGGCCGACGCGCTCGCCCTTCAGGTCGTAGGTGGACGCCCCGATCGAGCCGAAGGCGTTGGGCAGGGGAACGCGCAAGGCGGAGCCGGCTCGCACGGGGGTCGCGGGGCTGAGGGCGAGCAGGAAGGCGGCGAAGGACAGCAGGAGTCGGCTCGACGGGATCTTCATCGCCGGAGTGTAGCGGCTCGGGAGCCGCACCAAAGTCGATCACCCCGTGGGGATTACGGCTCCTTCACGGGGAATCCGCTGGCGCCGTCGGCGCCAGCGTCCGAGGGCCGAGAGCGCTGCGGGCGCGACCAACCAGACGAGATCGATCCCCGACAGGAGCGGGGGCGGTGCCTGGGGGTCGCGAGCTGCGCAGAGGAAGGGAGCGTCCCCGTCGGCCCGAACCCGCACCTGCACCACGTCCGAGGCGCTGGTCCAGCGTCCGTCCTGCACCTGGAGGGCCACGCGATAATCGCCTTCCTCGGTGGCCCAGAACCAGGGGGTCGGGCCGTTCGCGCCCACCAGCGTGCTGGCCCCCGGCCGGGGCTCGGCCACGATCTGCCAACGGTGCCGGAGCCGGGCGCCCGAGGGGGAGCGGCTCGCGCGCCCGTCCAGCAGGACGGCCTGCCAGCGGCTCACGGTAGGGTCCGCGCCCGCATCGGCCACCGGCACGCGGGGCAGGGCCACGGTGGTGGCGGGATCGCCCAGCAGCACGAAGCTCGCCAGCACGTCTTCCGCCCCGGCGGCGCCGCGGATGGCCTGCTGGGCCTGGAGCAACGCCTCCCCCACGCGTCGCACCTCGGGCGCGAAGAGCCGCTCCGCCAGGGCCCGGGCGAAGGCGTCCTGGCCGGCGAAGGCCGAAACCGTGGTGGAGGAGACGAACGCGGCGGCTCCGCGGTCCGGGGCGCGCAAGGCCTCCTCGCCCAGGGACTCCTCGTTCGGGGCGTCGAAGAAGGCATTCAGGCAGTTCAACACCAGGAACAGCGGAAGCGCCTCTCCGTTGGCGAGGCTCGCCACGTCGTCGGCGCCGAAGATGCCCTCGTCGGCCCACAGCCGTGCCCCGCCGTGGCCCGCGTACAGGGTGAAGGCGCGCCCCTCTTCCAGGGCGTCGCGCACGGCGGCGCGGGCGGCCTCCCCCTGGCCCGCCTCCGGCAGCTCCCGCAGCGCCAGCCGATCGCTCTCGAAGGCCGGAGGCGCGACCTCGCGCACGCCGTCGAGCACGCCTTCGAAGGCTTCCGCCTCGCGGGGGTCGCCGGCGCCGAGGCCATCGTCGGCCACCAGCAGCAGCCGGGTGCGCCAGGCGTGGGGCGCGTCGCCCTCGCTGGCCGCTTCGTGGCGCAGGAGCTTGTCCACGATGGCGGACAGCTCCTCCGGCGTGCGAGCGGGGATGCGTCCCAGCGCCAGATCGGGAGCCGCGTCGTCGTCCAGGTCCCCAAACCAGGAGTCGCTCGCCGCCTCCACGAAGCTGGTGTCCACCAGCATGGTCGGCACCAGATTCGGGGCACGCCCGCGCAGGAAGTCGCGGTAGTCGTAGCTCGCCTCGCCCACCAGCAGGAGATGACGCGGGGCGGGATCCCAGCTCGCAGAGATCCCGCGCAGGAAGTCGCGGATCGCCACCGGCGTCGCCAGACCGCCAGAGATCTCGTCGTAGACGTCCTCCACGTCGATCACGGCCGTGCGCAGCCCTTGGCGCTCCCGGTGCGCAGCCAGACGCTCCGCTTCCTGGTGGAGACTTCCGTGCACGATGGCCACCCAGTCGGCGCCGCCGCCCGCTTCGCTCCAGGTGGACGCTGTGTTCGGCGCCAGCCACGACGCGGAGGTGCGCGCAGCCTCCTCGACCACCGCGTAGCGGGCGCCGGCCTGGGCCTGGAAGGCCAGGGCTCCGACGCCGTCCGGGACGCCCACCAGCCGCTGCGGCTCGTCCGGGTCGCTCACGTCCCAGAGGGCGGTTCGCGCCGGGTCGGCGAGGCCCGCGATGCGGTGCGGGCCGTCCTCCTCGGCGCTGAAGACCAGGCGTCCAGCGTCCCCGGGCCGCAGCTCCAGCTGGCGCCGGTAGTGAAGCTCGAAGGAGTCCACGTAGATGAGATCGAAGGGTGCTCCCGAGTCGAACTGGGGCACCAGCTCCACCGAGAGCGTCTCCTCGGTCACGCGTCCGGCGCCGAGCTCCACCCAGGTTTCGAGGGCCTGCGAGCCGTCGAAGCGAAGATCCGCCAGCACCTCGCCGCGGGCCCGCAGCAGGAAGTGGTGGTCCGGCTCGATGGCCGCGTAGGTCGTACCGCCGCGCAGCCGCACCTGGAGCAGGGCCGGCGCGCCGTCGGCGCCGGGGCTGGGAATCGCGCTCGCCACGGCCCGGTTGAAGACGAAGCGGCCCACGAAGTTGTCGCCTTCGCCGTTGAGGATGCCCGGCAGGTAGAGGCGCTGCTCCTCGAAGCGCGCCTGGCCGGCGACGCTGCGAGGCGGCGCCGGACCCGCGGGCGCGGCATCCACCACGGGCGTCCGGAGCCCGAAGCGGTCGCCGGCCACCAGGAACAGCACGTCCTCATCCGTGTAGCGGGTGTCGACCCCGTCGCTCCAGAGCCAGAGCGCGTCCCCCGGATCGAGGCGTCCGTCGCTCTCGCCCTCGACCCGGACGGCGATCTCGCGGCCCTGGCGATACACGTGCAGCCGGCGCGGGTCCACGTGCGGCTCGAGGCCGGCTTCGAGCAGCTCGCTGGCCGGGACGCGCACCAGGGCCGGTCCCCGCACCGCGAGCTTCACGCCGGCCAGGGCCGCCACGGCGCGTCGGCTCTCGGCTCCAGTGTCGGCGTCCGTGGCCCCGACCGAGGTCACGGGCCCCGCCAGGCTGAGCCGCAGGCGCACGCGCCGGTCCACCTCGAGGCTGCGGTCGGCGGCCCGGTAGCGGGCGGGCTGGATGCGCAGCGAGAGCAGGCGCTGGCCACTCTCCAGCCGGACGCTGCCGGCCAGGCTCAGGGGCCCGGCCGGGTAGGGCGCCGTGCTGGCGTAGGCCTCCGGGTCCGGCACCAGCGCGCCGCTGGCCGTCCCGCCGTCGAGCACGGGTTGCGCCACCGGGAGGACCGGCGCGTCCAGGGTCCGGGTCTCCCCCTCGCGTTCCAGCACGTCCACCGCCACCACCGGGGTGTCCGCCACCTCGACCCAGGCCACGCGGGTCGGCAGGCGGGGCAGGCCCGGGGCGACGCTGCTGCCGTAGCCCGGCGCTGCCACCGTCGTGAAGCGGACGCCGTCCACCTCGCGGGTGCCGATCTCGAGGGGCGGCACGCTCACCTCGAGCACGAGGCTGCGTGCGTCGCGCTGGAGTACGCGCACGGCGCCCGTGTCCGGTGACGGGGCCGCGAGAGCGCTCGGGTCGGTGCCGTCCTCCGTCGCCGGGGTCGCGGGAGCGCCCGGCTCGTCGGTCGGGTCCGGCGAGGCGGGTCCCGGGCCCGGCCCGGCTCCGCCAGCGAGCTCCGCGTAGCCGGCCAGCAGCGCCGGATCCGTGGCCGCCAGCGCGAGCCCCGCCCGAGGCGTCGCCGCCACCGGGCCGTGGAGCGTGGTGTCCCCGTCGAACTCGATGTCCTCGAGCAGGTACTCGGCGCGCACGCCGTTGGGCACGGTCTCGTCCAGGAAGGCATAGCGGGCCGAGAGGTCCGTGGTGCCCCGGCCGAGCATCAGCTCCGGGCTCACCCGCACGAACTCCGGCTCGCTCTCCAGACGCCGGTACACGTAGAAGCCCAGGTTGTCGAACTCGGCCGCGGTCTCCCAGACCAGCTCGACGCGGCCGTCGCCGGGTCGGGCCTCGAAGCGCGCCAGCTCCACCGCCACCGGCGTGACGGTGCCCTCCACCACCGAGAGGTCGCACAGGGGGCCCAGGCTCTCGGTGCGCGGGAAGCCGGCGCTCGACCAGGCCGGGGTGAAGGTGGCGTAGGTCCCGAAGCTCGCCCCGGGGTTGGCCGGCGGGCTCGCCCCGCCCCCGCGCACCGCCGGTCCGCCGGTCAGGTAGAGGCGCTGCCCGGCGGACGTGGCCACCACCTGGACGGCGTAGGAGAGCACCTGCACCGAGGCCGGAGGGACGTTCGCCCAGCTGGCGGTCACGAAGCCCGAGCAGGGCGCCGGCCCGCAGGTCGTCACGCTGGCGCCTCCGGTGGCGGTGGCGCCGCCGGAGACCCCGGGGCCCGCATCCACGTACACCGCCGGCGCGGGAACCTCCGCCGCCAGGGTCAGGTCGCGCAGAGCGTTCACGGGGTCCGGGTTCACCACCGTCACCTGGATCACGTAGCGGGCCGGCACCCCGACCGCGGGCGGGTCGCCATTGATGGGCGTGGCGGCCTGGGTCAGGTAGGGGGCGTGGGGCGACGCCCCGGCCTCGGGACGTTCGTCGTAGCGCGGCAGGTAGTGGCGCAGGAAGCTGTTGGTGGCCGGGCCGAAGGGCGTCTGGGGAAAGGCCGGGCCGGGGCTCGTGCGGAGCGACGGGGTCGGGTTCGCCGCCGGGTTGCCCGGCGGGACGGGAACCGGCGGGCCCGCGCCGCCGCCGTCCACCCAGCCCTGGAAGTCCGGCGTCCGCACGGTCAGGATGTTGTTCTGGGTGGCATCCGGGGAGAGGGATCCCTCGTAGCGGTGCAGTCCGTAGTCGAGCTCGATGCTGGCGGGGACCGCCGGAGAGGGGTCGATCGCGTTCTCCGCGTGCACGGTGGCGCCCGAGAGCGTGAGGGGGAAGGCCTGGCCCAGGCGCGTGTGGATCGTGAGGCCGGTCCCGCTGCCGTCGGCGTCGAAGTTGCTCGTCGTGTACTCGCAGCCCCGCTCCACGTACGGGTACAGGCGGAAGGGGTCGAGGGGGCTCAGGCCCGGAGGGCCCGCCTGGGTGAAGAGGGGACCCACGATGTGGTTGTAGGTGTAGGTGTGGAAGTCCTCCACCCAGAGGCCGAAGGCGTTCCAGTCTCCGTCGCTGGCGGGATTGTTCCCGGTCACCCCGTCCACCTGCAGCCGATACAGCCCGAAGGCCCCGGCGGCCAGCGGCACGCCGGGGCCGCGCACGCTGAGCGTGTTGCCCGCGTTCAGGGTGGCGATGCGCTGGTCGAGGTCCACGCGCCCGTTGCCCGGGATGCTGACGGCGGTGAGCAGGGCTCCCGATGGGCTGTAGAGCCGGTACGTCATGCTGGTCGTGAACGAGGCGTTGAGCGGCTGGTCGTAGCCGTTGCGGGTGTTCGGGTCGAAGAGGCGGATGCGGAGCGGCTTCGCGGTGCTCGTCACCTCGATGAAGAAGTTGGCCTCGTGCTCCATGTCGCCGCGGTTTGCGGCCGCCGCCGGACCGTTCACCAGGTAGGCGCTGCCGGGGATGGGGGCCCGCCGCGTGGGCATGCCGAAGTTCGCGTTCGGACTCGCGCTGGCCAGGGGGGGCGAGAAGCCGATCCCGGCCGGCTGCGGCCCCGGGAGCGAGGCGGCCGTGGCGGTCCGGGTCGGGCCCGGGGCGCCGGCGAGATAGGCATTGGGCGGCAGGTTCACGACCCCGGAGACCTCGTCGGCGATGACGAGATCCGCCGTGAAGTAGTCGACGCTCACCCCTTGCGGCCGGTCGAGGATCCCGCCGCCGCTGCCGGTGGCCACGGTCTGGCGGTTGCCGGTCAGGCGGTCGTAGCGGTCGACGCGGCGTCCTTCCCGATGGGTCACGAAGTAGTTGCCATAGGGCCCGGTCTCCAACGAGCGCCACTCGTCTCCGCCGGGACCCGTGGCCACGCTGACGACGCTTCCCCCCGCCCTCGGTACGCGCAGCAGGTTGCCGCCGCGCATCTCCAGCAGGATCAGATTCGAGCCGGCGCTGGCGCCGGTCCAGGGACGCGGATCCAGGTCCAGATCCGTGGGATTGGCCAGGCCGACGCCGCCGGTGTCGAGCCGCGTCGGACTGCCCCCGGGCACCAGGGAGTAGACCGCCCCGTCGATGCTGTTGTTGACGCGCTGACCCACGTCGGCGATGTAGAGGGTTCCGTCAATGGCCACCGCCACGCCGCGGGGGTTGATGAGCGGGGCGCCGGCGTGCAGGACGGTCTGGGTCACCGTCGCGCCGGACACGGCGACGCGGTAGACGACCCCGTTCTCCGCATTGCCGGTGTTGCCCTCGTCCACCAGGATCACGTCGCCGGTGGTGGGGTCGATGGCGCAGTCCCAGGGGTTCAACAGGCCCGTGGTGAGCGACGGCGTCAGGTCGGTGACCGCGCCGGCGGGGGTCACCAGGGCGAGCCAGCCGTCCGCGACCCCTCCTAGATTGGCGCCGAGGCCCACCACGCAGTAGTCGCCCGGGGCCACCGCCGCCCCGGCTCGGAGCGCGGTGCCCAGGAAGAGGGCGAGGGCAAGCAGCCCGCAGTGCCCCCGCCACCGCCCCGCGACGGCCCGCCTTTCCCCGGCATCCGGCATGCAGGGTTCATCGGACGCTCCGGCTCGAGGGTTGAACCCAGGTTCGGGCGGCCGGGCCGGTCATCCCTCCGGGAAGCGGGGGGGGCGCTTCTCCAGGAAGGCCCGCAGGTTCTCGCGCGCCTCCTCGGTCTGGGAGGCGGCGGCCATCACCTCGCCGGCGTAGGCGTAGGCGGCCGGCAGGTCCAGGTCCACCTGCCGGTAGAAGGCCTGCTTGCCCATCGCCTTGGAGAGGGCGCTGCCCCGGGTGGCCCGGGCCAGGAGCTCGCGGGTGGCGGCCGGCAGCTCGCCCTCCGGGACCACGCGGTTCACCAGGCCCCAGGTCCAGGCGGTGCGGGCGTCCACGGGATCGCCGGTCAGGAGCATCTCCAGGGCCCGCTTGCGCCCCACTGCCCGGGCCAGCGCCACCCCGGGCGTGGTGCAGAACCAGCCGCCGCGGCCTCCCGGCACCTGGAAGCGGGCCGACTCGGCGGCCACCGCCAGGTCGCAGGAGGCGACCAGCTGGCAGCCGGCGGCCGTGGCCAGCCCCTG
Organism: Myxococcota bacterium; assembly: GCA_041611735.1. Taxonomy (GTDB): domain Bacteria; phylum Myxococcota_A; class UBA9160; order UBA9160; family PR03; genus JBFIML01. Next base: position 50,979 of record JBFIML010000021.1, on the reverse strand, counting down.
CACCTCCGCCACCACGGGCTGGGGGATCGCCTGGAGCGCCTGCATCAGCTCGGCGCAGACCCCGAGCAGGCGGCGCATGGACGCCAGGTCCCGCTCCGCCATGTCCGCGAAGTCGTGGCCCGCGCTGAACACGGGGCCCTCGGCGGCCAGGATCGCGCCGCGCGCCTTGCTCTCGCCCACCTGTCGGAAGGCCGCGAGCAGCTCGCGCAGGTGCTCCTCGGAGAGCGCGTTGCGCTGCTCCGGCCGCCGCATGGTCACCACGGCGAAGAGGCCTTCCTCGTGGCAGCGGATGAAGCGATACGCCACGCGATCCCTCCTCGACGCTACGAACGCGTCTCCAGCAGATACACCGCCAGGTCGCGGCGTTGCTCCGCATCCAGGGGCGGCGCCGGCATGGGCGGCGTCGGCGCGGCCAGGTAGGCCTCGAGCTCCCCGAGGACGTAGCGCTGGCCGAGCTGCGCCAGGGGAAACGGCACGACGCCCGGCGTCGCCTGCTCGGCCTCGTGACACCCGGCGCAGGCATGCCGCTCCCACAGCGCCCGGCCCCGCTGCATCCGCCTGCTGCGTTCCGCCGCCGGGAGCGTCGCCAGGGATGCGCTGCCCGACCGGCTGGAGTCCCGCCGGGGCGTCCGGCGCTCCGCCGGCTCACCGGCCGCCACCCGGTACACGGCGCCCGTGTAGTCGTCGGAGACGTAGATGGCGCCGTCCTGGCCCACCGCCACGTCCACCGGACGGCCGGTCACGTGCTCGCCGCGCAGGAACCCCACCGCGAAGTCCCGCTCCACGATGCGGCCCTCGGGCCCCCAGTGCAGGGAGACCACCTTGTAGCCGTCCTTGCGGGTCCGGTTCCAGGAGCCGTGCAGGGCCACCAGGGCCGCTCCGCGCCAGGCCGGCGGCACGGCGGCCTCCGCGCCCAGGAAGGCGATGCCGAGCGGTGCGTTGTGGGCCCGGAAGGCGTGCAGCGGCGGGATCGAAGCGCGGATCTCCGCCTCGCGTCCCGCCCCGTAGTCCGGGTCGGGGACCCGCTCCCCGTTGGCGAAGGGCCAGCCGTAGAAGCCGCCCTGCACCACCCGGTTCAGCTCGCAGGGGGGAAAGTCGTCGCCCAGCAGGTCGCGGCCGTTGTCCGTGGCCAGGAGCTCCCCGGTCTCCGGGCGCCAGGCGAATCCCACCGCATTGCGCAGGCCCCGGGCAAAGATCTCCTCGCCGCTTCCGTCCGGCCGGTAGCGCACGATCGCGGCGCGCCGGGGATCCTCCTCGCGGCACACGTTGCAGCTCGATCCGATCGAGACGTACATCCAGCCGTCGGGGCCGAAGCGCAGGGTGCGGGTCCAGTGGCCCCCGCCGGAGGGGAGCCCGGTGACCACCCGCTCGAAAGGCCCCGTGACCCGGCCGGCCTCGGCGTCGAAGCGCGCCCTGCCGATGGCGTCGGTCTCCGCCACGTAGAGCCAGCCGTCGTGCAGGTCGAGTCCATGAGGGCGGTTCAGCCCGTCCAGCACGGATCGTGCGGTCTCGGCGCGACCGTCCCGGTCGGCATCGCGCAGCAGCACGATGCGTCCCGAGCGGGGCGTGCTCACCAGCAGGTCGCCGATCGGGGTGAAGCGCAGCAAGCGGGCGTTGGGCAGGTCCTGGGCGAATACGCCGATCGAGAAGCCCGCGGGCACCCGGATGCTCCCGTCCCGCAGCACCTCTTCGGGCGCCCCGACGCTCCAGCCGAGCACGGCGTGCCGGAGTGGTACGTTCACGGCAAAGCGCTCGGGCAGCAGCGGCAGTAGCAGCCGGCAGGCTCCCAGGCTGGCGGCGAGCCCGACGGCCCCGAACAAAGCGAGCCTGGCGGAGGGACCTCGCACGGCCGCAGAGGGTATCACGCGGGTGCCGTGCCCCACGGAAGCCCCCGCGGGGCGCCTTGACGCCCGGGCTTTCGTGCAGCATCGGTATTCCTCCGTTCCCAGTCGGGCGCGGGCGGACACGGGAGAGCGGGATGAGTCTTTGCCTCCGCAAGGGGGACCTGGTCCAGGTGGTCAAGGGCGCCGAGCGCGGCAAGCAGGGCCGCGTGCTGGCGGTGGATCTCGCCGCCGGGCGAGTGCGCGTCGAGAAGGTGCGGCTGCAGAAGCGCCACCTGCGCGCGGGCCGTCGCGGCGTGCGAACCGGCGGCATCGTGGAGCAGGAAGGCTTCGTGGACGCCTCGAACGTGATGCTCGTCGATCCGTCCACGGGCGGCGCGAGCCGCGTGCGGGTCGAGGTGCGCGAGGGCCGTCGGGTCCGCGTGTTCGCGAAGAGTGGCAACCCGGTTCCGGAGCCGGCCGCCGGCTGAGCGGCCCGATCCGCGGTGGAGACATGGCCAAGAAGGGAAAACGCGAACGGATCAAGCTGGAGTCGACCGCCGGGACCGGTCACTTCTACACGACCGTCAAGAACCGCCAGAATTCCCCGAACAAGCTGGAGCTGAAGAAGTACGATCCAGTGGCTCGCCGACACGTGCTCTACAAAGAGACCAAGCTCCGCTGAGGCGAGGGGGGAGAGGCCGATGACGTGGGTGATCACGAAACTCTGCCGGGATTGTGTGGACATGAGCTGTGTCGAGGTCTGCCCGGTGGATTGCATCTACCAGTACAAGGGCGAGGACACCGAGACCTTCCCCAACCAGCTCTACATCGACCCGGAGGAGTGCATCAACTGCGGGGTGTGCGAGCCCGAGTGCCCGTGGGAGGCCATCTTCGAGGACGAGCAGGTGCCCGACGTCTTCCAGGAGGACATCGAGATCAACGCCAAGATCCTGGAGTTCAAGGACGATTTCGAGGTCCCGGAGGTCGCGGAGAAGCCCAAGCCCACACCCGAGCAGGTGCTGGAGAACAAGAAGAAGTGGGGCTTCTCCGAGTAGCCGCCCTGCCCCGGCGCTAGAACCCCCGGTCGAAGGCCTCGGCCAGCACCTCCGGGGCGGGCTCCCGCCCCGTCCACGAGCGGATCTGTTCGAGCGCCTGATGCACGAGCATCCACTTGCCCGAGATGGCGCGCGCGCCGCGCCCCGCCGCGTCCCGGAGCAGGCGCGTCTGCTCCGGCTCGTAGACCGCGTCCAGTACCACGGTGCCCGGCGCGATGGCCTCGGCCTCGACGGGCGAGACATCGCTCCCGAGCCCGACCGAGGTCGTGTTGACCAGGACGTCGCAGGGCGTGTACGCCAGGTCACCGAGGGAGCCGAAGCCCTCGGCGCCGAGCCGCTCGGCCACCGCCCGCGCGCGCTCGGGAGTGCGGTTCAGCAGCGTCACCCGGGCGCCCCGCGCCAGCAGGCCGAAGACCGCGGCGCGGGCCGTTCCGCCGGCGCCGAGCACCACGGCGCGCCGACCTGCCAACGGGGTCTCCCGCTCGAGGGCGCGCACCACGCCGAGCCAGTCGGTATTGGAGCCCACCAGCCGGCCGTCGCGGCGGGTCACCGTGTTCACGGCGCCCAGGCGTCGGGCGTCGGCGTCCACCTCGTCGAGCAGGTCCAGGATCGCCACCTTGTGCGGGATCGAGACGGCGAGCTGCTGCACCCCGAGGGCACGCGCCCCCCGGAGGGCGTCGCCCAGGGCCTCGGGTGCCACGTCGAAGGCGAGATAGACGGCGTCGGTCCCCAGGGCCTCGAAGGCGGCATTGTGCATGGCCGGCGAGCGGGTGTGGGAGGCGGGGTGGAGCACGATGCCGCACAGGGCGGTGCGGGACGAGATGGGGCGCGGCATGGGTCTCCGGGCTTGCGCCGGGGGCGTCGGTGCGCGAAGTATGCCATCCCCCGGTGGCGGCGCCCGGCGCGGCTACGCTCCGGCCCACGAGGAGGAACAGTTTGGCGCAGCGAAAGTCACGAGGTACCGGAGCTCGACGGGCGCCGGTGCGGGGCCGCAAGGAAGAGCGGCCCCGCCTGCGGGCCGTCCCGCAGCCGCGGGTGGCCGTCCTGATGGGCAGCCGCTCCGACTGGGAGGTCATGCGGGCGGCGGCGGAGACCCTGGAGCGTCTCAAGATCCCCCACGAGGCGCGGGTGCTGTCGGCCCACCGGACGCCCGACCGCCTCGAGGCCTTCGTGGCCGAGGCGGAGTCGCGCGGTTTCCAGGTGATCATTGCCGGAGCCGGGGGCGCAGCGCACCTGGCCGGCGTCACGGCGGCGAGGACGCTCCTGCCGGTGCTCGGGGTGCCGATCGACAGCTCTCCGCTGCAAGGGCTCGACGCGCTGCTGGCCACGGTCCAGATGCCCGGCGGCATCCCGGTCGGAACCCTGGCCGTGGGCAGCGGCGGCGCCAAGAACGCTGCGCTCCTGGCTGCCGCCATCCTGGCGCTCGCGGACCCGGGCTTGCGCGAGCGCCTGGCGGGCTTCCGGCGCGAGCAGGCCGCGGCCGTCCCGGAGACACCCTAGCTTTCCGGGAAGCGCGCCCCGAGCTCACGCGCGCGGGCCAGGGCCGCCTTCAGGTCCTCCCACACGAGGCGCCGGTTCTCGGGCGTGTACTGCCGCAGCAGGAACGCCGGGTGGAAGGTGGGCATGACCGGGATCCCCCGGTACTCGTGCCACGTGCCTCGCACCCGGGTGATGGCGATGTCGCGACCGAGCAGCAGGCTCGCCGCCGGCTTGCCGAGGGCGACGATGACCCGCGGTGCCACTGCGTCGATCTGTCCGTCCAGGAACGGGCGACACGTGGCGACCTCGTCCGCCTGGGGCGTGCGGTTGCCCGGCGGGCGGCACTTCACCAGGTTGCAGATGTAGACGCTGGGGCGCGGGATGCCGAGGCCGCGCTCGATCATGCGGGTCAGCAGCTCCCCGGCCCGCCCGCAGAAGGGAATGCCCTGCCGGTCCTCCTGCTCGCCGGGTCCCTCGCCCACGAAGAGGATCCCGGCATCCGGCGCGCCGTCTCCGAACACGATCTGCGTGCGGCCCTCGCAGAGCCGGCAACGCCGACAGTCCCCGAGCGACTTGCGCACCTCCTCGAGAGTCGAACGGACCCCGGCGCTGGCCACCCCGCCCACCAGGCTCAGCTGTGCTCGGGCCGCGGCGCCCGGGGGAGCCTTCCCGCCCCGGTCGCTGGTCGTCGCTGCCGCGACGGGCAGGGGAGCAGGCTCGAAGCCTTCCTCGACGAGCTCCGCCAGCAGCTCGCGGGCGGCCGCCACCAGCGCCCGCGCCTCCTCCCTCAGCGCCCCTTCCACGCCGGCTTCCTCCGGGCCACCCTCTTCCTCTCGGCCCGGCTGGGGACGGCCTGCTTGCCCGGGCGCAGCCACGAGAGCCGGCTCAGGGGGTCCCTCCCACCAGCCGATCTGCCGCGTCCCGGGCCAGGATCTCCTCGAGCAGGGCCGTCGCGGCCGCCCCCGGGATCCCGCGGGCGGCATCCTGGACCGGTGCGCCCCCCGGCTCGATCGTCCCGTGCCGCTGGGCCTCGATCTTGCGCAACACATCGAACTCGAAGCCCGGGTCGTTGGCCTCGTCGTGGCAGCTGCCGCAGATCTGGAGGATCACGCAGGAGTCGCACTTGTCGCCGAGCGATACGATGGTGCCGCGTTTCGGCGCGTCCTCGGGCACGTGGTCGCCGCCCGGCCCGTGGCAGGACTCGCAGCCCACCCGGGCCAGGTCGGCGTGTTCACCCACCCGGCCGCCGCTCGGAAACCCGCCCGGGCGCCCGAAGGCGGTGACGTGGCAGGCGAGGCACGCCGTCTCGGCGGCCTTGCCGGCCTCCTGGAGCGACGCCACGGCCCGGGCGTGGGGACTCTGCGACCAGGTGGCGTGTTCGGCGGCATGGCAGCCACGGCATGCCTCGGAGCCCACGTGGGCCGCCGCCGCCGGGAGCAGGTCGCCGCGCGGCCGGCCCCGCTCCGTCATGAGCCGCCGCTTCTCCGCCAGCGGGAGCCGTGCCAGCTCCGCGTTCGCCGCGTGGGAGACGCGCGGCAGGAAGCGTGCGTACTCGAAGCCGAGCGAGTGCTTGGTATCGTGGCAGGTGAGACAGGCCTTCTCGTAGTTGCCGCCCTGCACCAGACCCGGCGAGAGGTGCGGGCCGCCGCGTCCGTGACAGCTCTCGCAGCCCACGTCCTCGAGCTCCGGGGTGGCCGCGGAGCTGGTGAAGCCGCCCGGCTGCTTCCAGCCCACCACGTGGCAGCCGACGCACTCCGCGTTGGAGTCGGCACCGTGTCGCACCAGGGTGTCGAAAGCCGAGGCGTGGGCAGTGAGCTGCCAGGTCTCGTGTTCGGCCTCGTGGCACACTCCGCAGAACTCGCTGCCGCTGTAGCCCGTGGCGTGGAGCAGCATCGGAGCAGTCTGGCCCGCCAGGCGGGCCAGGCGCATGCGCAGGAGCGGCGGGTCCCGCTCCTCGCGCCAGCCCTGGCTGCGCGCCACCACGAAGCCCTCGGCGTCGATCAGGAACAGGTCGGGCACACCGGCCAGCACACCGTAGGCGCGGCGGATCGCATGCTCCGGATCGAGGACCACGGGCAGGAAGTCGAGCCCGTCGCTCGCCAGGCGCGCACGCACCGCATGGGGCTGGTTCGCCATGGAGACGCCGACCACCGCGGGACGCCCCGCCTCGGGAAACTTCGCCAGCTGCTGGCGCAGGAAGGCGAGGGCGCTGTGGCAGTGCGGGCAGGTGTGTAGGAAGAAGATCAGGACCAGGGGCTTCCCGCGCAGGCTGGCCAGTGCGAGCTCGCCGCCGTCGATCCGCTCGGCCGTGAAGTCCGGAGCCCGGGGCCGCTCCCCGAGGACGGGCTCCACGCCGGCGTGGGCGGCCGGCAGCCGCAAGGCCTCGCGCAGGGTCTGCTCCAAAGCCGCGGCCCCATCGGGATCCTCCGCCGGCGGCAGGCCACCCAGGGCGAAGGCGATGCGGCCCTCGGCGTCGGAGACGACCAGGGTCACCGGCGCCCGCAGGGCGAGACGGCGCGCGATCTCGCCGGAGCCGTCGAGGACCACCGGGAAGTCGAGCTGCTGGGCCGTGGCGAAGCGGGCCGAGGCGTCCCGGTCGGCGCCCACCGCCACGCCCACGATGGCGAAGTTGTGGCTCGCGCGGGCCGGGGCCAGGGAGCGCAGCGCCGCCGCGCCCAGCGCCGCCTCCTTCACCTGCGGGTTGAAGAAGTAGAGCAGGGCCCGGCGGCCGAGCAGCGAGGAGGCCTCGAAGCGCTTTCCGTCCAGGGTGATGCCGGAGAAGCCCGGCAGCGGGGGAGGGCGGGGAGCGGGCTGGGCGGCCACGCGCTGAACGTCGGGCGCCGCGTCCGCCCGCGCCGCCGACGCGCCCTCGCCCGCGTCGCCGCAGGCGAGCGCGAGGCCGGCTCCGGTCGCCAGGGCCAGGGCGAGTGTGCGCACGGAGCGCAAAATAGGCAGGCGCTCCGGGCAGGGCAAGGCGCGGGTCTGGACCGCGGCAGGCGGTGCAGCGGGCGCCCTCGCGATCCGCCTCGCCGTCGGACGGAAGCTTCAGGAAGTCGCAGATCGCAGGCGACCGGTGACGCGCCGGGGCTTCCGGCGCCGAGCGGCTGTCAGCGGCGCTTCCGCTCCACCTCGGCGCGCCGGCGCACCTCATCGAGTCGTTCGCGGAACAGGGGATTGGCGGGTTCGAAGGTGAGCGCCGTGCACAGGTTGCGTTCGGCGGCGGTCAGTTCACCGCGAGCCAGGTCGCCGGTGGCGAGCGCGAAGTAGCGCCGCCCGTTGGGCGTGCGGCCGCTGCGCTCGACCTGGGCCTTCCGGTCCGCCTCCGCTTCGGCCTCCACCAGGGGGATGCGCGCGGAGCCCTCGTCCTCGGCCAGGCGCTGGTCGTAGAGGCGCCGGCGGCGAGGGTCTCGCAGCACCGCGTAGGCCTCGCACACCCGCCGGGCGATCCGCTCCACCGGAATGCGCAGCTCGGCCTCCAGGTGCCGGTTGGCATCGGGGTGGAAGCGGCGCGAGGTCTTGTGGTAGGCGGCGCGGATGGCGGAGGTGGGCGCCTCGGGGCGGACCTCCAGCACCTCGTAGTAGTCGAGCTCGTCCAGGATCCTGGCCAGGGCTCGGATCTCGGCTGCAGCCTGCATCGCCACGGAACTGCCTCGTCGACCGGGTTCAGGGCCTGCGTTCATCCGCGGGGCCCGAGCTTCGAGAGGTCCGCGGGCGGCGTTCCGAACAGGTCGTCCTCGCCGACCAGATCCTCCGGATCGCTGCTGGCCTCGGCGCGGGCCGTCGGCGCGGCCCCATCGCCGGCGCCCGGTGCCTGGTCGAGGTCGTCGAGGAGACCCAGGTCGTCGGCGGCGGCCCCGCCCGGGGTGGGCGGATCGCCGCCCAGATCGCCTTCCTCGAGCAGGTTCTCGGGCAGGTCCTCGGGCAGGACCTCCAGCAGGTCGTCCTCCGCTTCGGGCTCCCGGGCCGTCGGACCCGGAGCGCCGGAGGCCCCGGCCTCCGGCTCCGCGGCCCCTCCCTCCGGCGAGGGGGTGCGCGCCAGGATCGCCCGCATCTCCTCGTCGCTCAGACCCGAGGAGAGGGTGAGGCGGGTCGAGGCCTTCTGCCCGGTGTCCGGGTCGCGCGCCAGGACGTTCACGATTCCGTCGCTGTTGATCTCGAAGCCGACGTCGATGCGCACCTCGCCCCGGCGCGCATGCTTGAAGCCCGAGAACTCGAACTCGCCCAGCAGCTCGTTGTCCTCGGCGCGGCGGGACTCGCCCTGGTAGACCCGGATCTTGACCGTCTTCTGGTAGTCCCGAACCGTGGTGAAGGTGCGCGTCTGCTCGATGGGCACCGGCGTGTTGCGATCGATCACGGTCTCCGCCAGGCCTCCCGCCACTCCGATCCGGAGCGACAGCGGCGTCACGTCGAGCAGGAACGACTCCTGTTCCGGCGAGACCAGCGATCCGGCGTGCAGGGCTGCGCCCATCGCCACCACCTGGTCGGGGTCGACGTCCTCGCGCGGCTCCTGCTGGAAGTAGTCCCGCACCGCATCGCGCACCAGCGACAGCCGCGTGGGCCCGCCGACGAGGATCACGCCGTCCAGGTCGCGGACGGTCAGGTTGGCCTGCTGGATCGCCTCGTCGCACACCTTGAAGGTGCGCTGGATCAGGTCCATGACGAGCGAGGCGTACTCCGCCCGATTCAGGCGGCGTTCCAGCGAGACGCTGTGCCCGTCCGACAAGGTGGCGATGTCGGGGATGCGGATCTCCACCTCCTCGTCCACGGAGAGGCCCTTCTTGGCCGACTCCGCCGCGAGCTTGAGCTTCTCCAGCGCGAAGAGGTCTTTGCGCAGGTTTACGTTCTCCTGCGCCATGAACTCGTCGGCCAGCAGGTCCAGCAGGCGATCGTCGAAGTCGTCGCCGCCGAGATAGGTGTCGCCGCAGGTGGAGAGCACCTCGAAGACGTCCTTTCCGATCTCCAGGATCGAGATGTCGAAAGTGCCGCCACCGAGGTCGTACACCGCCACCTTCTGGCGCAGGCCCTTGCCGAAGCCGTAGGAGAGGGCCGCTGCGGTGGGCTCGTTCAGCAGGCGCAGCACCTCGAGCCCGGCGATGCGGCCGGCGTCGCGGGTGGCCTGGCGTTGGCTGTCGTTGAAGTAGGCGGGAACGGTGATGACCGCCTTCGAGACCGGCTGCCCGAGCCGGGACTCGGCCACCTTCTTCATCTCGCGCAGCACCATCGCGGAGATCTCGGGCACCGAGAAGGCCTCGTCCCGGATCCGGATGCGCACGCCGTGGTTCGGGCCCTCGACGATGTCGTAGGAACAGACCGTCTTGGCCTTCTTGACTTCCTCGGAGAAGTGGTACCGCCCGATCAGGCGCTTGGCGGAGTAGACGGTGTGCTTGGGGTGGTGGATCACGGCGGCCTTGGCCGCATTGCCCACGACGATGGAGCCGTCCTCGCGGAACGACACGCAGCTCGCCGCGATCGGCTCTCCGAAGTCGTTGGGGAGCACCTCGGGGCGTCCGTGACGGAACACCGCCACGCAGGAGTTGCTCGTCCCGAGATCGATGCCGATGGCGATCTCATCGGAACCGACGGGAAGGTCCGCCATCTCACGTGCCCCCGACTTGCGGCCAGGCTCTGCTCCCGGAGGAATTCGCGACCGGCTCCCCCGGGGGCATGAAGCTTCTACCTCCTCCTATCGGCAAACCCCGCCTTGCCCTGAGCCCTTCCGGGCCGGTCGCGTTGACCCCCGCCGCACGCCCGTGCTACCCACGCGGCGGTCGATGGGGTCGCCATGTCCGGCCACTCGAAGTGGTCCACGATCAAGCGGAAGAAGGGCGCCCAGGACGCCCGCCGGGGCAAGATCTTCACCAAGCTCCTGCGGGAAATCTCCACTGCCGCGCGCCTCGGCGGCGGGGACCCGAACGCCAACCCACGCCTGCGCCTGGCCGTGGACAAGGGCCGCGCCGCGAACCTGCCCAAGGACACCATCGAGCGCGGCATCCGCAAGGGAACCGGCGCCTCCGGCGAGGCCGCCTATGAGGAGGTGGCCTACGAGGGGTACGGACCGGGCGGGACCGCCATCCTGATCGAGGCCCTGACGGACAACCGCAACCGCACCGTCGGCGAGATCCGCCACCTGCTGACGCGCTACGGCGGCAACCTGGGCGCCAGCGGCTGTGTGTCCTACCTGTTCGACACCAAGGGGCTCATCGCCTTCGAGCCCGAGGGCCTCGCCCTGGACGCGCTCTACGAGGCGGCCGTCGAAGCCGGGGCCGAGGACGTGTTGGAGTCCGAGGGCAGTGTGGACGTGGCGACGGACCCCGCGGACTTCGAGCGCGTGCGCGACGCCCTGCTGGCCCGGGGCTTTACCCCCGCGAGCGCCGAGATCACCATGCGCGCCACCACCACCGTCAAGCTCGAAGGGAAGCAGGCGGAGTCCATGCTGGCTCTGGCCGACGCCCTCGAGGACCTGGACGACGTCCAGAAGGTCCATGCGAACTTCGACATCTCCGAAGCGGAGATGCGAAAGCTCGCCTAGCCCGCGTCCCCCCAGGCGGTCTCTGCGAGTCGGCTGCGAGCGCGAGGGAGGAGGGATGCGGGTTCTCGGCATCGATCCGGGCTCGATGGTGACCGGCTTCGGCGTCCTGGAGCGCGAAGGCAGTCGGCTCCGGCACGTGGCCCACGGCACCCTGCGCCCGCCGCGGGGCGCCAGCCTGGCGCTGCGGCTCGCGGCGCTCCAGCGGGGCCTCGCCCAGGCCATCCTGGCCCACGCGCCGGACGTGGCCGCCGTCGAGCGTGTCTTCGTGGCGGCGAGCCCGCGCGCGGCGCTCGTGCTGGGCGAGGCGCGCGGAGCCCTGCTGGCAGTGCTGGGCGAGGCGGGCCTCGCCGTGCGGGAGTACGGCGCCCGGGAGGTGAAGCAGGCCGTGGTGGGGACCGGCGCGGCGGACAAGCGCCAGGTGCAGGCCATGGTGCGGCGTCTGCTCGGCCTCGCCCAGGCCCCCGCCCAGGACGCCGCCGACGCCCTGGCCGTGGCCGTCTGCCACGCGCACGCTGGCGCCTACGAGGCGCGGGTCGGTGTGGCCCGGGCTCGGCGCAGCCGCCGGCGGGCCGGGACGCGTCTGGTGGTCCGGCGCGCGCGATGATCGCGCGGCTCGAGGGCGTGCTGCGCGACAAGAGCCCCACCCGGGTGGTCGTGGACGTGGGCGGCGTGGGGTACGACGTGCTGGTGTCCCTCAGTACGTACGCGGAGCTCCCGGACGACGGCAAGACCGTGGCGCTTCGCATCCACACCCATGTGCGCGAGGAGACGCTCCAGCTGTTCGGCTTCGTCACGGAGCGCGAGCGCGCGGTGTTCGAGCTGCTGATCCGCACCAGCGGGGTCGGGCCGAAGCTGGCCCAGGCGATCCTGTCCGGGATCGCCCCGGCGCGTCTGGTGGAGGCGTTGCGGGCCGGCGACGTGGAGACCCTGCGCCGGGTGCCAGGCGTCGGGCCGAAGACGGCGCAACGCATCGTGGTGGAGCTGCGCGACCGGGTGGTCCAGCTCGCAGCCGAGCCGCCGACCGGGCCGGGCGGAGTCGCGAAGGCGCGGGCCGGCGACGCCCGGCACGAGCAGGCGGTTTCCGCGCTGGTGAATCTCGGTACGCCGCGCGGCCAGGCTGAGCGCGCGGTGACCGAGGCCAGCGAGGCCCTCGCCGAGCGCGAGCCCCTGGAGACCCTGGTCCGGGTGGCCCTGCAGGGGCTCTCGCGGTGACGCAGTTCCCCGACGAAAAGCCGGAGCTGGCCGGCGAGGCCCTGCCCGGCGAGCGCCGCCTGGAGGCGGCGATCCGTCCGCGCAGCCTCCACGAGTTCGTGGGACAGGACCGGCTCCGGGAGAACCTGAGGGTGTTCGGAACCGCCGCCCGGGAGCGCAATGAGCCCCTGGACCACCTGCTTTTCTGCGGTCCGCCCGGCCTCGGCAAGACGGCGCTCGCTCACGTGATGGCCCGGGAGATGGAGGCCGCCCTGCGGATCACGAGCGGGCCGGTGCTGGAGCGGGCCGGGGATCTGGCCGCCCTGCTCTCGAACCTCGAGGCGGGCGACCTGCTCTTCATCGACGAGATCCATCGTCTGAGCCCGGCGGTGGAGGAGATCCTCTACCCGGCCATGGAGGACTTCCAGCTCGACCTCCTGATCGGGCAGGGTCCCAGCGCGCGTTCGATCCGCCTCGACCTGCCGCGCTTCACCTTGATCGGAGCCACCACCCGGGCCGGCCTGGTGTCGGCTCCGCTGCGGGACCGCTTCGGTTGGGTGGGCCGTCTCGAGTACTACCCCGCCGCGGACCTCGCGCGTATCCTGGAGCGTTGCGCCGTGCGCCTCGAGCTGGACGTGGAGCCCGAGGCGGCGCTGGAGATCGCGCGTCGCGCGCGGGGCACGCCCCGGGTCGCGCTGCGCCTGCTGCGGCGCGTGCGCGACTTCGCGGAGGTGGCGCGGGCGCAGGGGAAGAGCCCCGACGGGCGCGTCACCCGCGAGCTGGCCCGCTACGGCCTCGAGCGCCTGGACGTGGACGAGGCCGGCTTCGACCGCCTGGATCGGGCCCTGCTGCGCACGATCCTCGAGAAGTTCGATGGAGGCCCGGTCGGACTCGAGACGCTGGCGGCCGCCCTCGGCGAGGACAAGGGCACGCTGGAGGACATCGTGGAGCCCTTCCTGATCCAGGGCGGCTTCCTGGACCGCACGCCACGTGGGCGGGTGGCCACCCGCCTCGCCTTCGAGCACTTCGAGCGGGAGCCCGGGCCCCGTCCGGGACGCCTGCTCTAGGCCCTCCGCCCAAACCTCTCAAAGCCGGCGCCGGGCCGGCCGATACGCAGGCCGCCGGGGCGGGCGGCCCGCCCCGGCTTTGCCTGCCGGCCTTCCGGTGCCGCTGGGGCTCGCCCCGGGGCGTCGCAGGCCAGCAAACGGGGTCGGATGGGCTGGCTGATGCGCTCGCTCGGGCTGCTCCTGGCAGTTCCCCTGCTGGTGACGGGGGGACTCGGAGTCGCCCTCGTCCACGCCCCCGGGCATCCGGCCACGCTGGTCGCCGCCCAGCACGTGGGGGCGCTGGTCCGCACGCTGGGCTCCGCCCTCGGTCGCAGCGCTCCCCCGGAGCTGCTCAGCCGCTTCCTGGCGGGCCCCCTGGCCTACGTGCTGCTCGGCGGGGGCCTCGGCCTGGCGGTTCTCGTCCTGCTCGCACGCTCCCGGACGCCGCTGCCGGCCGAGGAGGAGGAGGAGCGCTTCGAGCCGGAGCCCGAGCTCGACCGGCGGACCTTGCGTCGCATCGAGAAGCAGGCCCATCGCCTGGCGCGCCAGGGGCACCTCACCGACGCGGCCGAGCTGCTGCTGGCCAGCGGGCTGACGGAGCGGGCCGCGGACGTGTTCATCGAGGCGGGAGAGCTGGTGCGGGCGGCGGAGATCCGCCACGACCAGAACCGCTTCGTGGAAGCGGCCGAGCTGTATGCCCAGGCAGGCCGCTACGAGTCCGCCGGCACCATCTTCGCGGCGCAGAACGAGGCGGGCCGGGCCGCCGAGTGCTTCGTGGCCGCCGGCCGCAAGAGCGTGGCCGCGGAGATGCTGGAGAAGGCCGGAGACCACCGGCGCGCGGCCGACTGCTACCAGGAGGCGGGCTTCCACCGCCACGCCGCCCAGGCCTACCTGCGCGCTCAGGAATGGGAGTGCGCCGCCCAGGCGCTCGAGGCCGCGATCCAGGAGGAGGGCGGAGCCCGGGGCACCCAGTCCCACGACCCGAAACGGCGCCGGGAGCTACGCCGGATGGTCGTGCAGGCAGCCAAGCTCTACGAGCAGGCGGGCCGCCTGGAGAAGGCCGAGGACGTGCTCGAGCGGGGCGGCTGCCCGGCCCTGGCCGCGGAGATCGCACTCCGCCGGGAGCGCTACGCCAAGGCCTCCGAGCTCTTCCTGGAGGCCCAGGAGCCCCTCAAGGCCGCCGAGGCCCTGCGGCGTCTCGGCGAGGAACAGGTGGCTGCACGCATCCTCGGCGAGTACCACCGCAACCGCGGCGAGGACGAAGAGGCCGCTCGCTACCTGGAACACGCCGCCGACCTCCTGGCCGCGGGGGACCTGTATCGAAAGCTGGAGGACTACGCGCGGGCCGGAGGCTGCTACGAGCGCTACGGGGATTCGGCCCAGGCCGCCGAGATGTTCCGGGCGGCGGGCGATCTGGCCCGGGCGGCCCAGTCGTACCTGAAGGCCAGCCGCTACGAGGAGGCGGCCGGCTGCTTCGCCGAGGTGGGCGACGGCCGGCGCCAGGCCGACGCCCTGGTGCGCGCCGGACGACTGCGCGAGGCCGGCGAGATCTTCCACCGCCACGGTCTCGAGGACGAGGCCATCAAGGCGCTGCAACGCATCGAGCCCGGCAGCTCGAACTTTCCCGCCGCCTCCGCGCTGCTGGGCCAGATCTTCCAGAAGCGCGGCATGCTGAGCCTCGCCATCAAGAAGCTCAACCAGGCCGTGGCCGAGGACGCCATGGACCGGGAGAACCTGCGCGTGTTCTACACGCTGGCGACGGTCCACGAGGCGAATGGGGCGCTGCAGGAAGCCGTGGATCTCTACGAGAAGATCCTGGCCCACGACTACCACTTCGAGGACGTGGAACAGCGCCTGGCTGCGGCCCGCCGCCGCCTCAATCAGCTCACGGCGGAGGCCCGCCAGGACGGCGGGGCGCGCCCGGTGGTTCCGGCCCGCTCTGGCCGCTACACGATCCTCGGCGAGATCGGACGCGGCGGTATGGGGATCGTCTACAAGGCGAAGGACACGGTGCTCGATCGGATCGTGGCCTTCAAGGTGCTGCCGGACGCCCTCAAGGAGAACCCCCAGGCGCTGCGGAACTTCCTGCGCGAGGCCAAGAGCGCCGCACAGCTCAACCATCCCAACATCGTGACCGTGTACGACGCCGGCGAGCAGGACGGGCGCTACTACATCGCCATGGAGTTCGTGGACGGCACCACGATCAAGGAGGTGATCCGCCGGCGCGGAGCCATCGCGCCGCGCGGAGTCCTGCACGTCCTGGTGCAGATGTGCGAGGCGCTGGCCTACGCTCACGAGAAGCGCATCGTGCACCGCGACATCAAGACCGCCAACACCATGTGGACCCGGGATCGCAAGGCCAAGATCATGGACTTCGGCCTGGCCAAGGTCGTGGAGGAGGTGCGCAACCACACCACCCTGATCTCTGGGACCCCCTACTACATGAGTCCCGAGCAGACCCTGGGCCGGAACGTGGACCACCGCACGGACATCTACTCCCTGGGCGTTACCGTCTTCGAGCTGGTGACGGGCACGCTGCCCTTCCGGGAGGGCAACATCCCCTACCACCACGTGCACACCCCACCGCCCGACCCGCGCGCGGTGAATGCGAGCGTGCCACCGCTCTTGTGCCGCATCGTGGAGCGCTGCCTGCGCAAGGACCCGGCGCAGCGCTACCAGAGCACCCGGGAGATCCTGACGGAGGTGCAGGCCGGCCTGGCCGGCGCCGGAAGCGACCGGCCTCCTGCGTGATGCTTGGATCACGCCCGTAATGAAAATGTCACGCAGATCACGTTTCTCCCTTGGGGGAAAACTTGCGTAACGCGCCGCTTCTTTTGTTGCCCTCGTAACCCATTGAAAAGAATAAAGATGGCTATGCCGCGTCGCAGCACGTCTCTTCACTCCATTCTGGCACGTGCCTTGCTTCTTTCTCCGCCAAGGGGACCGGGGGGGGGAGCCAAGGTGCGCCAGAGAACCATCGCCGAGAAGATCTCGTGTACGGGCATCGGCCTCCATACCGGAGCGCCCGTGGACCTCACCCTGCATCCGGCCCGGGCCAACAGCGGGATCGTCCTGGTCCGCTGCGACGGCGCCCACCCTGTGGAGATCCCGGCGCGTCCGGCAGCCCTGGCGGACACGCGGCTGGCGACCACGCTGGGTCGCGGCTCGGCCACGATCGGGACCGTCGAGCACCTGCTCGCGGCCCTGTACGGCCTCGGCATCGACAACGTGCGGGTGGAGGTGAACGGGCCCGAGATCCCGGTCATGGACGGCAGCGCCGCGTCGTTCGTGTTCCTGCTGCGCGCCGCCGGGCTCTTCGAGCAGCGAGCTGTGCGCTCGCTGCTCCGCGTGCGTCGGCCCCTGGAGGTGGTGGACGGCGAGCGCTGGATCCGCATCGAGCCGGCCCGCTCCCTGCGCATCTCCTACCAGGTGGACTTCGACCACCCGGCCATCGGACGCCAGGCGATCCACGACCTCGAAATCGACGAGACCGTCTTCGAGCGCGAGATCTGCCGGGCGCGTACTTTCGGCTTCCTGCGCGAGGTCGAGAGCCTGTGGCGGGCCGGACTGGCCCGGGGTGGCTCCCTCGACAACACCGTGGTGCTGGACGAGACGCGCGTCCTGAACCGTGAGAGCGTGCGCTTCGCCGACGAGTTCGTGCGCCACAAGATCCTGGACCTGCTGGGCGACCTGGCCTTGCTGGGCGTTCCCGTGCTCGGTCACGTGCAGGTGGTGCGCGGCGGCCATGCCCTGCACCAGCGCCTGGTGGCCGAGCTGGTGGACCACCCGGAGGCCTGGAGCCTCGAGGGGCCCCGCCTCGTGGAGCCCTTCGTCCCGGAAGGGACGGTGGGGCGAGCCGTGCGGATGGGAGTCGCCGGGGGCTAGCCCGGATGCCTGGCTCCGTGATCGGGTGAGAGGACCGGGCTAGAGCAGCCCGAGCCAGTCGGGCATGTCCTCGATTTCCCGCACCACGCCCGCGGCCGAGACCCGATCCGTGAACTGAACCCCCATGCCCGGTGCTCGTGCGCTGGCCTCCAGCGGCTGCGAGCGCTGGGACCAGACCACCCGACCCTCCACCTCGTGCAGACGATCGCCCCCCGGCAGGCGGAAGCGCAGGCGCAGCGGGGCACCTTGGGGCAGCGGGTCGTCGCTCTCGACGAACAGGCCACCGGCTCCCAGCGTGTTGGCGTACTCGCAGCGAACCCCGTGGCGGCTCACGTAGTCCACCAGGAAGCGGACGCTGCGCCGTCGGTGCTGGCGGCGCTCCGGGTGCGGCACCATATCAGCCACCCAGGCCTCCTCCCGGGCGACGGGCGCTGACCCGGGCGGTCCACACCCGCACCACGCGCTCGATCAGTCGGCGGGCGTCCGACGGCTCCGCCAGCCAGGGTGTGAGATCGGCTTCGGGCGGAAGCCCGCGCACCTCGGCGGCGCTGGCGTCCGCCAGCAGCGCACACAGGGCATGGCGCAGGTCGCCGCCCGTGCGGTCCAGGGCCACCGCGTCGGCGAGGGCCCGCAGCTCGCTGCGCCACGCCTCGGCCTCCACGGCCTCGAGCCGCGCCGGGGCCAGCTCGCCGAAGGCACGCCGCAGCCGTCGCCGCTGGCGGCGACCGAGGGCGCTGGAGAGCGCGTTCACCAGATGGCCGTCGCCCTGGATGGTCTCCTGCTCGTGGGCCAGGCGGATCAGGATGTGCAGGACCTGCTTGAGCTCCCGGGCGGGCAGCGGCACCAGGGCCGGCGCGGAGAGCTCGCCCTCCGCGGCCAGACGGGCGTGACGGAAGCGCGACAGGGGATCCTCGCTGGCCGGGATGCCGGCCTGGCGGGAGGCCCCCATGGCTTCGGCCAGGGCCGGAGCGGCCTCGCACACGGCGCGACGCACGGCCTCGAAGACCGGGTCCGACAGCGCGGGGGCGCTGGCCACCCGGAAGGGGAGGCGGGCCGGCGCCGCGGAACGCTCTTCGGGAGAAGCGGCTCCGAGGGCGCGCAGGATGGCGAGCCCCCCGGGTTCGGCGTCGGAGGCCTTGCGACCCCGGGCGATGCGCACGAGGTCCCGGATCGAGGCGACGCGCGCCGGCTCCACCGCCAGCAGCTGCACGTGCCGCTCCACCGCCTCGTCCCAGGCGTCCGGCCGGTGCGTGAGGAGCCCCGCCAGCGCCTCTTCGGCTTCCCCCAGCTCGGGGGCCAGGGCCAGGGCGCGTCGATAGGCGGTGGTGGCCCCGTCGATGTCCTCCAGCGGGCCGGCCCGCAGGCGTCCCAGCTGGAGCAGCACCCGGGCCGTGGCCGCCCGGTCCGGCGCCTCGTCGGCGTTCTCCGCGAAGCCCGCCAGTAGGTCGGCGGCGCCGCGCCAGTCGCCCAGGCCGCGCAGGAGCCGCGCCCCGGTCAGGGCGGCGGCGGCGGCGGCGGGCTCCGCCTCGGCCGTCTCCCCATAGGCCTCGGCGGCTTCTCGGATGCGGCCCTCCCGTTCCAGAGCGCGTGCGCGGAGCTCGAGGAGGGGAGCGCGCGCGCGCGGCTCGCCCACCTGTTCGAGCGCCCGGGTGGCGGCTTCCAGGGCCTCCCGGTGACGTCGTGCGTTCCAGAGCAGCTCCACCAGCTGCTGCCAGGCGGGCGCATGGGAGGTGTCGGCGGCCAGCGCCTCGCGCAGCAGTCGCTCCACCTCCGTCATGCCACCGCGTGCCGCGTGCTCGAGCCGGGCTGCGTGAACCAGCCGCTCGGCCCGGGCCCTGCCGTCCGGGGTGGCGTCGGCCCAGGCCCGCAGCGTCCGGGCTGCCTCCTGCGGCCGGCCGAGCTGCTCGAGCAGGCGAACCATCCCGGCCTGCGCCTCTTCGCGGCTCGCCTGGAGCCCGAGGGCCTCCCGATAGCGGACCAGGGCGCCCTCCGCGTCCCCTTCGGCCTCCAGCACCGAGGCCAGGAGTTCCAGGGAGTCGGCGCGATCCGGCGCGTCGCTTGCGGCGAGATGCATCTCCAGGTCGCGGCGCGCGCCGGTCCGATCGCCCCGTGCATGACGGGCGACACCCCGTAGCCTCAGGGCCTCGGCGTGGTCCGGTGCCAAGGCCAGGGCCATCGAGGCCAGGCGTTCGACCTGCTCGACGTCGCCCACCTGGCGCGCGCTCTGTGCTCCCACCAGTGCGGTCTCCACGCGCTCCGCGGCGGCCAGGTCGTCGTCCCCCGCGGCGAGCTCCAGGGCCCGCGCGGCCACGCGCAGGGCCTGCTCATGGCGCCCGACGCGCGCCGCCAGGCGGGCGAGCCGCGCGTGCGCCACCGCCGAGGTGGCATCCTGGGCGATGCCACGCTCCAGGAGCTCCACGGCCCGCTCGGGATCCGTGGCCTCGCATCCGGCAGCGGCGGCGCAGAAGGCCTGCGCCGCCTCGCCGCCCACGGCCAGCTCTCCGCGCTTCGCCCACGCCTGCGCCGCCGCCTCCGCCTCGCCCCGCGACGTGCGCAGACGGGCCAGGCGGGCCCACGCTTCGCCGCAGCCCGGGTCCATCTCCACCGCACGCTCCAGCCGGGCCAGGGCCTCGTCGCCTCGGCCGAGCTCCTCCAGAGCGTTTGCGAGTCGGAGCAGGTCCGTGGCCTGGGCATCCGTCTCCGGGTCGTCGCACCAGCTGGCGAACACGTCCGCATGGCGCTCGCGGTGGCCGAGGCGTTCCAGCAACCGGGCCCAGGCCGCCCGGGCCCGCACCGGCAGGTGGCCCAGATCGGCGGCCGCGGCGAATGCCCGGCTCGCCTCCTCGGGGTCGTCGAGCCGTTCGCGTGCCAGGGCCGCCCGCTTCAGCCAGAGCTCCTGACGGCGCGCGGTCTCGTCCTCGCCGAGCAGATCGAGCTCGCTGGCGTACAGGTCGAGAGCCCCTCGCCAGTCCCCCATGGCCTCGAACAGGCTCTGCAAGGTGCGCAGCGAGACGCGGTCCCGGGGCTCGGCCTCCAGGGCTGCGGCGAAGGCGCGGCTCGCCCGGGTGGTGTCGCCCAGACGGTGCCAGCAGACCTGGCCGAGGCGCCGACCCAGGGCCGCCCGCTCGGGGGCCGAGAGCTCCGCGTCGGCGGCCAGCTCGCGCTCCAGGGTGCGGGCCACCTCCGCCCAGTCTGCGATGCGTTCGCAGACGCGGCGCAAGCCCCGCAAGGCGTCGGGGCAGGCGGGTCGATGCTGGAGCACCTCGCGGTAGGCGTCCGCGGCCGCCGCCGGCGCCCACAGCCGCTCTTCCCGCAGACGTGCCAGCTCGAGCCAGCCCTCGGGGTCCGGCTCGACCACCAGCTGCTCGGCGAGGCGCCGCGCCAGCTCCACGTGGTTGCCCTCGGCGCGCAGGAGGTCGATCAGCAGGCCCTCCGCCTCGTCGCGCCGCACCCAGGGCTCCTCGGCATGCTCCGGCAGATCGTCGTCGACCAGGGCGCGCAGGTGACGGAGCGCGCTACGGGGACGCGCCAGCTCGCGCTCGTAGCTGCGAGCGAGCTCGAGATGCAGCGCTGCGCGGCGCTCGCGGAACACGGGCTCATCGGCGGGGAGGGCCTCGAGCTCCTGCTCCGCCGTCCCTGCCCACTCCTCCGTGCGCCCCGCCGCGCACAGCGCCTCGCCCAGCCTTCGCAGCAGGTCGATGCGGGCGGCGGCCGGCAGGTCCGCCACCGTCAGGGCGCTGCGCAGGGTCTCCACCGCCTGCCCGGGGTCGTGCAGGCGTTCGGTGTGCAGGGAGGCGATGCGTCCCAGCAGTCGAGTGCGCTCCTCTCCCCGGGCCGAGGAGATCCGCGCGGCCAGCAGGGCGGCCAGCTCGCGCCCGCGCCCCGTGACGTCGTAGAGCCGCTCGAGCTCGTGGATCGCCTGGGGATGCTCCGGGTCGATGCGACGAGCCTCCTCCAGGGCCGCCAGGGCCCGGGCCGGTGAGCCGAGCCGGTGCTCGAGCACGTGCGCTCGTTCGAGCTCCAGGTCGCGTCGGCGGTCGCCCTCGGGCAGGCGGCGCGCCGCCTCGGCGAGGGCGCGCTCCAAGGCCTCCGGCCGGTCGCCCCGACGATGCAGATCGGCGATCCGGAACAACGGTCCCGGGTCGTGGGGCCGCGCCACCCGCAGCTGCTCGTACCAGGCCAGCGCGGCGTCGTCGTCCAGGTGCTGCTCCGCCATGCGCGCGCCCTGTTCGAGCAGGGCGACGCGCTCGGCATCCTGCGCCAGGTCCGCGTCGCGTCGCAGGCACTCGAGCAGCTCGGGCCAGCGCTCGAGGGCTTCCAGGGCGCGCCGCAGCTCGCGGCGGAGTCCGGCGCGGCCCGGGTCGAGCTCGATCGCGCGCCGGTAGGAGTCCGCGGCGGCGTCCAGCCGACCCAGGGCCTCCCCCAGGAGCGCGCCCCGACGCGCCCACAGGTCCGCGTGCCGGCGGCGGGCGTCGTCGCGCTCCAGCGCGGCGTCGATCAGCGCGACGGCCTCTTCCGGCCGGTCGAGCTGCTCCGCCAGCGCCAGGGCCTGCTCGCGCGCAGCCCAGTCACCCGGCCCGAGCTCCAGCACGCGCCGCAGGTGGGCCAGGGCGTCGGCGGGCCGCTCCAGGCGCTGCCCGGTCAGCTCCGCCAGCTCGCGGCGCAGGGGGATCTCGGACGCCCCGGTGCAGTGGCGCAGCTCGTACTCGAGGAGGCGTACCAGGGGCTCGGGCTCGTCCAGCTCCCGGTAGAGGTCGCGCAGCGCTTCACGCGCGGAGCGATCGTCGGGGCGCTCCACGAGCACCGCTCGCAAGGCCTGGGCGGCTTCCTGGGCGGCGCCCCGCGCGCGCAGCGCATGGCCGAGGCGCAGCCGCCACTCGGCCCGCTCCGCCGGCAGCTCGGCCACCTCCGCCGCCTGCCGGCAAAGGGCGACCAGGGCTTCACCGCGACCGGCCCGCTCGTAGAGGTCCGCCAGGGGCGCCGTAACCGCCGCCATCGCCCCCATCTCCCGCAGTGCAGCCTCCAGCAGCTCGATGGCACCGTCCAGATCCCCCGCGCGGTCAGCGCGCAGGGCCGCGAGGCGCAGGCGAAGCGACGTGCGGCGCTCCCCCTGCTGCGGGTCCGGGTCTTCCTCGAAGCCCCGCAGGCGCGCCTCGAGGATCGGCAGCATCTCCGCGAAGCGCTCCTCGCGCTCGAGACATGCCACCACGAATTCGCCGGCCTCGGGATGCACCGGGTCGATCTCAAGCACGCGCCGGAAGTGCTGCTCGGCGCGCGCAGGGTCTTCCAGGGGGCCGGCGCAAAGCCGACCGGCGCGCGCCCGCAGCGCGAGCTCCCGCTCGGGGGTCGGGCCAGCGGCCAGCTCGCCTTCGAGAGCGCGCAGCAGTTCCGGGAGGCGGTCCATCTCCTCGTAGAGCCGGGCCAGGCCGGTCCACGCCTCGGCCCGCTCGGGTCGAAGCGAGGCGGCCGCCTCCAGGTGGTAGATGGCCCGCGCGCGCTCGCCGAGACGCTCGCGGGCGATGCGGCCCACCCGCAGGTGGAGCTCCGCCCGCTCCTCGGATCCGGCCCCTACGATGCGGGCCTCCAGGCGCTCGCACAGCGCGGCGTGGTCCCCGACGCGCTCGAGGAGCGCTTCCAGGCGGCTCGCGGCCTCCTGCACCCCCTCCGCGTCCCCGGGCCCATCGGCCAGCGTCGCGTAGACCTCGCGTGCCTCCTCGAGCTGCTCCAGCGTCTCCTCCAGCACCCGGGCCCGCTCCAGCTGGAGACGGGCTCGCCGCTCGGGATCGGACTCTCGTGCCGCCCGCGCCTCGAGCAGGTCTGCCAGGCTGGTCCCGTCCCGGGCGCTGCGCGCCGCCTGCTCGAGCCCGTCCAGCACCGCCGGGTCGTGGGGGGCGCGTCGTCGCAGCTCCCGATAGAGCGCCGCCGCCTCGTCGGAACGCCCCAGCGCATCGAGGAGCAGTCGGGCGCGTCGCAAGTCGAGGGCCAGCGCCTCCGGCGCCTCGTCGTCCAGCCGCGCGCGCCGCTGCTCGAGCCGACGCAGGAGATCTTCGTGGCGACCGCTCTGCTCGAGGAGCGCCTCCAGGCGTTCGCTCACCTCCGGGGCGTCGCTCCCGCTCTCGATGGCCCGCTCGAGGGCCGCCATGGCGCCCACCGGGTCGCCCAGATGCTCGCTGAGCAGGCGCCCCAGATCGGCCAGGCAGCGGCCACGCTGCGCCGGGGGCAGCTGCTCCGCCAGGTGCCGGAGCACCTCGGCCTGCTCCCGGTGTCGGTTCTCTTCGGCGAGCGCGTGGCCCAGGGCCTCCAGCACCCGGGGATCGTTCGGGTCCAGCTCGAGGGCGCCGAACCAGGCGTCGATGGCCTGGCTGGTCCAGCCCTCGGCCGCATGCAGGAAGCCGAGCCGCCGCCGCACGCCGGCCCGCTCGGGACCCGAGAGCACCGCATCGAGCCGCTGGAGCGTCTCGACCAGCTCGTCCGTGCGCCCGAGCTCCTCTTGCAGGCGGGCCAGCTCCTGCAGCGGGGCCGACTCTCCGGGCGCCGTGCGCACCCACCACTCGACGCTCGGCAGCGCGCGCTCCGGGGAGCCGCGCGCCTCGCATACCCGAACGATCTCGCGCGCCAGGGCGGCGAGTCGCTCGCGGTCCCTGGTGATCGACACCTCGCGCTCGTAGGTGCGCAGCAGCGAGTCCTCGTCCCCGCTGGCCGCGGCCACCCGGGCGAGCCCCGCCAGGGCGCGCGGCGATCCCGGCTCGAGGGCGAGGGCCCGGTCGAAGGCCCGCGATGCCGCCGCGGAATCGCCCTCCCGCTCGAAGAGCATCTCGCCCAGCGTGACGTAGAGCTCGGGCTGCTCCGCCGCCGGGGCGCTTGCGACGGCGTCTTCGAGCAGGCGACGACGGCCCTCCCAGTCGCCGAGCTTGACCAGCACCCGGTCCAGGGCGGCGGCCAGTCCCGGCCGCGCGGGATGCGCCCGTCGGGCCCGCTCGTAGGCGTCGCGCGCCGCGTGGAGATCTCCGATGTGCTCGTCGTGGATGCGCCCGAGCTCCACCAGGGCGGCCGCCTGCTGCTCGGGCTGGGCGTCCGCCAGGGCGGCGCGCCGCTCCAGCACGTCCACCCGCTCCGCATCGCGACCCGCCCCGACCAGCGCCTGGTCCAGGCAGTCCAGGGCCGCCCGGCTCTCGGGGACCTGCTGGGCTGCACGTCGATACTGGGCGAGCGCCGCCTCCGGGTCGCCACTCTCGGCGCTGGACCGCGCCGCTTGGAGCAGGACCTCCGGCGAGCCGTCGTCGTCTTCGGCCAGGTCGAGGGCCCGCTCCAGATGGCGGGCCTGGACGTCCGGCCGGCCGGCCCGACGCTCCACCTCGCCCAGGGCCAGGTGCACCGAGGGATCGTCGGGAAAGAGCTCGAGGGCCCGGGAGAACCAGCGGCGGGCGGCGGCGAGGTCCCCGAGCCGGTCCAGATGCAGGCGCCCCGCATCCAGCGCGATGGCCGCGCGGCGGATGGCTCCCGCCGCCAGATCGAAGCGCTGCTCGAGCAGCGAGGCCAGCTCCTCCCAGCGCTCGCCGGCGGCCGCCAGCTCGGCCAGGGCGTCCACCGCCTCCCGATGGCGAGGATCCTCCTGAAGGGCAGCCCGATACAGTTCCGGGGCTTTATCGCCACGCCCGAGGGCTTCCAGAAGACGGGCCCGAGCCACCAGGGCCGGGGCGCGGTCCGGCCCGCGAACCCGCTCCACCACCCGCTGCCAGGTTTCGGCCGCCTCCGGGAGGCGGCCCAGCTCTTCCAGCGCCCGGGCGAGACCCACCAGGGCGTCCTCCTGGTCGGGCACCTCTGCCAGGGCGTGCTCGAACTGGGCGATGGCCTGCTCCGCGTCTCCCACCTTGCGCAGCCAGAGGGACCCCATCTCCACCAGGAACTCGGCCCGCTCGTAGGGCCGCATCCGCGTGCGGCCCTCCACATCCGCCAGCTGGAGGGCCACCTCCCACTGGCCCCGCGCCGCGTGCAGGCGGCGCAGCTGTCGCACCGGGGGGCGGAAGGAGGGCTCGAGCTGGATGGCCCGCCGGTAGCACTCGACGGCCCGGTCGGGGTTCTGGCAGCGCTCCTCGAGCACCTGCCCCAGGCGGAACAGGATCCGGGCGCTCTCCGCCGGATTGACCTGCACGGGCTCGGCGCCCAGGCGCCGCTCGTAGAGGGCCGTGAGCTCCGACCAGGCGCCGTGGAGGAAGAACTGCTCCTCCAGCGCCTCGAAGGCCACGCGGTCGGCGGGGTCCGTCTCGAACCGCTCTCGCTGGCGCTCGATCTGCCCCGCCACGCACCAACTCCTCGGCCGGAGGCGTTGCGCTCCGGTCCGAGCTTCCATCGACGCGACGGGCCCTTGGCTTGAATGCTTCCGGTTGCGGGCACCGGCCGCTTTGATAGCGTCTTTCCGGAGCAAAACCGGCTGGTTCCGGCGCCGCTTCCGGGCCCCGCCCGATCGCGAGGCTTCCCTGGCATGGCCCCGCCCAGACCCGCTGCCGACGACCCCCCGCGCGCCGACGCGCCGGTCCTGCCCGCGGCGGAGCGACGCCGGCGCCGGCGGGAGCTGTGGATCAGCGGCGCCGTGGTGGCCGCCATCGCCGGGGTGATCGCCTTCCAACGACGCGCCATCGGGATCACCCGGGACCTGTGGATCGGGGAGAGCGTGCTCTTCCTGTTCCTGAACGCGCTCACCGTCTTCCTGATCTTCCTGCTCGTCTACCTGATCGCGCGCAACCTGGTGAAGCTCGTCTTCGAGCGGCGTCGCGGCATCCTGGGCTCCCACCTGAACCTCAAGTTCGTGATCGCCTTCTTCCTGATCGCCAGCGTTCCCACCGCGGTGCTGTTCCTGGTGGCTTCCTCGATCGTCACGGCCTCGATCGACACCTGGTTCGATCTCCAGGTGGACCGCGCCCTGGATCAGAGCCGTCAGGTGGCGGACAGCTACTACGACGCCTCGGCCAAGAACGCCCTGTACTATGGACGTCGCATCGCGACCCAGATCACCGACAATCGCCTGCTACGCGAGGACAACCTGGAGGCGTTGACCGCCTTCGTCTCGGATCGACAGCGCGACTACAACCTGGGGGTGGTGGAAATCTTCAGCGCCACCGGCGAGGAGCTGGTGATCGCCATCAACCCGGAGATCCCCGCTGCGAACTTCTCGCGTCCCGACAGCGATCTGGTGCGCTCGGCGATGGCCGGCATGGGCGCCTCGCGGGTGGAAGAGGCGGGCAGTGGCAGCGTGGTGCGCGGCGCCGTGCCGATCGATTCCTCCTTCCGGACCGGGGAGCCGGTCGGCGTCGTGGTGGTCAACTACTGGGTGCCCTACTCGCTGACTCGCAAGGTCGCCGAGATCCGCTCCGCCCTGGAGGAATACCGGCGTCTGCAACCGAATGCCGGCCACATCCGCCGCGTGTACCAGCTCGAGCTCCTGCTGTTCTCCCTCGTCGTGCTGCTGTTCGCGATCTGGTGGGGCTTCCGCATGGCCAAGGGGGTGACCGGCCCGATTCAGGCCCTGGCCGAGGGCACTGCCGAGGTGGCGCGCGGCAACCTGGACGTGGTCGTCCAGACCACTTCCGACGACGAAGTGGGCTTCCTGGTGCGCTCCTTCAACCGCATGACCCAGGACCTGCGCGATGCCCGGAGCGGCCTCGAGGACAGCAATGCGGAGCTCGAGCAGCGGCGCGGGTACATGGAGATCGTCCTGCGCAACATCGGGGCGGGGGTGGTGTCCCTCGACGCGGACGGGCGCGTCCACACCATCAACCCCTCGGCGCAGCGGCTGCTCGGAATCCCGCCTGGCACGGGCCTGGTGGGCCGACGCCTCGACGAGCTGCTGACGCAGCCCGAGCACCTGGAGGCGGTGCGCGAGCTTGGGGACAAGCTGCGAGCGGGGGTCCGAGAGAGCATCCGTCGCCAGGTGCAGGTTCCGATGGGCGACGACGTGCTGACCCTCCTGGTGACGGTGACGCTGCTCAAGGACGAAGACGATCGCGTGATCGGTACCGTGGTCGTCTTCGACGACTACTCCCAGCTGGTGAAGGTGCAGCGCATGGCTGCATGGCAGGAGGTGGCGCGTCGCATCGCCCACGAGATCAAGAACCCGCTCACCCCGATCCAGCTCTCCGCCCAGCGCATGCGCCGGCGCTTCCGCGGGCGGATCGCCGCGGATCCCGGGGACCTCAAGGTCTTCGACGACTGCGTGGACGCGATCACGAGCCAGGTGGAGAGCCTGAAGCTGCTGGTGAACGAGTTCTCCAACTTCGCGCGCCTGCCCACCGCCAACCCGCGGCCCGACGACCTGAACCGCATCGTGGCGGAGTGCGTGGCGAGCTACGCGGGCACCGAGGGCGTGGTTCTCAAGACCGACCTGGACCCGCGCCTGCCCTCCGTGGAGCTGGACCGCGAGCAGATGCGCCGCCTGCTCACCAACCTCCTCGACAACGCGATCGCCGCCGTGCGCGAGCGGGAGCACGACGCGGCCGTGGGCCACGTGCGGCTGCGCACCGTCCACGAGGCGGCGCTGCAGATCGTGCGCCTGGAGGTGGCGGACGACGGCGTGGGCATCCGCCCCGAGGACCGTCGCCGCATCTTCGAGCCCTACTTCTCCACCAAGAAGCACGGCACCGGGCTCGGTCTGGCCATCGTCTCGCGCATCGTGGCCGATCACCGCGGCTACGTGCGCGTGCACGCGCTGGAGCCGCGCGGCACCGAGGTCATCGTGGAGTTGCCCGTGCGGGGGAGCGCCACGTGAACCGCATCCTGGTGGTGGACGACGAGGACAGCATCCGGCGCTCCCTGGCGGGTCTGCTCGGCGACGAAGGCTACGAGGTGGCTGCCGCCGCGGACGGCGAGGCGGCCCTGACGGTGTTGCGCGAGGACGGGGCCGTGGATGCCGTGCTGCTCGACATCGCCATGCCGGGCCGCGACGGAATGACCATCCTCGAGGAGGTGCGTGCCACGTGGCCGGAGCTGCCGGTGGTGATGATGACGGGGCACGGAACGGTCGAGACGGCCGTGCGGGCCACCAAGCTCGGAGCGTTCGACTTCATCGAGAAGCCGCTCTCGGTCGAAAAGCTGTTGCTGACACTCCACCACGCACTGGACCACTCGCGTCTGGAGCGCGAGAACCGCCGCCTGCGCACCGAGGCGTTGCGGGCCCACGAGATCCTGGGAGAGTCGGAGCGCACGCGGAAGCTCAAGGAGCAGATCCGCCAGGCGGCGCCCACCAACGGCTGGGTGCTGATCACCGGCGAGAACGGCACGGGCAAGGAGCTGGTGGCGCGACAGATCCACCTGCTCAGCCGGCGTTCGGACAAGCCCTTCGTGGAGGTGAACTGCGCGGCGATCCCGGAGGAGTTGATCGAGTCGGAACTGTTCGGGCACGAGAAGGGGGCGTTCACGGGCGCCATCGCGCGCAAGCGCGGCAAGTTCGAGCTGGCCGACGGCGGAACCATCTTCCTGGACGAGATCGCCGACATGAGCTTGAAGACGCAGGCCAAGATCCTGCGCATCCTGCAGGAGCACAAGTTCGAACGGGTCGGGGGCATGGAAACCATCGAGGTGGACGTGAGGGTCATCGCCGCCACCAACAAGGACCTGGAGAAGGAGATCGCCGACGAGAGCTTCCGCGAGGACCTCTACTACCGGCTTGCCGTGATTCCCTTCCACGTGGCCCCGCTGCGGGAGCGGCGCGAGGACATCCCGATCCTGGTCGAGTCGTTCGCTCGGGAGTTCTGCGCCGAGGCCGGAGTGCGGACCAAGGAGATCGAGCCGGAGGGCATGGAGCTGCTGAAGGGCGGCGCGTGGCCCGGAAACGTGCGTGAGCTGCGCAATCTCGTGGAGCGCCTGGTGCTGATGACGCCGGGCGATCGGATCGGCGTGGAGGACCTTCCGGAGGCGATCCGCATTCCCTCGGTCGCGCAGAGCCCCTCGGGCAGCTCGCTGGAGGAGGCGCGGCGGGCCTTCGAGCGCGACTGGCTGCTGGCTCGGCTTCGGGAGCACGGCTGGAACATCTCGCGGACGGCGGAGGTGGTGGGCCTCGCCCGGGAGAGCCTGTCGCGCAAGGTCCGGGCGCTCGGGATCGAGATCCCGCGTGGATGAGGCCGCCTTCCGGGCGTCGCCCGGCGCGATCCGCGTGGGGCGCGCCGTCCCGGGGGACGTGGACGCGCTGGCAGCGCTGGCGGCCTGCTGCCTGGCCGACGCCTGGTCGGCCGCAGCCTGGCGGGCCGAGATCGGGCGCCCCGGGACCTGCGTCTTGGTGGCCCGGGCGCCCGGGGTCGTCGCCCCGCTGGGCCTGGCGGGCGCCCGCTTCGAGGCGGACGCCGGGCACCTGCTCTCCCTGGCGGTGGCGTCCGTCTGGCGGAGGCGTGGGGTGGGCGATGCGCTGCTGGATGCGGTGGTGAACGCCGCCCGGCGGGCTCACGCCCCGTGCCTGCACGTGGAGCTGCGCTCCGGAAACGCCGTCGCGCGGCGGCTGTACCTTCGCCGCGGTTTCGTCGCGGTGGGCCGCCGGCCGCGCTACTACCGCGATGGGGAGGACGCGCTGCTGATGACCCGCTTCGCCTGCGGCTCGGAGCGGGAGACGTGAGCTCGTCGGGTCGTCCGCTCCGCGTCGACGCGGCGGTGCTCGAGAACCGGGTCGAGGGGGGAGCGAACCGTCGGCTCGCCTTGCGGGTGCCCGGTTGGCCCGGCTTCGGCCCGGGTCAGTTCGTGATGCTCTCCCCGGGAGCCCGGCCGGCGGTGGAGCGTTGCGACCCCCTGCTGCCCCGGCCCATGGCCGTCTACCGGGCCGGGGCGGAGCGGGAAGGCACCCGCCTGGAGATCCTCTACAAGGTGACGGGGCGTGGGACCGGGCTGCTGGCGGAGGCCCGCCCAGGCCAGCGGGTGCGTGCGGTCGGGCCCCTCGGTCGCGCCTTTCCGGCCGCTCCCGCCGGCGCCACGGCGATCCTCGTGGGCGGCGGAACCGGCATCGCCTCGCTCTACGAGCTGGCGGCGCGCGCCTCGCGAAGCGGCCCGGTGCGCGTGCTGCTCGGCGCCCGCTCGGCGGACGACCTGATGGGGCGCGCCGACTTCGAGGCGCTCGACATCGAGGTGCGGGTCGCCACCGAGGACGGAAGCGTCGGGCACCGCGGGCTCGTGACGGATCTCCTCGAGGACCTGCTCGGGTCGGCTGGCGCGGCCACGGTGTACGCCTGCGGGCCCACTCCCATGATGCGCCGGGCCGCCGAGCTGGCCCGCAGCCAGGGGCTCGAGTGCGTGGTCTCGCTCGAGAACACCATGGCCTGCGGCTTCGGGGTCTGCCTGGGCTGCGCCGTCCCGCGAGCCGCCGGCGGCTTCGCCCTGGTGTGCCGGGACGGGCCGGTCTTCGGCGCCGACGCGGTGCACTGGCCGAGCCTGCCGTGAGCGAGGGCTCCGTGGACGCGCGCGTGGACCTCGGCGGCATCCGGCTGCGCAATCCCGTGCTCACCGCCTCCGGCACCTTCGGGTACGGCAGCGAGTTCGAGCCGTTCTTCGACCTCCGGCGCATCGGCGGGATCGTGGCAAAGAGCCTGACCCTGGAACCCCGCTCGGGCAACCCGCCCCCGCGCATCGCCGAGACGCCCGCCGGCCTGCTCAACGCCATCGGGCTCGAGAACGTGGGCGTCGAGGCCTTCATCGCCGAGAAGCTGCCTGCCCTCCCGGAGGGCGTGCCCGTGATCGCCAGCGTGTTCGAGACCGAGGTGGAGCGCTACGCCGAGGTCTGCAAGCGGCTCAGCGGGGTACCCAAGGTGGTCGGCATCGAGCTGAACGCCTCCTGCCCCCACGTGAAGAGCGGAGGGATCGAGTTCGGCCAGAACCCCCGGCTGCTGGCCACCCTGGTCCGTGCCGCGCGCCGCGCCACCCCGCTCCCCCTGCTGGTCAAGCTCTCCCCGAACGTGACGGACGTAACCGAGACGGCCCGGGTCTGCGAAGACGAGGGGGCCAACGGGATCTCCCTGATCAACACCCTCCAGGCCCTGGAGGTGGATCTGGCCAGCCGCCGACCCGTGCTGCACAACGTGGTCGGCGGGCTCTCGGGGCCGGCCATCCGGCCGGTGGCGTTGCGCATGGTCTGGCAGGCGGCCCAAGCCGTCTCGATCCCGATCTGCGGCATCGGCGGCATCGCCACCGGCGAGGATGCCGTGAAGTTCCTGGTGTGCGGGGCCCGGGCGGTGCAGGTGGGCACGGCCAACTACCTGAATCCACTGGCGGCTCTGGAGGTGGCGGAAGGGATCGCGGACTATGCCGCCCGCCATGGCTTCTCCCGGGTGGCGGACCTGGTGGGCAGCCTGGAGGCGCCCGGGATCCGCTAGCCCGCCGCCTCCCCCGAGGTTTGCGATCCCCCTGCAATTCAGGTAGGTTACGACGACCTTGAGCGGTCCGGCTGGCGCGGCGCGGCCGGGAAGGAAGTGGACGCGGCGTCCGCTTTTTTTGTTTGGGCACGAATCCGCCGCGGCGGGCGGGGCTTCCGTGTATCGCGACATTCCCCAGGAACTTCGAAGCCTGCTCGAGCCCGTGATCGCGGATCACGGGCTCGAGCTCGTGGATGCCGAGCTGCTGCGGGGCCGTGGCCCGGCGCGCCTGCGGGTGGTGGTGGATACCCCTGCCGGCGACGGGGCGGTGTCGGTGGAGGGGTGCGCGGCCCTCTCCCGGGAGCTCGGCAGCCATCTCGACGTCTCGGAGCTGCTCCCGGGTAGCTACCTCCTGGAGGTCTTCTCGCCGGGTCTCGACCGGGTGCTGGCCCGGGAGAAGGATTTCGAGGCGGCCCGGGGCTGCGAGGTGCGGCTCGAGACGCGCCAGCCCCAGGCCGGACGGCGCCGCTTCCGGGGACGTCTGCTGGGCTTCCAGGCGGGCGTCCTGCGCCTGCTCGTGGACGGGGTCGAGGTGGAGATCCCCTTCGCCGAGGTGGCGCGGGCGCACCGCGTGTACGAGTTCACGCGCGCCGACTTCGGTCGCGGCGGGCCGGGTGGGCGCGCCGCCCGGCGGCGATCCGCGGCGGGGCGCGCCGGAGCGGAGCGAGCATGATCGGGCTCAAGCGCGAGATCGACCAGATCGCCAAGGACAAGGGCATCGACCGCACCGAGATCGTCGGCGCGCTCGAGGAGGCCATGCGGCAGGCCGCCCGCAAGAAGTACGGGATGGAGCGGGAGATCGAGGCCCGCTTCAACGACGAGACCGGCGAGATCGAGCTGTTCGAGTTCCGCACCGTCGTGGAGGAGGTGGGAGACGAGCAGGCGCAGGTCGCCCTGGGTCGGGCCCGAGAGCTCGATCCGGACGTGGAGCTGGGCGACGAGATCGGCGTGAAGCTCGACACGAGCGGGTTCGGCCGCATCCTCGCCCAGACGGCCAAGCAGGTGATCATCCAGCGCATCCGCGATGCGGAGCGCGACCTGATCTACGAGGAGTACAAGGACCGCAAGGGCGAGGTCGTGAACGGGATCGTGCGGCGCTTCGAGAAGGGCTCGATCGTGGTGGATCTGGGCCGGGCCGAGGCGGTGCTGCCCCCGAAGGAGCAGACGCCGCGCGAGAGCTACCGGCCCGGCGATCGCATCCGCGCCTACGTGCTGGACGTGAACAAGGCCACCAAGGGGCCCCAGATCGTCCTGTCGCGCGCTTGCACGGAGCTGCTCATCAAGCTCTTCGCGCAGGAGGTGCCGGAGATCTACGAGGGCATCGTGACGATCGATTCCGTCGCCCGCGAGCCCGGTGTGCGCTCGAAGATCGCCGTGGCGTCCCGGGACAGCGACGTGGACCCGGTGGGCGCGTGCGTCGGCATGAAGGGAAGTCGCGTGCAGGCGGTGGTGCAGGAGATGCGCGGAGAGCGCATCGACATCGTGCCCTGGAGCCCGGATCCGGCCCGCTACGTGTGCAGCGCGCTCTCGCCGGCCCAGGTGTCGAAGGTGATCATCGACGAGGCCGAGAAGTCGATGGACGTGATCGTGCCGGACGATCAGCTCTCGCTCGCCATCGGGCGCAAGGGTCAGAACGTCCGCCTGGCCGTCCAGCTCACGGGCTGGCGGATCGACATCAAGAGCGAGTCGAAGATGCGCGAGGTGGCCCAGTGGCTCGCCGAGGCCGCCTCGGTCGTCGAGGGCTGCGGCGAGCCGGAGGGGGAGATCCTGCTCCAGCAGGGCATCACCTCCCTGGAGGACCTGGCGGCGTGTCCGACGGAGCTGCTGAACTCGCTGCCGGGCATCGACGAGGCCGGAGCCCAGGCCATCAAGCAGCGGGCCCTGGAGCTGGCGGAGCAGAAGCGCATGGAGGAGGAGGCCCGCCTCGCCGAGGAGGCCCGCCTCGCCGCCGAGGAGGCGCGCCTGGCGGCGGAGCAGGCCGCGGCGGCGGAGCAGGCTGCGGAGGCGGAGCCCGCTGCGGCCGGCGCCGAGGGGGCACCCGGCGCGGAGCGCGAGGAGGCCGCCCCGGCAGCGCCCGCGGAGGGGACCAGCCCGGCGCGCTGAGCGGAGGGCTGCGATAGCGTCCGGTCCCGCGCAGCGGGCGGTCGCAACGGAAGTCGATGACGCAGATCAGAGCCTACAAGCTGGCCGAGGAGCTCGGGGTCGACCGCAACGAGCTGGTCGAGAAGGCGCAGGCGTTCGGCGTCGCCTTGAAGAGCCCCATGGCCTCGCTCACCGAAGCGGAAGCTCAGCTCCTGCGGGAAAAGATCGGCGGCGCGCGGAGCGGCCAGGTGGTGGAGCGGCGCGTCGAGCGGGCCGGTGGCGCGGCCGTGATCCGCCGTCGCAAGCGGGTGGCGCCGCCGCCCAAGCCGGAGCCCGTGGCCCCGGCCCCGGAGCTCGCGGAGGGCGAGGAGGGGGCCGCGGCGCAGCCGGTCCTGCCCGGCGTGTCGGGGGTGGAGCCGGAGGCGCCCGCACCCGAGGCGCCCGTCCTGGAGCCGTCGGCGCCGGTGGCGCCCGCCGTGGCGGAGCGCCCCGCGGCAGCAGCCGAGCCGCGCGGCGGAGAAGCCGTCGCGCGTCGCGGAGAGGGCGACGCGGCCGCAGCGCCGGGTCGCGGCAAGCAGCGCAAGCGCGTGCGCGAGGTGGTGAACCTGCGCGAGCAGGAGCAGATCGCGCGTCAGGTGACGAGCCGCACGCTGCGGCGCTCGGTCACCGTGGATCCCCGTGCCCTTGCGTCGCCGCGCCGGCGCCGCCGCGACGCGCCGGCGCCGAAGCCGGTTCCGGCTGCCAAGCCGAAGCCCGCCCGACGCGTGGTGCGCGTGGAGGGGGCCGTGGCCGTGGCGGAGCTCGCGCGGCTGCTCGGCGTGAAGGCGGCCGACCTGCAGGGGCGGCTCATGGCGCTCGGCACCATGGCCTCCTTGAACCAGAGCATCGAGGTGGACACCGCCCGACAGCTGGCCGAGGCCTATGGC
Organism: Myxococcota bacterium; assembly: GCA_041611735.1. GTDB lineage: Bacteria > Myxococcota_A > UBA9160 > UBA9160 > PR03 > JBFIML01. The sequence continues at coordinate 16,582 of JBFIML010000021.1, read as the reverse complement.
TTCGAGCTCGAGGACGTGGGCTTCCGGGAGGAGGAGTTCCTGGGCGCCGAGCCGGTCACCGAGGGCGAGAGGGTCCCGCGTCCGCCCATCGTGACGGTGATGGGCCACGTGGACCACGGCAAGACCTCGTTGCTCGACGCAATGCGCAAGACCAACGTGGTCTCCGGAGAGGCCGGCGGCATCACCCAGCACATCGGGGCCTATCAGGTGGCCGTGGGCGACAAGAGGATCACCTTCATCGACACGCCGGGCCACGAGGCCTTCACCCTGATGCGCGCCCGGGGCGCGCACGTGACCGATCTGGTCGTGCTGGTGGTGGCAGCCAGCGAGGGCATCATGCCGCAGACGGTCGAGGCCATCGCTCACGCCCGAGCCGCCGGGGTGCCCATCCTCGTGGCCGTGAACAAGTGCGACCTGCCGGAAGCCAACCCCGCCCAGGTGCGGCAACGCCTGATGGAGCACGGGCTCGTACCCGAGGAGTTCGGCGGCGACACGATCTGCGTGGACGTCTCGGCCCTCAAGGGCAGCGGACTCGACCAGCTGCTCGAGATGATCCTGCTCCAGGCGGAGGTGCTGGAGCTCAAGGCGCATGGGGAGAAGCGCGCCCAGGGCATCGTGCTCGAGGCCCGGCTCGACCGGGGGCGCGGTGTGGTGGCCACCGTGCTGGTGCAGGACGGGACGCTGCACCAGGGCGACACGCTGGTGGTCGGAACGAGCCAGGGGCGCGTACGGGCCATGGAGAACGAGCGCGGGCAGCGCCTGAAGCAGGCGGGCCCCGCCATGCCGGTGCAGGTGATCGGCCTCTCCGAAGTGCCGGAAGCCGGCCAGGCCGTGCATGCGGTCGAGTCCGAACGCGTGGCCCGCGAGATCGCCGAGCACCGGGCCGCGGAGCAGCGCGGCCGCCCGGTGGAGACGCGGCCCCGGCGCAGCCTCGAGGAGATCTTCGCCGAGGCGGAAGGCGAGGGGCCCAAGGAGCTCACGGTCGTGCTCAAGGGCGACGTGCATGGCTCCGTGGAGGCGGTACGGGACGCGCTCGAGAAGCTCTCCACCGAAACCGTGCAGGTGAAGGTGATCCACGCCGGCGTCGGCGCCATCTCCGAGAGCGACGTCATGCTCGCCAAGGCAAGCGACGCGGTCGTCATCGGCTTCAACGTACGTCCGGACTCGGCGGCGCGCCGGTCTGCCGAAGGGCAGGGCGTGGACGTGCGCGCCTACACCGTGATCTACGAGCTCACGGACGACGTGCGCAAGGCCATGGCCGGCCTGCTGCCGCCCCGGCTCGAGGAGAAGGTGCTCGGTCGGGCCGAGGTTCGGCGCATCTTCCAGGTGCCGCGCGCCGGCACCGTGGCGGGCTCCTACGTGACGGAAGGGCTGGTGCGCCGCAACGCCCGCTGCCGGCTGCTGCGCGACGGTGTCCAGGTCTGGGACGGCCGAATCGGGTCGCTCAAACGCTTCAAGGACGACGCGCGCGAGGTCCAGAGCGGCTTCGAGTGCGGCATCGGCATCGAGAGCTTCAACGACGTCAAGGTCGGTGACGTGGTCGAGGCCTACGAGGTGCAAGAGGCGCCGGCCCAGCTCGAATGACCGTGGGAGTGGCCGTCGTCGAGCTCCAGGTGCACGGCTGCCGATCCCTCAAGCAGAAGCGAGGCGTGATCCGCTCGATCACGCAGCGGGTGCGCAACCGATTCAATCTCTCCGTGGCCGAGGTGGGCGGGCAGGACACGTGGCAGCGAGCGGTGCTCGGCCTGGCCACGCTGGGGCGCGACGAGGTCTCGGTGCGCCACGTCCTGGAGCGCGCTCTCGAGTACGTGGAGGAGCTACACCTCGCCGAGGTGCGGGGCTGCGACGTGGACGTGCTCGCCCTGCCCCTCAGCGAGGGCACCTGGGAGCCGGACGAGTTCGGGGACCCGGCCGACGAGGGGTCGGAGGATTGAGGCATGTCGCGTCGGCTCGAACGGGTGGCGGAGCAACTGCGCGCCGAGATCGCCCGCATCCTGCGCGAGGACGCGGGCGATCCGCGCCTGGCGCTGCTCAGCCTGACGCGCGTGGACGTGTCACCGGACCTCTCCCAGGCGATCGTGTTCTGGAGCCGGATCGAGACGGACGATGCGACGCCTCGCGAAGCCGTGGAGGCGGCATTGGCGGGGGCGGCGGCCTTCCTGCGGCGCAGGCTGGCCCGGGAGCTTCCCCTCAAGCGGATGCCGGCGTTGAGTTTCCGGCACGACCGCTCCCTGGAGCTGGGCGACCGGGCGCTCGACATCCTGCGGGGTCTGGATCATGAGCCGACGGGCTAGGCGGCGGGCCCCCGAGTCGCCGGGGCCCAGCGGATTCCTGGTGGTGGACAAGCCGCCGGGCTGGACCTCCCACGATGCGGTGGACGCGGCCCGCCGCTGGTTCGGCACGCGACGCGTGGGTCATCTGGGAACCCTGGACCCCCAGGCCACCGGCGTGCTTCCGCTGGCGGTGCGCGAGGCCACCAAGCTGATTCCCTTCGTGAGCGGCGATCCGAAGGTCTACCGGGGCACCGTCCACCTCGGGGTCGAGACCGACACACAGGATGGCGACGGGCGCGTGGTGGCTCGCCACTCGGGGCCGCTTCCCGACGCGCGCATGCTCACGGAGGTGCTCGCCTCCTTCTGCGGTGAGCACGAGCAGCTTCCGCCCATGTTCAGCGCCGTGAAGCAGGGCGGCGTACCCCTCTACCGGCTGGCGCGGCGGGGCGAGGAGGTGGAACGCTCGCCGCGCAAGGTACGCATCGACCGCTTCGACCTGCTCGGCTTCGACCCGCCCGAGGCGCGCATCGAGGTGCAGTGCTCGCCCGGGACCTACGTGCGAGCCCTGGCGGCGGACGTGGGGGCGCGACTCGGGTGCGGCGCCTACTTGAAGTCGCTCTGCCGGCTGCGTAGCGGGCCCTTCGAAATCTCCCAGGCCGAGCCGCCGGAGGCGTTGGAGCGGGCGGCGGAGGGCGGCGCCCTGGACGCCAGGCTGCTGCGCCCGGTGGCGGTGCTCGGCCTGCCCACGCTGCGGCTCGCCGCGGCGGACGCCGGCCGGGTGCTCCACGGCGGGGCCCTGCCGAGCGGAGGGGCCGTGCGCCAGCCCGGCGAGCGCCTGGCGGCGCTCGATCCCACCGGGGCCCTGATCGCCATTCTGGAGGTGGGGCCCGACCGTCGCCTTCGCCCCCTCCGCGTGCTGCGCCGCCTTGCTGCAACCCGCTGATTCTGGTACTGATCGGCGGCGCGGCCAGGGTCCGGGGAGTGCCGGTGCACCGCGCCGCCCGATCCCGGGGGGAGTCGTCCGCTTGATCGCGTCCCAACGCAAGCAGGCCCTGATCCAGGAGTTCCGAACCCACGACGCGGACACCGGATCGCCGGAAGTCCAGGCGGCGCTCCTCACCGAACGCATCAACGGGCTCTCCGAGCACTTCAAGGCCCACGGCAAGGACCATCACTCGCGGCGGGGGCTGCTCAAGATCGTGAGCCAGCGTCGCCGCCTGCTCGATTACCTGCGGAGGTACGACCCAGCGCGATATCAGGCCTTGATCGAGCGCCTCGGTCTGCGGCGGTAGGCGGAGGCGCGAGCGGCCGTTCCGGAGCGGGGCGGCCTTGTCTGGTTCACGGACGACCCGGGCGGTGCGGATCGGCCTGCGGGATGTAGGACTCGGCGATCCGCGAAGCGGCGTGCGGGAAGCTCCCGATTCCGGCGACCCGCAGCTTCGCGCATCCCCGATCCTGCATGCCGCCGCGTCCCTCCCCCGGCGCCGTCCTCGAGCTCCGGCCCCCGGCTTGCGGGTGCCGGAGAGGAGATCATTGACGGATGCCTTCCTACTGGTTCCAGCCCGAGACCGTCCACTGCCAGGTGGGCGGCCGCACCATGACCATCGAGACCGGCCGCATGGCCAAGCAGGCCGCGGGTGCAGCGCTCGTCACCTGCGGCGAGACCGTCGTGCTCGTCACGGCGGCCACGGCGGCCCCCCGCGAGGGGATCGACTTCTTCCCGCTCACCGTGGACTTCGTGGAGAAGACCTCGGCGGCCGGCAAGATCCCCGGCGGCTTCTTCAAGCGCGAGGGCCGGCTCTCGGATCGCGAGATCCTGGTCTCGCGCTTCATCGACCGGTCGATCCGGCCGCTGTTCGCCGAGGGCTATCGGGACGAGACCCAGATCATCGCCACGGTGCTTTCCGCCGACGGCGAGAACCTGCCCGACGTGGCGGCCTTCCTGGGGGCCTCCACCGCCCTCACCCTCTCGGACGTTCCGTTCCTCGGCCCCATCGCCGCGGTTCGGGTCGGGCGCCGGGACGGGCAGTTCGTCTGCAACCCGCTGCGTTCCCAGCTGGACGAGAGCGATCTCGACCTGGTCGTCGCAGGCGGCCGCTCCGCCCTGGTGATGGTGGAGGGGGGCGCCAAGCAGGTGCCCGAGCCCGAGATCCTCGCCGCGCTCCGTTTCGCCCACGAACAGCTGATGCCGCTCCTGGACGTCCAGGAGGAGCTGCGCAGCCGGGTGGGGCGGCCGAAGCGGCAGCTTCCCCCGCCCGAAGACAAGAGCCAGCTGGAGCGTCGCGCGCGGGAGCTGGCCGAGGCCCGCCTGCGGGAAGCCGTGCGCATTCCCGTGAAGGCGGAGCGATACGAGGCGATCCGGGCCGTGGAGACGGAGGTCGTCGGGGCGTTGGTGGACGAGTTCCGCCGCGCGCCGGTCTCCCTCGACAGCCTGGCCGCCCTGGACGAGCGCCGCGAGGGATTGCGGCGGTTGGCCGGCCAGACCCGCAGCATCCTGCGCGACCTGCGGGCCGAGCTGATGCGCAAGCGCACCGTGGACGAGGCCGTGCGCATCGACGGCCGCGCTCCCGCCGACGTGCGCTCCATCGCCTGCGAGCTGCGCGTGGTGCCGCGCGCGCACGGGGTGGCGCTCTTCACCCGGGGCGAAACCCAGGCGCTGGTCTACGCGACGCTGGGAAGCAACGACGACCGGCAGACCATCGACGCCCTGACCGAGCGCTACCAGAAGCCCTTCATGTTGCACTACAACTTCCCGCCCTTCTCGGTAGGGGAGGCGCGCATGTTGCGCGGACCCGGTCGCCGCGAGGTGGGCCACGGCGTCCTGGCGGAGCGCGCGCTGCAGGCGGTGCTCCCGGAGCGGGATGCGTTCCCCTACACGATCCGCATCGTGGCGGAAGTGCTGGAGTCGAACGGCTCCTCGTCCATGGCCACGGTGTGCGGCGCCACCCTCGCACTCATGGACGCAGGCGTTCCGATCAAGGCTCCGGTGGCGGGCATCGCCATGGGCCTGATCGAAGAAGGCGATCGGGTCGCGGTGCTGTCGGACATCCTCGGCGACGAGGACCACCTGGGCGACATGGACTTCAAGGTGGCCGGGACGCGCGAAGGCGTGACGGCCGTGCAGATGGACATCAAGATCCGCAGCGTGGACTGGGCGGTGATGGAACGGGCCCTGGAGCAGGCCCGGCAGGGACGCCTGCACATCCTCGACCGGATGGAGGCGGACGCGCTCGAGGCCCTGGGCGGTCGCTTCGAGGCCCGGGCCGACATGTCGCCGTACGCGCCGCGGCTGGGCGTCATCTGGATCAAGCCCGACCGCATCCGGGACCTGATCGGGCCCGGCGGCAAGGTGATCCGCGCCATCCAGGAGTCGACCGGCACCAAGGTGGACGTGGACGACTCGGGCGAGGTGCATGTCTTCGCTCCCGATGCGAGCAAGCTGGCGCGAGCGCAGGCCATGATCGAGGAGCTGACCCAGGAGCCCGAGATCGGCCGCATCTACCTGACCAAGGTGAAGCGAATCACGGACTTCGGCGCCTTCGCCGAGATCTTCCCGGGCACCGACGGCCTGATCCACGTCAGCCAGCTTGCCGAGGGGCGGGTCGAGAAGGTGACGGACGTGGTGTCCGAGGGGGACGAGGTGCTGGCCAAGTGCATCGACATCGACCCCACCGGCCGTGTTCGTCTCTCCCGCAAGGAGGCGCTCGCGGAGCTCGCGGCCCAGGAGTAGGGCAGCCGGTGCGGTCCCCGGCGTCGTGAGCCAGCGCGTGCCGCAGCCGGACGCGGTGGGTGTGCGCATCGCGCGCATGCCGGGTGCCGAGGACCTGCCGTTGCCCGCCTACGCCACGCCCGCCTCGGCGGGCCTCGACCTGGCGGCGGCCGTGGACGGTGAGGTGGTCATCGAGCCGGGCGCACGGACCGTGGTCCCGACGGGTTTTCGCATCGCCGTGCCCGTCGGCTACGAGGGCCAGGTGCGGCCGCGCAGCGGCCTCGCCCTGCGCCACGGCCTGCTGCTTCCCAACGCGCCGGGCACCATCGACGCGGACTACCGCGGGGAGCTCCGTGTGGTGCTGATGAACGCCGGCCGCGAACCCGTCACCCTGCGCCGGGGCGACCGGGTGGCGCAGCTCGTGGTCGCCCCGGTGGCGCGGGTCCGCTGGCACGAGGTGGCGCAGCTCGACGCGACCGAGCGGGGGGAGGGGGGCTTCGGATCGACCGGAGCCGGCGCGCAGGCCAGGTCGCCGGCGGGATCGGCATGAGCGAGAAGCCCGCCGAAGTGGTCCGCGCCGAGCCCCTCCACCCGCGGCCCCCGACCCCGGCGGCCCCCACGTCGGCGCCCCGGCGCAACGAGCTGGCCCTGCGGCTGCTCTCCGCCGCGATCCTGGTGCCTTCGATCCTCTACCTCATCGTGCGCGGCGGGTTGTTCTTCCTGGCGGGCGTCATCGTGCTGGTCCTGCTGGCCCTGCGCGAGTTCTACCAGCTCATCGAGGCCAAGGGCGCACAGCCCCAGGTGGGGCTCGGTCTCGCCGCGGGCGCGGCCCTGCCGGTGGTGGCCTACGTGGGCAACGAGTACCACGCCACCATCCTGATGACGGCGGTGCTGCTGGTGGTGATGGTGGTGCAGATCGGCAAGGCCCAGATCAGCGAGGCCCTGGCCAGCATCTCGGGCACCTTCTTCGGGGTCTTCTACGTGGGCTGGCTGCTCAGCCACGCCGTGGTTCTGCGCTTCTTTCCGGACGTCGTGGCGACCAAGTGGGGACCCCTGGCGGCGGCGGCCAATCACTCCGAAGCCGGGACGTTCTATCTGCTCTTCACGGTGACGACGGTCGTGCTGTGCGACGTGGGCGCCTACTTCGCGGGACGGGCGTGGGGACGCCACAAGCTCGCGCCCACCATCAGCCCCGGCAAGACCGTGGAGGGGGCGCTCGGCGGCATCGTGCTCGGCACGGCCGCCGGGCTGGCGGCCAAGGGGAGCTTCGAGCTGTTCTGGCCCGAGCTCTCGCGGGGCCTCGGCTGGGGCATGGCGGTCGGCTTCGCCGTGCTGCTGGCCATGGCCGGGATCGTCGGGGACCTGGTCGAATCGCTCCTCAAGCGCGATGCGCAGATCAAGGACGCCGGCCGCTTGCTGCCCGGCATGGGAGGCATCCTGGATCGCATCGATTCGAACCTGCTAGCCATCCCGGTGATGTACTATCTGTTGCTGGGGTACACCTTCCTCCGCGTGGGATCGCCATGATCGGACGCTACGCACGGCCAGCCATGCAGGCCTTGTGGACCGACGAGGCCCGCTATCGGCGCTGGCTCGAGGTGGAGCTGGCCGTCTGCGAGGTGCTCGCCCACCGCGGAACCATCCCGCGGGAGGCGATGGCGACGATCCGCCGCAAGGCGGAGGTGGACCCCGCGCGCATCGACGCCATCGAGCGCGAGGTCCGCCACGACGTGATCGCGTTCCTGACGGCGCTCGCCGAGCGCGTGGGTCCCGAAGCCCGCTGGGTCCACTACGGGATGACGTCGAGCGACGTCCTGGACACCGCCCTGGCCCTCCAGCTCCGCGACGCCGGCCGCTTGCTTCTCGAGGGCGTGAGCCGGGTGATGGACGCGCTCCGGCGGCGCGCCCTCGAGCATCGCCACACGCCCATGATCGGCCGCACCCACGGGGTGCACGCGGAGCCCACCACCTTCGGGCTCAAGCTGCTGGTCTTCTGGGACGAGATGCGGCGCAACCGCTTGCGCCTGGAGCGCGCCCTCGAGGAGGTGTGCGTCGGCAAGCTCTCGGGGGCCGTGGGAACCTTCGCGCACCTGCCTCCGGCGGTGGAGGAGGCCGTCTGCCAGCGGCTCGGCATCGGCTTCGAGCCGGCCGCCACCCAGGTCGTGCAGCGCGATCGACACGCCGCCTTCGTCCAGACGCTCGCCTTGCTGGCTTCGAGCCTGGACCGCTTCGCGGTCGAGTTCCGGCACCTGGCCCGCACCGAGGTGCGCGAGGTGGAAGAGGAGTTCGGTGCGGGGCAGAAGGGCTCCTCGGCCATGCCCCACAAGCGCAATCCCTGGCGCCTCGAGAACCTCTCGGGGCTGGCCCGGGTGGTCCGAGGCCACGCCCTTGCCGCCCTGGAGAACCTGGCGCTCTGGCACGAGCGCGACATCAGCAACTCGTCCGTGGAGCGCATCGTCCTGCCGGACGCGACGATCGTCGTGGACTTCATGCTGCATCGCTTCGCTGGCCTCGTGGAGACGCTGGTGGTGCACGCCGACCGCATGCGAGCCAACCTCGAGCTGACCCGCGGGCTCGCCTTCAGCGGCACCTTGCTGCTGGCGCTGACGGCCAAGGGCCGGTCTCGCGAGGATGCCTACCGCCTGGTGCAGCAGCATGCCATGCAGTCCTGGGAGCACGGCGGCGACTTCCGCGAGCGCGTGCTCGGCGACGCCGAGATCGCCCGCAGCCTGAGCAAGGAGGAGGTCGAGCGCTGCTTCCAGCTGGAGGAGGCGCTGCGGCACGTGGACGCCATCTTCGCGCGCACGCTCTCGGAGGCGGGGGCGTGAAGGCGACCGTGTTCGTCACCCTCAAGCCGGACGTGCTCGATCCGGAGGGACGCGCCATCCAACGGGCCTGCCGCTCGCTGGGCTACCACGCCGTCGGCGAGGTGCGCCAGGGCAAGCTCTTCGAGATCGAGCTGGAGGGGACCGACCGGCCCGCGGCAGAGCGCCTGCTCCGCGAGCTCGGCTCCAAGCTGCTCGCGAATCCCGTGATCGAGGACTTCCGCATCGCGGCCCTCGACGAGAGAAAGGAGGCCCCGTGAGTCTGGACCCCGCCGTGCTCCAGGCCCAGTGCAAGCGGACCCTGGAGCGGACCGATCTGCCCGGGCTCGGTACCCGGATCGAAGGCAAGGTGCGCGACAGCTATGTGCGGGCGGGACGGCGCATCCTGGTGGCCACGGACCGCGTGAGCGCCTTCGACGTAGTGCTCGGCACGATTCCGTTCAAGGGGCAGGTCCTGAATCAGCTGGCCGCCTTCTGGTTCGAGCGGACCGGTGAGATCGCTGCGAACCACGTGATCGAGGTTCCCGACCCGAACGTGACCGTGGCCCGGGAGTGCCGGCTGCTTCCGGTGGAGTTCGTCGTGCGCGGCTATCTGACCGGGGTGAGCCCCACCTCGATCTGGACCGCCTACGAGCGGGGGGAACGCCTCTACTGCGGCCACCGGCTGCCCGAAGGGCTGCACAAGCACGAGCGGCTGGCCTCCCCGCTGCTCACCCCCACCACCAAGGCCGAGAAGGGTGCCCACGACGAGCTCACGTCCCGGGAGCAGCTGATCCGGACCGGGGCCACCGAGGCCTCGCTCTACGACCGGGCCGCCGACATCGCCCTGCGGCTGTTCGCCGAGGGCACGCGCTGGGCGGAGAAGCAGGGCCTGATCCTGGTGGACAGCAAGTACGAGATGGGGCTCGCGGAGCAGGGCGAGCTTCTGGTGGTGGACGAGATCCACACCCCCGACTCCTCCCGCTACTGGTACGCGGACAGCTACGAGAAGGCGCTCTCCGCCGGGCAGGACCCCACGGCCCTCGACAAGGAGTACGTGCGGCGTTGGCTCAGCCAGGGCGGCTACCGGGGGGACGGGCCGCCGCCCGCGCTGCCCGATGAGGTGCGCTGCGAGGCCGCGCGGCGCTACATCGAGACCTACGAGCGTCTGACCGGCCTCTCCTTCGTGCCGGAGCTCGAGCCCCCGCTGCCGCGCATCCGTCGGCACCTGGGCCTCGAGTAGGGGAGGGGCCGTGTTTGCGGTGATCCAGTTCCCGGGCTCGAACGACGACCGGGACATGGCCTTCGCCGTGAAATCGGTGCTGGGGGCCGAGGCGCGTCTCGTGTGGCATCGCCAGGCGGAGCTTCCGGCCGGGACTCGAGCCGTGCTACTGCCGGGGGGCTTCTCCTACGGCGACTATCTGCGCTGTGGAGCCATGGCGCGCTTCTCGCCGGTGATGGGAGCGGTGCGGCGCTTCGCCGAGGCCGGTGGCCCGGTGCTCGGCACCTGCAACGGGTTCCAGGTGCTGTGCGAGGCCCGCATGCTGCCCGGAGCCCTGCTGCGGAACCGCGGCCTCCACTTCGTGTGCGACTGGGTCCACGTGCGCGTGGAGCGCGACGACACGCTCTTCACCACGCGCGCGCGGGAGGGCCAGGTGCTGCGGCTTCCCATCAAGCACGGCGAGGGGCGCTACTTCGCCGAACCCGACGAGCTGGCCCGCCTGGAAGCGAACCGACAGGTGCTGCTGCGCTATTGCAAGCCGGACGGGGATTTCTCCGAGGCGGCGAACCCGAACGGGTCGGTGGCCCACGTGGCGGGCGTCGTGAACGTGCGCGGCAACGTGTTCGGACTCATGCCGCATCCGGAGCACGCCGTGGACGCGCGCCTCGGCGGCGACGACGGGCTGCGGGTGCTCGGGTCGCTGCTCGACGCGGTGGCCCGGGGAACGGGCCGGTGAGGCAGCGGGTCGAGCCGACGGTGGATCGCGCCCTGGCTCGGGAGCACGGGCTCACCGACGGGGAGTGGGCGCGCATCCTTGAGCTGCTCGGGCGCGCGCCGACCTTTCCGGAGCTCGGCATCTTCTCGGTCATGTGGTCCGAGCACTGCTCCTACAAGTCGAGCAAGCGGCACCTGCTCACGCTTCCCACCGAGGGCGAGGCCGTACTGATCGGCCCCGGCGAGAACGCCGGGGCCGTCTCCATCGGCGACGGCCTCGCGGTCGTGTTCAAGATCGAGAGCCACAACCACCCCTCCTTCATCGAGCCCGTGCAGGGGGCGGCCACCGGGGTGGGCGGGATCCTGCGCGACGTCTTCACCATGGGAGCCCGGCCCATCGCGTCGCTGGATTCGATCCGCTTCGGGCCCCTGGAAGACCCCCGCCAGCGCTGGCTGTTGCGGGGCGTGGTGGACGGCATCGGCGGCTACGGGAACTGCGTGGGCGTACCGACCGTGGGCGGCGAGACCACCTTCCATCCGTGCTACCGCGGCAACATCCTGGTGAACGCCTTCAATCTCGGGGTGGTGGAGACGGACCGCATCTTCCGGGCACGCGCCTCCGGCGTCGGCAATCCCGTCATCTACGTGGGCAGCAAGACCGGGCGGGATGGCATCCACGGCGCCAGCCTGCTGGCCTCCGCGGAGTTCGACGAGGAGAGCGAGGCCAAGCGCCCCACGGTGCAGGTGGGCGATCCCTTCACCGAGAAGTGCCTGATCGAGGCCTGCCTGGAGCTGATGCGGACCGACGCGATCGTGGGCATCCAGGACATGGGGGCCGCCGGGCTCACCTGCTCCTCCTTCGAGATGGCGAGCTGCGCCGGCACGGGCATCGAGATGGATCTCGACCGGGTGCCGCAGCGCGCCGCGGACCTGACCCCCTACGAGCTGCTGCTCTCGGAGAGCCAGGAACGCATGCTGCTCGTGGCGCGCGCCGGTCAGGAGGAGCGCGTGCGGGAGATCTTCGCGCGCTGGGAGCTCGAGGCGGTGGTGGTGGGACGCGTCACCGACGACGGCCGCATGCGCGTGCGCTGGCACGGGGACGTGGTGGTGGACATCCCGGTGGACCCGGTGTCGCGAAGCGCGCCGGTACTCGACCGCCCGGCCCGGGAGCCCGCCGACCTGCGCGAGCGCCAGAAGCTGGACCCCGCCGCGCTGGCCCCGGAGGAGGATCTGGCCGAGGCCCTCGAGGCCCTGCTCGACTCCCCGAACCTGGGCTCGCGGGGCTGGGTCTGGCGGCAGTACGACCAGCTCGTGCAGGGGAGCACGGTGCTCGGCCCCGGGGGCGACGCGGCGCTGGTACGGATCCGCCGCGAGGACGGCACGCCCACCCGCAAGGGGATCGCGCTGGCGGTGGACTGCAACCCGCGCTGGTGCTGGCTCGACCCCTACGGCGGGGCGCTGGCAGCGGTGGCCGAGGCGGCCCGCAACGTGGCCTGCACAGGCGCCCGACCGCTGGCCCTCACCAACTGCCTGAACTTCGGCAACCCGGAGAAGCCCGAGGTGATGTGGGAGTTCCGGGAGGCGGTGCGGGGCCTCGGGGAGGCGGCGCGTCAGCTGGGCACCCCGGTCGTGTCCGGCAACGTGTCCTTCTACAACGAGACGGCCGGTCGCTCCATCTACCCGACGCCGACCGTCGCCATGGTCGGGCTGCTCGAGCCCTGGGAGCGCCATGCGGTCTCGCACTTCCCGGCGCCCGGCCTCTCGGTCTGCCTGCTGGGCGAGACCCGCGAGGAGCTGGGGGGGAGCGAGTGGCTGGCCCTGCGCCGGGGGCTCGAGGCGGGGGTCCCCCCCGCCGTGGACCTGGAGGCGGAGCGGCGTCTGCACCGGCTGCTCGCCGAGGCGATCGGGGCAGGCAACGTGCGTTGTGCCCACGACGTCTCGGACGGGGGCCTTGCCGTGGCGCTGGCCGAGTGCACCTTTACGGGGCCGGCGGGGCTGCGGGTGGGGGCCGTCCTGAGCCTCCCCGACGCCGTGCGGCCGGAGGCGCTCTTGTTCGGGGAGTCGACGGGCCGGGTCGTGGTGGCCAGCCAGAACGCCGAGGAGCTGGTCCGGCTGGCCGCCCGCCAGCGGGTGCCCCTGCGCCACCTCGGCGAGACCGGGGGCGAGCGGCTCGTGATCGGGCCGCCCGCCGGGACCCCCTGGATCGATCGCCAGGTGACGGGGCTGGCGCGGATCTGGGAGCGGGCCCTGTCCCGGCGCCTGGAGGAAGCATGAGCCGATCCCCGCTCGCCGCCCATGGGCTCGCCCGGCTCGCGGCCGAACGCGAACGCGACCGCTTCCACGACGAGTGCGGGGTGTTCGGCGTGCACGGCCACCCGGAAGCGTCGAACCTGGCCTACCTCGGGCTCTACGCGCTCCAGCACCGCGGCCAGGAGAGCGCCGGCATCGCCTCCTCGAACGGGCGCGAGCCCTTCGTGCATCGGGCCATGGGGTTGGTGGCCGACGTCTTCTCCGAGAAGATCCTGAAGCGCCTGCCCGGCCGCCACGCGATCGGCCACGTGCGCTACTCCACCGCGGGCGAGAGCTCGCTGCGCAACGCCCAGCCGTTCTGCGCCACCACCGACGGCGGCCCCGTGGCGCTGGCCCACAACGGCAACCTGGTCAATGCGTCGGCCATCCGGCGCGAGCTGGAGGGGCGCGGCTCGATCCTGACCTCCACCTCGGACAGCGAGGTGATCGTCCACCTGCTGGCCCGCTCCCGGGAGCGGAGTCCGGAGGAGCGCCTGATCGACGCGCTCTCGCGGGTGCGCGGCGCCTTCAGCCTGGTGATGCTCGCCGAGGACGCGCTGGTGGCCGCCCGCGACCCCTGGGGCTTCCGCCCGCTCACCCTGGGCCGCCTGGACGGGGCCTGGGTCGTGGCCAGCGAGACCTGCGCCCTCGACCTGATCGGAGCCGAGACCGAGCGGGACATCGACCCGGGCGAGGTGGTGGTGATCCGGCGCGGGCGGCTGCGCACCTTGCGGCCCTTCGCGACGGTTGCGCGCCAGGCCTTCTGCATCTTCGAGCACATCTACTTCGCGCGCCCGGATTCGCAGCTCTGGGGCCGCAACGTCTACGATTTCCGCAAGGAGCTCGGCCGCGCCCTGGCCCGCGAGCACCCGGTGGCCGCCGACATGGTGGTGCCGGTCCTCGATTCCGGGAATGCGGCCGCCCTGGGCTACGCCGAGGAGTCCGGCATCCCCTACGAGACGGCCCTGATCCGCAACCACTACGTGCGCCGCACCTTCATCGAGCCCGCTCAATCGATCCGCCACTTCGGCGTCAAGGTCAAGCACAACGTGGTGCGGGGCATGCTGAACGGGCGAAGGATCGTGCTGGTGGAAGACTCGATCGTGCGCGGCACGACGCTGCTCAAGCTGGTCGGCATGCTGCGCAACGCCGGCGCCCGTGAGGTGCACGTGCGGGTGTCCTCCCCGCCCACCATCGGGCCCTGTCACTACGGCATCGATACGCCCACCCGGGAAGAGCTGATCGCCCACCGTCACACTCCCGAGGAGATCCGGGCGATCCTCGGGGCGGACAGCCTTGGCTACCTCTCCCTCGATGGGCTGCGGCGCGCGGCCGCGCAGCTCAAGCACGGTCACTGCGATGCGTGCTTCTCCGACGAGTACCCGATCGTCGTGGACGACGAGGCGCCGCCCCCGCAGCTCTCGCTGTTCCGTGCGGTGGCCGAGCGCCTGGCCGACGAGGAGCCCGAGGAAGCCGGGTCGTGAGTGCCCGGGGGGGGGCGCAGCCGGGCCGGCTCGACCTGGAGGGGCTGCGCAGCGAGGTGGAGGCCGGCCGCATCGACACGGTGGTGACGGCCCTGCCGGACCTCTACGGCCGCCTGGTGGGCAAGCGCATCCATGCGCGCTTCTTCCTGGACGAGGTCGCCGAGCACGGCATGCACGTGTGCGACTACCTGCTGGCGTGCGACATGGAGATGGACCCGACGCCCGGCTACAGCTTCACCAACTGGGAGTCGGGCTACGGGGACCTGCACGCCGTGCCGGACCTCGCGTCGCTGCGCGTGGCGGCGTGGCTCGACCGCACGGCGCTCGTCCTGTGCGACGGCTTCGAAGCCGAGCGGGACGTGCCCGTGCAGGTGGCGCCGCGCACGATCCTGCGCCGACAGGTGGAGCGGGCCCGCGACCTGGGCTTCGTGGCCAAGGCCGGCAGCGAGCTCGAGCTCTACCTGTTCCGGGAGAGCTACGCGCAGGCGCGCGAGAAGCGCTGGCACGGCCTGAAGACCGCCGGGAGCTACGTGGAGGACTACCACGTGCTGTCCAGCAGCTACGCGGAGCCCGTGCTGGGAGCGATCCGGCGTGCGGTGGACGCCTCGGCGATCCCCGTCGAGTTCAGCAAGGGGGAGTGGGGGCCGGGCCAGCACGAGATCAACCTGCGCTACGCGCCGGCCCTCGAGATGGCCGATCGCCACGTGATCTACAAGACGGCCGCCAAGGAGATCGCCGCGGCGGCCGGCTGGGCCGTCAGCTTCATGGCCAAGTGGAACGAGCAGCTGGCCGGGAGCTCCCTGCACGTCCACCTGAGCCTGTGGAACGCCGAGGACGAGGCGCTCTTCCCCGGCGCGGAGCGTCTCGCCGGGGCCCCGGTGGAGGCGTCCCCGCTGTTTCGCGGCTTCCTGGGCGGCCTGCTGGCCCACGTCCGGGAGCTGGCCTGGTTCTTCGCCCCGAACCCGAACTCCTACAAGCGCTACCGGGAGGGCACCTTCGCTCCCACCCGCATCGCCTGGAGCTGGGACAACCGGACCGCCGGCCTGCGGGTGGTGGGACGCGGCCCTTCGCTGCGCGTCGAGTGCCGCATCCCGGGGGCCGACGCGAACCCGTACCTCGTGTACGCGGCGCTGCTGGCGGCGGGTCTCGACGGAATCGAACGCGGCCTCGATCCGGGTCCGGCTTTCTGCGGGGACGCCTACCGCGCCGGCGAGCTGCCCCGGCTCCCGCGCACTCTCGACGTGGCCCTGGCCGAGCTCGAGAAGAGCGAGCTCGCCCGTCGCGCCTTCGGGGATGCCGTCGTCGAGCACCTGCTGCACTTTGCGCGCAGCGAGCAGCGCGCCCTGGAGGCGACGGTGAGCGACGTGGAGCGGGCGCGGTACTTCGAACGGATCTGAGCGTGGGGCACGCACGCCGCGCGGAGCGTCAACGTCCGCTGGTGGCCTTGAACACCTATCACCGGGACGGCGCCGAACGGCCGCGCTTCCACGTTCCTGCGGGCTACGTGGACGCCGTGCGCCTGGCCGGGGGCGCCACCGTGCTGATCCCGCCGGGCGACGATCACCCGGAGGACGTGATCGCGGAGGTGGACGCGGTCCTGCTCTGCGGCGGCGGCGACATCGATCCGAGCCTGTTCGGAGCCGAGGCCCATCACGCCCAGTACTCGGTGTGCGCCGAGCGGGACGCCTCGGACATGGCCGCCGCCCGGGCGGCCCTGGCGCGCCGGGTCCCGCTGCTCGCCATCTGCCGCGGCATGCAGGTGCTGAACGTGGCCCTGGGCGGTGACCTGCACCTGCATCTGCCGGACGTGGTCGGGGAGGGCGTCGCCCACCGCATCTCCCAGGAGCAGCCCACCCGGCACCCGGTGCGCCTGGCTGCGGACTGCCAGCTCGCCCGCATCTACGGCGCGACCCGTCTCGACGTGGCCTCCTGGCACCATCAGGCGGTGGCCCGTCCGGGGCGCGGGCTGCGGGCAGTGGCCTGGGCCGAGGATGGAACGGTGGAGGCCCTGGAGCTGGCGGACCGTCCCGAGGTGCTGGCGGTGCAGTGGCACCCGGAGCTGGACCTGGAGGAGGGGTCGCCCCAGC
>JBFIML010000020.1:0-66250 GCA_041611735.1 Myxococcota bacterium | reverse complement strand
TCGTCTGCCTCGACTGCTTCTACATCGGCAAGCTCAAGGGCGTGGGACGCGTCTGGCAGATCACGGCCTGCGATGCCGCGTCCTCCTACGCCACGGCCCACGTCGCCGTCCTGGTGCAGCCCACGGCCGAAGCCACGGCCCGCTTCCTGCGGGAGGTCCTCGTCCCGCTCTACCGCCGGGCCGGCTGGCCCGTCAAGCGCGTCCTGACCGACCGGGGCAGCGAGTTCCGCGGCACCTTCACGGAGGCCTGCCGCGAGCTCGGGATCCGTCACACGCGCACCAAGCCCCGCCACGCCTGGACGAACGGGTTCGTGGAGCGCCTCCAGGGCACGATCCTGCACGAGCACTGGCGCGTGGAGTTCCGGCGCCGCTACTTCACCCACGCGGCGCAGCTGGAAGCCTCCCTGCAGCGCTACCTGCGCTTCTACAACGAGCAGCGGCCGCACCATGGCTACCGGCTCCAGGGCCGCACACCGGCCGAGCTCGTCTGGGGAGCAGCCCGATGAGAAGAACAAAACTGTCTACGCCTTTACGAAACTGGACACCCTAGGCGGCGTGGTATAGTCGCGAGGCCGGGCGTGAGCCGGGCAGAAGGATCTTCGTGACCCTCCCGTCCCCCGACGCTCCCCTTCCTTGCCGGGAAGCAGAAGCGGTCGTCCGTGAAGCCGTGGAGAGCGGACGGCTCGCGCGGCAGCCGGCGCAGCGCCTGGGCCTGGCCCTGCGCGACCCCCGCGTGCGCGAGGCGGTCGTGGAGGCAGCGGGCGAGAGCCGCCGACGCGGCCGGGGCGACGTCGTCACGGTCTCGCGCAACGTCTTCGTCCCGCTCACCAACCTGTGCCGCAACCGCTGCAGCTACTGCACCTTCGCCCGGACTCCCGACGATCCGGCCGCCCGGACCTACGAGCTCGACGAGGTGGCGGAGGTCGCACGTCGCGCGGTCCGGGCGGGCTGCAACGAGGCGCTCTTCTGCCTCGGCGACAAGCCGGAGGCGCGTTGGCAGGCGCACCGGGAGTGGCTCGATGCGCGGGGCTACGCCACCACCGCAGACCACCTGGTGGACGCCTGCCGGGTGGCGGTCGAGAACGGCATGCTCCCCCACACCAACGCGGGGCTGCTGACACGCCGGCAGATGGAGCGCCTGAGACCCTGGAACGCCTCCATGGGCCTCATGCTGGAGACCACGAGCGCACGCCTGCGGCGCCCCGGCCAGGCCCACGGGGAGGCGCCCGACAAGGAGCCGGCACGCCGGCTGCGCATGCACCGGGAGGCGGGCGAGCTCGGCATCCCGTTCACCAGCGGCATCCTGCTCGGGATCGGCGAGACGGAGCTGGAGCGCGTGGACACGCTGCTGGCCATCCGCGAGCTCGCGGACGCCCAGGGACACATCCAGGAAACCATCGTGCAGCCGTTCCACCCGAAACCCGACACGCCCATGCGGGACGCGCCCGGGCCCACCGACGACGAGCTGGTGGGCTGGGTGGCGCTGGCCCGGCTCGTGCTCGGTCCGCGCATGAACGTGCAGGCGCCACCGAACCTGGCCGGCACCCTGCTGGAGCGTCTGCTGGCGGCCGGCGCGAACGACTGGGGCGGCGTGTCGCCCCTCACCATCGACTACATCAATCCCGAGGCGCCGTGGCCGAAGCTGGTCGAGCTGCGGCGCCGGACCGAGGCGGTGGGTCTACGGCTGCGTGAGCGCCTGCCCGTCTACCCGGAGCATCTATTGGGGCATCCCGAGCTCTTCGAACCGGCCATGCGCGAGCTTCTGCTGCGCCGGGCGGATGCCGAGGGCTACGTCCGGCCGCGAGCCGCGACGTCACGCGAGGAGGCCGCATGAGTCTGCAACGGCTGCTGGGAGGGATCGATCCCGACGTGGCGCGCATCCTGGAGCGCGCCCTCGAGGGGCGCGAACTCGCAACCTCGGAGGCGGTGCGTCTGCTGCGCGTCCAGGGGGCGGATCTCCACGCACTCATGCGCGCCGCCGATGTGGCCCGTGCCGAGGACAACGGAGACGTCGTCACCTACGTCGTCAACCGGAACATGAACTTCACGAACGTCTGCTACGTGGGTTGCAGCTACTGTGGATTCTCGCGTCACAAGGACGACCCGGATGCCTACGACCACTCCATGGAGAACCTTGTCGCGAAGGCGCGCGATGCAGTGGCCCGCGGCGCCACGGAGGTCTGCATCCAGGGCGGCATCCATCCCAACAAGGACCACACCCACTATCACGAGATCCTGGTGGCTCTGAAGCGCGCCTTCCCGGACCTGCACATCCACGCCTTCTCGCCCGAGGAGATCGACTGGGGCCACCAGAAGAGCGGCATGCCGCTGGCCGACTACCTGCGATGGCTCCAGGAAGCAGGGCTCGGCACGATTCCCGGCACCGCGGCCGAGATCCTGGACGACCGGATCCGCCGGATCATCGCCCCTCGCAAGCTGATGCGCGATCGCTGGGTGGAGATCGTCAAGGCGGCGCACGGCGTCGGTCTGCGTTCCACGGCGACGCTCATGTACGGGCACATCGAGGAGGTCGAGCACGTGGCGAACCATCTGGCGCTCCTCCGGGAGCTCCAGAAGGAGACCGGCGGCTTCACGGAGTTCGTGCCCCTCGGCTTCATCCACTCGCTGAACCGGCTGTTCCAGGAGTTGGGGGCCCGGCCCGGCTCCTCCGCGCCGGAGGACGTGCGCCTCCTGGCCGTGGCACGTCTGTTCCTGCGACCCTGGATCCCCAACATCCAGGTCTCCTGGGTGAAGATGGGTCCTAAGCTGGCCCAGCTCGGCCTGCTGGCCGGCGCCAACGACTTCGGGGGCACCCTGATGGAGGAGTCCATCAGCCGCGAGTCGGGGGCCGACTTCGGCGAGAACCTTCCGGCCGAAGACATCCGCCGGCTCATCCGGGAGATGGGGCGCGTACCAGCCGAGCGCAGCACCCGGTACGAGATCCTTCGCCGCTTCGAGGATCCGGCCCGGGATCCCGCCTCCCTCGAGCCGGACCGCCGCGCACCGGAGAGTGGCCCGCGGCGCTGGCGGCGCGAGCCGGCGGCTGCGGCCGGCTAGGGTCCTGTCCCAGGAATTCGGTGCCCGTATCGGAGTCGAGACACGCCGCGGGAGGACTCCTGGCTTCAGGCCGGGGTCGGGGCCTGCGGGGGCTGTACTCCTGGGCGCGGGGACCCGAGGTGGCCCGTACCCGTTGCTCCGGCACCGCTCCCGCTGCGACCGTCGAGGCGGTCCGATAGCGCCTCCACCTGATAGCGCAGGGGCACGCGTTCCAGCATCAGGCGCTCGATGGCGGCGACGGCGTTCGTCACCGAGGGGTGGTCTCGCCCCAGGGCGCGGCCGATGGCCTTCAGGGAGGCGCCGGTGTAGCGGCGGCACAGGTACATGGCGATCTGCCGCGGGATCAGCACGTCGCGCCGCCGTGAGCGGGAGGCCAGCGCCTGGGAGGGAAAGCCGAAGAACGCGCACACCACCTCGATCACCTCGGCGGGCTCGAGCTGGCCGCAGCGCGTCGGGGCCGGGAAGAGCTTGCGCAGCGCCGCCTCCGTCAGCTCGAGGTCGATGGATCGCTTGAGCAGCGACGCGCTGGCCACCAGTTGGATCAGGACGCTCTCGAGGTCGCGCACGCTGCCGCGTACCGCCTCCACGAGCCGGTCCAGGCAGTCGTCGGGCAGCCGCACGCCGCCGGCAGCCGCCTTGGTGCGCAGGATCCGTCGGCGCACGGTGGCGTCCGGGGGCTCGATCTCGGCCACGAGGCCGCTGGCGAGACGGGACTCGAGACACGGGTCGAGGCCCGAGATCTGCTTCGGCAGCCGATCGCCCGTCAGCACGACATGCGCCCCGACGCTGCGCAGGTGCTCCAGGGTGTGGAAGAACTCGAGCTGCGTGGACACCTTGTTGGCCAGGAAATGCACGTCGTCGACCACCAGCAGGTCGCACTGCTCGCGGAAGCGCCGCTTGAACTCGGCGGTGCGCCGCGAGCGGATCGAGGCCATGAACTCGCTGGTGAAGTGCTCCGCGGAGGCGTACAGGGTCCTCACGGCCCGTCCGGCGGCGGCCTCGGCGGCCACGGCGCGGGCCAGGTGAGTCTTGCCGAGCCCCGGTGCCGAGAGCAGGTAGAGGGGGCTCAGCGCCAGCTGTCCGCCCCGGGCCAGGGCCAGGGCGGCTTCCCGGGCCAGGGCGTTGCAGCGCCCGACCACGAAGGTCTCGAAGGTGTAGGGCAGGGTCCGCTGGGGCGTGCAGCCGGCGGCGTCCCGCCCCGGACCACGAGGGGCGACCCGCGTCGCACCCGCCGCGGCTTCGGGGCTGCGCCCGTCGCGGCCCGAGACGCTCCGTGTCGGAGCCCCGGGGGAGGCGTTTCCGGCGGGCGCCGCCTCCCGGTCCGACGCCTGCACGTCGAGGCTCACCGGGACCCGGCGCCCTCCCTCCCGGGCGGCGCATTCGACGATCTTCGCCAGGTAGCGCTCGCGCACCCGGTCGCGGTGGAACGGCGAAGGGCACAGCAGGCGCAGGCCGTCCCCATCCGGCTCGGCGGCCAGGGGCCGCAGCCACGCCTCGAAGGCGATCGGCGGCAGCTCCGACGCCAAGCGGCGGAGCACTCCTTTCCACAGGGAGGGGCAGGGATCCATCTATTGATTCTCGGAGATTTTCGCGGTCTCCGGGCGACTTCCCGGCTGGAGCATCCCCACAAGCGGGCGCAGTAGAGCACACCGCCCGGCGCGCCCGCAAGGGCCGAAAGAGGCCGGTCCCGGGGCGCCCCCTACACGCGCAAGCAACCCGCGAGACGGGGTTTCTTTCCGACGAGAACCAACGTTTTGGCGCGCGGAAACCGGTCACGAAACCAGCGGGTCCGGGT
Source organism: Myxococcota bacterium (assembly GCA_041611735.1). Taxonomy (GTDB): domain Bacteria; phylum Myxococcota_A; class UBA9160; order UBA9160; family PR03; genus JBFIML01. Next base: position 61,398 of record JBFIML010000020.1, on the reverse strand, counting down.
TCTTCGTTGAGGCCCCCTGGGTCGCTGCGCGACGGTGTCGCGGTCGGGAATCCGCATCTCGGAGGGTGGCGCTCGACCTCGACCGGACGCCGTTTCTCTGACTTTATCGGGTTTTTTCGCGCTCTCTAGTGGAGCGTCCGGGGCGGCTCCGGAAGGCCGCCTTCGAGCTCCGCCAGCCGGAAGCGAAGCACCGTGACGAGCCGCTCGCAGCGGTGCGCCAGCCCCTCGGCCTCCAGGAGACCCTGCTTCTCGGGCGTCGGGAGATCGAGAAGCTGGCAGAGGACGTTCACGAAGGTGGCGTCCTCGATGCCGGCGAACCGCTCCGCCCGCAGGGGGACGGCCGCGTCGCTGGTCAGGTGACGAACCAGCCGCGCCAGCAGCTCGATCGCCTTCATGCGCAACGCATGCAGGCGGGGGATCTCAAGCGGGTCCACGGCCTCCTCCAGGGTCTCCACGCTGGCGATGCGATACTTGCGGTCGGTGGGGCGCGCCGGCTCGTCGAGGATGCGGAAGCGATGCGTGCCGATCAGCACGAGGTCGTAGCGTCCGTCGCTCCGCCTCCGCACCTGCTCGACACTGCCGGCGCACCCCACGGAATAGAGCGGGGGATCCCCGGCCGCCTCCGTCAAGTGCTCCGGAGGAATGGCCACCATGCCGATGCGCCGGTCGCCCGCCAGCACGTCGCGGGTCATTTGACGGTAGCGCGGCTCGAAGATGTGCAGGGGCACGCGTCCACCCGGGAAGAGCACCACGCTCGCCAGCGGGAAGAGTGCCAGGCTCTGGATGCGGCCTTGTTCGGACACGCTTCGAGGATAACAAGTGCGGGGCGTGGCTTGACGTCCGCGGGGTGGATCGAGACACTCCGTCCCCACCGATGGACCGGCGCACGGCCCAGGAGCTGGTGGCACGTCTCAACCGGGATGCGGAGCGGCTCGCGGCAAGCTTCGGGCTGCGCTTCCGATCGCTGCAAGCCGAGCGTCGCAACGTGAAACGTCGCTACGGCATCTGCTTTGCGGACGGAAGCATCCGGATCCGCCTGTTCCACGCAGTGACCGGGCGCCCGCTGCGCTACTCGAGCCTCGTGTCGACGCTCTGCCACGAGCTGGCACACCTGCGGCACTTCAACCACGGGCCGCGTTTCCGGGCCTTCTACTTGCGGCTCCTCGACCACGCCCGCGCCGAGGGAATCTACCGGCCTCGGGTCCCGAGTCGTGGGGCGACCGCGGCGCCGCCGGCGCTTCCCCAGCGGGCTACCGGTCCGCTCCAGCTGCGTCTGTTTGGTTGAGCGCCCCCGGGCGTCCCGGGGTTCAGGACTGGGAGCTGGCGCGCTCCTGCTGCTGATCGTACTCCTCGAGGGTGTTGGGACCCTCGAGGACCTTCACGCGGATCTCGTCGCAGGCAACCGCCTTGTCGATCACCTCCCGGAGCAGCCCTTCCAGCGAGAGCTCATCGAACTCCGCCAAGGCGTCCTCCAGGGCGGCGCCCGAGACGGTGAACTCGACGCTGGCCTTGATTCTGACGTCCATCGGATCCCTTCTGCTCGCCAAAGATCCTATAAGTATCTGTAAATTAAAGGGATTTCTTACGAGTCCTAAGGATACAACACGGCCGGGGAAACGGCTATGGAAAATCGCCAGTCTTTTCGGGGGCGTGGTGCGACGGAGCTCCGAAGCCTGGCGGCAGGCGCCCCATCCAGAGCGCCACGGCTCAGCCCGGGCCCGCGGCGGGCCGAAAGGCGAAGGGGGCGTAAGATGCCCCCGTCCCGCCGGCCCGGAGAGCTGTGAGGGGGCAGGGCCCCAACCCCCGCCGGAAGCGCTTGCCGGCGGGGGGGCAGGGGGGCCGCCGCCCCGCAAGCGGCACCGGTTGGGCGGGGGGCCGCCCGGCGAGCCGGATGCGGAGCGGGTCCACGACGCGGGGTGGTCCTGCGCACGAGGTGGCGAGCCATGAGGCGCTGGCTGGTACGGCAGATGGTGTCCTACCTGACCCAGCCGCTCCCGCACTACGAGCGCCGGGGTTGGAACGACCCGGACTCCCTGTGCGGCCGCGTCCAGAAGGGCGACGTGGTGCTGGTGGAGGGAGACCAGCGCGTCTCCGCAATCATCAAGTATCTGACCCAGAGCTGCTGGTCGCACGCAGCGCTCTACATCGGGGACGAGCTGCTGGTGCGGGGCGGCGATCTGCGGGAGCAGGCTCTCGAGCAGTTCGGGGAGGAGGCGGCCCACCTGGTGGTCGAGGCCTTGCCGGAGGGAGTCGTGGCCGCGCCCCTCCTCAAGTACGTGGACTTCAATCTGCGCGTCTGCCGCCCCCGAAAGCTGCGCCACGAGCACCGGCAGCGCATCATGGACGAGGCGGTGGCGGCGATGGGCTGGCGCTACGACCTGCGTCATCTCTTCGACCTCGCGCGCTACCTGATCCCCGTCTCCATGGTGCCGAACCGCTGGCGGCGCACCGCTCTCCACTTCGGCAGCGGCCAGATCACGGAGGTGATCTGCTCGGGCCTGATCGGGCGTCTGTTCCAGCAGGTGCGTTTCCCGATCCTCCCCATCGTGAGCTACCCGGAGGGGCGCCGCTCGCCCCACCTGCCGCGGCGCGGTGTCCTGCGCCGCGTCTTTGGTCACGAGAGTCCGACCTACACCGGCATCTTCCGCATGCGGCACCCGACGTTGCTGACGCCCCGGGACTTCGACCTCTCGCCGTACTTCGAGGTGGTGAAGTTCAACGTGGTGGCAGACGGCTTCGACTACGAGCGCATCCGCTGGGCGGAGGACGACGAGCCTCCCGTCACACCGGAGACGCAGAGGGCGGGCCGTTAGCCACCGAGCTGGCGAGGATCCCTCGGCGGATTGCGGATCAGCGACGTACCGAGCCCCAAGGCGGCCAGCGCAGGCTCCTGGGCCTCCACGGCGGCGACCCGCGCGGCGCCCACGCTGCGGCGAACCATCTCGATGCCTGCGTAGCGAGCCACGTCCGCGAAGGGCGGACCCGCCGGCCAGGCTTCGCGGTAGGCCTCCCAGGCCTGCGCGGCCGTGGAGCGGGCGGCCGCCAGGCTCCCGCGGGCACAGGCCGGCAGCAGCACGTGGGCCAGCAGCGTGCCGAGGTCGAAGGCCGCGTCCCCCACGTGGGCGATCTCGGCGTCGAGCAGCTTCGCCCGGGGCGCGAGCAGCACGTTGCCGGCCTGGACGTCGGCGTGCACGAGAACGCCCTCCGGACCGGTGGCATAGCGCTGGTAGGCGGCGGCGGCGAGCTCGACGAGCTCGCGGTCCTGCCAGAGCGCCTCGGCCCGGCAGCGCAGCTGGGGCGGCAGGGGGAAGTCGTTGGGGTGGAAGGGGAGGTCGAAGATGTGGTCGCCGTGCAGGCGCCGCATCTCGTGGTTCTCGAAGCGACCTGCCAGGCCCGCTTCGGCGCTCGCGGCGTGCACCCGACCCAGGAAGCGGGCTAGCCGGCGGACCGGGGCCCGGCCATCGGAGCCCGCCAGGAGGGCGTGGTCGAGGCGGGTGACCGGGCCGAGGTCCTCCAGTACGAGCACCCGGGCGTCGCCATCGAAGTGCAGGACCTCGGGGAGGACCTTCTCGTCGTCCCAGGGTCGCACCGTCTCGTAGTAGCGCGCCTCGAAGAGGATGCGATCCGGGGTGACCCGGTACTCGGGGAAACGCTCCAGGGCCGGGCGGGCCTGCTTCACGATCCACGATCGTCCGTCGCCGGCGCGGACGCGGCGGACCCAGTTGATGTTGCCGTCCCCGGCCGGCTCGACCGCCACCCGGGTCCCGTCTGCCAGGAGGCCGGCCCGGCGCAGGAAGCCGGGCAGGCTGGCTTCGTCCAGGGGCACGGGCGCGTGCAAGGACGGGCCTCCTCGGCCGTGGGGGCTCAAGAATCCGCTGGAGTTGCCGATCGACAGGGTATCCGAGTCCTCCAGCAGGGGGGTGGGGGCTCGGACGACGCGCCCCGGCGGCCCGAGCGGCCCCGGGGCGCTCTCGTTCCTGGGGCTGTCGACCTTCGCTCAGCCAGGCCTGGCTGCGCGCGGCGGGGCCCCGGGCGCTACCGTCGGTTCCGCCATGTTCCGTATCCCCATCGCTCTCCTGGCCGGGGCCCTGGCCCTCGCCCTGGCATGCGATCGCAACGTCGAGCCGTACGTGACCGGGGAGCGGTCCGAAGCCCCGGACCTCTCTCGCATCTTCCCGGAGCGGTCGGGGACCGACCCGACCCCCGAGGAGGGCGGCGGACCGATGCCCGGAGGACGGCGTGGGGCGCCGCCGGTGGGCGCCGAGGCGGAGGCTCCGGTGCGCGGCACCGTGGCCCTCGCGCCGGAACTGGCGGAGCGGGTGCCCGAGGGGGCCGTCCTGTTCCTGATCGCCCGTCGTGATGGCGACGGTCCACCGCTCGCCGTGAAGCGCGTCGCCGGGCCGCGCTTTCCACTGTCCTTCGAGCTCGGTCCGGGTGATCGCATGATCGAGACGATGCCGTTCGAGGGTCCCTTGCGGCTCAGTGCCCGCCTGGACGCCGACGGCAATGCGAGCACGCGTACACCGGGAGATCTCCAGGGGGCGCTCCCTGGAACCGTGCAGCCCGGTGCAGTCGACGTCACGATCCTGATCGATCAGGTGCGCTGAAGCGCCCGAGGGCGTTCGCCGGGCGTGCTACGCTGGCACTCGATGTCCCTTCCGCGTCCGTGGACCGTGCTGGAGGCGCAGGACGTCCAGGACTGCTCTGTCTTTCGCGTGCGGCGCACGTTGGCGCGATCCCCGCGCACGGGTCACGTCCATGCCTTCCACCTGCTCGAGGCAGAGGACTGGGTGAACGTGGTTCCCGTGACGCCGGACGGACGCGTGGTCATGGTGCGCCAGTGGCGCCACGGCGCTCGCGAGCTCACCCTCGAGATCCCGGGCGGGATCGTGGACACCGGCGAGAGTCCCCTCGCTGCGGCCCGCCGGGAGCTTCGCGAGGAGACCGGCTACGCGGCGGGGGCGTTGCACCCGATCGGCGTCCTGAACCCGAATCCCGCCTTGTTCGACAATCAGGTACACACCTTCTGGGCCCGCGAGGCGCGTCCCGTCGGTCCGGTTTCCAACGAAGGCTCCGAGGAGACGGCCGTGGAGCTCGTGCCGGTGCGCGAGCTGCGCGGGCGCCTGCGCCGCGGCGAGATCAGCCACGCCCTGGTCGTCGCCGCCCTGCACTGGTTCGAGCTGGCGGCCGGACTCACCGGGCAGGACGGCCCCCATGGCGGCTGAGGGCCGCAGACGTTCCAGCATGCGGGCGCGCATGGCGCTCGGCGACTTCCTGGTCGCGTACCTGAAGCGTGCGGGCGTGACTCATCTGTTCGGTCTGCCCGGCGACCTGGTGCTCGGGCTCTTCCACCGCTTCGGGCGCGAGCGGGGTCTCGAAATCGTGACGCTCTCCCACGAGCCCGGGGTCGGCTTCGCCACCGACGGCTATGCGCGCAGTACGCGACGTCTGGGCGTCTTGTGCGTGACCTATGGCGCCGGGGGGCACAACGTCCTGAACCCCGTGGCGGGAGCCTATGCCGAGCAGGTTCCGCTCCTGGTGGTCTCCGGCGGTCCCGGCGACGCGGAACAGAAGCTCAGTGGCATCCACCACCAGGCCAAGGACGTGCTCAGCCAGTGGCGTATGTTCCAGGAGGTCACCTGCGACGCCCGCGTGCTGCGCCAGCCCGAACGGGCCGCCGAGGAGATCCACGAGGTGGTCCGGGCGATCCAGACCCAGCATCGGCCCGGCTACCTGGAGATCCACCGTGACATGGTAGATCGGGAGATCCCGGTCCCGAAGCCCATCCTCGACTGGGACGGTACGTTCCGTCCCGCCGCTTCGGACCCGCGCAAGCTCGCCGAGGCGGTGGCCGACAGCGTGGCCCGCGTGCGTGCAGCCCGCCGACCCATCCTCTTCGGCGGGGTCGAACTCTTCCGGGAGAAGGCCGAGCGCGACTTCCTCGCCCTCGCCGAGAAGCTCCGCATCCCCGTGGTCACGACGGTCCTGGCCAAGGGTGTCTTTCCCATGGACCATCCCCTGCACATGGGCATCCACATCGGCCCATTCAGCCCGCCCGCCATCCAGAAGCGCGTGCGCCAGGCGGACCTCGTGCTCGCGCTCGGCACGGAGCTCACGGACATGAACCTGGGGGCAGCCCGTCCCCAGGTGCGCCGCGAGCGCGCCGTCTGGGCCCTGTACGGCCGCGTGAACGTGTCGTTCCACACCTACACGGAGGTCATGCTTCGCGACTTCGTGGCGGCGCTCGCCGCTGAGCGCCTGCCCCGTTTTCGCGAGAAGGTCACCTACCACGACAACCTGAGGCGTGCTCGCCCGCGGACCGGTCGGCGCGAGGCGAGGCGGCTGTCGGTCAACGACCTCCTGCTCGAGGTGAACGACTTCCTGGCGGCCAACAAGGGCTATCACGTCTTCGCCGAGTCCGGGGACATGCTGTTCGGAGGTCTCGAGCTTCGTCTGCACGGCGGTGGGCTCTACTTCGCCCAGGGATTCTATGCCTCGATGGGCTTTGCGGTTCCGGCGGCACTCGGGGCTCAGATCGGGACCGGCGTGCGTCCGCTGGTGCTCTGCGGCGACGGCGGCTTCCAGATGACGGGAGCCGAGATCTCCCACGCCCCACGACATGGGCTCTCGCCCGTGGTGGTGTTGATCAACAACTCGGGCTGGCAGATCTTCCGTCCCGTCTCGCCGCGCAAGGATCTGCTGGAGCTGCCGCCCTGGCCGTACGCGGATCTGGCGCAGGCGTGGGACGGGGTGGGCTTCCGGGCCGAGACGCGCGCCGAGCTGCGCGAGGCACTGCGCGCTGCCCATGAGATCCGCGACTTCGTCCTGATCGAGTGCCGGGTGCCGCCCGACGACCTCTCGCCCATCACGCGCCGCTACATCCGCGAGAGCGCGCGTCGCTCGGGAGCGACCGCCACGCGGGCTCGGGCAAGGCCGGGAAGGCGACCGTGACGGAGCGAAGGCACGCGTCGCGGGCCGAATGGGAGCGCATCCGGGCGCGTGGCCGGGCGCGCTTCCTGCTCTGGAACGGCGTGATGGCGCGCGGCGTGCCCATGGCGATCGCCACGGTGCTGCTCATCCAGGCCTTTCAGGGCGAGCTCGGCATGGGGATGCTCGTCTCACGCGGCTTCCACGCCCGGCTGCTCGGCGCGCTCCTGCTCTTCTCGGCGGGAGGCGCGCTGTCGGCCTTCGCACGCTGGAAGTCCCTCGAGCTGCGCTTCCAGGAGGAGAGCGGCGCGGGAGATGCCTCGTGATCGACGCCGGACTCAAGGGGCGCGTAGCTCTCGTGACCGGCGCCAACCGGGGTATCGGTGCCGCCATCGCCCGGGCCCTGGCTGCCGAAGGGGCGTCGCTCTTGCTCGCCTGGCACGGCGACCCCCCCGGCGACGCGCTGGTGGAATGGACCGCGGACCGCGGCGGCCTGGCCGTCGCCGAGGAGGTGGAGCTGGCGGACGCGGCGGCGCCGGTGCGGCTCTTCACCAAGGCCGAGGAGACCCTCGGCCCGGTCTCGGTCCTGGTGAACAACGCAGCCGCCTGGGCTGGCGACAGCTTCGTGCCGGCGGGCCTGCGGACGCGCGACAACCTGGGCCGCCGGCTGCGCACCCTCGACGCGGCGAGCTGGGACCTGCATCAGGCGGTGAACGCGCGCGCGCCCGCCTTGCTCGTGGCGGAGTTTGCCCGGCGACACATCGAGCACGGGGCGCGCTGGGGACGCATCGTCAACGTGAGCACCGGGGGCGCCGACGGCTTCCCGGACGAGGTCTCCTACGGGGCTAGCAAGGCCGCCCTCGAATCGGTGACCCGCGCCGCTGCGGTGGAACTGGGCCGCTTCGGCATCACCGTGAACGCGGTGCGGCCCGGCCCGGTACGAACCGGCTGGCTCGAAGCCGAGCCGGAGCGGCGCCTGGCGGCGTGGACACCCCTCAAGCGTCTCGCGGAGCCCGAAGATGTCGCCGACGTGGTGGTCTTCCTGGCCTCGGAGCAGTCGCGCCACGTGACGGGTCAGGTGTTCGGGGTGGACGGTGGCTTCGGCCTGTTCCCCACTCCCTTCGGCTAGCCTCTCGCCCATGCACCGTCACCGGCTGCCCTTCCTCCTGCTGCTGCTGGTGGTCGGATTGTTCGTGGCGGGCGGCGTCGTGCGCGGGCGGCTGGGCATCGAGTTCGAGGCCAACTCGATCCAGCAGGCCATCTCCGGCCTGGGCTGGAAGGCCCCCGCCGTCTTCGTGGCGCTGGTCGTGTTCCGCCACTTCCTCCTGATGCCCTCGGTCGTGGTCCTCTCGGCGGGGGGTGTCTGCTTCGGCACCGCCCTCGGCACCACCTTCGGTGCCCTCGGCATCCTGCTCTCGGCCGCGCTCAAGTTCGGTGTCGGGCGTGGCATCGGGCGTGATTGGCTGCGCCCGCGCTACGGTCAGGCCATGCGCGCCCTCGAGCGCCGGGTCGAGACGGCGGGCCCCTTCCTGGTGGGTCTCGCCACCGCCTACCCGACCGGGCCGATGGGGCCCGTGCACTGGGCGTCGGGCTTCTCGACGCTCGCGGCGTTCCCGTTCCTGGTGGCGGTGGCCGTGGGCGCACCGCTGCGCGCCTTCGCCTATTCCTTCTTCGGCTCGACGCTGCTCGCCCCCGGGACGCCCCGCTTCTACGTGGCCACGCTGCTGCTTGGGATCGCCGCGCTCCTGCCGCTCGCCCACCCGAGCGTTCGCCGCCGGCTGTTCGCGTCGACGGACTAGCCAGAGCTAGCCCGGAGTCTCGCCAGGCTGCTGCTGCGGACGGCGCGTCAGCCGCAGCACCAGGACCACGAGGAGCACGGCCGGTGCGTAGACCCCAGGCACGTCGATCCACCAGTGGTCCGCGGCCACGTAGCCGCGCAGGGTGTCGTAGGCGTGCAGGACCGCATGGGCGACCAGGAAGACGGCGGCCGTGCCGACCAGCGGCAACCGCCAGGCGGGCCGCAGCGCCGCCCACCCGAGGGCGACGGCCACGGTCAGGAACGCGCAGCCCACGTCGCGCACGAAGTGCTCGTTGTAGGGTCCGAAGTCCGGCACCGCGGCCGGCGCCTCGTGGTACCAGCGTTGCGGGGAGAGCAGCATGGAGGCGGCGTTGACGGCGCCGAGCAGCGCCAGGCCCGCGAGCAGCCAGAACCAGCCGTCGCGACGTCGCGGGCCCGGGGTCACGGCGCGGCGCACCCGATGCCGGCGTCCTGTGCCGTCGGGCGACCTCGGCGCAAGCAAGCCCTCCCCGATGCCAGTTGCATCATACACGAGCGCCGTCCTCCCCGGATGCCGGGCGTCGCGACCACCAGCTCGCCAGCAGGGCCCCCGAGAGGTTGTGCCACACGCTGAAGAGCGCTCCCGGCAGCGCCGCCGCGGGAGAGAGGTGGGCACTCGCCAGGGCCACGCCGAGACCCGAATTCTGCATGCCGACCTCGATGGCCAGGGTGCGCCGTTCGCTCTCGGAGCGGCCCAGGGCCCGGGCGGCTCCGTAGCCGAGGGCGAGGCCGAGCCCGTTGTGGAGCACCACCGCAACGGCCACCGGTGCCAGCAGGGCATCGAGCCGGGCGTGGTTGAGCGCCACGACGATGGCGATGATCAGCACGATGGCCGCGACGGAGAGGAGCGGGAACAGGTGCTTCACGGCCTCGAGCCGACGTCCCCAAAGGGTGTTCACCGCGACCCCGGCCACCACCGGGAGCACCACGACGGCGGCGATGCTCCGCAGCATCTCGAGGACCGGCACGTCCACACGCTGGCCCACATAGATCCAGGTGAGGGCCGGCGTGGCGCCCACCGCCAGCAGCGTCGAGAGCGTGGTGAGGGTGATGGATAGCGCCACGTCGCCGCGGGCCAGGTAGCAGACCACGTTCGAGGCGGTGCCGCCCGGGCAGCTCCCGACCAGCACCACGCCCGCAGCGAGCTCCGGAGCGAGGCCGAGGGCCAGGCCCACCACCCAACCGGCGAAGGGCATGATCGCGTACTGGAGGGTCACCCCGAGGAAGACTGCGGCGGGCCGCTCGAGCACGCGCGCGAAGTCGCGCGCCTCGAGGGTCATGCCCATCCCGAGCATCACGATGCCGAGCAGCGGCGCGATGGCGCCGCGCAGGGCCGAGAAGGGACCCGGCGCCACGGCTGCCGCCAGGGCGGCGAGCAACGCCCAGAGGGGGAACCCGGCCGTGGCGCGCGCGAGCACGCGGGGGCCCGCGCCTACGGGTCTTCCGGTGCATCGACGCGGTCGAGGATCGCGTCCACCAGGGCCGGGTGCGAGCCGAGCGGCTCACTCACCCGTACGCGCAGGGCGCCCAGGCCGGGATGGCTGGCAGCCGCCTCGCGAACCATCCGCGGGATGTCGCGGGTACTGTGGCGTCCGGGCGCCAGGAAGTAGGGATGCACCACCACCTCGTGGGCCCCCTTGGCCAGGCAGGCGGCCAGTCCCTCGGCGATGCCGGGCGAAGCCAGCTCCATGTGGGCGACCTGGACGATCCAGTCGGGGCGGCGCGCCCGCACCAGCTCCGCCATCTCGTCCAGGGTCCGGTTTGCCTCCGCCCGACGACTGCCGTGGTCCACCAGCAGCACCGCGCGCTTCATGCGGCGCGTGCCGCCTGCTCGAGCGCCTGGACGAGATCCGCGCAGAGGTCCTCTGCGTCCTCGATTCCCACCGAGAGGCGCACCACCGCCTCGGTGATCCCCTTGCGGCGCTTCTCCTCGGGGGGGAAGGCCGCGTGGCTCATGGTCCAGGGGTGGCCGATCAGCGACTCCACCCCGCCCAGGCTCTCGCCCAGGGCGAACAGCCGGGTGGCCTCGCACAGGCGCCGGGCCGCCGCCTCGCCCCCCGCCAGCTCCACCGTCACCATGCCCCCGAAGCCGCGCATCTGCCGCCGCGCCAGCTCGTGGCCCGGGTGGTCCGGGAAGCCCGGGTAGTGTACCCGCGCCAGCTCGGTCCGCGTGCGCAGCAACTCCGCCACGTGCCCGGCGTTCGCTTCGTGCTGGCGCATGCGCAGCGCGAGGGTCTTTGCGCCGCGCAGGGTGAGCCACGCATCCCAGGGGCCCGGCACGCCGCCCGTGGCGTTCTGGGCAAACTTGAGCCTCGCGAACAGCTCCTCGTCGTTCATCACCAGGGCGCCGCCGATCACGTCCGAGTGCCCACCCAGGTACTTGGTGGTCGAGTGCACCACCAGGTCGGCGCCCAGGGACAGGGGATTCTGCAGGTAAGGCGTCGCGAAGGTGTTGTCCACCACCAGGAGCGCCCCCTGCCGGTGCGCCACGGTGGCGCACGCCGCCACGTCGACGAGCCGCAGCATCGGATTCGTCGGGCTCTCGATCCAGACCACGCGCGTGCCCGGCTCGAGGGCCTTGGCGACCTGCTCCGGCTGCGTGGCGTCCACGTAGGAGAAACGAACCCCGTAGTCCGGCAGGATCCGCGAGAAGAGACGGTAGGTCCCCCCGTAGAGGTCGTCGGCCACCACCACGTGATCGCCCGCCCGCACGGCCTGCATGGCGCCGGCGATGGCCGCCATGCCGGAGCCGTAGGCGAGGGCGAAACGCCCGCCCTCGAGCGCCGCGAGGCACGTCTCCAGGGCAGTGCGGGTCGGGTTGGCGCCGCGCGAGTACTCGAAGCCCCGGCTCTTCCCGACCCCCTCCAGCGTGTAGGTCACCGTCTGGTAGACGGGTACGATGGTGGCTCCGGTGGCGGCGTCGGGTTCCTGGCCGGCGTGGATGGCGAGCGTCTCGAACTTCATGGCGCCTCCGCAGAGGGGTGGCTAGCGGCGCGCCAGCGCGGAGGGGAACTCCTGGGTGCGGAGCACCGCTGCCGCCGGATCGGGTCGCGCATCGGCCTACCAGTACGAGGCTGTCGCTTCGACGTCGCCGAACACACGCGCGCAGCAGGCGAGGCGCAGCTCGGGCGCGACGCGATTGCGCGCCTTGGCGCGCTCTTCGTCCGCTTCGGCCGCAGAGAGCGCGTCCGGGTCGCCCAGCACGGCGAGCCCGCACCGACCGCACAACGCCTCTCCAGCGCACGCGCGCGCCACCGGCACGCGCGCCTCGAGGGCGGCGGCCAGAAGCGTCGTCCCCGCGGGCACCCAGACGGAGTGGCCCGTCGGCAGGAAGCGGACCCGGTGCGTCACCGCCCCGATTCTACGCGAGGAGGGGGCCTCCATCCAAGCCGAGCGGAAGGTGATACCCTCCGCTCATGCCGACCGCCGGCATCCTCGTGATCGGCAACGAGATCCTCTCCGGCAAGGTGGTCGATGCCAACTCCCCGTACTTCTGCCGGGAGTTGCGTGCCCTCGGCGTGGACGTGGAGCGGATCGCCGTCCTCCCGGACGACATCGAAGCGATCGCCCGGGAGGTCCGGGCCATGAGCTCCGCCTTCGACTACGTATTCACCTCGGGCGGGGTGGGCCCCACCCACGACGACCTGACCATGGACGCCATCGCCAGCGCCTTCGAGCGGCCGCTCGAGCTGAACGCGTCCATCGTGGAGCGCATCGGGCGCGCCCAGGGCAAGCCTCCCAACGAGAGCCAGCTCAAGATGGCGCGCCTCCCGGCCAAGGCGGTGCTGATGGACTCGGGAGACCTGTGGTTCCCGATCGTGGTGGTGGAGAACGTCCACATCTTCCCGGGCATCCCGGAGCTGCTACGCAAGAAGTTCGAGTCGATCCGCGAGCGTTTCCGGGGCGTGCCGTTCGTCCTGCGGCGCGTCTACGTGCGGCAGCGTGAGAGCGACATCGCGGAGACCCTGAACGAGCTGCTGGCCGAGTACCCGGACCTCCTGCTGGGCTCGTATCCCCGCATCGGGCAGGAGGACTTCTACGTGATGCTGACGCTCGAGTCGCGCGACGGCGCCTACTTGCAGCGTGCGCTCGATCGGCTGCTGGAGCGGCTCCCCGCCCACGCGGTCCGCAAGGTGGAGTGACTGGATCCCGCCGACCACGACCCCGTGCGTGGTGCCCTGGCCTGGATCCATCCGGCCTGGATGCTCACTGCGCTCCTGCTCGCCGCCCTGGCGGCGCGGGCCGGTCTCGCGCTGCGGCGGGCGCGCCGGGTTGCCGGGCGGCGTGCCGAGCTGCGCCGGCGGCACCTGCGCCTGGCCCGACCCGCCGTGATCCTGGCCTTGATCGGTTTCGTGGGGGGGCCGCTGTCCATGGCCTGGCTGCGGGACCGGCCACCCTTCGAGACCGCCCACGCCGTGGCGGGCAGTCTGGCGGCCGCGTGCTTCCTGGCGGCAGGCTGGCTCGGTCATCGTCTGGAGCACGGGCAGGGCTCCCGGGACCTGCACGCCACCCTGGGCGTCGCCGCGCTGCTGGCCGGGGCGGTCGCGGCGGTGATGGGCTTCGTCCTGCTGCCATGATTTCGCTGGAGTGTGGGCCCGGCAGGGCGCGCGGGCGTCTATACTGCGACGCGACGTCCCCCTGACCAGGAGCCTCCCCATGCCTGATCCCGTCCCCGGCACCCTCGATTTCACCGCCCGCCAGAATTCCGGATCCGAGGCCCTGGTCCAGGGGGCGCGACGCTCCACCTGGCGGGAGTGGGAGGAGCGCGCGGCGCGGCTGGCCGTGACCCTGCGCGACCGCTTCGGCATCGAGAGCGGGGATCGCGTGGCCTGGATGATGCACAACCGGGTCGAGTTCTACGACCTGGCCTTCGCACTCCAGAAGCTCGGGGCCGTGCCGGTGGCGATCGGATACCGCCTGACCGGCCCCGAGGCCGCCTACATCGTGGACAACTCGGATTCGAAGCTGGTGGTCAGCGAGGACCGTTTCGCTCCGCGCCTCGAGCAGGCGAAGAACGACATGCCCAAGGTGGCGGACGACGCCTTCCTCGTGGTCGGGGATGGACCGGCCCGGGAGGGTGCCCTGCCCAAGGCGATGCCCTTCGAGAGCGCCGTCGAGCAGGGCCGCCACCAGGAGCTCGTGGCCCAGACGCGGTCCGCCTCCTCGATCATCTACACCTCCGGCACGACGGGGCGGCCCAAGGGCGCCTTCCGCGACGCCGGAGACCCGCGCCTCCAGCAGGGTCTGCAGGAATTCATGATCGGTGTGGTCCAGGGCTTCCGCTACGAGCCCGGCGACAAGCACCTGCTCGTGTGCCCGCTCTACCACTCGGCGCCGCCGGCTTTGGCGGGCATCACCCACCTGCTGGGTGGCTGCGTGGTGGTGCAGGGGCGCTTCGATCCCGAGGACGCGCTGCGGGTGATCCAGGACGAGCGCATCACCTCGACCTTCATGGTGCCGACCATGCTGAACCGGATCGCCTCCCTCCCGCCGGAGACGCTGGCCCGCTACGACCTCTCGAGCATGAAGCGGCTGATCGTGGGGGCGGCGCCCTTCCCGTTCCCGCTCAAGCGCCGCGTGGTGGAGATCTTCCCGAATCCCTGCGTGTACGAGTTCTACGGCGCCACCGAGACCGGGATCAATACGATCATCGGCCCGGAGGACCAGCTTCGGAAGCCGGGCTCGTGCGGGAAGATCTGTCCCGCCAACGAGATCCGGCTCCTCGACGACGAGGGCCGCGAGGTGGCGCCGGGCCAGGTCGGCACCCTCTACGTGAAGAACCCGCTGCTCATCTCCGGGTACTACAAGAACAAGCAGGCCACCGAGGAATCGCTCCGCGACGGCTTCTTCACCGTCGGGGACATTGCACGGGTGGACGAGGACGGCTTCTACTACATCGTGGACCGCAAGAAGGACATGATCATCTCGGGTGGCGTCAACATCTATCCGGCCGAGATCGAGCAGGAGCTCCGCAAGCACCCCGCCATCTACGACTGCGCCGTGATCGGAGTACCGAACGAGGAGTGGGGCGAAGAGGTCAAGGCGGTGGTGCAGCTGCGGGAAGGCCAGCGACTCTCGGAGCAGGACGTGAACGACTTCCTCGCCGCGAACCTCGCCGACTACAAGCGGCCGCGCAGCGTCGACTTCGTGAAGGAGCTCCCGTACAACCCGTCCGGCAAGCTCCTGAAGCGCGAGCTGCGCCAGCGCTACTGGGAGGCCGCCGGCCGCTCGATCTGAGCGGCGCCGCATGCGAAGGCTGCGCGACACGCTCCATCCGGCCCGCTTCCAGGGACACGGGCGGCGCCCGCCCTACTTCGAAGGCTGGTACTACAAGCTGGTCGACGCGGCGGAGCGGGAGCGTCTCGCGGTGATTCCCGGCCTCTTCCTGGGCCCGGATCCGACCACCCGCCACGCCTTCGTGCAGGTGCTGGACGGCACCACCGGGCGCAGCAGCTATCACCGCCATCCCCTGGCCGAGTTCCAGGCGTCCCCGGACCGCCTCGACGTGCGCGTGGGCAAGAGCCGCTTCGGCGAGGACTCGATCCATCTCGAGATCGACGACCCGGAGCGTCGGGTGCGTGGTGAGGTGCGGTTCTCGTCCTTCGAGCCCTGGCCGGTGCGGCTGCTTTCGCCCGGCATCATGGGCTGGTACGCCTGGGTGCCCTTCATGGAGTGCTATCACGGCGTCGTCAGCTTCGACCACGCCCTCGAGGGGCGGCTGGAGCTCGACGGGCGCCCGGTCACGTGGGACGGAGGGCGCGGCTACGTGGAGAAGGACTGGGGCCGCTCCTTTCCCTCCGGCTACGTGTGGATGCAGAGCAACCACTTCGGCCCGGTCGGCACTTCCCTCACCGCTTCGATCGCCATGATCCCCTGGGTGCGGAGCGCCTTTCGGGGCTTCATCGTCGGCTTGCGTCACGAGGGCGTGCTGCACCGCTTCGCCACCTACACCGGCGCTCGGGTGGAGGCCCTGGAGATCCGCGACGAGGAGGTGCGCTGGGTGCTGGGTGACCGCCGCCTGCGGCTCGAGCTCCACGCGGCGCGGGCTCCCGGCACGCCGCTGCGCGGACCCTCGCGGACGCAGATGCACCGGCGCGTGGACGAGACCCTGGTCTCCCGGGTGGAGGTGCGTCTGGTGGAGCGCGGAGCGGGCGGGGCGGTGCGCTTCGAGGGCACCGGGCGCAACGCAGGCCTCGAGGTGCACGGCGACCTCGGGCGGCTCCTGGCGGGCTAGCTCAGCGTTCCCGCGCTGGCTCGCTCCGCTGCCCGCCTGCGGCGGCCGTGCAGCCAGATCAGGGGCGGCAGCAGCAGCGCCAGCTCGAAGCCGATCCCGCAGCTCTGGGGGGCCTCGCTCCGGGCCCAGCCAGCGCCGCACTGCGGATCCGCCGGGCCGACACCCGCGCCGTCCCAGTCGATGCCCCCGTCGCCGTCGTTGTCCAGGTCGTCGTCGCAGGCCGGGTCCTCTCGGAAGTTGCCGGCACCGCCGCAGCCCGGGTCCGCGGGATGGTCGAGGAGCCCGTCCTCGTCATTGTCGAGGCCATCCTGACAGTCGGGCACCTCGGAGAGGTCGCTCGCGTTGCGGCAGCCAGCGTCGGCGAGGTCGACCAGGCCATCGTCGTCGTTGTCGACGCCGTCGCTGCAGGCGGGAACGCCCGCCAGCTCGATCACCAGACGCGGTCGAAACTCCTCGTCTCGATGCTCGCGGGGTGAGAGGTTCACGAGCTTCTTGATCGACTCGTCGTCGGCTTGGATCAACAGGCCAAAGTTCGTCTGGGGTTGCGCGATCCACTGTTTCACGGCGTTCACGAACGCCTGGCTCGACCAGTAGGTCTTGTGATGGAGCCGGTTGGTCAAGGTTCCTCGCGCGAGCGGGTTTGCGGAGCGGTCGCTGCCGAGGCCCGAGGCGCCTGGGCTCGACCAGGGCGTCGGGAACTCCCGATACGTCCAGCTCACCTCCCCGGGCTGGGGGGCCACGTTCTCGATCCCGTCGCCCTCCCCCCAGGAGCCGAGGACCTCGTACAGGGAGCTCGGGCTTTCGAACAGGAAGCTCGGCCCGTGCATCCAGCCCGTGAGTTCGAGCCGGGCATTCACGACGGCGTTGGGGTCCGTGATGCTCGAGACATCGAAGCGGATCAAGCTGCGCATGATCTCGGACGCGAAGGTTCGCTGACCGACGCGCAGCACGTCCTGGGCGCCCTGGTTCCACTCGAGGATCGCCTGGCTCGGATCGTTCGCGTCGCCCCGGATGTCCGCATCCCCGCTTCCGGCATACCCGTTCACGCCGTCCCGCAGGGCGACCGTCGAGAGCAGGGCGTTCGGCAACGTGGAGAAGCGGGTCGGGGTCGACCAGGGCGAGCGCAGCCCGCTGGCATCCTGGAGTCGAGCGCTCCAGTGGTATTCGCGTCCGCCCCGGAGCGCGGCGAAGGCGACGTGGCTGCACGGGTCGTTGGGCGTGGGGCCGCTGTCGTAGACGATCGAGTCGAAGGCCGCGTCCTCGGCAATCAGGTACTGCGCGGCAGCGGCCCCGGGCACCGGACAAGCCACTTCGAGCGTCGGCGTGGTGGACACGGACGCAGCCTGATCGGCGGGCGCCACGTGGGTAGGTGCCGGCAGGGTGGGCGAAGCCTGGTTCACCACCACCTGGACGTCGTCGCTCCCGACCGAGGCGCCGTCATCCGCCTGGAGGCGGAGCACGTAGATGCCGTCCAATGGAAACTGCACGCTGGTCTGCTGGGCGGACGGGTCTCCGAACACCGCGTTCCCGGGGCCGGAGACCGTGGTCCAGGTGGTCGTCAGTCCAGCCGGCGGATCGGGCAGCCCGTCGTCGATGACCCAGCCCGCGACCTCCACGGTGTGGGCCGGCGCGCCGGGTGCCTCGGGCGTGGCCCGGTCGGGGCCCGTCTCCACCCGGGGCCGGATCGGCGCGTCCGGGGACGCCGCGAAGTTCTGGAGCACCTCCGCCGCGGTGAGTGCGCGGTCGTAGACGGCCACCATGCGCACGGTTCCCAGGAAGGCGCGACTCTGCAGGTCGGATTCGTTGCCAACCTGGAAGTACGCATCCGAGTACCAGTTCGCATAGCTACCGGTCAGCGTGACCGTGGTCGGATGCTCCAGGCCATTCACGTAGAGGCGTTCGGTCGTGCCGTCGTAGGTGTGGACCAGATGGGTGAGAGCCTGTGCGGTTGAGATCGCCGCGGGCGCCTCCAGGTGCGGACGATTCAGGCTGTCCTTGCTGGTGTGGCGCAGGAATGCGACGGCGTCCGCGCTCGTTTCCTGACCACCCGGGAGGAAGCCGTTCTGTCCCAGCAGGAAGTTCTCGACGTCCGTGGCACGGGACAGGGAGATGAGGCGCGCGGGGGGGAAGAGATAGGTCTGGGGAAGTCCGGTGGGTACGAACCAGACCTCGAAGGTGCTCTGGTTGGTCGCCTGCAAGGCGTCGATCACCTTGCTGGCGGGGCCCGCGCTGCGTGCGATGCCGCCGTTCAGCTCGATGCCGTTCTCGCCGGACTGCCAGTCGACGGCGTCGCGGACCTCGAGATCGAGGGGCAGCCCATTGCCCGACTGGTCGCCGACCACGCTGCCGGCCCCCTCGGTGAAGGGATAGAAGACGACCAGCCCGTTGCTGACGCGGGCCCCGCCGGGCGGCGGGGTCGGCGTCGGGGTCGGCGTGGGCGTCGGGGTCGGCGTTCCGGTCGGCGGCGGGGTCGGCGTGGGCGTCGGGGTCGGGGTGGGCGTCCCGGTGGGCGTCGGCGTCGGCGTGACCGGAACGTCGCCCGCCCGGAAGTCGTCCCAGCGCACGGAGGTGCCCGAGGCCCCGTCGCCCATCAATCCGACGTACGTGCCGGTGTCGACGCCTCCATCGAGCGGACCGAACACCCTCGTGGCAGGCGGCCATTGGGAGCGGTCGGGGTTGGGCGGCGTGGCGCCGAAGTCCCAGATCTTGAGGGTCGTGCCCGGCCCGCTTCCGGCGATCTCACAGGCCACGTACTTGGGGAAGCTGTAATCGGAGAAGGCATCGTCGAACGCCTGCGTGTCCACGAACTGCGTTCCGATCCACTTGCCCCACAGCGCCCGGATCGCCGTGTTGGAATTGTTCTTGCGGAACTCGCAGGAGTAGAACGAGCCGCCGGGGGTCGCTTTCTGGCGCAGCATGCCACCGTAGTACTGGGACGCCACACCGAAGCCGGGCGGTTCCACGACCATCTGGAAGGTCAGGTACTGGTCCACCGTCGCGGTCTGGGCGCCCGTGTAGCGAAGCAGGGGCGTCTGGCCCGAGACGGCGCGCAGCTGCTGGGAAACGACGCTCCAACTCCCGGCGTCCTCGGTCCAACGCGCCGGGTCCACGGGGCCATCCGCATCGAACGAATCCGAGATGGCGGCGGCCGGCGTCGGGGCCGCGCTCAGGAGGAGGAGCGCCAGCAGGAAGCGCCGCAGGAACGCAGGTCGGGCCCCGGGTCCGGTGCTCGGCCGCTCGGGGCGAACCCCAGCCGGATCTCGCGGCTCCGTCGAGGGATGGGTCGACATCCAGCTAGCCGCTTCCCCGCTGCTCGAGAATCCACCCGTCTCCGGCCCGATGGAACGCCTGGAAGCCCCGATGGTAGCGTCTCCCTCCTTCCAGGTGTCCCTGCAGGGGGACCCGGTGGCGCCCGGAAGATCCCCCCAGGGCCTCGGGGAGTCGCAACTCGAGGCCAACTCCACCGCTTGGAAGCACGAATCGCCCGGGACCCGGCGGTCTCGGCGTGGTGCCGGTGGCTCGCGGGCAGCGCGTCACCGGCGCTGCGGGGCCCTCAGTCCTCCATGACGCGGGACGGGACCCGTCTGCGCCACCGGTAGAGGCCGACCAGCGCGATCATCACCAGGGTGCCCGGGATCCAGTACTCGTCGATCCAGGCCAGCACGACCTCGATGTACGCGCGGACCCACTCCGCGAAGCCCAGCACCAGCAGCATGCGTGCCACGAGTCCCGGCGTGGCGTACGAAAGGAACACGGCCGTGCGCATCCCGGAGATCCCCGCCAGCGCACTCACCGTGGGGCCGGTGAGCAGCAGGACGACGAGTCTCGGGGCGCGCGAGAAGAGCTGCTCGAGCCAGCGTACGAAGGCCCCGAAGGAGGCCGCTCGCGCCTCGATCCAGGGGATGCCCAGGGGCCCGAGCGCCCGACCCAGGTAGAAGCTCGCCAGGTAGAAGAGCATGCGGCGCCCCACGGCCACGGCTACGAACGCTACGGGATCCACCAGGGGCGCGACGAGGACCAGGTGACGTCCCAACGGGCTCAGCGCGATCAGCAGCAACGGCTGGTGGTTGACCAGGTAGAGGGAGAAGGCGACGCCGATCAACGACCCGCTGCCCAGGACGCCCAGGGCGCCGAGGCAGAGGCGCGCGATTTTCTGTTCCTCGGAGGTCAGGCCCATGCGATCCTGCCGGGCGGCTAGCGCGGCAGGGCGTCTACGGCGCGCTGGCGGAGCCAGTGGTCCGCCAGGACGAGGCAGGTCATCGCCTCGACCAGGGGGACGGCGCGCGGCAGGACGCACGGATCGTGACGGCCCTGGGCCTCGAGAGTGACGGCGCGGCCCTCCCGGTCCACGGTCTGCTGGGCCTGGGAGATGGTGGCGGTGGGCTTGAAGCCCACGCGGATCACGACGGACTCCCCGTTGCTGATCCCTCCCTGCACGCCTCCGGAGCGGTTGCTGGCGGTGCGCGGGCGGTCGCCCGGGCCCGGCACGAAGGGGTCGTTGTGCTCGATCCCCGTCATGCGCGTCCCGGCGAAGCCGCTTCCGATCTCGAAGCCCTTGGAGGCCGGAAGCGACATCATGGCCCGGGCCAGCTCCGCCTCGAGCTTGTCGAAGACCGGCGCGCCGAGGCCCGGCGGCACGTTCCGGGCCACGCACTCCACCACGCCGCCCAGGGAGTCGCCGCGGCGGCGCGCCGCATCGATGCGCTCGGCCATTTCCGCAGCGGCGGCAGCGTCCGGGCATCGAACGGGGTTCGACTCCACCTGCTCGAGGGTCACCCTCTCCGGATCGATTTTGGCCTCCACCTGGTGGACGCGCACGACCCAGCCGAGCACCTCGACCCCGGCGGCCGCCGCCAGCAGCTTGCGCGCCACCGCGCCCGCGGCCACCCGTCCCACGGTCTCGCGGGCGCTCGCCCGCCCGCCACCCTGCCAGCTGCGGATCCCGTACTTGGCCTCGTAGGTCCA
Organism: Myxococcota bacterium; assembly: GCA_041611735.1. Classification (GTDB taxonomy): domain Bacteria; phylum Myxococcota_A; class UBA9160; order UBA9160; family PR03; genus JBFIML01. The sequence goes on along the minus strand of JBFIML010000020.1, from coordinate 40,435 downwards.
GTCGGCATGGGAGGGACGGTAGACCTGCTTCAGGTGCTCGTACGCCTGGGGGCGCGCATCCCGATTGCGCACGAGGATCGCGATGGGCGTTCCGAGGGTGACTCCCTCGAAGATGCCCGAGAGGATCTCGGCCTCGTCGGGCTCCTGGCGCGGACTGCTGAGGCGGCTCTGCCCGGGGCGACGGCGGTCGAGGTCGCGCTGGATCTCCTCCACCGCGAGCGTGAGGCGCGGCGGGCAGCCGTCCACCACGACACCCACGGCACCGCCGTGGGACTCGCCGAAGGTGGTGATGCGGAAGGCCTGGCCGAAGACGCTGCTCACGGGGTGCGACTCTCCGCGGCCAGGATAGCGCGCGGCGCGCGCTCAGCCCCGCTCTCGCCGCAGCAGCACGTTGGTGGCGCCGCCATCCCGGGTGCTCGCGAAGGCCAGGATGCGCGCCCCGTGCGGGGGCTCGGCCAGCCAGTCGGCGAGCTGCTGCCTCAGGATCGGAGCTTCCCGCGAGTGGAGGCCGCGGCCGTGCACGATGCGTACGCAGCGCTCGGCGGCGGCGAGCGCCTCCACCAGTGCCGTCCTCACCGCCGCGGCCGCCTCGCCGGCGCGCAGGCCGTGGAGATCCACCACGCGCTCGGCCCGGACCTGGCCCCGGCGCAGCCGCCGCAGGTGCCGTCGGTCGATCCCCGGCGCGATGCCTTCGATGCGCTCGCCCGCGTGCCGGATCTCGAAGCGGGCGGGTGCGTCGCCGGCACGGCGCGGCGGGCGTCGCGGCGGGCGCGCGGGGGCCGGAGGCGCCACGACCTTGTCCCGGTCGGGCAGCCGGCGCACGTCACCGAGGGCCTCCTCGAGGAGGGAGCGGCTCTCGTCCTCGTCGCGCGGCGGGCGGGGGGTCAGGGTCGGGCCTCCCAGCGCGGGCCACCGGCCGGCTGGGCCAGGGCCAGGGCCCGCCGCGTCAGCATACCGAGGGGGAGGGCGGCGAAGCCGCCCGGGGACACCCAGCGGTGCTCCTCGAAGCCGTCCAGGCGGACTCGGCCCGGGTGGCCCGCGCAGCGAAACACGTGCAGGCGCAGCCGGCGGTGCGTGAACGCCCAGTCCAGCGTGCCCGCCGGCTCCACGCGGCTCACGCGCAACCCGACGCGCTCGGCGAGCACGCGCGGGATCGCGCCAGCCGGCTTCTGGCGCCCCGGAAGCTCGGCGCCCGGAAGCTCCCAGAGACCGCCGAGCAGACCACCCTGCGGACGCCGCACGGCCAGGGCGCGACCCCGGCGCAGCACGAGGGCCGCAACGCCACGCACCTGCGCGGGCGCGGGTCTCGGCACGCGCACCGGAAACGCCTCCGGAGCGCCGGAGGCGCGGGCGACACAGCCCCGCGCCACCGGACACGCGTCGCAGCGCGGCGCCCGCGGCGTGCACACGCGCGCCCCGAGCTCCATCAAGGCCTGGTTCGCGTCGCCCGGCCGGGGGCCGCGGGCGAAGGCCTCCGCCTCGCGCCAGAGGCGCGCGCGCTGCGCTGCGGCCGTCAGCGGTTTCCGGAGCCCGAGCCAGCGGGCCAGGACCCTTGCGACGTTGCCATCCACGATCGGCTCGGGCCGGTCGAAGGCGATGGACGCCACGGCGCCCGCGGTGTAGCGCCCCACTCCGGGAAGGGCGCGCAGCGCCGGGACCTGGTCCGGCAGGCGCCCCCCGCACTGCTGCACCACCTGGCGGGCCGCCGCCTGCAGGTTGCGCGCGCGCGAGTAGTAGCCGAGCCCCGCCCAGGCGCCGAGCACGTCGTCGCGGTCGGCCCGGGCGAGGGCCTCCACATGGGGAAAGCGGGCCAGGAAGCGCTGGTAGTAGGGGATCACGGTCTCGACCCGGGTCTGCTGGAGCATGGTCTCCGCTACCCAGATGGCGTACGGGTCGCGGGTGCCGCGCCAGGGCAGGTCGCGTCGGTGGTCGCGGTACCAGGCGAGCAGCGGACGCCGCAGTGCCGACACAGCGCGCTGCTTCACAGGGCCACCGGCAACGCGCCCTCCAGGACCAGGGCGGACGGCGTGACGCGCGCGCGAACCGCCAGCACCTCGACGCCCGCGGCCTGGGCCGCGCGCAGGGCCGCGCCGTAGGCCGGGTCGATGTCGTCGGCGGGCTCCACGCGTCCGCAATCCCCCCGCTGCACCACGAAGAGCAACGCCGCCCGGTCTCCCCGCCGGCGCAGGCGCCCCAGGGTCTCGGCATGGCGACGGCCTCGCTCGGTCACGCTGTCCGGGAAACGGGCCACGCCTCCCGCCGCCAGGGTCACGCTCTTCACCTCGACCCAGAGTGGCCGCGGGTCGCCGCGTCGCCCGGCCAGGCGGAAGTCCAGGCGCGCACCCGGGCCGACGCGCACCTCGCGGGCCAGCTCCCGGTAGCCGGCCAGGGCGGGGATGGCCCGGGCTTCCAGGGCGCGGGCGGCCAGGTCGTTGGCCCGGAGGGTATGTACGCCCACCCAGGTACGCCCCACCCGTACCATCTCGAGGGTGTGGCGCAGGCGACGGCCCGGGGTGTCGCTGCGGGAGCAGCGGACCGCCGCCCCGGGCTCCGCACAGCCGAGCATGCTGCCGGGGTTGGGGCAATGGACGGTCAGCGTGTCTCCCGCAGTGGTCTCGACGTCGGCCAGGAAGCGCTGGTAGCGACGCAAGAGCCGCCCGGCGACCACCGCCCGTACCGAAACCCTCACGGCGAGGATGCGTCCAGCCGTGGTGCGATGCGCTCGCGCACCCATTTCTCGTCCCACCACTCGATCGGATCGGCGTAGACGCCTCCCACCAGGATCGCGAAGTGCAGGTGGTCGCCGCCGGCCAGGCCCGTCTCGCCGGAGCGCCCCAGCACCTGTCCCTGCTCCACGTCCTGGCCCGCCGAGACCTCGATGCTCGAGAGGTGGCCGTAGAGGGAGGCGATCCCGAGCCCGTGATCGATCAGCACGCAGTTCCCGTAGATGCCGAGCCAGTCCGCGAAGACCACGCGGCCGCCATGGGACGCCGTGATCGGGACGTGGGCGGTGGAGGCCAGGTCGAAGCCGTAGTGCACGGCCTCGGAGACCCGCCGTCCCTCGACGAGGTAGGCGCGCCGCTCGGCGAACAGGCTCGTCACCTTGGAGTTGTGGAGCTGCTCGAAGGCACCCCGGAACAGCGGCCGCGGGGCCGACTCGGCGATCAGCTCGCGGACGCGGGCCTCGTTGCGGGCTCGCAGCTCGGTGTTCACGGCCTGGAAGGCGGCCACCGGATCGCTCGCCTCCAGGCCCTCGCGGTCTGCCAGCGGGACCACCTTCTCCTGGAGGAAGCGCGTCGAGAGGCGGATCGGGACCTCGGGATTGGGGGGTCGCGCCTGCACCCGCACCGCCGCCCGGGCCGCGCCGCGGTTGCCGGCGCGATCGATGGCGACCGCCTCCACGGCCAGCGAGTCCGGCGCGTCCGCGGGCAGCACGAAGAGCGCGACGCGCCGCGAGCCGGCGGACCCCGGGCCGAGGGCGTAGCCCGGGAAGAAGCTGTTGCCCACCGCCACGCCATCGCGTTCGACGGCCTCCGAGAGCCCGTAGACCAGGGCTCCCGCCCCGCCTTGCCGCACGTAGGTGAGTCCGCTCTCCAGCGCGACCCGCGGTGGTGTGAGGTCCACGACGACGGGTACCTCCTGCACGGCCTCGTTGCCGCGCAGGCGACTCCGCCAGGAGCCGTCGCGGGCGGCGACGCGCAGCCGTGCTGTGCCCTCGCGCAGGCCCAGCGCCTTGGGATCGATCTGCACCGAGAAGGTGTGGCGGGGTGGCTGGGAGAAGGAGAAAGGCGTGTCGAAGCGAGGCTCGCGGAAGCCCGGCAGGGGTGCCTCTCCGCCGGCGTGGACGAGGGTGACGTCGATGCGGCGAACGCCCGAGCCCTGGTCCTCCACCCGGATCGCCACTTCCCGGGTCTCACGCCCCAACACCACCTCGGCGGGCACCTCGACGGAGGGAGGGGTACCCTCGCAGCGGAAGATGGCGAGGGCGATCCCACCCGCCACGACCAGCGCCGCCAGCCCGAAGATCCCGGCCCTTGCCGTCATCCGCTCCCCCCCTGCGTCCGGGAGCCGAGTCTACCACCCCGTGCGTTGACGTCCGGCGCGGCCTCGCCGATGCTCGGGCCATGGCGGAGCCCGAGGGGTCGGATCCGGAGGAGCGCGCGACCCCTTTCGACAATCCTTTCTTCCTGCCGGTCCTGCTGCTCGGTCTGGGGCTGTGGTTCGCCTACGACGGCTGGCTCAATCCCGAGATCGAGTCCATCCAGTTCAACCGGATCGGGGCCGTCGTGCTGCTCTGCGGGGCCGCGTGGACGGGCCTGCGGGCCCTGCGCGCGCGGCGTCGCGAGGCCGGCGGGGAGCCGCCGCAACCGGATTGACGCGGCGGCGGCCGTCGCCGATCTTCAGCCCGCTCGTGTTCCCGAACGGGAGGCTTCCATGTCCGCTCTGCGCCGCCTGGTCCTGATCCGCCACGGAGAGACCGACGGGAACTCCAGCGAGCGGCTGATCGGGAGCGGGGACGTGGATCTCTCCCCGGTCGGGCACGTGCAGATGCGGCAGGCCGCGCAGCGCCTGGGAGGCGAGGTGATCGACCTGGTGGTGGCGAGCCCCCTGCGCCGCTCCTGGCGCTCGGCCCGGCTCGTGGCCGGGAATGCGCCCGTGCGGCTCGAGATCGACTTCCGGGAGATCCACTTCGGGCGCTGGGAGGGCCGCAGCTCCAGGGAGATCGAAGCCTCGGACCCAGTGCGCTTCCAGGAATGGCAGAGCGGCGCGGAGGGCTTCGAGTTCCCGGGTGGCGAGCCGCGCGCCGAGTTCCGCGCGCGGGTCCAGCGCGGGCTGCAGCGGCTGCTCGCGTCCCCCGCCCGCTCCGCCCTGCTCGTGGTCCACAAGGGGGTGATCCGGGTCGTGGTGGAGGAGTTGCTCGGCGAGAAGCTGGAGCGCGACCGCCCCGTGCTGGGCGAGGCCCTGGTCCTGACCCGGGACGCCCGCGGCAACTGGTTCCGCGGGCGCCGCTCCAGCAACCCGCGCTACGCGGACGCGCCCGGCTAGGGACTACGCCTCCTGGGACTCGCGCAGCTTGGCGAGCACGCTGTAGTCCTCGAGCGTGCTGGTGTCGCCCACCGTTTCCTTGCCGGTGGCGATGTCGCGCAGCAGGCGACGCATGATCTTGCCCGAGCGGGTCTTCGGCAGCGCTTCCGTGAAACGGATGTCCGCCGGGCGCGCGATCGCGCCGATCTCCCGGGCCACGTGCTTGAGCAGCTCGTCGCGCAGCGTTCCGTCCGCCTTCGCGCTGCTTCGCGGCGTCACGAAGGCGACGATGGCGGTGCCGGTGATCTCGTCCGGGCGGCCCACCACCGCGGCCTCCGCCACCTTTGCGTGGGAGACCAGTGCGCTCTCCACTTCCATGGTTCCGATCCGGTGGCCGGAGATGTTCATCACGTCGTCCACGCGCCCCATCACCCAGAAGTAGCCGTCCTTGTCGCGGTGGGCGCCATCGCCGGTGAAGTAGACGTCCTCGTACTTGCTCCAGTACTGCTCCTTGTAGCGCTTCGGGTCGCCCCAGATGCCGCGCAGCATGCCCGGCCAGGGCTGACGCAGCACCAGGAAGCCGCCGTGGGGCGGCTTCACCGGACGCCCGGCCTCGTCGAGCACCTCGGCATCGATGCCAGGAAAGGCCAGCGTGGCGGACCCGGGCTTGGTGGGCACCGCGCCGGGGAGCGGAGTGATCAGGATCCCGCCGGTCTCGGTCTGCCACCAGGTGTCCACGATCGGGCAGCGCTTGCCGCCGATCACGCGGTGGTACCACATCCACGCCTCCGGATTGATGGGCTCCCCCACGGTGCCCAGCAGGCGCAGCGAGGAGAGATCGTGCTTCTTCGGGTGTTCGTCGCCCCAGCGCATGAAGGTCCGGATCGCCGTGGGCGCGGTGTAGAAGACCGTCACCCGGTACTTCTCCACGATCTCCCAGAAACGGTCGAGGCCCGGATGATTCGGCGCCCCCTCGTACATGACGGTCGTCGTCCCGTTGGCCAGGATGCCGTACACGATGTAGGAGTGGCCGGTGACCCAGCCGATGTCGGCGGTGCACCAGTAGACGTCCTCCTCCTTGAGGTCGAAGATTGCCCGGGCGGTGGTGGCGACGTGGACGAGGTAGCCGCCCGTCGTGTGCAGAATGCCCTTCGGCTTGCCGGTGGTTCCGCTCGTGTAGAGGATGAACAGCGGGTGCTCGGCGTCCAGCTTCGCCGGCGGGCACTTGGCGCTGGCCCCCTCCATGAGCTCGTGCCACCAGTGGTCGCGGCCCTCCTGCATGGAGACCGGCTCCCCCGTGCGCCGGACCACCACCACGTGCTCGACCCCGCCCGCGCCCTTCACGGCCTCGTCCGCGGCCTGCTTGAGCCGGACGGTCTTGCCGCGGCGGAATCCGCCATCGGCGGTGATCAGCACCTTGGCGCCGGCGTCGTTCAGGCGGTCGCGCAGGGACTCGGCGGAGAAGCCTCCGAACACCACGCTGTGAGGAGCTCCGATCCGGGCGCAGGCCAGCAGCGCGATCGGGAGTTCGGGCACCATGGGCATGTACAGGGCGACCCGGTCGCCCTTCCCGACGCCGAGGCCCTTCAGCACGTTGGCGAACTTGCACACCTCCCGGTGCAGATCGCCGTAGGTGAGGACCCGCTCGTCGCCCGGCTCGCCCTCCCAGACGATCGCCGCCTTGTTGCGCCGCCAGGCGTGGGGGCCCTCCAGGTGCCGGTCCAGGCAGTTGTAGGACACGTTGAGCTTGCCGCCCACGAACCACTTCGAGAACGGCGGCTTCCACTCGAGGACCTTCTTCCACGGCGAGAACCACGTCACGTGCTCGCGCGCCATGCGGGCCCAGAAGCGGTCGGGCCTGCGCTGGCCGAGCTTGCGGTACTCGTCCACCGCCTTCTTGCTCCAGTTCGCCTGACGCGCGAAGACGGCGGCCGGCTTGAAGACGCGCTTCTCCTTGAGCAGGGACTCGATGTCGGCCATGTGGGGCGGGCTCCTTTCGCGGTTCGGGATCGGTTGGAGGCGCTCGAGCGCCTGGTCTGAAGCGGCTAGCCGCGCACCAGGGCCTCCAGCTCCTCGGGCTCCTTGGGGACCTCCTCGGTCAGGATCTCGTGCCCGTCCTCGGTGACCAGCACGTCGTCCTCGATGCGGATCCCGATGCCCCGGAAGCGGGCGTCCACCCTCTCGTCGTCCCGGGCCACGTACACTCCGGGCTCGACCGTGAAGACCATGCCCGGCTCGAGGCGGCGCGGCTTTCCATCCACCACGTAGGCGCCCGCGTCGTGCACGTCGAGCCCGAGCCAGTGGCTGGTGTGGTGCATGTAGAAGCGACGGTGCTCGGCTTTCTCGATCAGCTCGTCCACGCGCCCCGTCATGAGGCCGAGCGCCACCAGCCCCTCCACGAGCCGGCGCACCGCGGCCTGGTGGACGTCCTGGAGCGTGGCGCCGGGCCGCGCTGCTTCCAGGGCGTCCTGCTGGGCCGCCAGCACCACCTGGTAGAGATCCCGGCCCGGGCCGGCCAGGCGGCCGCCCACCGGGTAGGTGCGGGTCACGTCCGAGGCGTAGCCGCCGAGCTCGCAGGCGGCGTCCACCAGCAGGAGATCCCCATCGTGCAGCGGCTGGTCGTTGGCCACGTAGTGGAGCACGGTCGCGTTGGCGCCGGCGGCCACGATCGACTCGTACGCCGGCCCGCTGGCGCCGCGCCGGCGGAACGTGTAGTCGAGCCGCGCGGCAATCTCGTACTCGTAGATGCCTTCCCGGGCCAGGCGTGCCGCCTCCCGGTGGGCGTCGGCGGTGATGGCGGCCGCCTGGCGCATGATGTCGAGCTCCTCCGGGTCCTTGCGCAGCCGCAACTCGTGCACGATGGCGCGTGGATCGAGGATCGAGTCCGGCGGCGCGGCCCCGGCGCGAGAGCGCAGGCGCATGCTCTCCATGCGCTGGCACAGCTTCGCGTCCAGGGCCGGATCGCGGCCCAGCACGTGGTACAGCCGGCGGGCGCGGTCGAGGAGGCCGAGCATCACTTCTCCGAGCTCCGCGATGGGGTGCGCCTCGTCGGCCCCGAAGTCGCTGCGCGCGCCCTCCACGCCCGGTCGATAGCCCGTCCAGGTCTCGGCGTCCCGATCGCGGGGCTCCACGAAGAGCGTGAACGAAGGACCGCCATCGCTGCGCAGCAGCGCCGCCGCGTTCGGATGGTCGAACCCCGTCAGGTAGTGGAAATCGCTGTCCTGGCGAAAGGGGAAGTGGGTGTCGGCGGAGCGCGTCACCGGACGAGCGCCCAGGAAGAGCGCGACCGCGTCCGGACCCATGCCCTCGAGAACCCGCCGGCGTCGCTCCGCGTACACGCGGGAAACATACACCACCGGGCCGGTGCAGCCGGGAGTCACGGGGCCGTCGCGCAGACCACCTCCACCCGATCGCAGAGCGTCGCGCACACGCGGCCGTCGGCGAGCACGGCGGTGTAGAAGAGACCCTGCCCGTCGAATCGCGGCAGGGTCACGCTGCGGACCCGGCCCAGGGGGTCGATGCGGTGCAATCTTCCGCTCCAGCGGGTGACGAGGGCTCCGCCGTCGTCGAGCGGCACCACGTCCTGCACGAAGTCGGAGGAGGCCGGGAACGCGTCGTCCAGGAGCAGCTGGCGTCCGCCGCGCTCGGGCGGATCCGCGAGGCCGGCCCGCCGCACGCGCAGGGAGAGTCGCCGGCCGTCGCGCTCCGCCAGATAGCCGGCCCCGTCGGCGGCGAAGGCCACGAACTGGACCTCGGGCCGGGCGACGCGGCGCAGCTCACGCCCGCTCGAGACGTCCAGCACGCGGGCGTCGTGCCCGATCGGACCCCCATGGCGGGGTAGCAGGTCGGTGTTCACCCAGATCTCCTCGCGCACCGGGTCCCAGGCCACGCTCTTGGCCGCGGCGTCGTGGTCGGGGCCGCCCGGGAGCAGGTGCTCGGCCAGGACCCGTCCCTCCTCGTCCAGCACGAGGACGGAGCCCGGAGCCCCATAGCGGCTGACGAGCAGCTGCCCCTGCGGGCCCAGGGCGAGCTCGTTCAGGCCGAGGCCTGCTTCGTCGAAGCGGCGCGCGGCTCCGGTGACCGGATCCACCCACCCTGCGGCCTCGAAGAAGGTCGTGAAGTAGACGCGCCCGTTCGGGTGGGCGAGGACGTCCCAGGTGCCCGACCGGGCCTCGGGCGCCCCGGTCGGCAGCGGCTCAAGGAAGCGCTCCTCGGCCAGGTGGAAGCGACCCAGGAGCTGCGGGCCGGGGAGGTCCGGGTCGGCAGTGGGATCGCCCGAGGAACGGGTGGCCGCCCAGAAGGCGGACATCCCGAAGTAGAGGATTCCGGCGGCAGGCGTGCCATACCAGGCGCAGTAGCGCTCCTGGGAGCTCGGAGCAGGCGCCACGAGGATGGCCACCTGGCGAGCCGCCTCGACCGGAGGCGCTCCGGGGAACGCCGACAGCGGCAGCCGGCACCCGGCCACCAGCACCCCGAGCAGGCCGATCGGGACTCGCAAACCGCGGAGGCCCTGCAACATTCCCAGGCATCTGCCCCAGGGCAAGAGAAACCAATGGTAGATCGAACACTTGCTGAACGGGGCGCGTCGCCGGGGGCTGGCGCTCCCCGCTCTTCCTGCAGCTTCGGGCGGCAGGCGCGCCCATCCCGCCAGCCGGCGGAAGCGAAGAAAGCCATTCAAGATCAGTCGCTTCTGGATTCTGGCTGCTTCTGGCACGAAAGCTGCTGTACCCCCGGTAGAAAGCCGGGCTGGACGCCCCGGCGGACGCAAGCGGGCGCGCGCGTTCGACGGGTCGGATCCTCGGGGGCGTCGGGTACGAAAGCAAGGCGCTTTCCCCCAAAACGGCACCCCGCCAAGAACCGGCGGCCTCGAGGAGTGCCAGACCGACGCGGCCCCCCGTCCCCAAGGGCGGGGGGCCCTTGCGTTCCGAGGCCTTGTCAATCCTCCGCGCCGGCCTCGCTGTCTCCGAGCGCCCCCACGAGCTCCTTGCCAAAGGCGCGCACGAACCAGCCCTTCAACTCGGGGATCTCGGCCAGCTCGGCGGGGCTGCCCGGGCGGCGCCAGGCCACGGCCTCGAGCGCGGTGTTGGGACACAGGACGCCCGGGTCCATGCCGAGCTCGCGGGCACGCTCGGAGCGCCAGCGCTTGATGCGGGTCATGCGCCGCTCGGTGCGTCGGTCCATCCGGCGTCTCCCGCCCCCGTTGCCCCTCGGCAGCGGCCCATGGGGGGATTGGATCCCGCGCTCCACGGCTTCCAAAACCTCCCGGCCCAGCCGCCGCAGAATCAGGTCCGAGACGCCCTTGATGCGCCCCAGAGCCTTCAGACTGCGCGGCCGCTCCTGGGCGATCTCCAGCAGCGTCCGATTGCCGAGCACCTTGAAGGGCGGCCGGTCCACCTCCCGGGCGCGCGCATCACGCATCAGGTAGAGCTCCCGCAGTGCGCCGAGGGCGTGGGGATCCAGGGCCCGGGCGCCTTTGACGCGCAGGTAGCCCAGTGCGTCGAACTCCCGGGCCGGCCACTCCCGGCGCGTCAGGGTCTGGAACTCCTCCTGGGCCCACTCCAGGCGGCCCCGCTCCCGGAGCTCCTCCTCCAGCCGCTCGGCCAGCTCGATCAGGTGGTCCACGTCCGCCGCCGCATACGCGAGCTGACTGTCGCGTAGCGGCCGCTGGGACCAGTCGGAGCGCTGCTCGTCCTTGGGAAGGTTCACCTGGAAGTGCCGTTCGATCAGCGCGGCCAGGCCCACCGAGGGGTAGCCGAGCAGCTGGGCGCTGACCATCGTGTCGAACAGTCCCGCGAAGCGGAAGCCGCAGTCGCGCTTGAGCACGTAGAGGTCGTACTCCGCGGCGTGAAAGATCTTGCGGACCTTGCGTGAGGCCAGCAGCGGGCCGAGCGGCGCCAGGGCGGCGGGTCCGCCGAGTGCCAGCGGATCGATCAGGTAGATGCCGGCTTGCGTGGCTACCTGCACGAGGCAGGTCTTGTCGAAGTAGTGGTAGAAGCTGTCCGCCTCGGTGTCGATGGCGACGACCGGCTCGCGAAGCAGGTCCTTCGCCAGCGCCTTGAGCTCGGCCTGGCGCTCGATGAAGTGATGGTCGGCCAAGGGCGGTCCCGGCTCCGCGTCCGAACGGGGGAAACATGGCGCGAGGAGGGAACGATCGCCGCGCGCTGCCCAGGGTAGCCGAGGCCCGCGGCGGGCGAAAGCTGGCCCCCCGGGGGATAGCCAGCAAGGCCACGGGAAGTGGATCGAAATCGGATCCCCGGGGCCGCACGGGAGGACGCCCGAAGCGGCGCCAGTCCTATACTCGGCCGCCATGCTCGTCGCGGGAGCGGGGCTCTCGGTGGCCGTCGACCCGGGGCTCGCAGCCCGGGAGGCGTCGGCGGGGGCCCTCGGACGGGCGGGCCTGGCCCGGGCCGACGCCGCCCTGGTCTTCGCCACGCCAGCCCATGCCGGCGGGCTCGGCCCGCTCCTGGCCGCCGCCGGCAAGGCGCTCGGTACCCCGGCTGCGGCCGGCTTCATGGCCCGGACGGTTCACGCTCTCGGCCAAGAGGAACGGGACCGCCCCGCCGTGGCGGTGCTCGCCCTGGGCGGAGTCACGGGTCAGGCTCTGCTCGTCGACCCGGTCCGGGGTGGCGAGGAGGCTCTCGGAGCGGAGATCGCGGCCTGCCTGGACGGGGGACCGGGTGGACGCGACCTGGTGGTGCTCTTCTTCGACCCCGCCACCCTGACGAAGGCCCCCTTCCTCGAAGGCCTGGCCCGCGCCCTCGGGCCCGCAACGCTGGTGGGCGCAGGGGCCGAGGCCACGGCTGCCCACGCGACGGTCTGGGCCGCCGGCCGACGGGTCGAGGGGGGGCTGGCGGCGCTCCTCGTACGTGCCCCTCGCCAACCCCGCGTCGCGGTGGTCCCGTCGTACCGGCGCATCGGGTCTCCCCTGGCGGTGACGCGGTCCAGCGGGCACTGGATCCTTGCCCTGGACGGCCGACCGGCCCTCGACGTCTACCGCGCCGCGGCGCGCGGTCGCCTGGCGGACGACCTTCCCCGTGCGGCACGGGTCGTCCTGCTCGCCCTGGAGCGGACCGTCGGCCACGGCCACTGGGTGGCCCGCAGCCCGGTCGGGTTCGATGCGCGCCGCCGCGCCCTTGCACTCCCCGAGGCCCTGCGCCCCGGCCAACGTCTCGCCCTCGTGCTGCGCGACGCGGATGCGGCGCGCGCGGAGCTGGCAGACGCTCTCGAAGCGTGCGCGGCGACTGCTCCCGCCGCTGCCTTGCACCTGGGCTGCGCCGCCGGTGGCTCCGAGCTCTTCGGCTTCGCCGGGCTCGAGGCGGCCTACCTGGAGCGGGCCTTCGGCAAGGCGGCGGTGGTGGGTGCGTCGGGCACCTGTCAGGTCGCTGCGCAGAGCGGTCGACCCGAGCTGCTCACCTACACCGGAGTCCTCGCACTGCTCGATCCGGATGCCTGAGCCGGCGGCGGTGCCCACGCTGCTTCGGTAGGCTTCGCGCGGGCGAGAGGAGCTACGTTGCGCTGGAGCCACGCCTTCATCCCCACCCTGCGCGAGGACCCGGCCGACGCCGAGGCCGTGAGCCACCGCCTGCTGATGCGGGCCGGCTTCGTGCGTCAGCTGATGGCCGGCGTGTACTCGCTGCTCCCGCTCGGCTTCCGGGTCTGCCAGAAGATCACCGGTATCGTCCGTCAGGAGATGGACGCAATCGGGGCCCAGGAGTTCCGGCTCCCGGCCATCCAGCCGGACGAGCTGTGGCGCCGCTCCGGCCGCTGGGAGGCCATGGGTGAGGAGATGTTCCGTCTCCGAGACCGGCGCCGGGCCGAGCTCTGCCTGGGAATGACCCACGAGGAGGTGTTCGCGCACCTGGCGTCGGAGCTGCGCTCGTACCGGGAGCTGCCTCAGATCTGGTACCAGATCCAGACCAAGTTCCGGGACGAGGCGCGGCCCAAGTCGGGCCTGATCCGCGTGCGCGAATTCACCATGAAGGACTCCTACTCCCTGGACCGCGGGCCCGAAGGGCTCGACCGCGCCTTCCAGCTCCACTTCGAGGCCTACCGGCGCATCTTCGAGCGCGCAGGTCTCGAGACCTTGGCCGTCGAGGCCTCCTCCGGCGCCATGGGGGGGAGCGAATCCATCGAGTTCATGGTGGCGAGCGACGCCGGCGAGGACCGCATCGCCAGCTGTCCGCGCTGTGGCTACGCGGCCAACCTGGAGAAGGCCACCTCGCAGGTGCCGGCGGTGCAGGACCCGCCGGGTCCGGAACGGCCCGAGCGCTTCGCGACGCCCGGAGTTCGCACCATCGAGGACCTGGCTCGCTTCCCGGACGGCGCGCCGGCGGAGCGGCAGGTGAAGACGCTGGTCTACGTGAGCGACGGCCAGCCAACCCTGGTGCTCCTGCGCGGCGACCACGCCCTGGCCGAGCAGAAGCTGGTCGACGCCAGTGGGGGGCTCGAGCTGCGCCCCGCCCACCCCGAAGAGATCCGCTCCCTGCTCGGCGCCGCGGCCGGGAGCCTCGGCGCCGTGGGGGTCGCGGGGGTGCGCGTGCTGGCCGACGCGGCGCTCCGGGGGCGGCGCAACATGGCTACCGGCGCCAACCAGGACGACTTCCACCTGCGCGGCGTGGACGTGGAGCGCGACATCCGGGTGGACGCGTGGCTGGACCTGCGGGAGGCGGCGGCCGGGGAGGGCTGCGGCCTGTGCGACGCCCCGCTCGCCGTCGCCAAGGCCATCGAGGTGGGCCACATCTTCAAGCTCGGCACCCGCTACAGCGAGGCGCTCGGCGCCGCGGTGGTGGACGAGGCGGGCCAGAGCGTCCCGATCGTGATGGGCTCCTATGGAATCGGGATCGAGCGGACCATGGCCGCTATCGCCGAACGCTGCCACGACGAGAAGGGCATCTGCTGGCCCGTGGCCGTGGCGCCCTACGAGGTGGTGATCACGGTGGTGAACCCGAAGGATGTCCCGAGCGCCGAAGCCGCGGAGCAGCTCTACGACGCGCTGCGGGCCGAGCGCATCGACGTGATCCTCGACGATCGCGACGAGCGGCCCGGCGTCAAGTTCACGGACGCCGAGCTGGTGGGCATTCCGTACCGCATTGCCGTCGGGCCGCGCGGACTCAAGGAGAAGAAGGTGGAGTTCGTTCGGCGGCGCGACGGGCACAAGCGCGATCTCGACCTGGGCCACGCCGCCGAGGTCGCCGTGGAGACGGTCCTGGAGGAGCGCACGGGGTGAGGAAGCCGTGCGGCCGGGCCGGGACCTGAGCCGGTGGGGCGCGGCGCCCCGTGCGTCCATCTGATCGACGCCCACGTCTGGATCTTCCGGGCCTGGCACGCGCTGCCGCCCATGTTTGCCCCCGACGGTACGCCCACCGGGGCCGCCTACGGCTTCGCGGGCAGCATGCTGCGTTTCCTCTCCGAGGTGCGCCCTACCCACCTGGCGGCCGCCTTCGACTTCGCACTGACGAGCTTCCGCAACGAGCTGGAGCCCGCCTACAAGGCCGGCCGTACGGAGCCGCCCCCAGAGCTCGAGCCCCAGTTCGAGCTGTGCGTCGACGTGGCGCGCGCCCTGGGCGTCCCGGCGCTCCTCGCCCAGGGCTTCGAGGCGGACGACGTGATCGGAACGCTCGCCACCCGTCTGCACGCTCGGGGCGCGCGGGTCGTGGTGGTGAGCTCGGACAAGGACCTGGCCCAGCTCGTCAGCGAGGACGGTCGCATCGTCTGGAACGACTTCGCCCGAGGCGAGACGATCGATGCCGAGGGCGTCCGGCGCCGCTTCGGCGTGCCCCCGGCCCGCATCCCGGACTGGCTCGGCCTGGTGGGAGATGCGGTGGACAACCTGCCGGGCGTCCCGGGCGTGGGCCCGCGCCGCGCCGCCGCGCTGCTCGAGGCCTTCGGCTCGATCGAGGCGGTGCCCGCCGATCCCGCCGACTGGGCGCGGACGGGGCTGCGCGGCGCCGCGCGCCTGGCGGCCCTCGTCGAGAAGCACCGTGCCCGGGCGTTCCGCACCCGGGCCCTCGCCACCCTGCGCCGCGACGTCCCGGGCCTGCCTCGCGCTCCGGAGCGCCTCGCCTGGCGCGGGGCGGAGCGGCGCCGGGTCGAGCCGCTCTTCGAGCGCCTCGGCTGGACCCGGATCGCGGGGCGAATCCCCCGCTGGCGGGAGCGCTGAGCCAGCGGACCCGCAGTTCGGTGCCGCAAGGGGGCGATCTGTGGTTACAATGGGCGCCGCCGCACGAAGAGGAGGAGGTTCGCCATGGAGATCTTCAGCATGGAGGGCTGGTACTTCCTGCTCCGCTGGATCCACTTCCTGGCCGGGATCGCCTGGATCGGGGTGCTCTACTACTTCAACTTCATCCAGACGCCCTTCTTCGGCTCGGACCTGGGCGGTCAGGCGCGCAGCCCCATGATCCGCGGGCTCGTCCCGAACGCGCTCTGGTGGTTCCGCTGGGGCGCCATGTTCACCTTCCTGTCGGGCCTGCTGATCCTGCTCACCCGTTGGGGGCACGACGGCCTGCCGCTCTCGGCGGGATACATGACGCGCATCCTGACCGGCGCACTGATGGGGACGCTCATGTGGGCCAACGTCTGGTTCGTGATCTGGCCGGCCCAGCAGGTGGTGATCGCGTCGGCGGAGCGGGTGGCCGGAGGCGGCCAGGCGCTGCCGGAGGCGGCGGCCCGCGGCCAGCGCGCCGGGCTCGCCTCGCGCACCAACACGCTGTTCTCGATCCCGATGCTCTTCTTCATGGGGGCCGCCACCCACTTCGGATCCATGACCGGCGAGGGCGGCGTGACGCTCTACTGGATCGTGGCCGGGATCGTGATCCTGGCGGTGGAGGCCAACGCGCTGCTCGGGCCGGGGCTGTCGACCCAGAAGCCGCTCGCCACCGTTTCGGGCACGATCCACGCGGGCCTCGGCCTGACCCTGGTGTTGTACCTGGTGCACGTGATCCTGCTCTAGGGAACTCCGCTCGCCTGCGCCTCGCTGCGCGCGCGGCTACTGCGGAGCCGCGCTTGCCAGGGAAAGGGAACTCCGCTCGGCTGCGCCTCGCTGCGCGCGCGGCTACTGTGGAGCCGCGCTTGCCAGGAAGGCCACCAGGTCGTCGATGCGGTCGGCCAGGTGGGGGTAGGCCGGCATGGCGTTCGTGGTTCGCTTGGGCGTGTAGCCGGGCGGATACTGCCGGCGCAGCACCATCCCCTCCACCAGTTCGCGGGACGAGCCGGCGATGGCGGGCCCCAGGGAGCCGTCCCGGGCCGGATCGGCGTGGTGGCAAGCGACGCAGACGTTCATGTACGCGCGCCGCCCGCGCTCCGCGGCGGACACCGTGCCCTCTCCGCCTCCGGAGCAGGCCACCAGCGCCACCGCCAACAGTCCGATGCGAGCTCCCATGGACTTGCCTCGCCGCGGTCCCGAGCACGGGCGGAGCGTAGCGACCCGGAGGCCCGGTGCGAGGCGCGCCGCCGGCTGGGATATGGTCGGGTGCGTGGCGAGCGGGGTTCGGGAGCGCGGCGCGGCCGGCCGCTGGCGCACGCGGGCGAACGCCCTCACCGGCGTGCGCCTGCTGGCGGCGCCGGCCCTGGCCTTCGCCGTCGCGACCGGGTGCTGGCCCGCCGCCGCGTGGCTCTTCGCCCTGGCCGTGGCCAGCGACCTGGCCGACGGGCGCGTGGCGCGCCGCTACGCGGAGAGCTCTTCCCTCGGCGGCCTCCTGGACCATGCGGCCGACGCCACCTTCGTGACCTGCGGCGTGGCCGCCCTCGCGCTCCGGGGAGAGGTGCCGGCCCTCCTGGCTCCCCTCGTGGCCCTGGCCTTCGTCCAATACGTGGCGGACTCGCGCGCCGCCCGGGGCGAGCCCCTGCGCGCCAGCCGCCTCGGCCGCTGGAACGGCATCGCCTACTACGTGCTCGTCGCAGTGCCGGTGGTGCGGGAGTCGCTCGGCCTCGGCTGGCCGTCGTCGGCTTGGGTGCGGGGTCTCGGCTGGGCCCTGGTGGCTTCGACCCTGCTCTCCATCGCCGACCGGGCTCGCCGCCCGCATCGAGCCTAGACGGTCCCGAACAGCTCCCGATTGGCGCGGCCCAGGAAGAGCAGGCCGATGGCGGCGTTGAAGAAGATGAAGAAGTTGTGCATCACGAGGCCGAAGGCGGCCATCTCGCCGGGCCGGTCCGGAAACAGGATCACCCACATGGAGATGGCCACGGCCCGCATGGGCCCGGGCACCGCGGCGCCGAAGAAGACCAGCGGCAGGACGCCCAGCATCCCGACGAAGCCCACCTCCACGCCGAACAGGCGCAGCGCCAGGGTGTAGACCCCCACCGCCGCCAGGATCGCGGGCGAGCGCATGGCCAGGATCGTCGCGTACTGCCAGGGCTTCGCCTGGCGGAAGGCGTGCAGCAGGTGGCGCTCACGCATGCGGAAGTCGGGCCACAGCGTGCCCCGGAAGTAGAGCCAGTGCACCACGAAGAAGCCGGCGGCCCCCAATCCGACCCAGGGGAGGATCCGGTACGGCTCCGGCAGGGCGCCCCAGCCCAGCGCGAGCCCAACCAGGGCCCAGAACAGCAGGTAGTAGAACTCGCAGAACATGATGAAGAGCATGCTCGAGCCGAGCTGCCAGCCGGGCACGCCCTCGCGACGGTAGAGATAGAGGGCCATGGCCCCCTTGCCCACCTGCTCGTTCAGGATCGAGAGGATGTAGGTGCTGGCACGCACGGGGAGGATGTCGCGGTAGCTCACCCGGGCGTTGAACCAGTTCACCACCCGCCACACGACCGCCGAGTCGATCAGGAAGTAGAAGGCGGAGTAGGGAACCATCAGCGCGAGCCAGCGCCACCAGTCCACCCGCTCGAAGACGGAGGCCAGGTAGGGAACCACCGCCGAGCCCTCGCGCTGCGCGGCGGCGTCGATGCGGCCGTAGAGGAACGCGAAGCAGGCGCCGGTCACGAGCCACGGAAGCAGGCGTCGGACGGCCGAGGGACGCCGGGCGGTGGGCGCCGCGCCCTCCAGCACGGCCTCGGGCGGCGCGCTGCCGGGAGGCGTCACGAGGACACCGCCTCCCCGTGGAGCACGCGGCGCAGGGTCTCGTCGAGGGGCGTGAGCGTGATCCCGAGCTCGCGGCAGGCGGGCTCCGGATCCACCTGGTCGTCGTGGAGCAGCACCTCGAGCATGGGTCGTGTCACGGGCGGGTTCGCCAGCAGCCGCTCGGCCAGGGCCGCCAGGGCGCGCACCAGCCCCGCCGGCACCGGTACGATGCGCGGCCGCCCACCGATTTGCGCGGCGGCCCGACGCAGGAGCTCCCGGTGAGGCAGCGACTCGGGCCCCGCCAGCTCGAGCAGGCGGCTGGCCCGCTCCGGGCTGCGCAGCGCCGCTTCGATGGCGGCCGCCACGTCGCCGGCATCGATGGGTTGCTCCCGGGAGGCGCCGCCCCCGAGCAGGAGGACCGTCCGGGCGCGGGCCCGGGCGCGCAGGGCGCGGCTCGCCGGGTCGTCGCCGCCGAGCACCATGGGGACGCGCAGGACCGTGGTCGGAACGCTGCTCTCCAGCAGGATGCGTTCTGCCCGGCCCTTGGAGGCGAGGCAAGCGTTCCGCGCCGCCGGATCGGCCCCGAGCACGCTCAGGTAGACGATGTGACGCAAGCCAGCGCGCTCCGCGATCTCCGTCAACACCCGGCAGGTGGCCTCGTGGGCGTCGGCATAACGGGTGCCCGGAGCCTCCTTGAGGATTCCCACCAGGTGAACGACGGCGTCGCAGCCGGCCGCGGCGCTTCCCACGGCATCCGCGTCCCGGTAGTCCACGATCGCGACGGAGGTCGATGCCGGCAGGCCCAGGGCGCGAACCGCTGCCGCTGCCCGCTCCGAGCGCACCAGGGCACGCAGCTCCGGGGCCGCGGGCGCGGCGCGGGCCAGGCGCGCCAGCAGCCGCCGGCCCAGGTTGCCATTGGCGCCGGTCACCAGGATCCGTTTCGGAAGCTCCACGTTGCCTCCTCCGGACCCGTCCGCGGCCGAGCCCCGCTGGAGCATAGCGATCCCACGCGGGCGCCGATGCGCGTTGACGGACCGGGCCGGGGCGGGTTTGATGGCGGCATGGGACGCATCCGCATCGCGCTCCCGGTCCTGGCGCTCCTGGCCCTGCTGGTGGTCCATGCCCGGCTCGTGCGCCTGGACGCCCCGGGTCCGGCGCGCCTCGATCTCGAGCTCGGGACCGGCGCGCCGGCCACGCTCCATCTGCCGGAGGCTGCCGCCGTGTTCGGAGCAGTCCGACGCGCCGAGAGGCCGCCCGCGGTGGTCCTCGTCCACGGCTACGGCGGCGACCGGGCCATCATGAGCAGCCTGGCCCGGCGGCTCGCCGCCAACGGGATCGCGGCCCTGGCCCTCGACCTGCGCGGCCACGGCGAGAACCGGCATCCGTTTCCCACCGGCCGGGCCGCTCCGGAGCGGATCTTCGAGCTGAGCGATGACCTGACGGCGGCGGTGGACCGCCTGCGCAGCGACGCGCGCGTGGACGGCCTGCGCGTGGCGCTGGTGGGCCACTCCATGGGCGCCAAGGCGGTGCTCGACCAGGCTTCGCGGGACTCCGGCCTGGACGCCGTCGTGGCCATCTCGGGCGCGGCGCTCCCGGGCGGCCCCTTCCCGCCCGCCAACGTGCTGCTCCTGTGGGCCGCGGGCGATCCGCCGCGCGTGGGGAAGGCGGCCTTGCAGGTGGCGTCGCGCCTGACCGGCGTCGGGAGCCTCGCTTCCGGAGCCGCTCACGGCGACCCCGAGCGCGGCACGGCGGTGCGGGCCGTCCAGGTGGCAGGTCACGACCACCTCTCGATCCTCTGGTCCCGGGAGGCCGCGGAAGAGACGCTGCGCTGGCTCCAGGCGGCCTTTGGCGTCCAGGCGCCGTCTGCGCCGAACCTCGCCGAGCCGCGCCTGCCCTGGGCCTTGGCGGGGCTCCTGCTCTTCGCGGCGCTTCTCCCGGGTCTCGGCGCCCTCCTGGGCGCCCTGGCTCCGCGCGCTCCCGAGCTTCCCTCCACGGGACGCCCGGCGGCACTCGCCCTGCTGGCCGGCGCCCTGGTGGTGACGCTGCCCCTGGCGGGTGCGGCTCCCCTGGCCTCGTTCCTCGGGAACCCCGTGGCCGGGACGCTCTTCGGCCACCTGGCGCTGGTGGGGGTGCTGCTCCTCGCGGCCCTGGCCTGGGCCGCGGGTCCCGGGCGGCTCCCCCTGGGCGCCGCCCTGGGGGCGAGCCTCCCGACCGCGGCGCTCGGCCTGGTCGTCGTGTTCGCACTCCTGGCGCCCCTCGGTCCCGTGGCCCACCGCCTGGTCCCGACCCCGGAGCGCGCCCTGGCCGCGCTGCTCGGGACCCTGGTCCTGGTGCCCTTCTTCGCGGCTTTCGAGCTGCTGCTGCGACGCGGGTCGCCGCTCGCGAGCCTGGCCTGGGCAGTGGCGGGGCGGGGCGTCCTGGTGGGTGTCCTCGTGCTCGGCGTGCGCCTGGCCTGGCTCCCCAGCGTGGTGGGTCTGCTGGTCGGACTGGTGGCCGCCCTCTTCGTGCTCGTCGAGCTCGTCGCCGTGGGCTTCGCGGCGCGCTCCCGCAACGGGATGGTCCTCGCATGGCTCGCGGCGGGCTGGCTCGCCTGGCTCGTGGCGGTCACCCTGCCCCTCACGGGATGACGAAGGAGCCCCGGTGACCACGCCGTCGCGCATGGAGGTGGTGGTCGGCGACATCACGAAGCTCGCGATCGATGCCATCGTGAACGCGGCGAACACGTCGCTCCTGGGCGGCGGCGGCGTGGACGGCGCCATCCATCGCGCGGCGGGTCCGAAGCTTCTGGAGGAGTGCCGCGGCATCGGCGGCTGTCCTACGGGCGAGGCCCGCGTCACGGGCGGCTACGGGCTCCCCGCCCGCTACGTGATCCACAGCGTCGGCCCCTTCTACCGCGACGGACGCCACGGCGAGCCGGAGCTGCTCGCCTCGTGTTACCGGGAGTCGCTGCGGCTCGTCGAGCGCAACCAGCTGGAGACCGTGGCCTTCCCCTGCATCGGCACCGGCGCCTACCGCTACCCCGCCCGGGACGCGGCCCGGATCGCGCTGCGCACGGTGGCCGAGTGGCTGGACGGGCACGAGCTGCCGAAGCGCGTGCTCTTCTGCTGCTTCCGGGAGGAGGATGCCGGCCTCTACCGCGCGTTGCTGACCGCGCGGAGTCCACGCTGAACCGATCGGAGGAGCGCCCTTGAGCGCGATGCCGCTGGCCGGCCTGCTGGGAGGCGTCGGGCTCTTCCTGCTCGGCATGCGTCTCATGACCGATGGGCTGCGCCTGGCGGCGGGCCGGGCGCTGCGCACGGTCCTCGAGCGCTGGACCCGCACTCCACTGCGCGGCGTGCTCTCGGGGGCGCTCATCACGGCGATCGTCCAGTCCTCGAGCGCCGTCACCGTGGCCGCCATCGGCTTCGTGAACGCCGGGCTCATGAGCCTGGCCCAGGCGGTGGCCGTGATCTTCGGCAGCAACGTGGGCACCACCATGACGGGTTGGCTCGTGGCCGGGATCGGGCTCCAGGTAGACGTCCGGGCCTTCGCCCTGCCGGCCATCGGTGTGGGCATGGCGCTGCGGCTCACGGGCGGCGGGGGACGCCGCGCGCCGCTGGGCGAGGCCCTGGCCGGCTTCGGCATCTTCTTCCTGGGCATCGACGTGCTGAAGGCGACCTTCGCCGGTCTGGAAGTCGGCGGCCTGCCCACCTTCCGTGCGACGGGGGTCGGCGGTGCCCTGCTCTTCGCGGGCGCGGGCTTCCTGCTGACGCTCCTCATGCAGTCGTCGAGCGCGGCCCTGGCGGTGGTGCTCACGGCCGCAGGCGGGGGCGTCGTCCCCCTGGGCTCCGCGGCGGCCATGGTGATCGGCGCCAACCTCGGCACCACTTCGACGGCCGCGCTGGCCGTGATCGGCGCCACCTCCAACGCAAAGCGCGTGGCCGCGGCCCACGTGGCCTTCAACGGGATCACCGGGTTCGTGGCGCTCCTGATGCTCCCGCTCCTGCTGGCCGGCCTCGTGGCAGCGCGCCGTTTCCTGGCCCTGGAGAGCGAGCCCGCCGCGGTGCTGGCGGGCTTCCACACGCTCTTCAACCTGCTCGGGGTGGCTCTGCTGCTGCCCTTCACGGGCCTCCTGGTCCGCGTGCTCGAGCAGCGCTTCCGCACCCCCGAGGAGGACGAGGCGCGCCCGCGCTACCTGGATCGGAACGTGGTCGCCACGCCGGTGCTGGCCATGCACGCGCTCGTCATGGAGCTGGCCCGGGTGGGGAGCATCGCCCGTCGCATGGGGCGGGGAGCCCTGGCGCCGACGCCGGCTTCACCGGCGCGCCTGGCCGCGGACCGCAGCGCCCTCCAGGCGCTGGTGGAGAAGGTGGGCGAGTTCTCGAGCCGGATGCGGCGCAGCCACCTTCCGGCGGAGCTCGACGAGGTGCTTCCCAACGCGCTGCGCGTCTCCCGCTACTACGCGGAGGTGGCGGAGCTGGCGGAGGCGATCGACCAGGCCCGCCGCCAGGCCGAGCCCCCGCCGGTCGAGGATCTGGCGCAGGAGGTCGACCGCTTCCGCGACGCGGCGGCGGCCTTCCTGGACGGAGCCGGCCTCGACGTGCCCGGCTATTCCCCCCAGGCCTGCGCCGACGCGCTGGAGCGCCTCCAGGGGCAGTACCAGGGCCTCAAGGCGGAGCTGCTGCGGGCAGGCACCCAGGGCCGTCTCTCCGTGCGCGATCTGGTGGACCAGCTCGACCTGCTCAGCAACGTGCGGCGCCTGGTCCAGCAGGCGGAGCGCGGGACCCGCTACCTTTGCGGCCTCGATACGGTCGTCCCCGAGGAGCGGACGGCGCAGGGCGTGCGTTCCGGCGACGCGGCCGCCTAGGGAGGACGTCGTGTTCCAGGCCGTGAAGAGTTCCTATCTGGTGCCGGAGGACGGCTCCTTCCGGATCGCCGATGCCCCGACCCGCCCGCCCCAGGACGCGCCCGACAAGAAGACCTGCCGCAAGCGGCTCGCCCGGTGCATCAAGGAGCTCTACGAGCTCCAGCGCAAGCTGTACGCCGACGACCGCTGGGCCGTGCTGCTGGTCTTCCAGGCCCTCGACGCCGCTGGCAAGGACGGCACGATCCGCGCGGTCATGACCGGCGTGAATCCCGCCGGCTGCCAGGTCTTCTCCTTCAAGGCGCCGAGCCGCGAGGAGCTCGACCACGACTTCCTATGGCGCACCACGCGGCGGCTGCCGGAACGCGGCCGCTTCGGGATCTTCAACCGCAGCTACTACGAGGAGGTGCTGGTGGTCCGGGTGCACCCGGAGTTCCTGGACGGCCAGCGCCTGCCCGACCTGGATCGCAAGGCGCTCTGGAAGCAGCGCTACGAGTCGATCCGCGACCACGAGAAGCATCTGGCCCGCAACGGCATGCTGGTGCTCAAGTTCTGGCTGAACGTCTCGAAGCCGGAGCAACGGCGCCGCTTCCTCTCTCGCATCGACGAGGCCAAGAAGAACTGGAAGTTCTCGCCCGCCGACGTGCACGAGCGGCGCTTCTGGGACGACTACATGGAGGCCTACGAGGAGGCCTTGAACGCCACCTCGCGGCCCTGGGCGCCCTGGTACGCGATCCCCGCCGACGACAAGCCGTGGATGCGCCTGTGCGTGGCGGAGCTCCTGGTGGAGAGCCTGCGCGGCCTCGGGCTCGAATACCCGGACGTGGCCGCCGAGGAGCATGCGCGCTTCGAAGCCATGCGCCGGGAGCTCGAGGAGGAGGGGTGAAGGGGAGCTTCAGGCCCGGGCGGGGCGGTCCGCGCTCGCCAGTCCCAGGTGCTCGAGGATCACCCCCTCCCGCAGGCCCCAGTCGCTCACCGTGCAGCCGGAGAGCGCGAGCTCGTCGGCCAGGGTGGAGAGCACCAGGGCGCCGGTCGGGATCAGGTCCGCGCGCCGCGCCGAGAGGCTCGACATGCGCAGCCGCTCCTCGTGGGTCGAGCGCAGCAGCTCGGCGGTGAGCTGGCGCAGCTCCTCCGCCGGCACGAAGAGCCGGTTGACGGGCGCTTCCGGGGGGAGCTCGCGCCGCGCCACCACGCGCCGGGCCAGCGCCCCGACGGTGCCGCCCGCCGCGATGCAGACCCGGGGCGCTAGCCGCGCCAGCTTGGCGCGAAGCGGCGCCAGGCACTCGCGCACCCGCTGGCGCAGGAGCTCCGCCTCCTCGGGGGCCATGGGGTCCGAGCGCACCAGCTCCCCGTGCAGGCGCACCACGCCAAGGGGCAGGGTGGTCTCCCAGACCACGTCCCGAGCATCGCCGATGGCGAGCTCGACACTTCCCCCACCCAGGTCCACGCCCAGGGCCCGCCCCTCCCCGAGGCCCACGCGCCGGCGGAAGGCGGCGAACATGAGCCGCGCCTCCTCCTCTCCGGTCAGCACGCGGACCGGGGCATCCAGGGCCTTGCCCAGGCGCCGGGCCAGGACCGGCCCATTCGCGGGATCGCGCAGGGCGGCGGTGCCCACCGGCAGCAGCCGCTCCGCCCGGGCCGCCACGGCCTGCTTGCGCAGCGCCCGCGCCGCCTTCACCGCACGGGCGACCACCTCTTCGGGCACCGGCCCGCCCCCTGCCATGGCGGCCCCGAGGCGCAGCATGCTGCGCTCGCGCAGCACCGGAACCAGCTGGCCGGCGGGCGTCGTCTCGGCCACCAGCAGCGTGAACGAGGTGCTGCCCAGGTCCAGGACCGCGACGCGCAGCTCCTCCGCGTCCCCATCCTCCTCCGGCTCGGGCGGGGCGGCCGTGCGCTCCTTGTCCGGGGGCGGCAGGTAGGAGGCGCGCAGCGGCTCCCCGCCGTCGCCCTCCAGCAGCCAGATGGAGCCCTTCTCGCAGCGGAGCTCGCCCCGCAGCTCGAGGCCGCGCTCCTCCAGCTCACAGAGCAGGAGCGGGATCACGTCGCCATGGCTGCACAGCAGCGCCGGCCCGGCGCCGAGCTCGCGCACGAGCTCCAGCGCCTTGGTGGGGTCTTCGCCTTCCGCCAGGCGTTCGTCCACCTCGAGCGGAAGGCCGCGCGCGTTGGCCAGCGGCGCCACGGTCTCCCGGCAGCGCAGATGAGGGCTCGACACGATGCGCTCGAGACGGTCGTCCTGCAGCAGGGTGAGCAGGCCCTGGGCCTGACGGCGGCCCGCCTTGGTGAGCGGACGCAGCGGATCCGCCGCCTCCCAGCGGGAGCGCTTCTTGGCCTTCGCGTGGCGTGCCAGGTAGAGCTTCATTCCCTCTCGGAGCGACTCATAGCCATCGGCGCAGCTTGCGCGCGGATGCCCGTTTCCATGCATCGGGCCAGCGCGCCCGCGCCTCCTCCGCGGCCCGCTCCTCGCGGGCGGCTAGCGCTCCGGCCACGAAGGCCTCGTCGGGGGGGGCGTCGCCGCCCGCGTCCCGGAGCCATCCCTGCATCACGGTAGCATCCTGATGCTCACCGAGAACGTCCTGGGCGCGGGCCAGCGCGCGGGCGAAGTCGCGGGAGGCAGTCCCGAAGACGGGTATCAGCGCCTCGGCCGCGTAGCGGCAGCGCTTGGCGAGGATGCGCACCCGGTGCAGCTCGCTGGCGGCGGGTGTCGGGCCGAGACCCGCCACGGCGCCCGCCAGGCGCTTCCAGCGCCGCCGCACCGGAGGCAGGAGCGCGTCGCGGGCCGGCGCCCGGCTCGCCGGTGCCAGCGCCGGACGGCTTGCCGCCCGGCGCAGCTGCTCCACCAGCGCCCGGTACTCGGCGCCGTCCAGGAAGGTCAGGAGCTCCACGCGCTCGCGGCTGCGCTGGAACTCCAGCCGCCGCAGCAGGTGGCCCGCGGTCACCCGATCCTTCTCGGGGAGCTCCTGGACCCGCTGGCGCAGGCGGGCCAGAAGGACCTCGGCGTCCCGCACGGTGCCCAGCCGACTTGCCAGGGGCCGGACCGCGCGCCGCAGCTCCCGCGCCCGGTCTCGGTCCAGGAGTGCATCGAAGGAGGCGAGATCCGAGCGCAGGCGGCGTGTGCCCACGCGGGCCTGGTGCACGGCCTCCGCATCGTCCCCGCGCCGCACGCCGGCTTCGTGCTCGAGCACGCGCGCCACGGAGCGGGCCAGCGCCACCGTGAGCGCCTCTGCCGCGGTGGGCGCGGTCCGGTCCGGCCGGGGGGGCATGGTCCGGCGCAGTGGTCGGCTCAGAAACCGAGCTCGAGGCGCGCGGCCTCGGACATCATGCTGGGATTCCAGGGCGGGTCCCAGACCAGGTCGAGGTGAACGGACGTGACCTCCGGGAGGGCGGCCACCTTCGCCTCCACCTCCGGTGGCAAGGAGCCCGCCACCGGGCAGGCCGGCGAGGTGAGGGTCATGCGGATCTCCACGCCGCCGGCCTCGTCCACGCTGAGGTCGTAGATCAGGCCGAGCTCGTAGATGTTCACGGGGATCTCCGGGTCGTACACGCCCCGGATCGTCTCGATCACGGCGGCGCGGATCGCCTCGGGGCTGCCCTGCTCCGGCGGGGACTGCGGGTCGGGACTCTCGGGCCGGTTGCTCGTGGCGTGCTCGTCCATGCCTTCCCTCACTCCGTGGAGATTACCTCGTTCCGGTCCGCCAGGGCCGCGGACAGGGCGTGCCAGGCCAGGGTGGCGCACTTCACACGCATGGGGAAATCGCGCACGCCGGCCAGCACCGTCAACTTGCCGAGCTGCTCTGCATCCGCTGCCTCCCCGGTCACGAGCCCGCGGAAGCACCGGAAGAGCGCCTCCGCCTCCGAGCGCCGCCGCCCCTTCACCGCCTCGGTCATGAGCGAGGCCGAGGCGGTGGAGATGGCGCAGCCGGAGCCCTGGAAGGCCACGTCCTCCAGACGGTCGTCCTCGAGCTTCACGAAGACCTTGACCTTGTCGCCACACAGGGGGTTGAACCCCTCCGCCTCGCGGTTGGCTTGCTCCGGCTCCCGGAAGTTCCTCGGCTTGCGCGAGTGGTCCAGGATCACGCTCTGGTAGAGCTCGCGCACGTCCGACATCAGCCGAATACCTGGACGACCCGATGCAGGCCGCTCACCAGGGCCTCCACGTCCTCGCGCCGGTTGTAGAGCCCGAAGGAGGCGCGGGTCGTGGCTGGCACGCCGTAGCGCTCCATCAGGGGCTGGGCGCAGTGGTGGCCGGCCCGGATCGCGACGCCCTCGTGGTCCAGGATGGTGCCCACGTCGTGGGCGTGCACGCCCTCCAGGACGAGGGAGAGCACGCCGATGCGGTCGCGCGCTGTGCCGATCACCCGCACTCCGGGGACCGATGTCACCGCCTCGCTGGCCCGGGCCAGGAGATCCCGCTCGTGGACCTCGATGCGATCCGTTCCGATCGCATCCACGTAGTCGATGGCTGCGGCGAGCCCCACCGCCCCCGACACGTTCGGCGTGCCCGCCTCGAAGCGGGCCGGGAGGCCGGCGAAGGTGGTCTTCTCGAAGCTCACCGTGGCAATCATCTGGCCGCCGCCCTGGTAGGGCGGGAGCCCGTCCAGCAGCTCCGCGCGACCATAGAGCACGCCGATCCCCGTGGGCCCGTAGAGCTTGTGGCCCGAGAAGGCGTAGAAGTCGCAGCCCAGCCCCTGCACGTCCACGGGCAGGCGGGCCGGGGCCTGGGCGCCATCCACCAGGACCGGGACTCCCTCCCGGTGCGCCAGCTCCACGATGTCGTGCACCGGGTTCACGGTCCCGAGCACGTTCGAGACGTGCGTCACCGCCACGATGCGCGTGCGAGGCCCGATCCCACGCTCGAAATCGGCGAGGTCGAGCGCCCCGGCGTCGCTCACCGGCACCACCCGCAGCCGCGCTCCCGTCCGCTCCACCAGGAGCTGCCAGGGCACGATGTTCGAGTGGTGCTCCATGTGGGTGATCAGGATCTCGTCGCCCGCGCGGAGGCGGGCCCCGAAGCTCGCGGCCACCAGGTTGATCGATTCGGTGGTGCCCCGCGTGAATACGATCTCACGCGCCTCGCGTGCGTTCAGGAAGCGGCGCACCCGCTCGCGGGCGCCTTCGTAGTCCGCCGTGGCCCGTTCGCCGAGGGCGTGCACACCGCGGTGCACGTTCGAGTTGTCGCGCTCGTAGTAGCGGGTCACGGCCTCCAGGACGGCGTGGGGCTTCTGTGTGGTGGCCGCGTTGTCCAGATAGACGAGGGGCTTGCCGTGGATGCGCTGGCCCAGGATCGGGAAGTCCGCCCGCAGCCGCTCGACCTCGAGGTCGGTGAGCGGGGGCTTGGCGGCGTTCCCGGCCACGACGGGTTGCGCCGGCCTCATGCCGTCCTCCCGCCCGCGGGCGTGGCGGCGAGGCGCTTCACCACCAGGCGCTCCACGGCGGCTCGCAGCAGCGGATCCGCGATCTCCCGGGTCACGCCCGTGGCGAAGCCGCGGGTCAGGAGTCCGCGCGCCTGCCGCTCGGGCAGCCCGCGCGACCGCAGGTAGAAGAGCGCGTCCTCGTCCAGGTGTCCCACCGTCGAGCCGTGGCTGCACTTCACGTCGTCGGCATGGATCTCGAGCACGGGCTTCGTGTTCACGTCGGCGCCGGGAGCCAGCAGCAGGTTGTCGTTCTTCTGGCGCGCGTCGGTCTTCTGGGCATCCGGCCGCACCACGATGCGCCCGTTGAAGACGCCACGTGCCGAGCCGTCCAGGATCCCCTTGTACAGCTCGCGGCTCGTCCCCTGGGGCCTGGCGTGATCGATGCGGGTGTGGTGGTCCACGTGCTGGTTTCCGGTCCCCACATAGAGACCGTTGAGGACGCACTCGGCTCCCTCCGCCGCCAGCAGCACATTCACGTCGGTGCGGGTCAGGGCCGCGCCGAAAGAGAGGGAGTAGGAGACGAAGCGGCTGGCGCGTTCCTGACGGGCCTGGATCGTCCCCACGTGGAAGGCGGCGTCGTCCTCGCACTGGAGCTTCACGTGCTCGAGCTGCGCGTTCTCGCCCACGAAGATCTCGGTCACCGCGTTGGTGAAGTGGACGCCTTCGGCCAGGCTCACGTAGACCTCCACCACGCTGGCGCGGCTGCCGGGCTCGGCCACCACCAGCACGCGCGGGTGCGTGGCACTGGCCTCGGCGCCTGGATGGGACAGGAAGGCCAGGTAGATCGGCTCGTCCAGGGTGGCGTCGCGGGGCAAGTGCACCAGGGCCCCGTCGGCCAGGAAGGCCGTGTTCAGGGCCACGAAGGCCTGCTCTTCCGGGGCGGCCAGGCGTCCGAGGTACGCCTCGATGCGGCCCGGGTCCGCGGTCAGCACCCGGGCCAGGCTCTCCACCCGGGCCCGCGGCTCGAGGCCCGCCAGCGAGGAGAGCTCCGGCGAGGGCCGCCCGTTCACGAACACGAGACGCCGATCGTGTCCCAGCGGGACCGGCAGATGCTCCGGGTCCGGCAGGCTGGGAGCGCGCTCCGGAGCCGCGGCGCTTCGGAAGGGCGTCTTGGCAATGGGCGCCACGTTGGTGTAGCGCCAGTCCTCGAGCTGCCGGCTCGGGAAGCCGAGCTCCACGAAGCGCACCATCGCGCCCTTGCGGGCGGCGTGCAGCCAGGCGGGCTCGCCGCTTCGCTGCTCCTCCAGCCGCTCGAAGGCCGAGCTCCAGTGCTGCTCGTAGGCCGTCGGCGTCATCGGGTGGCGGTCTGCGCCTCCTGCTCGACCCAGCCGTAGCCCTTCTCCTCGAGCTCGTGGGCGAGCTGCTTGCCGCCGCTGCGGACGATGCGGCCTCCCGCCAGCACGTGCACCATGTCCGGGACCACGTACTCGAGCAGGCGCTGGTAGTGGGTGATCACGACCATGGAGCGCGCCGGGTGACGCAGGGCGTTCACACCCTCCGCGACGATCTTGAGCGCGTCGATGTCGAGGCCGGAGTCGGTCTCGTCGAGGACGGCGAGCTTCGGATCGAGGATCGCCATCTGGAGGATCTCGTTGCGCTTCTTCTCCCCGCCCGAGAAACCCTCGTTCACGGCCCGGTTCATCAGCTCCTCGTCCATGTGCACGAGCTTCATCTTCTCCCGGGCCAGGGTCAGGAACTCGACCGCGTCGAGCTCCGGCTCGCCCCGGTGGGTGCGGACGGCGTTCAGCGCCGCCTTCAGGAAGTAGAGGTTGCTGACCCCCGGGATCTCCACCGGGTACTGGAAGGCCAGGAAGACGCCCCGGCAGGCACGCTCTTCCGGCGAGAGGGCCAGCAGGTCGCTGCCTTCGAAGCGCACCTCACCCCGGGTCACCTGGTAGCTGGGCTTGCCCGCCAGCACGTGGGCCAGCGTGCTCTTGCCCGAGGCGTTGGGGCCCATCACCGCGTGCACCTCGCCGGGGCGCACCACGAGGTCGATGCCTCGCAGGATCTCGCGTTCCGCCGTGCGCGCGTGGAGATCCCGGATCTCCAGCATCGAGGTCCCTGCTCCGCTCATCCGACCGCTCCCTCCAGACTCACGCCCAGCAGCTTCTGGGCCTCCACCGCGAACTCCATGGGCAGCTCGCGCAGCACGCGCTTGCAGAAGCCGTTCACGATCAGGTTGACGGCGTCCTCCTCGGAGATGCCGCGCTGCCGGCAGTAGAAGAGCTGGTCCTCCCCGATCTTCGAAGTGGTGGCCTCGTGCTCCACGGTGGCCGTCGGGTTCTGCACCTCGAGATAGGGGAAGGTGTGGGCGCCGCACTTATCGCCCAGCAGCAGCGAGTCGCACTGGGAGTAGTTGCGGGCCCCTTCGGCCCCTTTCTGGATGCGCACCAGGCCGCGGTAGGTGTTCTGGCCGTGCGCGGCCGAGATGCCCTTGGACACGATGGTGCTCCGCGTGCGCTTGCCCACGTGGATCATCTTGGTGCCCGTGTCCGCCTGCTGCCGCTTGGCCGTGAGGGCGACCGAGTAGAACTCGCCCACCGAATCGTCGCCGAGCAGCAGGCAGCTCGGATACTTCCAGGTGATGGCGGAGCCGGTCTCCACCTGGGTCCAGGAGATCTTCGAGCGGCGGCCCTGGCACTTGCCGCGCTTGGTCACGAAGTTGAAGATCCCGCCGCGTCCCTGCTCGTCGCCGGGATACCAGTTCTGGACGGTCGAGTACTTGATCTCCGCGTCGTCCAGGGCCACGAGCTCCACCACGGCCGCGTGGAGCTGATGCTCGGAGCGCATGGGCGCCGTGCATCCCTCCAGATAGCTGACGTAGCTGCCCTCGTCGGCGACGATCAGGGTGCGCTCGAACTGGCCGGTCTGGGCCGCGTTGATCCGGAAGTACGTGGACAGCTCCATGGGGCAGCGCACGCCCTTCGGCACGTACACGAAGGAGCCGTCGGTGAAGACCGCCGAGTTGAGTGCCGCGAAGAAGTTGTCGTTGTAGGGCACCACCGATCCCATGTACTGGCGCACCAGCTCGGGACACTTCTGGACGGCATCCGAGAAGGAGCAGAAGAGGATTCCCTGCTTCTCGAGCTCCTTCTGGAAGGTGGTTCCGACGGAGACGCTGTCGAAGACCGCGTCCACCGCCACGCCCGTCAGGCGCTTCTGCTCCGCCAGCGGGATGCCGAGCTTCTCGTAGGTGCGCAGGATCTCCGGGTCGACCTCGTCGAGGCTCTCGGGCCGGCTGGCCTGTCGGGGCGCCGAGTAGTAGCTGATCGCCTGGTAGTCGAGGTGCGGGTACTCGACCTTCGCCCAGTGGTGCGGCTCCACCATGTCGAGCCAGCGGCGGTAGGCGCGCAGGCGCCACTCGAGCATCCACTCCGGCTCGTTCTTCTTGGCGGAGATCAGGCGGATCACGCCCTCGTCGAGGCCGGGCGGGACGGTGTCCTGCTCGATCTCGGTGACGAAGCCCCACTCGTACTCCCGGCTCGCCAGCTGCTCGAGGTTGCTCTGGGCCATGGATCCCTCCCTCAGGAACTCTCCAGGGACCGCGAAGCGCCTGCCGACTGCCCGAACAGGCTGTCGGGCGGGATGAGCGAAGGCTCGGACGCCCGCACCAGGTCGGCCAGGGTCACGCGCTCCAGGGTCTCGCGGATGGCGCGGTTGATGCGCTGCCAGGGGTCGCGAACCCGGCAGCTCGCCTCCTGCTGACACACGCCCGGATGGGCGCCGCACTCGGTCAGGGCGACGGGACCCTCCAGGGCGTCCAGGAGCTCCGCCACGGAGACCTGCTCCGGCGCTCGCACCAGCACGTAGCCGCCCCGGGCCCCGCGCTGCGATTGCAGCAGGCCGGCCCGGGTCAGCGCCTTCAGGATCTTGCTCACCACGGGGAGCGGAAGGGCCGCGGCGCGGGCCAGCTCGCGGGCGTTCTGCAGCTCTCCGCTGTCGCCCCCGGCCAGGTGGGCGAGCAGGACGATGGCGTAGTCGGTGAGGCGGCTGATGCGCAGCATGACGGTGCTCCCGCCCGGAACCCCGGACGCTTCGGAGCATAGGGGACCGCTCCGGTCCTGTAAATAGTGGACTCGATCGGTACTGATTAAAAAGGAGGTTTATCCCCGAGGGGGATCCAGCCTCAAGGCTGGGGAGACGGGGCCCGGCTCTCGACGCGGAGCTCGAGCTCCTTGCGCCGCCCGGGATCCTCGCCCGGAAGCTCGCCGCGCTTGCGCTCGATCTCCAGCTTGAGCTGGCGTCGGGTGCGATCGACGCGCTCCTGCTCCACCCGGGCGCGGTCGCGCTGGAGCTCCACGAGCCGTCGCTCCAGCAGCTGGTTGCGGCGCTCGGCAAGGGCCGGCGGGGGCGGCACCGAAGGCTCGCCCGGTGCGAACTGGAGCGTCACCTCGGCCCGGGCCAGCGTGCCATCACTCGCCCGCCCGGTGACCTCGATGCGATTGAGACCCACCACCACCGGGACCAGCGCTCCCCAGGCCCCGTCCCCGTCCGCCGTGACCTGGCTGGCGGGCGCGTCGGCGCTCAGGTTGCGCACGCTGAGCTCCTCGAGCTGGGCGAAGGTCACCTTGTTCCGGATCACCGGGCCGAGCTCCTTCGGATGCCCCACCGGGTTGAACTTCCCTTCGGTGCGGGCCGCGAGCTCCATGGCGGCGTAGGGCTTGCCGCGGGTCTGCGGCCCGATGGCCACCGTGTGGACCCGGATCCCGGCGCGGGCGGCCCGGTCGGCTGCCCGCATCAGCGCCCGCACGTTCTCTTCTTCGAGGACCGGGTCGTAGGGCAGCGAGGGTTGTCCGTCGGTCAGGAAGACCACGACCTTCTCGCTGCCGGAATCCGGCTCGGAGACCGTACCCGGCAGCCCCACCAGCTCCGCCCGCGCATGATCGACGCCGGCGGCCAGGTCCGTCATGCCGGACGGCCCCTGGAGCAGCACGAGATCCAGGGCGCGTCGCACGCGGTCGTGATCGTGGGTGAGGGGCTCGAGGGTGACGGCCGAGATCCGGCGCGGGTCGCTGAAGAAGCCGCGGCTCTGGCGTGCCGGCTCGCCCGAGAAGGTCACGAGACCGACCCGGGTCGAGCGGGGGTCGAGGCCTCCCAGCAGGCTTCGGGCCGCCGCCACCTCTGCGGCCAGGATCGAATCGTCGGGGTCGGGGGTGGCGAAGACTCCGCGTAGGGAATCCTGGCCGATCGTTCCGTCCTCGTCCACGTCGATCCCGCTCATGCGGCGCGTGGAGCGCGAGGTGTCCATCACGAACAGGACGTCGAGACCCTGGGACTCGCGCACCAGCGCGAAGGCATGGCCCGCCAGGAAGGCGCCGGTCGGCTCGCCCACGAAGGTTCGGTCCGGCGGGAACTCGATGCCGAGCTGCACCTCCGTCTCGAGCCGGTGCGAGCTCTCACCGGGGAGCGCTCCCTCCTGGAAGGGAAGCTCGGGCGTCAGGGACTCCTCCAGGACGGGAGCCGGAGCCTGGACGGGAGGTGCCACCGCAGCGGGCTGCGCGGGAAGCGTCTGCTCGGAGATCCGCTCCGCGGCGCTGCCGTCCGCGGGAAGCCGGAAGCGGGCGCGGTAGACGCCGTCCTCGCCCTCTGCGGCCCAGGCCGGGGCTGCGAGCCCGGCTCCCAGCGCCAGGGCGAGGCCGACGTGGCAGAGATGGCTGGAGAGGCGGCGCATCGGGTCCTACCGGGAACTCGCCGCGGCCTCCCGTGCCGCGCGAAGATTGCGGAGGATCTGCACCCGATCCTCCTTGCCGCCGAGGATCAGCGCGCTCTCGTACTGGGTGACCGCTTCGAAGTAGCGTCCGTTCAGGAAGTAGACGTAACCCAGATTGTTGCGCGCCGCCTGCTCGCCGCCGGCCTTGCGGAAGCTGTCGAGGGCCTCGTCGTAGCGTTCGAGGCGCCCCAGGACGAGGCCCAGGTTGTTGAGCACCGCCGGATCCCGGGGTCGCAGCAGGGCTGCCTTGCGCAGCGCCTCGGAGGCCGGCGCGTAGTCCTTGCTCATGAGCAGCGAGACGCCCAGGTTGTTCTGGATCTCCCAGCTCGCCGGGTCGAGCTCCGCCGCCCGCCGGTAGTACTCCTGGGCGCGGCGGTGCTCGCCGAGGCGGTCCAGGGTGACGCCGAGGGCCGAGAGCACGGTCGGATCGTCGTGCAGCTCAGCGGCTCGCGTGAGCGACGCACGCGCGTCCTCCAGCTCGCCGCGTGCCAGCTCCGCCAGGCCGAGGCCCGTGTGGGCGTCCACCGATTCCGGGTGTCGCGTGGCCAGCATCGCGAACAGCTCCCGGGCCCGCTGGGGGTCCTCCTTCAGGTGCAGCGAGGCGATGCGGGCCACCGGCTCGGGAGCTTCCCGGTCCAGGCGATGGGCCTGCAGGTAGCTCCACATGGCACGGCCCGCCTGGCCGGCCTCGCGGGAGGCGTCGCCCTGGCGCAGCTTCTCCGCCACGGTGGGAGGCGCGGTCTTCTTGGCCGGCACCGCCGCCTGCCGCTCGCGCTGGGCGCGCAGCAGCTCCGGATAGGCGTTCCGGTTCGCCGGCTCCGGGCCGGCCGAGGCGGCGCAGCCGCCGAGCCCGAAGGCGGTGAGCAGAACCACCGCCGGGGCTGCCCAGCGGCCCCGCCGTCCACGATGCGGTCCGGACATGGGATCTCCTCTCACCCCTACTTCTTCTCGAACATGCCGTTGAACTGGATCACCGCCGGCGTCAGCAGGACGATCATCGTGGCGAGGAAGATCACCACGGTGGGAAAGATCATCTTGAGCGGCGCCTGGCCCGCTTTCTCCTCCGCCTTCTGCATGCGGCGCACGCGCATGGAGTCGGCGTGCACACGCAGCGCGTCGGCCACGCTGGTGCCGAAGCGGTTGGTCTGGACGAGCAGGGCCACCAGCGAGCTGACCTCCGACACGCCGGTCCGCTCGGCCAGGCCGCGCAGGGCGTCCACGGTGGACTTGCCGGCCCGGATCTCCAGGGTGACGAGCTCCATCTCCGCGGAGAGGACCGGGTTGGTGGGGGCGAACTCCTTGGCCACGCGCTGGAGGCTCGCGTTGACCCCGAAGCCCGCTTCCACGCAGACCACCATCAGGTCGAGGGCATCCGGCAGGCCGCGTTCGACCTGGCCCTGCCGCCAGCTCTTGCGCCGGTCCACCCACCAGCTCGGCAGCACGTAGCCGAGACCCGTGGCGGCGAAGAGCAGCGGCACCAGCCGCCAGGACTCGAGCGTCGCGAAGGCCGTGGCCAGCAGCAGGCTCGGCGCCAGCAGGGCCAGGACGATCCGGCTGCCCAGGAAGACGCCCACGGCGCCCTCGTTGCGGTAACCGGCCTGGATCAGTCGCTGGCGCAGGCGCCCCGCCGCCTGCGTCTCCTTCTCGTTACCCGGTCGTCCCAGGGAGCCCAGCAGCCGCGCGAAGCGGCTGGGCCGCGACTGCGCCAGCACCGAGTCCTCGGACAAGGTATGGGGAACGGGCGCCACCGAGCCGTCCGCCAGGCGGGCGAGACGGCGCTTGGCGGGCCGCTGCCCCACCAGGCTCGCCACGCCGAGCACCAGGGCGACGGTGCTGCCGAAGACCAGGAGGATCAAGAGATTCATGACGGCTGCGTCCCTCCCTCAGACCCGGACGTCGGCCAGGCGTCGGGCGATCAAGTAGCCCACCACGCACAGCACGGCGGCGATCAGCAGGGCCATGTGTCCCGTGGAGGTCTCGAGCAACGGTTGGATGTACTTCGGGTGGGTCCACACCAGGAGCGCCACGGTGACGGCCGGCCAGATGGCCAGGATCGCTGCGGTCATGCGCCCCTGGGAGGTGATGGCCCGCAGCTTGCCGTGGAACTTGGCGCGCTCGCGGACCAGGTTGCCCAGGTTGTCCAGCAGCTCGGCCAGGTTGCCGCCGGTCTCCCGCTGGATCAGCACGGCCGTCACGAAGTAGGGCACGTCCGGGCTGTCGATGCGGTGGGCCAGGTTCATGAGGGCGCCGCGGATGTCGAGGCCGAACTTGATCTCCTCGGCCACCTGGGCGAACTCCACGCCGAGGGGGTCGGCCATCTCCTCGCCCACCAGGTGGAAGCCGGTGCCGAGGGAGTGTCCAGCGCGCAGGGCGCGCGTCAGCAGCTCCAGGCCCTCCGGGAGCTGGGCCTCGAACTGACGCATGCGCTTGCTGGCCATGCCCCGCACCACGAACCAGGGCACGAGGCCGGCGGAGAGGCCGAGCAGCCCGACGCCGGGATCGTTGCGCAGGGCCGAGAGCACCAGCCAGCCGCCCACGGTCAGCAGGGCGGAGGTGCTGAGGAAGCGGCCCGGAGTCATCGGCACACCGGCCCGGTAGAGCAGCAGCTCGAGTGATTTCCGGTTGGGCAGCAGGCTCAGGAAGAAGTCGCCGAAGGTCCGGCGCGCATCGTCCATGCCGCGCAGGATCGATCCCTCCTGGGCCGCCACCTCCACGGCCTGGAGTCGGCCGGCGAGCATCTTCAAGCGCCGACGGGCGCGGCTTTGCTGATCCGAGCCGCGCGAGCTGCTCACCAGGTTGAACAGCCCCTCCGCCGCCAGCACGACGGTGAGGAAGACGAGGACGAGGAAGATCGGCTCCATGGCTCCCCCTAGCGGGCCGCGGCGCTGTGCCGCTCGAACAGGTCCCAGGGCAGTTCCACCCCCGAGAGGCGCAGCTTCTCGGCGAACGTCGGACGCAGACCCGTGGGAACCAGCTCGCCGAGCACGGCACCATCCTGGCCCACGCCACGCCGCTCGAAGGTGAAGATCTCCTGCATGGTGACCACGTCGCCCTCCATGCCCGTGATCTCCTGCAGGCTCACCAACCGCCGCGTGCCGTCGCTCATGCGGGCCAGCTGGATGACCACCTGGATCGCAGACGAGAGCTGCTGGCGCACCGCCCGCTGGGGCAACTCGAGGCCCGTCATGGCGACCATGGTCTCGATGCGCGCCAGGGCGTCACGGGCCGAGTTGGCGTGGATGGTGGTGAGCGACCCATCGTGGCCCGTGTTCATGGCCTGGAGCATGTCCAAGGCCTCGCCGCCGCGCACCTCGCCCACGATGATGCGGTCCGGCCGCATGCGCAGGCTGTTGATCACCAGCTCGCGCTGGGAGATCTGCCCCCGGCCCTCGATGTTCGGCGGGCGGGTTTCGAGGCGCACCACGTGGTCCTGACGCAGCTGGAGCTCGGCGGCGTCCTCGATGGTGACGATCCGCTCGTTGTTGGGGACGAAGCTCGACAGCACGTTCAGCAGCGTCGTCTTCCCGGAGCCGGTTCCGCCGGAGATCAGCAGGTTCAGGCGCGCCTTCACGGCGCCGGTCAGCAGCTCCACGATCTCCTTGGTGAGGGTGCCCATGGACACCAGGTCGTCGGCCGTGAAGGGGTCCGCCGCGAAGCGGCGGATCGAGAGGGTGGGACCGTCCAGGGCCAGCGGCGGGATGATCACGTTGACCCGCGAGCCGTCCTTCAGGCGCGCGTCCACCAGGGGGGTCGTCTCGTCCACCCGGCGGCCCACGCTCGAGACGATCTTGTCCACCACCCGCATCAGGTGGTCGTCGTCCTTGAAACGCGCCACGGTTCGCTCGATCTTGCCGCGCCGCTCCACGTAGATCTGGTTGTATCCGTTCACCAGGATGTCGCTGATGCTCGCGTCCTCCAGCAGCGGCTCCAGGGGGCCGAGGCCGAACACTTCGTGCTGGATTTCACGCACCAGGCGCTCCCGCTCCTCCAGGGTGAGCAGCACCTTCTCCTCGTCGAGGACCAGCTTGGTGGCGAGGGCCACGTCCTCGGCCACCCGATCCTCGCTCACCTTGTTCATGCGCGAGAGGTCGAGGTAGTCGAAGAGCTTGATGTGGACCCGCGACTTCAGCTGCTGGTAGGCGGTGTCCGGGGCTTCCTCCGGTCCCTTCTTGCGCGCGGCGCCATCCTTTCCGGTGAGCGCC
This sequence comes from Myxococcota bacterium, assembly GCA_041611735.1. Classification (GTDB taxonomy): domain Bacteria; phylum Myxococcota_A; class UBA9160; order UBA9160; family PR03; genus JBFIML01. The sequence continues at coordinate 2,244 of JBFIML010000020.1, read as the reverse complement.
GCAGAGGGGCGCACGGTCTGGCGCTTCAGTCGGTCAATCAGCGGCATGGCGGCTCCTTCTCAGCAGCTTGCCCAGGCGTTTCCCAAAGCCCCAGGACCGCGGACGCTCCGCCGGAGGCGCGACGTTGCACCACGCGTAGGCGTGCTTGGCGAGCTGGGCGAAACCGGCGAACAGCGGGGTGCGCGGAGCGCTCTCCCACACCGACTTGCCCTCGTTCACGCAGGCCAGGGCGGTCGGGTAGTCGTTCGGGATCAGGGCGTCGGGGACCCGTCCCAGGAAGTCCTCCACGTCCTTCCGGGTGAGGGGTCCGGAGCCCGAGTAGCGGTTGGCGACCAGCCGGATCTTCTCCAGGGGGTGCCCGAGCCGCTGCAGCAGGTCCAGGTGCTGGCGCGCGTGGTTCAGGGTGGGCACGTCCATCAGGGTCACCAGCAGGATCTGGTCGGCCAGGTCCAGGGCGCGCAGGCTGGTCTCGTCCCAGCTCCGCGGCACGTCGAGGACCACCCAGTCGAACTCCTCGCGCAGGACGCCGAGGGCCTTCTCCAGGTGGGCCACCCGCACCAGGTCGGCCTCCTCCGGCCGGCTCGGGGAGGCCAGCACCCGGACCCCGCTCCGATGCGGCTCCAGGATCGTGTGCAGGTAGGCCGAGTCGATCTGGTCGTGCTCCGTGGCCAGGTTCGCCAGCGTGTAGCGGGGATGAACGTCCAGGAAGAGCGCCACGTCGCCCACGCGCAGGTTCATGTCCACGAGCACCACGTGGGCTCCGGAGCGTTCGAGCTCCGCGGCGAGCTGGCAGGCGGTGAAGGTGGCTCCCACGCCGCCCTTGGCCCCCATCACCGCGACGACGGGGCCGAGCTTTCGGACGGCGGCCACGCTGCGTCCGCCAGGATCGAGGAGCAGGCGCTGGACCGCCGCCCGGACGGTCTCGGGGGCGGGGACGGGCGAGAAGAACTCCCGGGCGCCGAGACGCATGGCGCGCAGGATCAGGGAGCTGTCCTCCTGGGGGCCCGCCAGGAGCAGGATCGGCCGCGGGGCGGGCAGCCGCTCCAGCAGCTCGAGCGTGCCCTCGGGGTCCGTGCCGAGGTCTACGTAGAGAGCGTCCGGACGATGCCGCCGCAAGGCGCCGAGCAGCCCTGCCGCCTCCGGCAGAACGACCTGCACCTCCACGTGGCCCGTCTCCTCGAAGACTTCCCGAAGGCGGGCCCGGGCCGAAACGATCACCAGTGAGAGCTGCGCCATGTCCGTTGGATCGACTCCGTGGCTACTGGGTTTCCGCTACTGCACCAGCACTGCACGCTCTGCCCGGATCGTGCCGGGCTTCCCGCCCGGGCCCGCGCCGTCGATGCCGCAGTCCAGGGGCTCGCTGGGCCCCGGGCAGAACAGGCGTCCGAAGATCTCCTTGGCGGCAGTGCCCGCGGACCCGCCCGGGGCATCCACCCGCCGCACCTCGAGGCAGACGGCGCCCACCACCTGGGCCGGGCTGCCCCCGGCGCACTTGTCGCCGCTCTGGCACGCGACCACCGGGAGCGAGACCACCCAGGAGTCCACCCCGGAGGGGTTCTTGGGCGGGGTCGGGACCGTTCCGTAGCGCGGAGGCAGGGTCCCGGCGGGATTACCCGAGAACTCGCCGAGGCCGTAGAACTTGTCCCGGACCGTCTTCAGGACGGGCGTCTTGTCGCCATTGTCCAGGTTCACGCCCCCGCTGTCCACACCGAAGTCCTGGTTGTTGGCGTTGCGGACGATGCCCACGAGGTCCGGGGTGTTGACGTTGGGATCGCTCTGGAAGTCGGTGTAGCAGGCGTTCTGCTGCGGCGTGCTCTCGAACTCGAGCTTGGTGACGCACGAGTTGTCCGGGATGCTCGCGCAGCCCCCCGTCGGCGTGGGAGTGATGTGACCGCTGCCCGACACCGTGAAGGGGTTCGGCTTGTTGGTGCGCAGCCAGGTGCAGTAATCGCCGCAGGTGCTCCCGCCGCTGATGGCGCAGCAGTCCAGGGCGATGGGCAGGTCCACCGTCCCCGGCGGGAAGTTTCCGACGAAGCCCAGGTAGCCGATGGCGCTGGATCCGATGTCGAAGCGGTCGCGCCCCAGCACGTTGGACAGCACCGTCCGCACCGGTCCGTTGCCGCCGGTGGCCAGGTCGGTGTTCACCTGGACGGCGGTCACCAGGTTCGGGTTGGTGAGGTCCACGCTCGGATCGAAGGTCCGCGTGGCCAGGATCCAGTTCCCGAAGGTGATGTTCGCGGGCGG
>JBFIML010000019.1:0-66549 GCA_041611735.1 Myxococcota bacterium | reverse complement strand
GCCCTCGCTGCGCGCGGCGCCGGAGGCGCCCGCTTGCGCTCCTTGCACTTCGCTCGGCCGGCCCTCGCTGCGCGCGGCGCCGGAGGCGCCCGCTTGCGCTCCTTGCACTTCGCTCGGCCGGGCCTCGCTGCGCGCGGCAGCCCGCTCCCGGAACGAGGCCAGGTCGTCCACGCGGCGAGCGTCGATGGCGACCACCAGGTTCGCACTGCCGATCTTGGCGGCCGCGGCCGCCACGAGATCCGGGTTCTCCACCGCGGCCGTCATGATCGAGACCTTGTCGGCCCCCGCGTTCAGGAGGTCGCGCACGTCCTCCAGCGTGCGCACGCCCCCGCCCACGGTCAGGGGCATGAAGACGCTCTCGGCGGTGCGCGCCACCACGTCCAGGAGGATGCGGCGCTGCTCGTGGCTGGCCGTAATGTCCAGGAAGGTGATCTCGTCGGCCTCCTGCTCGTCGTAGAGGCGGGCGATCTCCACCGGATCGCCGGCGTCCACGTGGTCCACGTAGCGCACGCCCTTCACCACGCGGCCGCGGTCCACGTCGAGGCAGGGAATGATCCGCTTCAGCAGCATTCGACCAGCCGGAGCGCGCGCGCCAGGTCCACGGCGCCGGTGTACAGCGCCTTGCCCACGATGAGCCCCGCCACCCCGCGGTCCGCCAGGGCCGCCGCGCGCCGCACGTCGTCTTCGGAGCCGACTCCGCCCGAAGCGATGACGGGGATCGAGACCGCGTCGGCGAGCCGGGCGGCGCCGTCCAGGTCCGGGCCGCCGAGCATGCCGTCGCGGGCGATGTTCGTGTAGACCAGGGCGCCCACGCCGGCGTCCTCGAAGGCGCGGGCCAGGTCCTCGGGCCGCGCGGCACTCGTCTCCAGCCAGCCCTGCACCGCCACGCGCCCGTGGCGCGCGTCGATTCCCACCGCGATGCGCCCGGGATGCCGCCGGGCAGCCTCGTGCACGAGGTCCGGATCGCGCAGCGCGGCGGTGCCGAGCACCGCCCGCTGCACCCCGAGGTCGAGCGCCGCCTCGATGCTCTCGAGCGTGCGCAGCCCGCCGCCGAGCTGCACCGGGACCGCGCCGGCCGCGGCCACCACCGCGCGCACCGCGTCGCCGTTGCGCGGCTCCCCGGCGCGCGCGCCGTCCAGATCCACGACGTGCAGCCGCCGCACCGCGCAGGCCACGAAGCGCCGCGCCACCCGAGCCGGATCGTCGTCGTAGACCGTGGCGTGGTCGTAGCGTCCCTGCGCGAGCCGCACGCAGCGGCCGTCCAGGAGATCGATGGCCGGGATCAGCTCGAAGGAGGTCACGGGCCCGTGGCGCCCAGGGGCAGGCCCTTGGCCACCTCGTGCGCGCCCCAGCGCGCCAGCTCCTCGGCGGTGAGCCAGCGCGTCCCGCCGCCCGGATAGCGCCCCAGGTTGAGGACGTTCGAGAGCAGGGCCTGCTGGGTCTCGTCGAAGCGGGCCGACCACAGCCGCTCGCCGCCCGGTGCGCTGTAGAGGGTCACCTCGAAGGCGACGCTGGCTGGCTGCGTGGTGCCGAGGGCTTCGCCGGCCCGTTTGCGAAAGCGCAGCACGGTGCCCAGGAGGATCGCATCGGCACCGAACTCCTGGCTGGCCAGCCGCGCCGCCTGGGGGGCCTCGGCCGGCATGCGGCTCTCGGGATCCTCCAGGGCATGGGCCAGGTCCGAGGGCGCCACCAGCTCGATCCCGCGCGCGGCGGCGGCTTCGAACACGAAGCCCGCCACCTGGTCGGCGACGGCCCGCCGCGCCTGGGCCTCGGCGGCCAGACCTGCCTCGGGACGAAAGGGAGCCACCGCCAGGCGCCGGATCGTGGGCGGCGCTTCGCGCAGCAGGGGGTACTCGACGCTCTGGAGCGTGCTGGCGCAGCCGAGGGTGAGTGCCACCCCGGCCAGCAGGACGTGCCGGGCCGGGCTCACCCGCGACACGCGGCCACCCAGGCGGCGAACGCGTCCAGCAGGCGCCTGCCTGCGGACTGGCTCTTCTCGGGATGGAACTGCACCGCGAACATCCTCTCGCTGGCCACGGCGGCGGCGAACGGCCCGCCATAGTCGGCCGTCCCCACCACCACCGCCGGGTCGGCCGGAACCGCCCGGTAGGAGTGCACGAAGTAGAACGTATCGCGTTCGGGCAGGTGGGAGAGCATCGGGTGGGAGCCCCGGAAGCGCACTTCGTTCCAGCCGATGTGGGGCACCCGCAGGCGCACTCCCTCCGGGCCGCACTCGGAGAAGCGCTCCACGCGGCCGCGCAGCAGACCCCAGCCGGGTGTCGGCCCGTGCTCGTCGCCCGCCTCGAAGAGCAGCTGGAGGCCGAGGCAGAGTCCGAGGTACGGACGCCGTGCCGCGATGCCCTCGCGCACCGCGTCGTCGAGGCCCTTGGCGCGCAGGCTCTCCACCGCGTCGGCGAAGGCGGCCACCCCGGGCAGTACCACGGCCTGCGCCCGACGCACCGCGGCCGGATCGCTCGTCACCTCTGGCGCGAGCCCGGAGCGCGCCAGCGCCCGCGCCACGCTGCGCAGGTTTCCCGAGCCGTAGTCGACCACGGCGACCCGGGGGGCGGCGGCCATGATGGCTAGAGGGCGCCCTTAACCGTGGGCAACCCGCGCACGCGGGGATCCGGCTCCAGGGCGGCGCGCAGGGCCCGCGCCAACCCCTTGAAGATCGCCTCCACCACGTGGTGGGGGCTCTTTCCGTAGCGGAGCTCCACGTGCAGATCGAGGCCGGCGTTCTGGGAGAATGCGTACAGGAAGTCCTCCACCAGCGAGACGTCGAAGTTCCCGATCCGGTCGTTGGCCATCGCCACCCGATAGACCAGGAACGGCCGGTTCGACACGTCCACGGCCACCTCGACCTTCGTCTCGGCCATGGGAAGCACGAAGAACCCGTAGCGCCGGATCCCGCTCGCGTCCCCGAGCGCCTCGCGCAGCGCGCGGCCCAGGGCGATGCCCACGTCCTCGACCGTGTGGTGCAGATCCACGGTCAGGTCCCCCTTGGCCTGCAGCCGCAGGTCGAAGCCGCCGTGCTTCGCCAGGGATTCGAGCATGTGGTCGAAGAAGGGGATTCCGGTCGCCACCTCGAAGCTTCCGCTTCCGTCGAGGTCGAGCTCCAGGCGGATGTCCGTCTCGCGCGTGGTGCGCGAGGCCGTCGCCACGCGTTCCCCGCTCACAGGTCCGCCTCGCGCGCCGCCTCGCGCTCGCGCCGGGTGCGCCGGATCTTCTGGAGCCGGAGCTCGACGGAACGGCCGTGTCCGGTGAGCCCCTCCAGCTCCGCCAGGCGGATCACCTCGAGGCCGAGCTCGCGCAGCTTCGAAGGCTCGAAGCGAACGAAGCTCGTGCGCTTCAGGAAGTCCTCCACGCCGAGAGGCGAGGAGTAGCGCGCGGTCCCGCCGGTGGGCAGCACGTGGTTCGGACCCGCCAGGTAGTCGCCCACCGCCACCGGCGTGTAGTGGCCCAGGAAGATCGCGCCGGCGTTGGCGACCTTCTTTTCGGCCAGGTCGGGATTCTCCAGGGCCAGCACCAGGTGCTCGGGTGCGTAGCGGTCCACCAGCTCTAGCGCCTCGTCCAGGTTGCGCGTCACCACGATCGCTCCGTTCTTCGCGAGAGCCGCGCGCGCCACCTTGCCGCGCTCCAGGGTCTGCAGCTGTTTCATCACGTGGTCCTGGACCCGCTGGGCGATCGACTTGAGCGGAGTCACCAGCAGGGCGCTCGCCATCTCGTCGTGCTCGGCCTGGGAGATCAGGTCCGCCGCCACCCAGGCCGGCGTCGCCGAGCGGTCCGCCACCACCATGACCTCCGTGGGACCGGCCTCGGCGTCGATGGCCACCTCGCCAAAGACGAGACGCTTGGCCGCGGCCACCCAGGTGCTGCCGGGCCCCACGATCTTGTCGACGCGCGGCACGCTCTCGGTGCCGAAGGCCAGGGCGGCAATGGCATGGGCCCCGCCCATCTTGAAGATGCGGTGGACGCCCGCCAGGCGCGCCGCCATGAGCACCGCCGGGGAGAGCGACCCGTCGCGCTGCGGCGGCGTGGCCATCACGATCTCCGGCACCTCCACCACCGAGGCGGGCACCGCGTTCATGATGACGCTCGAGGGGTAGGTGGCGCTCCCGCCCGGCACGTAGAGGCCCACCCGGCTCAGCGGGCGCACCCGATGGCCCATCAGACCTCCGCCCTCCTCGCGCACCTCCCAGCTCGACGGGACCCGCTTGCGGTGGAAGTCGCGCACCCGCATGGTCGCCTTGCCCAGCGCCGCACGGTCCGCCGGGTCGATGCGCTCCACCCCTTCGTCCCACTCCTGGCGCGTCACCTCGAACTCGTCGAGCCTGGCCCCGTCGTACTTGCGCACGCAGGCACGCAGCTCGGTATCGCCGCCCTCCCGCACCTTCTCCACGATCCGGCGTACGCCGCGCTCGACGGCCTCTCCCTGCTCCGCGCGCCGCCGCACCAACGCCGCGAAGGCCCGCCCGAAGCCCGGCTCCTCGGTGCTCATCATGCGGAGCAGACCCTTGCCGGAGCTGCGACTCGCCATGATCACCCCTCCCGCCGGATCGACGCACCGAGCCGCTGCAGCTTTTGCTCGATGCGCTCGTAGCCGCGATCGATGTGGTAGACGCGGTTCACGACCGTTTCCCCCTCCGCAGCCAGGGCAGCCAGGATGAGACCCGCCGATGCGCGCAGGTCCGTGGCCATGACCGGCGCGCCGGAGAGCGAGCGCACGCCGCGCACGTGGGCGGAACGACCCACCAGCTCGATGTCGGCGCCCAGGCGGCGCAGCTCGGGCACGTGCATGAAGCGGTTCTCGAAGACCGTCTCCGTGACGACGCTCGAGTCCCGGGCCACGGTCAGCACGGCCATGAGCTGCGCCTGCATGTCGGTGGGGAAGCCCGGATAGGGTGCCGTCACCACGTTCGCTCCCCGCGCGCCGGAGGGCGCCTGCGCCCGCACCGTGTCCTCTGCGACTTCGAGCTCCGCACCGATCTCGCGCAGCTTCTCCAGCGTGGCGTCGAGCAGCTCCGGGGCGATTCCCCGCAGCCGCACGTCGCCCCGCGTGATGACGGCGGCCGCGAGCAGCGTGCCCGCCTCGATGCGGTCGCCCCAGACGTGGTGGACGATGCCACGCAGCCGCTCCACGCCCCGCACCTCGATGCGGTGGGTTCCCGCACCACGAACCTCGGCGCCCATGCGCTGGAGCACCTGGGCCAGCTCCAGCACCTCCGGCTCGCGGGCCGCATTCTCGATCACCGTGACCCCGTCTGCCAGCGTGGCGGCCATCAGCACGTTCTGGGTCCCGTTCACCGTGGTCATGTCGAAGGCCACGCGACCCCCGCGCAGGCGGGTAGCCGAGGCCTCCACGTAGCCGTGGTCCAGGCGGACCTTGGCCCCGAGGGCCGCGATCCCCTTCATGTGCTGGTCCACGGGCCGCACCCCGATCGCGCAGCCGCCCGGCTCCGAGACGCGACCGGTGCCGTGGCGCGCCACCAGGGGCCCCAGCACCAGGAACGACGCCCGCATCTTGCGCACCAGGTCGTAGGGGGCCTCGTGCCGCGCCACCTCCCCGCCGCGGATGCGCAAGGTGTGGGCGTCGCTCGGGTCCCAGGCGGCGGCCACGCCCAGGGCGCCCAGGATCTCGAGCATCGTCTCCACGTCGCGCACCCGCGGAACGTTGCGCAGGACCGTCTCGCCCTCTGCCAGGAGCGCCGCGGCCATCAGGGCGAGCGTCGCGTTCTTCGAGCCGGAGACGGCCACCTCCCCCACGAGCTTCCGGCCGCCCTCGACGACGATGCGATCCATCACGAGCCTCCCGGAGAACGGGCCGAGACCACCCGCGGGCGCCGTGCCAGGTCGCGGTGCACGCAGACGTCCACGAGCCCCGCCTGCGTGAACCACTCCGCGACCCGGGGCGCCTGGGAAGGATCCACCTCCACGGCCACCGCTCCCCCCGGCGCCAGGGCGTCCGCGACGCCCGCGGCCAGATCACGCAGGACCGCACAGCCGTCCGGGCCGCCAAACAGCGCTTCGCGCGGCTCGTGGGCCAGCTCGGGCGGAAGCCTTGCCGCTTCGCGCTCCGCCAGGTAGGGCGGGTTCGAGACCACGAGATCGAAGCGCTCGCCCGCCACCGGCTCGAACAGCGGGCCGGCCAGGAGCCGGACCCGGTCCGCCAGGCCCAGGGCCTCGGCGTTCTTGCGCGCCACGGCGAGAGCTGCCGCCGAGACGTCGGTGGCGGTCATCCGGGCCCTGGGACGTTCGTGGGCGATGGCGAGCGCCACCGCCCCGGAGCCCGTCCCGACATCCAGGACGCGCAGCTCCGCGTCGCGCCGGGGCGTGCGGTCCAGGGCCGCGGCCACCAGCGTCTCGGTCTCCGGGCGGGGGGCCAGGACGTCGCGGGTCACGGTGAGGGGGAGCGACCAGAACTCGCGACGGCCCAGGAGCTGCGCCACCGGGATGCGCTCCTCGGCACGCCGCCGTACGAGCTCCCGCAGGCGCGCCCGCTCGAGCTCCTCCACCGGCTTGTCGTAATCCACGTAGAGCCGCAGTCGATCGCAACCCAGGGCAAAGGCGAGCAGGCACTCGGCGTCGAGACGCGGCGTTTCGAGGCCCTTGCGCTCGAAGTAGCCGGTCGTCCAGCGCAGCAGGTCGAGCACCGTCCAGGTGCGGACGCTGTTCATGCGCCCGCCTCTCGCGCGGTCTCTCCGGCCATGTACACGTGCACGGCGTCCAGCAGCTCGTCCACCTCCCCTTCCAGGATGGCGGGCAGCCGGTGCAGGGTCACGCCCGCCCGGTGGTCCGTGACCCGGGACTGGGGGAAGTTGTAGGTCCGGATGCGCTCGCTGCGTTCGCCGGTGCCCACCTGGGAGCGACGCTCGTGGGCACGCTCCCGCGCCAGTCGGTCCTGCTCCATCTGGAGCAGACGCGCCCGCAGGATCTTCATGGCGCGTGCCTTGTTCTTGTGCTGGGACTTCTCGTCCTGGCAGTGCACGACGATCCCGCTCGGCACGTGGGTGATGCGCACCGCGGAGTCGGTGGTGTTTACGCTCTGTCCGCCCGGACCGGAGGCGCGCATCACGTCGACGCGCAGGTCCTTGGCGTCGATGCGCACGTCGACCTCCTCCGCCTCGGGGAGCACCGCGACGGTGATGGTCGAGGTGTGGATGCGGCCCGCGGACTCGGTGACCGGAACCCGTTGCACCCGATGGACTCCGCGTTCGAACTTGAGGCGGCTGAAGACGCGCTCGCCGCTGATCGAGGCGATCGCCTCCTTGAGGCCGCCGGCGCCGGCGTAGGAGAGCGAGAGCGGCTCCATCCGCCACCCGCGCAGCTCCGCGTAGCGTGTGTACATGCGGAAGAGCTCGGCGGCGAACAGCGCCGCCTCCTCGCCCCCGGCCCCGGCGCGGATCTCGAGGATCACGTTCTTGTCGTCGTAGGGATCGGGGGGAACCAGCAGCAGCCGGAGCTCGCGCTCGAGCTTGTCCTGCTGCGCCTCGAGCCGCTCCACCTCGGCCTGGGCGAGGGCGCGCAGCTCCGGGTCCGGCTCCTCGAGCATCCCGCGGGCGTCCGCCAGCTCCTGGAGCGCGCGCCGGTAGCGGCGCCCGACCTCGAGCAGCGGCCGCAGGGCGCTGAGCTCCTTGGCCCGGGCCGCGTACTCGGACGGACGCGAGGCGAGGCCCGGCTCCGCGAGCGCCTCCTCCAGGGCACGGGCTCGGCTCTCGGTCTCTCCGATGCGCGCCAGCAGCTCGGACATGGGTTGCGTCGTCACGGTACCACGGCGTCCGTCCCGCCCCGGACCGGGCGGCCAGCGTCTCCCTTTGCACCCACCCCGGACGCCTGGGGCGCCCGGGGCGGCTCGACCGGGGCCGGGGGGAGGGGGATGCCGATGCGGGGAGTTCCCGCGGGGGAAGGCGGTCTACGAGCTGCCCTGCTTCCCGTAGCGCCGCTTGAAGCGCTCCACGGAGCCCGCCGTGTGCACCATCGACTGCCGCCCCGTGTAGAACGGGTGGCAGTTGGAGCAGACCTCGGTCCGGATCTCCGGTTTGGTGGATCGCGTCTCCCACTGCGCCCCGCAGGCGCAGTGCACCTTCGCCGGTCCGTACTGGGGATGGATCTCGGGCTTCATGGCTGGCGAGAGGAGTAGCCGCTCGCATGCCTCCCCGCAACGAGGCGGGCGGGGGGGCGGCGCCTCCCCGGTCCTAGGAGTTCATGGAGGCCAGGAACTCGTCGTTCGAGTCCGTGGCCTTGACCTTCTCCAGCAGGAACTCCATCGAATCCACCGGGTTGAGCGGCGCCAGCACCTTGCGCAGCACGTACATGCGGTTCAGCGTCGATTCGAGCAACAGCAGCTCCTCGCGACGCGTCGCCGACCGGTTGATGTCGATGGCCGGGTAGGTGCGCCGATCCGCCAGCTTGCGGTCGAGCACGAGCTCGCTGTTGCCGGTGCCCTTGAACTCCTCGAAGATCACCTCGTCCATCCGGGAGCCGGTGTCGATCAGCGCGGTGCCGATGATGGTGAGGCTTCCGCCTTCTTCCACGTTGCGGGCGGCTCCGAAGAAGCGCTTCGGCTTGTGCAACGCATTCGAGTCCACACCGCCCGAGAGGATCTTGCCCGAGTGCGGCACGACCGTATTGTGGGCGCGCGCCAGCCGCGTGATCGAGTCGAGCAGGATCACCACGTCGCGCTTGTGCTCCACCAGGCGCTTGGCCTTGTCGATCACCATCTCGGCCACCTGGACGTGCCGGGTGGCGGGCTCGTCGAACGTCGAGGAGATCACCTCGGCCTTCACGTTGCGCTGCATGTCGGTGACCTCCTCGGGCCGCTCGTCGATGAGCAGCACGATCAGGTAGGCCTCCGGATGGTTCTCGGCGATGGAGTTGGCGATGTCCTTCAGGATCATCGTCTTGCCCGCCTTGGGCGGTGACGTGATGAGTGCCCGCTGGCCCTTCCCGATCGGCGCGATGAGATCGATGATGCGCGTGGTGAGACCGCCGGACTTGGCTTCGAGGTTGAACTTCTCCTCCGGGTAGAGCGGGGTCAGGTTGTCGAAGAGGATCTTGTGGCGGGCCTTCTCGGGCTCCTCGAAGTTGATCGATTCCACCTTGAGGAGTGCGAAGTACCGCTCGCCCTCCTTGGGCGGCCGGATCTGGCCCGAGATGGTGTCGCCGGTTCGAAGCCCGAAGCGACGGATCTGCGACGGGGAGACGTAGATGTCGTCGGGACCGGCCAGATAGCTCTGATCCGGCGAGCGCAGGAAGCCAAAGCCGTCGGGCAGCGTCTCGAGCACGCCCTCGGCAAAGATCTTGCCCCGGTTCTCGGTGGTGGCCTTCAGGATGGCGAACATGAGGTCCTGCTTGCGCAGGCCGGCAGCGTTCTCGACCTGCAGGCCCTCGGCCATCTCGGTGAGCTCCTCCATGGACTTCTGCTTGAGGTCGCTCACGTTCAGGCGCTCTCCGGAGTCTTCGCCCGTCTCGAGGAGGTCCTCCTCGGTCAGCTCGTTGGCGACGTCGAGGATCTCGCGCCCCGATCCGCGGCCCCGGTTTCCGCCGCCATTGCCGCCCCGCGAGCGGCGTCGGCCGCGCCGGGATCCGCGATTTCCCTGGGGCATGTTGGTCTCGGTCGGTCGGTCGATGCTCACGGTTCGTGTCTCGCGTGGCTGGTGGTTGGGTTGAGTGTGACCGGCGGTGAGGCTCGTGGCGTTCCGCCCGGGCGGGGCGGCGGCGCGGTCCCCGAAGGTCGAGCGGTGAGCGCCGTGGGGATGCGATGGGCGTGGCTCTCTTTCTGGTTCGGAACTTCAGCCCAAAAAGTTGACGAAAAAGTTGCCTGTGTACTGGGGGGCGGGTTTCCGGGAGTCCGTTTCTGGAGTTCCTGGCTGGAGGCCCGGGGAGCGGCCCCGGCGACGCCCTGCAACCGTTCCGGCAGCTTCGCGGCAGGATCGAGTGCTCTGCCGGTGCCGGCGCCGGTGGCCTGCGGAGCGCAACACTAAGTCGCCCCTCTGGCGGTGTCAAGACCCCCAGGCCGGGCCGCCACGAAGTGCACCAGGCGCCCCGCGCGCGGACCGTCCCGGCGGTAGGAGTGGAAACGCTGCGCGTCACAGGCGGTGCACGTGCCGCCCAAGGCGGCAATCCGCTCTGCCGCGAAACCCGCACGCTCGAGCTCGAAGCGGACCGCCGCGCCGAGGTCCAGCATCCAGTGCCCCGGCCGCACGGCTTGCCGCACCGCGTCGAGAGCAGCGCCGAAGCGCGGGGCCAGCGCCTCCACCACGGGCCCGTCCACCTCGTAGCAGCAGCGTCCCACGTGGGGTCCGACCACCGCCACGGCCTCGGCCGCTTCGGAGGTCGCCTCCGCCAGTGCGCACAGCGCCGCGGTGATCACCCCGTGTGCGAGCCCACGCCAGCCCGCGTGCACGGCCGCCACCGTACGACCGCTGGGGGTCGCGAGCAGCACGGGCACGCAGTCGGCCGTCTGCACGCCGATCGGGACGTGGGGCACGTCCGAGATCACCGCGTCCGCCGCCTCGAGGCCCCGGGCCCCGCGGGCATCGATGCGGGCCACCTTGGCGCCGTGCACCTGCCGGGGACGCCGCAGCCCCGGCGGCTCGGGCGCTCCGCGCACGCCGAAGCCGTGCTCCACCCCGCACCCCTCGAGCAGCGGGTGGCGGAGAAAGCCGCCGGTCACCCCGCCGCCTCTTGCCGCTCCAGGGCGGCGACCACCCCGCGCAGATCGTCCGGGAGGGGCGCCTCGAACCGCATCCAGCGACCGCTGCGCGGGTGCTCGAAGCCGAGCACGGCGGCGTGCAGGGCCGGGCGCGCGAGCCCCGGAATCTCGCGCCGGGCCCGGCCGTAGACCGGATCCCCCGCCACCGGCAGGCCCGCCGAGGCCAGGTGCACGCGGATCTGGTGGGTGCGGCCGGTCTCCGGCCGCACCTCCAGGCACGAGAGACCGGCTCGGGCGAAGCGCCGCCGCACGCGCCAGACGGTGGCCGCCCGGCGTCCCGCCGCGCTCCTGATGCTCATGCGTTTGCGATCGCGCGGATGACGACCCACCGGGCGCTCCACCCGCCCGTCCTGCGTGCCGGGGACGCCCCGCACCAGGGCGAGGTAGACGCGCTCCACGCGGTGGTCATGGAACTGGGCCGCCAGCGACCGGTGGGCGTCGTCGTGCTTGGCCGCAACCAGCACCCCCGAGGTGCCGCGGTCCAGGCGGTGCACGATGCCGGGCCGCAGCACCCCGCCCACGCCGGCCAGGTCGCCGCAGTGATGGAGCAGGGCGTTCACCAGGGTTCCGGTCGGGTGTCCGGGAGCGGGGTGCACCACCAGCCCTGCGGGCTTGTCGACGACGATCAAGTCCCCGTCCTCGTGGAGCACGGCGAGCGGGATCGCCTCGGCGCGCAGCTCGCAGGCCACCGGCTCGGTGGGCTCGGCCTCGAGCGTCTGGCCGGCGCGCACCCCCTGTGCGGGGCGCGCCGGCGCTCCCTCCAGCCGCACGCGACCGGCGTCGATCCAGCGGCGGGCCTGGGCGCGCGGCACCCCCGCCAGGGCGGCGAGGGCCACGTCCAGGCGGTGCCCGTCCTCGGCTTCCCCCACCACGAAGCGAAGCGCGTCGCTCACCCGTCGACGGACGGGCGGAGGCGGGGCGTCTGGCGGCGTGTCTCGAAACGCCGCATGTAGCTGCTGGCGATGGAAGCCGGATCGAGCCCGAGAGTGCGCGCGTAGGCGGTCACGAAGCCCCGCACGTAGACCGACGCCGGAAGATCCGCGAAGCGCTCCTCTTCGAGGAAGCGCAGGTAGGTGGGGTTGATCTTCGTGATGCGGGCGATCTGGTCGAGCTCGACGCCCCGCAGCAGTCGCGAACGGCGCAGACGCGCCCCGTCCCAGGCGGCGCCGGAGCGCCCGTCCTCGTTCTCGTCGAAGAGCTCGAAGCGGGGGTTCTGGGGCGGCCGCGCCGGCTCGGGTTGCGGGGGCGGCGCTTCCGCAGCCCCCAAGCGGGGAGCGTCCGAGGCGTCCCCGGGCGGCGGCGGCGCCTGTGACGGCTCCGTGTCGCGCGTGGCATCGTACTGCCGGCGGGCCTCGGGATCCGCGAGCACGCGGTAGGCCACCTCCAGCCGCTCGCGCAGCGTGGCCGCGTCGTCGGGCGTGAAGATCGAATACGTCCCGAGGGACCCGCTCTCGTACGCGTCCCGCACCACCCGATAGGCCCGCTCGATCTCCTGGGGCGTCGCCTCTCTAGCGACCTCCAGGAGTTCGTAGTGGTCCAGCTCTGCGAGCGGCTTCATGCCTGAGGTCGCGCCGCGAGCCGGGCCGCGGGGAGCGTCCGGCGCTGCTCACCCACCAGCTTGCGCGCGATGCGACGCAGGTACACCGCCGCATCGGAGCGGGGATGGGAGTCCACCAGGGGCCGCCGCGCCAGCACCGCCTGGCGCACGGCGTCGTCCTGGTTCACGTAGCCCAGGTACTCGGCCTGCAGGCCGAAGTACTTGCGGCATACGCTTCGCACCGTGAAGCCCAGGCGGATGTCCTCGACGCTGCGCACGCCGTTCACGATGAGCCGCGGCCGGAAGCTTCGCGTAACGGCGACGAACCGCCTGCCCTCCTCCGGGTCGATGCCCTGGATCTCACGCAGCAGGTCGAGCGGCGTACGGATGCCGCGCTCGTTGCGCTGGTCCATGGCCTGGTTCACCACCCTGCAGACCTCCGGAGCCTTCATGGCGCTGCGCAGGCGCCGGTAGAAGGCGGCGCGCAGGAAAGCGTACGCGTTCTCCACGGAGATCGGCTCGGGGGCGAGCACGAGGATGCCGTCGTCCCCGATCAGGAAGTAGTCGACGGCCGCCGCGTGCGTGCCCGCCCCGAGGTCGACCAGGACGATGTCGGCCTGGAGTCGACGCAGCGCATGCATGAGCTTGAGCCGCAGCAAGGGCCGCGGCTGGGCGTCGTGGAGGTTTGCGTCGGTGGCGGCGATCAGCTGGAGATTGCGCACCGGGGTGTCGACAGCGAGCTTGGCCACGTCCTTTTCGCGACGGGCCACGAAATCGGCCAGGCTCGCGCGAGGCCGCGGCACGCCCAGGAAGGTGTGGAGGTTGGCGCCCTCCAGGTCGGTGTCGACGGCCACTACCCGCAACCCCTCGCGGGCGATGGACACGGCCAGGTTGGCGGTGAGGAAGCTCTTGCCCACGCCTCCCTTGCCACCGCCCACGGCCAGCATGCGCGGGCCTCCGCGGGCGGCGGCGCCGACTCGTTCCGGGGCAAAGGGGGTGCGCTTGTCCTCGGTCATCTCTTCCGCGTCGATTGTACTCCGCTGTGGTCGATCAGGTCGCGTATCGGAATCCCCTCCGGGAGCCGACCACCACGTGCAGGAACGGTCGCCACTGGTGGTGGCGCAGGCTCGAGGGGGCCAGGTGGGTGAGGGGCGTCCACCGCGGCCGCGTGGGACGGCGGCGCAGACGCAAGCCCGCCTGCACCGGGGTGCGTCCCCCCTTGTGTCGATTGCAGTCCACGCAGCTCGCCACCACGTTCTCCCAGGTACTGCGTCCGCCGAGGGCTCGTGGAATCACGTGGTCCAGGTTGAGCTCCGCTCGCGCCCGTCGCTCCCCGCAGTACTGGCAGGTGAAGTCGTCGCGCGTCAAGACGTTGGCGCGGCTGAAGCGCAGGTGGCGCCTGGGCACGCGATCGAAGTGGCTCAACAGGATCACGCGGGGAACACGGATCGGGCCCCGGCTGGTCCCGATCGCCTCCTCGGCCTGCTCGATGGCGAGGTCGCACCACTCCTCGAAGTCGAAGGTCCGATACTCCTCGTTCACGATGCGTGCAGCGCCCTGGAACACGAGGGAAAAGGCGCGCCGGACCGGCGTCACGTGGATCGGCAGGTAGGAACGGTTCAGGACCAGGACGCTCGCGTTCAGCATGGCCGTAAAACGGCTCCCAAGGTACCCGAAGCCCCTCCCGCGATCAATCCGCAGCGTCGGCCAGCGCGGCGCCCAGGGACGCCTCGAGTGCCTCCTCGTCGTCGGGCAGGAGCGTGCGCGCGTCGAGCAGGACTGCGTCCTCCCGCACGCGCACGAGCACCGGCACCGCGGCCCGCCGGAGGCGCCGGGCGAGGGCATCGGGGCCGTCCGGGGGCCGCAGGGCGACGGCCCAGGAGTCGATCTCGAAGCCCGGTAGCGAGCCTCCACCGACGGGAGCCCGCGTCGGCTCCACGCGGATCGCGAGTCGGGTCCCCGCAGCCGCGGCGAGCCGCTCGGCCAGGCGCCGGGCCCGGCCCTCGACGGCCGGGGCCGTCTCCGTCAAGGCTCGCAGCACCGGAAGGCTCCGCTCCGGTTGCTCGTCCAGCAGCAGGCGCAGCGTCGCGTCGAGCGCCGCGATGGCCAGCTTGTCGAGGCGCACGGCACGGGCCAGCGGATCACGGCGCAGGGCGTCCAGCGACTCGCTTCGTCCCAGCAGGATCCCTGCCTGCGGCCCGCCCAACAGCTTGTCGCCCGAGAAGCACACGAGGTCCGCCCCGAGGCGCAGGCGTCCGGGCGCCCAGCAGGCCTCGGGCAGGCCCCAGGCCCGCAGGTCCAGCAGCGTCCCGCTGCCCAGATCCTCGAGCAACGGCACGGCGTGCGCGCGGGCGATCCCGGCCAGCTCCTGCACGCCGACTTCCGCCACGTAGCCACGCAGCTCGAAGTTGCTGCGGTGCACCTTCAGCAGGAGCCCGGTGCGGGGGCCGAGCGCCCGCCGGTAGTCGTCGGCGTGGGTCCGGTTGGTGGTGCCCACCTCCACGAGCCGCACGCCCGCGGCGTCGAGCATTGCCGGCAGGCGGAACGAGCCGCCGATCTCCACCAGCTCGCCGCGCGAAACCACCACCTCCCGGTCGCGGGCCAGGGCGTGGGCGGCCAGCACCAGGGCGGCGGCGTTGTTGTTGACAGCGAAGGCCGCCTCGGCCCCGGAGAGCTGCACGAGCAGCGCCTCCAGGGCAGCCAGGCGATCGCCGCGTCGCCGCTCGTCCGCCCCGAGCTCGAGGTCCGTGTAGCGGGCGCCGGCCTCGGCGGCAGCCCGGCTGGCGGCGGGGGCCAGGGGGGCGCGGCCGAGGTTCGTGTGGAGCACGACCCCGGTGGCGTTCACCACGCGCGCGGGCCGCGGACGCGCCAGGGCCGCGGCGAGGCGGGTGCCGCGGGCCGCCAGGGGCTCCGGGACCTCCCGGCCGCGTTCGAGGGCCTGGCGGGCCTCTCCCACCGCCTCCCGGGCGGCAGCGCGGCAGACCCAGGCGGGCAGCTCGGGCGCCGCGGCACGGATCTCCGCCGCCAGCGCGTCCACCGCCGGAAGCGCGCGCCGGGGATCCAGGGGCTCGGGTTCCGCACGGGCCACGGGGGCGGGGGTTCCTCGCCGGGGACCGTATCACCGAGTCCGGAGGGCCGCCCGGGACGGGCGCTTCAGCCGCAGCCATCCCCGAGGGAAGGCCGCTCCGGAGGCGGCCGGGTTGACCCGGGACAGCGGATCGAGGATCGTCTGTCGGGTTTTACGAACGGTCCCGGAAGGGCTCCTCGCCGGCACTGAGGCTGGTGTCGCGGGGGCCCCGCCCGAGGCCGCACCGGACGGAGGCGGGGCGCCCCGGGGTGCGGCAGACGAGCGAGGTCGGGGCCGTGCAAAGCAACAGGTTCTCTTCAATGCGAGTCGAGCGCTTCGGAACGAAGTTCGGGACCCAAGGCGAACTCCGTCCGCCCGGCAGGCCCTAGCGCCTCCGGCCCCACCTCTCTGCGCCCCGCAATCGCCGTCCCGCCCGCCGGGAGCGGGCTGCGACGTCTGCGGATCGACCGACTCGCCAGCGCCGAGGGAGCGCGGGCCGCCTGCCCGCGTCGGGCTCCCGCCGGCGAGGACGACGCATGAACAACGAGATCGTGATCAACGCCACCGCCGGCGAGACGCGGGTGGCGGTCATCGAGAAGGGCTCCTTCGTGGAGCTGCACATCGAGCGGCGCTCCACGCGCAGCATCGTGGGCAGCATCATCAAGGGGCGGGTCACCCGGGTGCTGCCGGGCATGCAGGCCTCCTTCGTGGACATCGGGGTCGAGAAGGCGGCCTTCCTCTACGTCGGCGACTACTTCGCCGAGCCCTCCGCGACGGGGGACGACGAGGCGGTCGAGATGCCGCGCCCGCGCCGGCGGCGCAACGGCAACGGCCGCGCCGTCCCCAGCATCGACACCCTGCTCGAGGAAGGGCAGGAGATCGTGGTCCAGGTGGCCAAGGAGCCGATCGGCACCAAGGGGGCCCGCATCACCTCCCACGTGGCGGTCGCCGGGCGGCACCTGGTGCTCACGCCCTGGCAGCAGCGGGTGGGGGTCTCGCGGCGCATCGACTCGGATCGGGAGCGCCGGCGGCTGCGCGAGGTCGTGGACCGGCTGCGGCCCCGGGACCTGGGCTTCATCATCCGCACCGCCGGCGAGGGGACCCGCGATGCGGACCTGGAGGCGGACATCAAGTACCTGACCGCCGTCTGGGACGAGATCCAGCTCCGCAAGCAGGAGGCGCGGAGCCCCGCCGTGCTGTATGCGGAGCCCTCCCTGCCCCTGCGCGCGGTGCGGGACTTCGCCAATGCCGACACCCGGCGCGTGGTGGTGGACTCCTCCGAGCTGCATCAGGAGCTGCGGGGCTTCGTGGCGCGCTTCCTGGCCGACCCCAAGCCGCGCATCGAACACTACCAGGGCTCCGAGCCCATCTTCGGCCACTTCGGCCTCGAAGCGCAGATCGACGCGAACCTGGGCCGCAAGGTCTGGCTGAAGTCGGGCGGCTATCTGATCGTGGACCAGAGCGAGGCCCTGACGGCCCTCGACGTGAACACCGGGCGTTTCGTGGGCAAGCGGGACCTCGAGGACACGGTGCTGAAGACCAACCTCGAGGCGGTGAAGGAGGTGGTCCACCAGCTCCGCTTCCGAAACATCGGCGGTCTCATCATCATCGACCTGATCGACATGGAGTCGGCGGAGAACCGCGAGAAGGTCTATCGCGCGCTCCAGGAGGCCCTGCGCCAGGACAAGGCCAAGACGAACATCCTGAAGATCTCCGAGCTCGGCCTGGTCGAGATGACGCGCAAGCGCACGCGGGAAAACCTCGTCCAGACCGTGTGCGAGCCTTGCTCCCACTGCGACGGACGCGGCTACCTGCTCTCGCGCGAGAGCGTGGCCTACAAGGTGTTGCGGGCCATGCGCAAGGACCTGCCCCGCTTCTGCGGCCGGCGCCTGGCGCTCGCCGTCCACCCGCGGGTGGCAGAGATCCTGCTCGGCCCCGAGCGTCACGCCCTCGACGCGATGGAGCGGGAGCTCGGCCGCGAGCTGGAGGTGCATGCCCGGCCCACGCTTCACCAGGAGCAGTTCGAGCTGGTGGCCCTCGACACGGGCCCGCCGGTCTCCCTGGAGCTGCCCTGGCTGGCGGCCGCTGCGACGGAGCCGGTGAGGCAGCGCGGCGCGGCCGTGGACGAGGCCAGGCCGCCGGAGTCGCCCGAGGCTGCGGCGACGGCTGCGACCCCCGGGGAGGAGAGCGCCCTGGCCGGCTCGCCCAACGACCCCTCGCCCGGGGCCAGCGGGGAGCCGCCCCTCCCGGCCCCAGGGCTGGAACCGGTTGACGCGGCTCCCGAATTCCGGATACTGCCGCCGTCCCGGGAAGGGACCGAGGAGAGCTGATGTACGCCGTCGTCCGCAGCGGAGGCAAGCAGATCCGGGTGGCACCGGGCGATGCGGTGTGGGTGGAGCGTCTGGCCGGCGGGATCGGCGACGCGGTGGAGCTCTCCGAAGTGCTCCTGATCGGGGACGAGGGCGCGACCCGCATCGGCACACCGAACCTCGAAGGCGCCCGGGTCGTGGGCAAGATCACGGCCCAGGATCGCGGGCCCAAGCTCACCATCTACCGGATGAAGCGACGCAAGAACTACCGCCGCAAGCAGGGACACCGTCAGCACTACACCCAGATCCGCATCGAGCGCATCGAGGGCTGACGGCGGCCCGACCGCCGGAGACGAACCATGGCGCACAAGAAGGGACAAGGGAGCTCGCGCAACGGGCGCGACAGCCAGGGCCAGCGCCGGGGCGTCAAGGTGTTCGCGGGCCAGCAGGTCCAGGCCGGCTCCATCCTGGTGCGTCAGGTGGGCACCCGGATCCACGCGGGGCGCAACGTGGGCCTCGGCAGGGACTACACCCTGTTCGCCCTCCGCGACGGCGTGGTGCACTACCGCCGCTCCAAGGGACGGCTCACGGCGCAGATCGAGCCGCTCGCGTCCTAGCCGCCCGGGCCGCGGGCCCGCCGGGCAGCATGAAGTCCAGTGAGACGTTCATCGACGAGGCGAAGATCCTCGTGGTCGCCGGCTGCGGAGGCGACGGCTGCGTGGGCTTCCGTCGGGAGAAGTACGTGCCGCGGGGCGGCCCCGACGGAGGCGATGGGGGCCGTGGAGGGGACGTGGTACTGGTGGCGAACCGCAACCTGGCCACGCTGCTCGAACCGCGTCTGCGGCCGGAGCTGCGCGCCGAATCCGGCGCGCCGGGATCCGGCAACCGGCGCCACGGCCGGCGCGGCGAGGACCTGGAGGTGCGGGTTCCGATCGGGACCCTCGTCTTCGACGCGGAGGCGCCGCCCGGCGCGCCGCCCCTCGCGGACCTCGTTCACCACGGGCAGCGACATGTCGCGGCCCGCGGCGGGCGCGGCGGGCGTGGCAACGCCTGCTTCGCGACCCCCACGCGCCAGACGCCCGACTTCGCCGAGCCCGGGAGGCCGGGGCAGTCGCGGCGCCTGCGTCTCTCGCTCAAGCTGCTGGCGGATGTCGGACTGGTGGGGCTGCCGAACGCCGGCAAGTCGACGCTGCTGCGCCGTCTCTCGGCGGCCCGGCCGCGGGTGGCCGCCTATCCCTTCACCACCCTCGTCCCCCACCTGGGCGTGGCCCAGGCGGGCGAGCGGCGCTTCGTGGTGGCGGACGTCCCGGGGCTGATCGAAGGGGCGAGCCGGGGGGTCGGGCTGGGCGACCGCTTCCTGCGCCACGTGGAGCGCACGCGGGTGCTGGTGCACGTGCTCGACGTGGCCGACGCGACCGAACCCGACCCCCTCGCCCGCTACGAAACCGTGCGTCGGGAGCTGGCAGCCTACGACCCGAGCCTGCCGAAGCGGACCGAGATCGTGGCCTTGAACAAGGTCGATCTGCTGCCGGACCGCGACTGGCTCGCTGCGCTGGAGCGGGAGCTCGCCGGACGCGGACGGACCTGCCTGCGCGTTTCGGCTGCGACCGGCGAGGGGGTCGCGGAGCTGGTGGCGGCCATGGCCCGCGCCCTGGACGCCGAGGAGGAGGCGCAGCGCGCCGCCGGAGCCGTCTCGCCGTGAGTGCCAGCGCCCGACACATCCCGCGTCGCGCCAGGCGCATCGTGGTGAAGGTCGGCAGCTCCGTCCTCACCGACGACGGCACGCTGCGCCGCCGCGTCTTCGGCGACCTGGCCCGCGAGATCTCGGCGCTCGGCGAGGAGGGCCGGCAGGTGGCGCTCGTCTCGTCGGGAGCCGTCGCCCTCGGCAGCCGCCTGCTCGGCTGGAAGCAGCCCGGCCACTCGATTCCCGAGAAGCAGGCCGCGGCGGCGGTGGGCCAGGTCGGGCTCATGGACATCTACCGGCGCCGCTTCGCCCGCTACGGGCGCCCCGTCGCCCAGGTGCTGGTGACCCGCACGGGTCTCGAGGAACGCGAACACTTCCTGAACGCGCGCCATACGCTCCTCACGCTGCTGCGGCTCGGGGTCGTGCCGGTGGTCAACGAGAACGACACGGTGGCCACCGAGGAGATCCGCTTCGGGGACAACGACAACCTGTCGGCGACGGTCGTGAACCTGATCGGGGCCGACCTCCTGATCCTGCTCACGGACGTGGACGGTCTGCACGTGGAGCCACCGCTGCCGGGCCGGCCGCGGCCGCCGCTCTTCGACGTGGTGGAGAGCGTCCACCCGGAGGTGCGGCGCGCCGCGCAGGGCTCCGACAGCGCCTTCGGACGCGGAGGGATGATCACCAAGCTCCAGGCCGCGCAGACCGCCGCCCACTCGGGCGCCGCCACGGTGGTGTGCAACGGCCGGCGCCGGCACACCCTGCCGCGGGTCGCCCGCGGCGAGCCGGTGGGCACGCTCTTCCTCCCCGGGGAACGGCTCGCGAGCCGCAAGCACTGGCTGGCCTTCACCGCCCGCCCGCGCGGTCAGCTCGTGCTGGACGAGGGCGCCGCCGGCGCGTTGCGCTCGCGGGGCCGCAGTCTGCTCCCCGCCGGAATCCTCGAGGTGCGGGGCGAGTTCCGCGTCGGCGATCCGGTTTCCTGCCGCGACCGGAAGGGGCGCGAGCTGGCGCGCGGCCTCGTGGCGTACTCGGCCCAGGAGATCGCGCGGATCCAAGGACGTGCCACGCGCGAGATCGCGCAGGTGCTAGGATATTCAAATGGAGACGAGGTGATCCACCGGGACGATCTCGTGCTCGTCGCCGAGTCCGGCTCGTAGGCCGAGCCGCAAGACGGAGCCGCATGAACCTCGAAGCCCAGATCCTCGACCTGGCGCGTCGCGCGCGCGCGGCCTCCCGGATCGCCTCGGAGCTTGCCAGCGGGACCAAGGACGCCTGGCTGCTGCGTGCGGCGGAGCGTCTCGAGCAGGCGCGCCCGGCGATCCTCGCCGCCAACATCGAGGACGTGCGTGAGGCGGAGACCAAGGGCGTGACCGGCCCGCTGCTGGGCCGCCTCGCCCTCTCCGAGGACCGCTGGGCCCACATGCTGGGAGGCCTGCGCGAGATCGCGGCGCTCCCGGACCCGGTGGGCGAGGTCACGCGCATGTGGGTGCGCCCCAACGGGCTCCGGGTCGGGCGCATGCGCATCCCGCTCGGTGTGATCGGGATCATCTACGAGTCCCGGCCCAACGTGACGGTGGACGCCGCCGCGCTGTGCGTCAAGGCCGGAAATGCCGTGATCCTGCGCGGCGGCTCGGAAGCGATCCGCTCCAACCTGGCGCTGGCCGACGCGCTGCGTGCGGCGGCCCGCGACGTCGGAGTCCCGGAGGATGCGATCGGAATCGTGCCGCGCACCGACCGCGGCGCCATCGACCACCTGCTGCGCGCCGAGGAATACGTGGACCTCATCATTCCGCGCGGCGGGCCGGGCCTGATCCGACTCGTGACGGAGAACTCCCGCATCCCGGTGCTCAAGCACGACGCGGGCGTGTGCCACGTCTTCCTCGACGCCAGCGCGGATCCCGGCATGGCCCGAGCCATCGTGCACGACTCGAAGATCCGCCAGATGGCGGTCTGCAACGGGCTCGAAACGCTTCTGGTCCATGGCGACGTGGCTCGCACCCTGCTCCCGGACGTGCTGAAGCTGCTCCACGAGGAGGGCGTCGAGGTGCGTGGCTGCGATCGCACCCGGGAGGTCTTCGGCGAGGCGCAGCCGGCTACGGAGCTCGACTGGCGCACCGAGTACGTCGGGCCGATCCTGGCCGTGCGCGTGGTGGACGACCTCGACGCCGCGATCGCGCACATCCGCGAGTACGGAACGGACCACACGGAAGTGATCGTGACCCGGGACTACCACAACGCACAGGAGTTCCTGCGGCGCGTGAACTCCTCGACCGTCGGGGTGAACTGCTCCACGGCCTTCGCGGACGGCCAGCGTCTCGGGCTGGGGGCCGAGATCGGCATTTCCACTTCCAGGCTGCACGCGTACGGACCCATGGGACTCGAGGGCCTCACCACCCTCAAGTTCGTCCTGTACGGGGACGGTCAACTCCGCGAATGAGCCCGGGCCAGGCTGCGTCGGGCGCCGGCGTCTTCGGCGGCACGTTCAATCCGATCCACCTGGGCCACCTGCGCGCCGCCGAGGAAGTGCTCGAGGCGCTCGGCCTCGAGCGCATGATCTTCGTGCCGAGCGCGCAGCCTCCCCACAAGGCCACCGACCGGCCCGAACGGATCGCGTCCGCCGAGGCCCGGCTCGAATGGGTCCGCCTCGCGGTGGCCGACAACCCGCGCTTCGAGGTGGATTCGATCGAGGTGGAGCGGCCTGGCCCCTCCTACTCCTTGGACACCCTGCGGGAGCTCGAGGCGCGTCTTGCCCCGCAGCGACCGGTCTTCGTCATCGGCTGCGACGCCTTTGCGGAGATCGACACCTGGCGCGAGCCCAAGAGCCTGTTCGGGCTGGCGCACTTCGCCGTGATGACGCGTCCGCCGGTGCGCTCGGGAAGCCTGGCGGCCTGGCTCCCGGAGGGCCTGGCGGGAGACTTCGAGCTGGATCCGGGCGGTCGCAGCGGCCGGCGTCGGGGCGCCGAGACCTGGATCCGCCTGGTGGAGATCGCGTCGCTCGAAATCTCCGCATCGGACGTTCGGCAACGTCTGCGCGAGGGACGCTCGGTGCGCTACCTGCTCCCGGACCCGGTGCGGCGGGCGGTGCAAGCCAGCGGGATCTACGGCCCCGGGACATGACGAGCCTCGAGAAGACCCAGCTCGTGGTGGAAACCGCCCGCGGACGGCAGGCGGAGGACGTGATCGCCCTGGACGTGCGCGAGCTCGCCTCGTTCGCGGACACCTTCGTGATCGCCACGGGACGCTCGGACCGCCAGGTCCGGGCCATCGTGGACGCCATCGAGCAGGCGGTGATGCGGGCCGGGGAGAAGCCCCTCGGGATCGAAGGGTACGCGGAGGGACGCTGGGTGCTCGTGGACCTTGCGGACGTGATCGTGCACGTGCTCCATCCGGACGCGCGCTCCTACTACGACCTGGAACGGCTGTGGAGCGACGCCGTGACGCTCGAGTTCGCGAGCTCCGCGCAGCGGACGGCCCGGTGACCCGTCCCATCGTGCTGGTCGTGCTCGATGGCTTCGGCGTGGGGCCCGGCGGTCCCGGCGACGCCGTGGCCCAAGCCAGCACCCCCTTCTTCGAGCGCGCGCGCAGCCAGTATCCCTCGTCGCGTCTCGATGCCTCCGGCGAGGCGGTGGGGCTACCCGCCGGCCAGATGGGGAACTCCGAGGTCGGGCACATGACGATGGGCGCAGGCCGCAGGATCGATCAGGATCTGCTGCGCATCAGCAAGGCGGTCGCCTCGGGAGCCCTGGCGGAGAACCCGCCGCTCCGGGAGCTCCAGAGGGCCGTGGCCGCCGCTGGAGGAACCCTCCACCTGATGGGGCTCGTCTCGGACGGGGGCGTGCACAGCCATCTCGACCACCTGCTGGGTCTGCTCGACTCCTGTCGCCAGCACGGGCTGCGCCCCCTGGTGCACGCCTTCCTGGACGGGCGCGACACGCCGCCCCGCTCGGCCCTCGACTACCTGGAGCGACTGCTGCCCCACCTGGAGGCCGCCGGCGGACAGGTGGCCACGGTCTCGGGCCGCTACTACGCCATGGACCGCGACAACCGCTGGGAACGCACCCAACGCGCCTACGACGCCATCGTGTTGCGCCAGGGGCTCGAGGCCCCGGATGCGCTCGGCGCCGTGCGTCGCGCCTACGAGCGGGACGAGGGCGACGAGTTCGTGCAGCCGACCGTCGTGGCCGGCGGCCGCGCCCTCACCGACGGGGACGGCGTGGTGTTCTTCAACTTCCGCGCCGACCGGGCGCGCCAGCTCACGGCGGCGCTCACGGGGCGCTGCGCCGAGCGCTTCGAAGGACGGCTCGAGCGGCGGAGCGTGCCGGGTCTCGCGGGCTTCGTGACCTTTACGGAGTACGACCAGCAGTTCGGACTCCCGGTGGCCTTCCCTCCCGAGTCGCCGCGTCACATCCTCGGGGAGCTGATCTCACGGGCGGGGCTGCGCCAGCTCCGCATCGCCGAGACCGAGAAGTACGCTCACGTGACCTACTTCTTCAACTGCGGGCGCGAGGAGCCCTTCGAGGGCGAGGACCGCATGCTGATCCCTTCGCCCCGCGAGGTGCCCACCTACGACCACAAGCCCGAGATGAGCGCCCGCGAGGTCACCGAGGAGCTGCTGCGGCGCCTCGACGAGCGGGTCTACCGCTTCGTGCTCGTGAACTACGCCAACCCGGACATGGTGGGACACACGGGCATCCTTCCGGCCACCGTGAAGGCGCTGGAGACGGTCGACGCGTGTCTGGATCGCGTCGTGGAAAAGGTGCTCGACCTGGGCGGAACGCTGCTGGTGACCGCCGACCACGGAAACTGCGAGCAGATGGTGGACCCGCAGACCGGCAAGCCGCACACCGCCCACACCACGAACCCCGTGCCGCTGCACTGGATCGTGGCCGATCCCGGCGCCCGGTCCCTGCGGGACGGGGGGCTCTCGGACGTGGCCCCGACCCTGCTGGACCTCCTGCACCTCCCGGTGCCGGAGGCCATGACCGGCCGCTCGCTGCTCGCCTGAGGCCCGCCTCGCCCCGGTCCCGTGGAGGCACTCGCGTGCGCGGGCTGCTGCGCGGCCTGCTCGACCTCGTGCTGCCTCCTGCGTGCGCGGGGTGCGGGTGTGGCGTCACGCCACCGCAGGTCCTGTGCGCGGCCTGCGCCGTGCGACTGCCGCGGCTTCCCCGCGACGCGTGCGTGCGCTGCCAGGCCGCGCCGGCCGGGCCGGGGGGCCTGCGGTGCGTGGCCTGCGCGTCGCGCTCCGGCGGCCTCGGCGCCTGCGTGGCGGAGGTGGCGTTCGCCGGGGAGGCGGCCGCCTGGGTCCGGCGTTTCAAGTACGGCCGCCCGGGCCTGGCGGGCCTGGACCCGCGGCCGGCGGCGGTGGTGGGCTGGCTCGCGGCCGAGGCGGCCCGGCGCCTGCCGCCGCCGGGCCCGACCCTGCTGGTTCCGGTCCCCATCCATCCGCGGCGACTGCGTGCGCGGGGCTTCCACCCGGCGGGAGAGCTGTGCCGCGTCCTGGCCCGCGCCTGCGGCCTGCCCTGGGACCCGACGCTGATCGGACGCCGGCGCGACACGCCGAGCCAGACGGGGCTCGACCGCCGCGCCCGCGAGCGCAACGTGGCCGGCGCCTTCCGGGCCAGGCGCCGCCTGGCCGGGCGGGCCTGCGTCGGTCTGGTGGACGACGTGGTCACGACGGGCGCGACGCTCGCCGCGGCAGCCCGGGCCCTGGAGCGGGCGGGAGCCGGGCGGGTGGTGGCCGTGTGCGTGGCACGGACCCCGGGCGGACCCTAGGGGCGCGAGGCATCCGGCGCGCCGGCCCGCCCCGTCACCTCCAGCAGCACCTGCCGCAGGCGCTCCGGATCGACCGGCTTCTTGAAGATGACGCCCTCCAGCCCCTCCAGGCGGCTGCGCTTGATGATGTGGTCCTTGTCGTAGTGGAAAGCCGTCATCATCAGCACCGGGAGGGTCGGGTGGCGCTTGCGCAGGTTCACGAACAGCTCGTGCCCGTCCATGTTGGGCATGACCACGTCGGTGAGCACCACGTCCACGGGCCGGGTCTCCAGGCGACGTAGCGCCTCTTCTCCGTCCGAGGCGGTCTCCACCACGCAGCCTTCCGCCTCGAGCATCTCGGAGAGCGTGCTGCAGATCCCCATGTCGTCGTCTACCAGCAGGATGCGCAGGCCCTTCATGCGCAGATCGGGAGGCCGCGCCCGCTCCCGGCGCCGCAGGTCGATCATCTTGGCCGGACCGATGTACTCCACCGTCTCGTAGCGTTCGTCGCGAACCAGCTGTCCCAGGCGCTCGAGGATCTCCGCGATGCGTGCCACCTCGCGACGGACCGCATCGAGGCGCTCGAATTCGACCGAGGCATCCGCCTCCCCGGCCAGCCGCTGCAAGTCGCGTTCCAGCAGCTCGGCCTGGTTCACGATCACCGCCAGCGGGTTGTTGATCTCGTGGGAGAGACCCACGGCGATCTCGCCCAGGGTGGCGAGCTGATCCTTGCGCAGGATCTCGCGCAGATCCTTGGCGAAGCCGATCGTGCCGTCCTCGCGGCCGGCCTCGTCGTAGAGCAAGGTGCCGGAGATGGCCACCGGGATCCGCTCGCCCGTCTTGGAGAGGAAGGCGGTCTGGAAGGTCTCGCAGATGCCCGCCCCGCCGTGCCCCGGGTCGCGCATGGCGGCCATCACCCGTTTCGCCTCCGCCAGCTCCGGGTAGAGCTGACCGACGAAACGGCCCAGGATCTCGCGTGACTGGTAGCCGAGGATCTTGCGGGCGCCATCGTTGTAGTAGACGACGATGCCCTTGCGGTCCGTGGCCACCACGATGTCCGTGGACTGGGCGATGAGCCGTTCGAGACGCTCCTTCGTCAGCGCCATGGCAACGAGAGCGGCGCCTCCCCAGCAGTCCCGCCTGCCGTCACTCGATGCCCTGGGCCGCCAGCCAGCGTTCCGCGTCGATGGCCGCCATGCAACCGGTCCCGGCGGCGGTCACCGCCTGGCGGTAGGTCGGGTCGATGGCGTCGCCGCAGGCGAACACCCCTTCCACGGAGGTGCGCGTGCTGCCCGGCTCGGCCTTCACGTACCCGACCGGATCGAGCTCGAGCTGGCCCGCAACGAGACTCGTGTTGGGCTCGTGCCCGATCGCGATGAACAGCGCTTCCACCGCAAGCTCCCGCTTCTCCCCGGTGGTTACGTCGCGCACCCGCACCCCGGTCACGAACTCGTCGCCCAGCACCTCGTCCACCTCCGCGTCCCAGACGAACTCGATCTTCGGGTTGCCGAGGGCCCGCTCCTGCATGATGCGCGATGCGCGCAGCTCGCGCCGCCGGTGGATCACGGTGACCCGGGTGGCATAGCGGGTCAGGAAGAGCGCCTCCTCCATCGCGGTGTCCCCGCCTCCGACCACGGCCATGGGCTTGCCGCGGTAGAGGGCGCCGTCGCAGGTGGCGCAGGCGGAGACGCCCCGGTTCTGCAGCCGCTGCTCGGAAGGGAGCCCGAGCCACTTCGCGGACGCCCCCGTGGCCAGGATCAGGGCCTCGGCGGCCAGCATGCGCCCCTCCGTCTCCACCCGAAATGGACGTGCGGAGAGATCGATCTTCGTGGCGTCCTCGAGCAGGACCCGGGCTCCGAAACGCTCGGCCTGCTTCTGGAAGCGCTCCATCAGCTCGGGCCCGGTCACGGCTTCCGGGAAGCCCGGGTAGTTCTCCACGTCGGTGGTCAGCATGAGCTGTCCGCCGGCCTGCAGACCCGCCACGACCACGGGGGCGAGCTCGGCCCGTGCGGCGTACAGGGCCGCCGTGTAGCCAGCTGGCCCACCGCCGACGATCACGAGCCGGGCACGCTCGCCGGGAGCGTCCCGCCGGCGGCGCTCGATGCCGAGCAGCGCGTCGAGCTCTCCGGAGTCCTCGAGCGCTTTCAGCTCGTCGAAGCCGCCCACGTGCCGCCCCCCGATGAAGATCTGCGGCACCGTGCGCTGGCCGCTGCGCTCCACCATCTCGCGCCGGCGCGCGGCGTCGGTCTCCACGTCGATCTCCGTCCAGCGCTGCCCCTTGGAGGCCAGCAGGCGCTTGGCCATGTCGCAGTAGGGGCAGCCGTCCTTGGCGTAGATCACGATCTCGGACATCGGAACCTCCGCTGGCAAGGGTACCCACTTGGATGCCGGCGCCGCCAGAGGGTGGCGCCTAGAGCGGCTCCGTGATGGGCAGGTCCTCCCACATGAGCTGCAGGAAGGTGCCAATGAAGAAGGACAGGAAGGTCATGAGCAGCACTGCCGTCGGGAAGGCGAGGATCGGCTCCACGCCCACGATGCGGGGCAGCTCGCCCACCAGGGGCGGCGTCACGCTGCGCAGCCACTCCAGCGACGCCGTGGGAGACGCCCCCGGGTCCCAGGAGCGGGCCACCATGAAGCGGCCGAGCAGGCTCGTGACCAGGAGCCCGAGCGCCAGCGCTTGCACCACGCCGAGCAGGAAGATGCGGCGGGCCCGGGCAAATGCTTCGCGCGGGTCCCCGATGCGCCGTTGCACCTCGGTGTAGAGATAGAGGAGCGTGGTGAAGCCAAGCAGCAGCACCACCAGCATGAGGGGGAACCAGGGCCGGCGGGCCAGATCCCACACCTCGTCGATCAGGAAGACGGGCAGGTAGCCCACCACGATCCCGGCTCCGATGCGGGGCACCCCCGCATGGAAGTAGGTGAGATCCTTGCGCCAGCAGAACTGGTAGAGCAGGAACCAGAGCGCAGCGCCGAACACCGCCACGATCTCCAGGGAACACAGCAGGTCGAAGAAGAGCGGGGCCCGCGGGTAGGCGAAGGCTGCCCCCAGGAAGGGTGCCAGGAGCGCCGCGATCGCCAGCAGGTAGTTCCGCGTGGTGTGGCGCGAGAGGACGCGGTCCGCATCTTCGCGGCCACGCGCCAGCTCCGCCGCGTGGCGGATCACCGCCGCCGCGTGGTGGATGTCGTACTGGCGCAGGAACCAGACCTCGAGCTTGCCCAGCACGCGGGCGCAGTCGCGATTACCGCTTCGTCGCAGCAAGGGCGAGAGGTCCCGGCCGCGCTGGATCGGGGCTCCGGCCGGAACTGCCACCGCCTGCAGGATCTCCGTCTCACGGTCCTCGAACGGGGAATCCTCGCCCTCGAAGGCGCCATTCGATTCGTCCAGGCACACGTCCTCGAGCCAGCGGTGGAAGGCATCCTCGGCAACGGAGGTCAGCAGCCGGAGGAGGGAGTCGCTTTCCGGCTCCGCGAGGGCGCGGACCAGCGTCGTGTCGGTCACGTCCCGGGCAGCCGGAATTTCCGACCGCCACTCGCTCAGACCCTGCACCAACGCATCCGGCGACAAGCGGGCCAGGAGCAGGTCCCGGACCGTCCGCCACAGGAGCTTCCGGAGGTGCAGGGCGGCGAAGCGGGTGTCGGGATGCTCCTCGAGGCCCTTCTCGATCCCGAAGCGACGCACCACGCGCAGCAGCACGAGCGCGTCGCCCAGGATCCGGAACCGGGTCGCGTCGCGCAGGCGGCCGGCGCCTTCCAGGCGGTCCAGCACGCGCTCCACGTAGCCCGGCAACGCCGCCAGCAGACGCCGGACGAGGTCCTCGGCGTCGCGCCCCGCCGCGCGCGGCGCCAGCCGGCGCGGATTCGTCCACAGGTCCTCCAGCTGGAGCGCGAGCTCGGTCGGGTCGTGCCGTTCGGTATGGAAGGAGAAGGTCTCCGGAAAGGCCGGCACCGGCCCCTCGCCGGCGTCGGTCTCGATGCGCACCTCCCGGGCATGGAAGGCCCACGTGAAGCGCACGCGCACGCGCAGGCGCTCGAGCGGAAGCTCGAGGCGCTCGACCCCTCCCTCGGCCGGTCGAGGCTCAGAGAACGCTCTGTCCGGAGTTCTCGCCAGACTCGTAGTAGCTCTCCACGCGACGTGCCAGCTCCCGAATCGGCTCCGGGAGCTGTTCGGGGCTGGGCCAGCGCGCCAGGGCCAACCGCATGCGGTCCACCAGGACCCGGGCGTCGGGATACTCCTCGCGCGCCAGCGCCTCGTCCACCGCGAGCCAGTTCTCCACGGCGGTCTGCATGCGGGAGATCCGCTCCCCGAGCTCTTCCATGCCCGGTGAGCGGATCCGGCGCCCACGCACCTCGCCCGTCAGGCGTCTCATCTCCTCCACCGCCTGCTCCAAGCGCTTGCGAATACCGGGATCCGGGTCGAGCAGCTCCTGCTCGATCTCGTCGAGGCGCCGCCGCAGGGGCTCGTGGGAGATCTCGCGCAGCAGGATCACCCGGCCCAGGGACCGCCCGGAAGCATCGCTCAGGTTGCGCACGGACAGACGCAGGCGCAGGGGACAGCCACGCATGGACAGCTCCAGCTCCTCGAAGCGGCCCTCCCCGCCGTCCGAAAGCTCGCGAGCCACCGTACGCATCCGGGAGAGCGGAGCGGCTGCCAGCACCTCGTCCAGGGTCTGACCCCGGGGATCGGTCTCGAGGCCCACGTACTCCCGGGCGGTTCGGTTGGCGGCCCGCACCACGCTGCGCGCGTCCACGGCCACGGCGCCCATGGGAATCTCGTCCATGGCCGCCTCCAGGAAGAGATTGGTGTGTTTGAGATCCCCCAGGAGCTTCTCGTTCTCCAGCAGCAGCCGGTGGTGCTCCACCGCCCGGCGGACCACCTGCTTGAGCTCCTCGGGCTCCCACGGCTTCGCCACGTAGGCGTACACGTGGCCCTCGTTGATGGCCTGGACGATGGCATCCATGTCCGCGAAGCCGGTCAGGATGATGCGCGTGGTGGAGGGGTGCCGCCGGCAGACCCGGGCCAGGAACTCGACCCCGGTCATCTCGGGCATGCGCTGGTCCGTGATCACCGCCGCCACCGGCGCCCGGTCGTCCAGCAGCGTGAGCGCCTTGCGGGCGTCGAGGGCCGTCAGCACCTCGTACTCGCTCTCGAACGTGAAGGCCATCGTCTCGAGGATGGCTTCCTCGTCGTCGACGACCAGGATGCGCGGGAGCGAAGAAGCGTTCATCGCCGGACGCAGGTTGGCCCGCGCCGTGGACCTACCACCACGAGGACGGGCGCTCGCGCTTGCGTTGATCGATCTTTCCCCGGATGTCCTTGCGCTGGGCTTCCAGGCGCTGCGGCAGGCGCGCCTTGGCCACGGACGTCCAGGGCCGCTGCTCGGCTCCCTGCCGGAACCTGCGGAACTTGCGGTAGCCCCACAGCTCGTGCTGGAACTCGTTCTCGAGCAGCTTGATCATGATGGCATCGTCCAGGAAGCCGAGCCCGGGGATCTCGTCGGGAATCAGATCCTGGGGATCGGCGAAGTAGGCGAGCGCCGCGATGACCTCCGAGGAGACACGCTTGGGCAGCGCGTAATCCTCGTCGCTCAGCATCTCGATCAGGTCCTCCAGCGTCCGCGTCGCCTCCTGCACCAGGGAAGGGATCTTCCGCTGGGCCGTCACCCGCTTGATCAGCTCCTGCACGACCTTCACGATCTCCTGGGAGTCCCGCTGCGTGGCCTCCTGGCGGGCCTTGCGGAACAGGGCCCGGAAGAAGTTCAGGTCCGACTCGTCGAGCGTGAATTGGATCTTGAACTTCTGAGCCATTCCCGACCTCCTCGCGCGCCGGGCGCACTCTATCAGTAACGCGCGTACTCGATCAAGCGCTGCGGAGAGCGGCCCCACTCGCCTTGCCAACGCTCGAGAACGACCTCGCCGGGGCTGCGCCCGTCCTCGAGACGGGCCTCGAGCGGCTCGAGGAAGAGGCCCTCGTCGCGGCCGGCGGGATCGCGCTCGGCCAGGCGGCGCAACCCGGCCCGGGCCGCGGCCACCAGCTCCCGGGCCGCCGGCAGCACCGGCCCGTCCGGCGCCCGGGCCGCCAGACCGGCCCGGGCTACGGCATCGAGCAACGCGCGCCGGTCCACGTGACTCCAGCGACGGGCATGAGCGAGGGCGAATTCCCGCGCTTCCGCGTCGTAGAGCAGCCCCTTCCAGAGCGCCGGGATCGCCCCGAGGAGCGGTGCCGGCACCGCATCCGAGACGCGCACCTCGAGGATCTGCTTGAGACGCACGTGGGGAAAGAGCGTGGTCAGATGCAGGTCGAAGTCCGCCAGCGTCGCGCGCTCGCCCTCGTGACCTTCGTCCAGGAAACGCCCGAACGTCTTGCCGCCGACCTCCCGGTAGCGACCGCCCCGGCGGATGAACAGCGTCGGAACGTCGAGCGCATACTCGACGTAGCGCTGGTAGCCGAAGTCCGGCTCGAAGACGAAGGGAAGCATCCCGGTCCGGTCCGGATCGGTTCCGCCCCAGACGTGCAGCCGGCGCGAGACGAAGCCGTTCGCCCGCCCTTCGCTCACGCTGGAGTTGGCAAAGAGCGCCGCCACCAGGGGGGTCACGGCCAGGGCCGCACGCATCTTGGCCACCATGTCGGCCTCGTCCGCATAGTCGAAGCTCGCCTGGATCGCCGCCGTGCAGTGCATCATCTCGAGCGAGAGCTCACCGCGCTGCGACAGGATCGCGCGCATCATGCGGTAGCGTTCTCGCGGGACCCGCGGCACGCTCGCAACGCCCGCGAAGGGATGCAGCCCGACACCGAGCCAGTGGATTCCGAGCGGGTCGCTCAGGCGCTTGAGCCGCTGCAGGTGCCCCTCGACCTCCGCCATGAGCGCGTGCACCGTGCGCAGCGGCGTGCCATCGAGCTCCACCTGGGCACCGGGCTCGAGGGAGACGCCCAGGGTCTCCTTCTCGAGCGCCACCACGCGGCCGTCCTCGCCCACCGTCTTCCAGCCGTCCGCGTCGGCGAGCCGCCGCAGCAGGCTCTCGATGCCATCCTCCCCCTCGTAGGGAACCGGGGCTCCCGAAGCGAGGACGGCGAGCTTCTCGTGCTCGATCCCCACGAGCCAGCGTTCGGGGGGCTTCTCGCCCGCGCGCAGGTAGCCGATCAGGTCCGCCAGGCAGCCGACCGGGCGCTCCAGGGCCTCGCTGCTGCGGCGCTCGAGGCTCACCGGGCGTACCTCCGGCCGGGAGCCCGACACGCGGACGGCGGGGCGGGCGCCCGCCACGGGTTGGCGGCCGGCGCGGGGGGTCGCGTCATCGCGTCAAGCGTGGCACAAAGGCCGGCCAGCCGGTAGAGCGGCGTCCGGCAGCACCCGTCCGGGCCGGGCAGGGTTCACGCGCGGCAGGTCGGGTTCTAGAGGGCCTCGTCGGTCGCGACGAGGCGCGGCGGGCTCAGGGTCGCCAGCAGGTCGTTGCGCACCTGCTCGAACTCCACGCGGCGCTGGGCGACGATGGGCTCGCCCGCCGGTACGCGCAGGGAGGTGGGGTTCACGTAACGGCCGCCCCGGGTCATGCGGTAGCAGACGTGCGGACCCGTGGCGAGACCGGACGAACCGACGTAGCCGATCACCTGCTTCTGCTGCACGACCGAACCCAGCGCGATTCCGTTGGCGAAGCGCGAGAGGTGCGCGTAGTAGGACACGTAGCCGTTCGCGTGACGGACCTTGACGAGCCGGCCGAAGCCGCCGGCCCATCCCTTGTGGATCACCTTTCCGTTGGCGACGGACCAGACGGGCGTGCCCCACGGCGCGGCGTAGTCGATGCCGTGGTGGGGACGCCACACCCCGAGGATGGGATGGAAGCGCGCCGGGGAATAGCGCGAGCTGATGCGCGTGTAGCTGACCGGCGCGGCGAGGAACTGACGCTCCACGGACGTGCCGTCGGGCCGGTAGTAGCCCCCGCGGCCCTCCTCGGGCTCGTAGTAGACGGCCGTGTACTCCCCGGTGTTGCCGCGGTAGCGCGCCGCCAGCACGCGCCCCGGGCCCACGTAGATCTCCTCTCCATCCTCGACGAGGTAGAGGCGCTCGTACACCACCCGGAACTCGTCGCCGGGCTGGACGCCGTGGGTGAAGTCCACGTCCCAGGCGAAGATGCCGGCCACGTCGTGGGCCAGCTGGGGGCTCTCGCCGAGCTGCTGGATGGAGTCGTAGAGGCTGCTCGTCACGAGCCCGGCCAACCGCGCGCGTCGCCGCTCGAGCGGAACCTCCTCACGCTCGGCCAGCCAGGCATCCTCCTCGCCGGGCGTGAGGCGGTAGCGTTCGAGCGGCGAGACCCGGTAGTCGAACGAGACGAGCTCGCCTTCGGGCGTGTGCACCAGCCGGAAGCGGTGTCCCTCGCGCGCGCGACGGAAGTCGAAGACCGGTCGCATCTCCCGCGCGATGCGGTCGGTGAGGCCGGGGGGAACGTCGTGCTCGGCCAGGGCCCCGGAGAGGGTGCTGCCGGCCTCCACGGTTCCCTGCGCCACCCGCAGCTCCGGCTCGGGCTCCGGCGGCGACGCGACGCCCTCGGGCTCGGGGGCCGGCACGGACATGGGTGCCGGCGCAACCGGCTCGGGCGCCATGGAAACGATCGGATGGGGCGCCAGCGCGGCGCTGCTGGTCGCACCGTTCAGGAGCCAGGCAGCGAGCAGGCCGACTGCGGCCGCTGCCGCCACGGCGGACGGGAGCAGGGCTCCCGACCGGATCAGCCGACTCCACCCGGCCGAAGCGCTCTTCTGCTGGGACATCCGCGCCTCCGGCAGGCCTTATCGGGCCGCTATAGTTACATCATTAGTCGGCACTTGTGCACTTCAAACTCCTCTCGAACCTGCACTCGGATTGTGACGAGGATCACCATCAGGCCTCGTGGCGCCTTTTCCACGCGTGGAGAAGGCCACGAATCCCCCGGGGTGCCCTCTGCTTCGCCCTCGCTCTCGTCGGCCTGATGCTTCCAGCCGCATCGGCCGACGCCCTCTGGCCGTTCCGGGATCGTCGCGCTCCGCGGCCCGGCGAGGATCTGGCCGGCGCCGCCACCGCACTGCTGGCCGGCGCGATCCGCATGCCCACCGTGAACCCACCGGGCGACGAGCGGCCCTTGGCAGAGGCCCTGCTCGCCTTCGTGCGCCGCGAGGGTCTCGAGGCGCGCCTCGTGGAGACACCCTCGGGAGCCTCCCGCGTGGGGCGCGCCGCCCTGTGGGTCCGCGTGCGCGGCACGGGACGCCGGCCTCCCGTCGTGCTCCTCTCGCACCTGGACGTGGTGCCCGCCGACCCCGAAGAGTGGGCCGTCGATCCCTTCGCGGGCACGGTGACCGCGGGCTACGTGGTGGGGCGGGGCGCCCTCGACGCCAAGGGGGTCGCGGTCGTGCACCTGCTGGCGCTCACCGAGATCGCGCGGCGCAGCCAGCGGCTCGAGCGCGACGTGATCCTGATGGCCACGCCCGACGAGGAGGCCGGCGGTCGCCACGGCGCCGGCTTCCTGGTGGAGCGCCATCCCGAGCTCCTCGGGGGTGCAGAGTTCCTGCTCACCGAAGGCGGCGGGATCCTCACCACCCAGGATGGCCGGCCCAACGTCTGGGGTGTCGCGGTCAGCGAGAAATCCCCGTGCTGGATGCGCATCACGGCTCGAGGAGCGCCGGGGCACGCTTCCACCACCGGCATCGACGGGGCGGTGCCACGGCTCGTGGCGGCCCTCGATCGGGTGCGACG
Organism: Myxococcota bacterium; assembly: GCA_041611735.1. Classification (GTDB taxonomy): domain Bacteria; phylum Myxococcota_A; class UBA9160; order UBA9160; family PR03; genus JBFIML01. The sequence continues at coordinate 31,774 of JBFIML010000019.1, read as the reverse complement.
CATGGAGAGCGAGGTGCGCGTCGTGCCCGAGGTCGCGCGCATGTTCGCCGCCCTGAGCCCGATCGCCGCCGGCGAGGATGCGGCGGGCCTCGGCGATCTGGCCGGCGCCCTGGAGAACGACCCGGCCTTCCGCCGCCGCTTCCTGGCGGACCCGGCCCGGGCCGCCCTGGTGAGAGACACGATCGTGATCTCCGTGCTGCGGGCCGGCTCGCGCCCCAACGTGGTGCCGGCCGAGGCGTACGCGGAGCTCGACGCCCGACTCCTGCCCGGCGAGCGCTGCGAGCCCTTCCTGGAACGCGTGCGCCGTCTGGCGGACGACCCGGGGCTCCTGATCGAGCCCCTGCTCTCCTTCGACAGCCGCAGCTCCCGGGTGGAGACCGCGCTGTTCGAGGCCATCCGCCAGGTGGCGGCCGAAGTGGACCCCGAGGCCCTCGTCGTGCCACGCGTCATCGCGGGCTTCACCGACGCCCACTACTTCCGCGACCGCGGCCTCGTCGCCTACGGGTTCGTGCCGCGCTGGCTGCCCCCCGCCGAGACCCACGGCATCCATGGCCCCAACGAGCGCATCTCGGTCGAGAACCTGGAACGCGGGGTTCGCACGCTGGTGCAGATCCTGGAGGCCCTCGACGAGCGGCCCTAGCGGGTCTGGCGCAGCTCCCGCACCGCCTGGTGGAGGGTCTCGAAGAGCGGCTCGATCTCGTCCACCTCGAGGCAGGAGAACGCGATGCGCAGGTCGGTCGCGCTCGTCGAGACGAGGCCGACGCCGTGGCGGTCCAGCAGATGGACCCGGAGCTGCTCCGCATCCACCCCCTTCACGCGCACGCACATGAAGTAGCCGCTGTTGAACGGGTAGGGCTCGAAGCTCTCCCGGAAGGTCGGGCGGCCCACCACTTCGTGCACCTTCGCGGCGCGCGCCCGCAAGGTCTCCGCCTTCTGCTTGCGCTCCTCGTCGATGGAGGAAGACGCGAGCGCCTGCTCCACCAGCGTCTGGGAGAGCTGCGAGCTGTTCGAGATGGCACCGCGGATGGCGCCCCGAGCCTTGGCGTCCAGCACCTCGGTGACGGCCTGGGCGGCCTCCCGCCGACCCGGCCCGAAGGTGAGGAAGCCGCAGCGCAGCCCCCACACGAAGAGCTCCTTGGTGGCGCCGTCGAGCTTGACTGCCAGCAGGTTCGGGTGCCGGTTCGTGAGGGCCCCGAACAGCGACTCGGTCATGGACGGACCGCCCAGGTGGTAGAAGAGTCCGAAGTAGGCGTCGTCCAGCAGCACCACGAGGCGCGTGCCGCGCTCCGCCCGGGCCACCAGCGCCGCCTCGATCGCCCGCCCCTCGGCAGGCGTCGGCATGTAGCCCGTCGGGTTGTTGGGGAAGTTGAGCAGGACCAGCAGCTTGTCGCGCTCGCCCGCCTGCTCCTCCAGCACCCGGGCCAGGCCGGCGCTGTCGAAGCCGGAGCCCGCGTAGAATGGGAAGGTCACGATCTCGGCACCGAGCCGCACCTCGTAGGTCAGCCGATAGTTGCCCCACAGCTTGTCGGGCAGCAGGATGCGGTCGCCCTCCTCCACGAACAGGTCGCCGGCCAGCGCCAGGCCGTGGGTGAGGGCGCTCGTCACGATCGGCAGGCCGAAGTGCTTCCCGCGCAACGAGGGGTTCTCGGCCAGCATCTTCTCGCGCCATCGCTCTCGCAGGCTCGGACGGCCCGCCGGCGGCGCGTAGGGGTAGGCGTCCGCTGGCGCCACCTCCACCAGGTGTCGGTGCACCGAGGGCAGGTACATGGGACCGCCCTTTTCCGTGGCGATCCCGATGGTGGCGTTGAAGCGGCTGGCCTTCGCCTTGGCCTCGGCAGTCTGGGAGAGGATGCCGCGCGGAAAATAGAGGCGGCGCCCCAGGGGTGAGAGCATCGTGAACACCTCGGGAGCCGCCTGCTCCAGACGCTCGTTCAGCTCGCGGGCCAGGAGATTGAGCGCGTCGGAGGCCATGGCGCGGTCCTTCGGTCGGTGCCTGGGATGGCGAAGAGCTTACAGCCGGAGGTCCAGCACGTCCACGAAATCGGCGAAGCCGAGCGCACGCCAGAAGGCCTGGCCCTCGTGGTTGCCCGATGCGACACGCACCTCGACCCGGGTGAGGCCCCGTTCGCGCAGCCAGGCCATCGCCACCTCGGCCAGCGCGCGCCCGATGCCCCGCCGACGCGCGTCGGCGCGCACCCCGAGGTCCTCGATCTCGCCGCGCGCCGGCTCGCTCGCGAGGGTCGGCCCCCCGCGCACGCGTGCGATGCAGAAGCCGGCCAGGTCCGTCCCGGACTCCCACACCCAGATCCCCGCGTCGCGCCCGGCGAGGCCCTCGCGGAGCATGGCACGCACCTGCTCCCGGCCTCCGGAACGCACGCGGAAGGCCGGGTGCAGGGGAGCGTGGTGGGCCACCAGCTCGTACCAGAGCTCCACGACCCGATCCAGATCGCGCGGCGCCGCGAGCCGCATCCGGCCCGGCGGAGCGGCGGCGCCCCTCACGGGGCCAGGCGGCCCTGCTCGAGGAGGCGCCGGACCTCGTCCAGGCTGCGCCGCTCTTCGACGAGCAGCCGTTCGATCTCGCGGCTCAGCCGCTCGATCTCCGGGCGCAGCCGGGCGGGATCCTCGTCCTGGCGACGGACGTGCTCCTCCAGGGCGGCTGCCACCTCGCTGCGGATCGCGGCGCGCTTCGTCTCGGGCAGCGGATCCTCCCGGGGCTCGTCGAGGAGCTCGCGCAGGCGGTCGCGATCCACCATTCGCCAGCCGGCCTGGCCGAGCAGCATGGCCCGCACGCGCTCGTTGGGCGTCAGGCCGCTTCCGCGCACCGGCGAGACGGCCCCGGCGGAGCGCAACACGAAGGTCCCGTGTCGCGTCCCGTCCCGCTCGTAGCGGCCGCGCAGCACGCTTCCGGACCCGTCCACCGTCTCGGTGCGATACTCGGTGCGGCCCTCCACACCCATCGCGCGCCCCGAACCGAGCTCGTCCTCGCGCACGAAGACCGGGAGGTCCGCTGGGGTCTCCACGGCCCAGGTCTCGCTGTACGTGATCACGGAGGCCGAGCCGGCCCTCGGGCCGCCTGCGGAGCGCCATCCCGACGCGTCGGAGCCGCGCAGGGACTTCCGCTTGGAGCCCCGGGGGTTCACCTCGAGACCGGACCGGATCTGGGCGAGCTGCGCCTCGTTGGGCTCCCAGAAATGGAGCGTGCGCACCTGGCGGTTGCTGCCGAAGGCCTCGAAGCGGCCGTCATCGTCCTCGAAGACGACGATCGGGTAATCGGTCCAGGTGAGTCGCTCTCCCTCGCGCTCGAACACCCAGACCCGGTCTTCCCAACGCTCGCGCTCCGGATGCGGGACGTCCGCGTCGCGGTAGTGCACGAGCACGTGCCAGGTGCCCTCCAGGCTCGAGGCCCACCCGGGCGCCGCCAGCAGGGCGAGCGCCCCGCCGGCGAGCCAGGCGAAGGCACGGACGAGCCGGCCGCCCATCAGATCCTCCGCTCGACCTGCGGGAAGCTGCGCCAGACCGGTATGCCGCAGAAGTGGCTCCCCTCGGTGCAGCGCGGGCGGGCGAGGCCGTTGCGGACCACGCAGGGCGGACCCACGTGACGCATGAGCTGGGGATGGACCGCCCGCACCTGAGCGACCTCGTCCATGGAGGCCTCCCAGATCTCGCGCTGGGCGTTCAAGCAGGTGCGCATGGTCCACTTGTGGAGCAGGTGGAGCAGCGAGCCCGACTCCTCGAAACGCACGGCCACCGCGTTGGGAAGCACGTAGAGCGCGATCTCGGGCGCGACGCCGAGGGCGAGCAGGCGCGCGCGGGCGTCCCAGGCCTCCTCCACCGCCTCGCGGAAGAGGGCGTGGGCACGCGGCTGGTTGCGGATCAGGTCGGGCTCCAGCACGTCCGGCGTGGCCGGCACCGTGCGCGAGAGCAGGGGACGGCTACCGGGAACCATGCGATGCCGCTGATCCTGGGAGTCCGCCGTGTGGGAGAGCCGCTTGCGAAACGTGTAATGGGCGTGGGCCAGCGCGCGCATGACCGGCGCGTGCGTGGAGACGTTCAGGGTCTCGAGCCGGTAGCGGTTGCGGGCCGGGTCGAGAGCGAGGGCCAGGGCGCTCTCGTCGTCCAGGTCCGAACGGCCGAGCACGTGACGCACCGCGTCCGCCACCACCTCGGGCGCTCGTGCCCCGTAGTCCACCAGCCGCGAGAGGCGGCCGTCCAGGGACTTGTCGAAGGCTTCGAGGGCGGCCGGGTCGCCCATGCCGCAGGGCGCCTCCCGCTCCACCACCTCCGACGGGTCGAGCGGCGTCTCACCCACCTCCTGGAAGAAGGCCGGGTCCACGCGCTCCACCTCCGCGACCATGCGGTCCACCACGTCGCGCGCCTCGTCCGGGGTGTCGCAGACTCCAGCCATGCGCCGCATGCGGTGCAGCACGATTCCCGACACCGTGTAGACCATGGCCGTGTGACAGGCGATCGGGATCACGTAGCGCGCGGTCTCGATGGCCTTCTTCTCGGCCTCGCGCGCCACGCCCCGACCGAAGGCCTTCGACTGTCGCTCGGCCAGGCGCCACAGGTCGGCCAGGATGGCGTGGGTGACCGGCTGGAGCCGTGCGGTCAGCTCCGCATAGGCGCGCCAGGCGCTTTCGAGCGCGCGCTCGTAGAGCTCCCGGGCCCGCCCGCCCAGGACGGGCGGCACGTGGGCGCGCGCCTCGTCCAGGCGCACGTAGCGCTGGCTCTGCTGCTCCGTGTTGTAGAACGGAAAGGCGTGCAGGAAGCCCCACACGACCTGGCGTGAAAGCCCGGACAGCGCGAACTCGAAGGTGGCGTGCTGATAGACGGTGTGGTGGCCGCCGTCGAAGGTGAGCGGCCCGATGCTGCGCCGCTGCCGGTCCGTGACCTCGTCCGCCTCGACCACACGAGGCGAGTAGCAGGTTCGGGCGGCGGCGATGGCGTCGTCGTAGGGGCGATCGAACCAGTTGCGCAGGCGGACTTCGGGTCCGCGGTCGATCACGGGCACACCGCGTGGCTCCGTTGGAGGATGGATGGGAGTCAATGTCGCAGACGCCCCGGGCAGGGGCAACGGTCCCGGGGGGCGGCAGAATTTTTCCTAGAATGAGGCGCCGCGGGGGGCGCGGACGCGCCGCGGAGGCCCGGGCGGCGCGGTGGGCTCGCTCGACGACGCGCCCACCGGGAGGGACGTTTCGCCGCGCTTCTGCGCCTCGCCTGCCGGGGCGCTGCGCTTGGCATGAGGATTGCCCAATGGCCGGTGGGGGAGTGCACGCAGCGTACGACATGCGGCGTGCACCGGGGTCCACTTCTTTCGAGCCCGCGGGAGCCATGGCCGAGCTCTGGATCGTCCATCGCGATGCCCACGTCCGCGCCGCCCTGGCCCGGCTGGCGGGAGGCGCGGAGAGCCTCGTGGCCGGCCCGGCGGACCCTCGCCTCGAGGAGGCCGCGCCCCCGCGGCTGGTGGTGCTCGGGGTGGCCGGCGACTTCGAGGCGGAGCTCGAGCTGGCGCGGCGCCTGACCGCCCGCACGTCGGACCCCGAGTGGATCCTGGTGGCGGAGCCCGCGGACCTGCCGGACGCAAGGCGCCTCTTCGACGGCCTGGGGGCGGAGGCGCTCGCCTACCCGCCGGCGCTCCACGGCCTGCGCGAGCGGATCGCGAGCGCGCTCGGACGCCGACGCGTCGACTCCCTGGCCGCGCGCCGGGAGCGCGAGGCCGTCGCGGCGCGTTTCGCCCGTTGGTTCCTGGATCTGGCCATGCCCGAGCTGCTCGGCCTGGTGGATCCGCGGCTCGCCGACGTGCCGGTGCTGATCGCCGGCGAGCCCGGCACCGGACGCGGGCTCCTGGCCCGCTACGTCCACTGGTTCGGTGCCCGGACCGCCGGCTCGGGGAGCTTCGTGGCGCTTCCCTGCGGCCCCGAGACCGGCAGCGACGTCCTTCTCGAGCGCCTGGCCGCGGCCGGGCGAGGCTGGCGCTCGGGCCGGGTCAGCGTGTGTCTCGAGGAGGTCGACCGCCTCGTGCCCCAGGTGCAACGCGAGGTCCGGGAGTGGATCGAGATCGCGCCCCCCACCGCGGCCCTGGCCGGGGCGCCGCTGCGCTGGATCGGGACGTGCTGCGATCCCGAGGCGCCCCTGCCCGGACACTGGCTCGATCCGGAGCTCGAACGGGCGCTGGGCGGACTCGCGGTGCGCCTGCCTCCCCTGCGCCGCCGCCGGGAAGCCATCGCCGCGCTGGCCGAGGAGGTTCTGGCCGCCTGGTGCCGCGCGCACGGGGAGCGCCCGCGCCGCCTGGGCGGCGACGCCCTCGAGGCCCTCGGCGCGCATCCCTGGCCAGGCAACCTGCGCGAGTTCGAGCAGACCCTGGTCCGCTCCTTGGCGGCGGAGCGGGGGGATCCCCTGGGTGCCGGACAGCTCCGCTTCGAGGTGGGAGCCAGCCCCGGCACCCCCCGCCCGGAGGCAGTCGCCGAGCCGGGCCCGCCGACTGCCGAGGTGGAGGCCGAGAGCGTGCTCGAGGCATTCGGCCCCGTGGACCAGGAGTCCGAGCCGCTGGCTTCGGTGGAAGCGGAGCCGGAGCCTCCGCCCGGGCGGGTGGTGGAGCCCGAGAGCGTCCGGCCGGTCGAGCCGATGCTGCGGCGCCTGGCGGGGGCGGTGGCCCACGAGATCCGGAATCCGCTCACGTCGATCCGGACCCTGGCCGAGCTGCTGCCCGAGCGGCACGCGGACCCGGAGTTTCGAGATCGCTTCGCCCGGGCGGCGGCCGCGGACGTCGCGCGCATCGGCGACGTCGTGGAGCGCCTCACGCGGCTTGCGGCCCTGCCGGCTCCGCAGCCGGAGCGGGTCGACGTGGCCGAGCTGCTCCAGCAGCTCCTCGAGGAACGCCGCGCCCGCGTGGAGGCGCGGCGCCTGCTCGTCCTCCAGGAGCTCGACCGGGAACAGCCTTGGGCCTGGGCCGACCCCCAGCAGCTCGCTCTCGCCTTCGAGGCGCTCATGGACCGGGCCGTGGAGTTCGTGCCCGAGCGGGGCGACCTCTACCTCGCCTCGAAGCACCACGCCGGGGGCCTGGAGGGACGGCCGAGCGTGCGCGTCATGCTGCGCTTCCAGCGTCCTCCGGGCGAGTCCGCTCCGGTGCCGGGACTCGGCTTGGAGGAGACCGCACTCGAGCTTCCGGTGGCGGAGGCCGTGGTCCGCGCCCAGGGCGGACACATGGCCGTGGACGCGAGCCGCGGCGACGAGATCGTGGTGCTGATCGACCTTCCCGCTCCGCACCACGTCGCGTAGAAGCCTTGTCCAAGACTGGCGAACAAGGGCCGGGCGCCCGCCTGCTCCCGTGATAGAGTCCGGGCGCCATGGCCCGTCTGTTGGTGGTGGACGACGAGCTCGGCGTCCGGGAGTCGTTGCGCATGCTCTTCAAGGGCGAGCACCAGGTGCTGGCCTGCGAAGGGGTGGAGCCCGCCCTGCGCATCCTGGAGGAAACGCAGCCCGACGTCGTGATCCTCGATCTCGTCATGCCCGGACGCAGCGGGCTCGAGCTGCTTGGAGAGATCGAGCAGCGCCCGGACGCCCCGCCGGTCCTCGTGCTCTCCGCCACACGCACCGTGGCCACGGCCGTGGAGGCCATGAAGCGCGGCGCGGCCGACTACGTGACGAAGCCCTTCGAGATCGAAGCCCTGCGACTCAAGGTGGCGCGCTTGCTGGAGCGGCGCGCCCTCGAGGCGGAGGTGGAGCGACTGCGCAGCGAGGTGGACGGGCGCTCGCGCCTCGGGCGACTGCTCGGCCGCAGCGAACCGATGCAGCGCGTCTTCCGGGTCGTGGAGCGGGTGTGTGCGTCACCGAGCAGCGTGCTCGTGTCCGGCGAGAGCGGGACGGGCAAGGAGCTGGTGGCGCGCGCCCTGCACGAGCTCGGGCCGCGCCGTGACGGCCCCTTCGTGGCGGTGGACTGCGCTGCCATCCCGGACACCCTGATCGAGAGCGAGCTCTTCGGTCACGAGCGGGGCGCCTTCACCGACGCCCGGGAGCGGCGGATCGGAAGGTTCGAAGCGGCCTCGGGAGGGACGCTCTTCCTGGACGAGATCGGAGAGCTCGCGCCGCAGGTCCAGGCGAAGCTCCTGCGCGTGCTCCAGGAGCGGCGGGTCCAACGGCTCGGCGGGGACACGCCCATCGCCGTGGACGTACGCGTGGTGGCAGCCACCAACCGGGACCTCGAGCGGGAGGTGGCCGAAGGCCGCTTTCGCGACGACCTCTACTACCGGATCCGGGTCGTGCCGATCGGGCTGGCTCCGCTGCGGGAGCGGCGTGGCGACGTGCGGCTGCTGGCGGAGCACTTCCTGGGCCGGAGGCGAGAGGCGGCCGGGCGGGGGCCGGTGCGTTTCGCTCCCCAGGCCATGGCCGCCCTCGAGGCCTACTCGTGGCCGGGCAACGTCCGCGAACTCGAGAACGCCGTGGAGCGGGCCGTGGCCCTGGGCGAGGCGGAGGAGATCCGTGTCGAGGATCTCCCGGAGGAGGTGGTGCAGGGCAGCCGCCTGGAGTCCCTGCGCGAGTCCGTGAACGCGGGCCGCCTGGCCTTCGAGCAGGCGGTGAGCCGCTTCGAGCGGGCGCTCCTCCACGATGCGCTCGAGGGAGCCGGCTGGAACCAGACCCTGGCGGCACAGCGCCTGGGCGTCACGCGGCGCGTTCTCAAGCTCAAGATGGACCGGCTCGGTCTCGCGCCGCCCGCTTCCGTCTGACCGCAGCCGGCGTTCCGATCGGAACGATCCGAGAAACCCCAGACAGGACGAGAACTTGACCTGGAGCGGCCGGCGGGGGCGTTCCCGCCGGTACGCCCGGGGCCCCGCGCCCGGCCCAGGCAGTGTGGGCGTCCAGCCGGCGATTCCCGTGACGGATCGAGAGCTTGCACGGCGCCGGGGACTCCCTGGGCATGCTGGCATGCGCCTTGCTCTCTTCTCGAGCGGCCCGTCCGCCGGAGCCCGCGCGCGAAGCAAGGGGGGCATCGCCGCGGCGTCGGCGGACGGCCGCCCCCTCCCTGCCCCGCGCTACCCTGAGTCCTCGAGCTTCGAGGACCGCAATGTTCGGCATCGGAATGACCGAGCTCCTGGTGATTCTCGGGGTGGCGCTGCTCGTGGTCGGCCCGAAGCGCCTCCCCGAGCTCGCGCGCTCGCTCGGGCGCGCCCTGGGCGAGTTCCGCCGTGCATCCACCGAGATGCGCCACCAGCTCCAGGACGCGGCGGACGCGATCGAGCGGGAAGCAGAACGGCCCAGCCCGCAGCCGGAAGCAGCCGCCGAACGGCCCGCCCAACTGAAGGAGGCAGCGGACCGGCCTCCGGACGCGGTGCCCTCCCCCGAGGAGGGCCCTCCCCGGCCGGCCGAGTCGCCCCGTGGATGACAGCCAGCGGCCCCTGACCGAGCACCTGGCGGAGCTCCGCAGCCGCCTCTTCCGGACGCTGTTGGCGGTGGCGGCCGGCTTCGCCGTGGCCTGGAACCTGCGGGAACCCATCTTCCAGGCCCTGCTGCGACCCGCCGTGCTGGCCCTCGACGCCGAGGGGGGCAGACTCCAGGCGATTGCGCCCACGGAGATCTTCTTCACCTACCTGAAGGGAGCGCTGCTCGGCGGCTTCGTGCTGGCGCTGCCCGTGGTGTTCTGGCAGCTCTGGGCCTTCGTCTCCCCGGGCCTCTATGCCAGCGAGAAGCGCGTGGCGTTCCCCTTCGTAGCGATCTCGACGGCCCTTTTCACGGCGGGTGCCGCCTTCGGCTACTTCGTGGTGTTCCCGGTGATGTTCGACTTCCTGGGTCGCTTCGAGAGCGAGTTCGTCGCCTCCGCCTGGACCATGCGGGAGGTCTTCGCGCTCACGACGCGCATGTTCCTGGCCTTCGGAATCGCCTTCGAGCTGCCGGTGGTCGTCTTCTTCCTGTCGGTTTCGGGGATCGTGGACACCGCCCAGCTGATGCGTGGCTTTCCGTACGCAATCCTGCTCTGTTTCGTGCTGGGTGCGATCCTGACGCCTCCCGACTGGGTGAGCCAGATCTTCCTGGCGGTGCCCATGTGCCTGCTCTACCTGCTCGGGGTCGGCGTCGCCTGGCTCTTCAGCCCGCGGCACAAGCCGTCGCTGGCGCGCAGCGACGCAAGCGCAGCGCGCAGCGAGCCGTAGGCGAGCGAAGCCGGGCGCGCCGGCGGCGCGCCTCGGAGGTGGGCGGGCGAGCGGCTTGCGGTCCGACTCCTCGGGACCCGATCCAGACCGCCACGCGGGTCACGGAGCGCGTCGCGGGGGCTCCTCCCAGAGCCGCAGCCCGCGGCGCTCGACCACCGCGGGCGGCGCACTGCGCCCTTCCCAGCGACAGCCGGCGGCGCCGCGCCCGGGCGGGAGCCCCAGGGCGCAGCCGGCACGCGCCAGCGTCGTGTTGGCAGTTCCCCAGGCGGCCACCGGACGGCCGTGTTCCACGAGCACGTGCACGCGATGGCGGCCGGTGGGCACCAGGAGCGGGACCGGCACGACGCCGAGGAGCAGTGCCACCCCATGCAGGCGCAGACCGGTGGCCCAGGTCCAGCGCTCGAGGCCTCCTGCCAGGCGCTCCCGGACCTCGGGCTCGCCCCAGAAAGAGCGCAGCGTGGCGGCCCGCTGCAGCGGCTCCGGAACGTGGGTCTGCGGGTGCGGGGCCCGCAGCAGGTCGAGCGCCGGACGCTCCACGCGGAACTCCCCGGCGCCGCGCACCACCCCGACGAGCCCCAGGCAGCCGGAGAGACCCGCGGCAGCCAGGACGAGGGCCAGGATCCGACGCACCGCGCCGACGCTAGTCCAGGCGGCCCGCAAAGGCGTGGCGGGCCATGGGCAGGCCACCCCGAACGACGCGGCAGGTCATGCGCCTGGGAGGCTCGAGGGCCAGGATCTCGCGACCCGCTGCACGTCCGCCTCCCGGACTATCCCGCCGGGTCCGGGACCAGCACCACCTTGCCCTTCACGCGGCGTGCGGCCAGGTCGTTCAGCGCGTCCGCCACCCGCTCGAAGGGATAGCGGGCGGAGACGTGCGGTCGCAGCGTTCCGCGCCGGTACCAGTCCATGAGCTCGCGCACGTTCGCCAGGTGCTGCTCCGTCTCGCGAGCCACGAAGGCGCCCCAGAACACGCCCACCAGCTCGCAGCCCTTGAGCAGGACCAGGTTGAGGGGAATCTTCGGGATCTCGCCCGCGGCAAAGCCCACCACCAGGAAGCGGCCCCGCCAGCGGGTGGCCCGCAAGGCGGCCTCCGAGTAGGAGCCGCCCACGGGGTCGTAGACCACGTCGGCGCCCTGCCCGCCCGTCAGCTCCTTCACGCGCTCCCGGAGGTCCTCGCGCGCGTAGTTCACCAGTTCGTCGGCCCCGTACTCCTTGCACAGAGCGAGCTTCTCGTCGCTCGAAGCCGCCGCCACCACGCGCGCGCCCATGGCCTTGCCGAGGTCCACGGCGGCAAGCCCCACTCCGCCGGCAGCGCCGAGCACGAGCAGCGTCTCCCCGCGCCGCATCCGCGCGCGGTCCTTGAGCGCGTGGTGCGAGGTCCCATAGGTCATCAGGAAGGCCGCGGCGGTCACGAAGTCCATCTCTTCGGGAAGCGGGATGGCTCCCTTGCCGGGCGCCGCCACCTGCTCGGCGAAGCCACCCCAGGGCACGGTGGCCAGCACCCGATCTCCGGGCTTCAGGTGGGACACGCCCTCCCCGACCCGGGTCACGACGCCGGCCACCTCACCGCCCGGCGTGAAGGGGAGCGGCGGCTTGAACTGGTACTTGTTCTGGATGATCAGCAGGTCGGGGAAGTTCACCCCGGCGGCGTGCACCCGGATGCCCACCTCTCCGGCCTTGGGCGCGGGCGCCGCCACCTCCTCGACCTGGAGCGACTCCGGCGGACCCCACTGCTTGCAGACCACGGCTCTCACGACCTTGCCTCCTCCCCGATCTCGACCTCCGCCACCGCCACCTGCCTGCCCTCCGAGGCGCTGCGGGCCGCGGCCAGGGCCAGGGCCAGGGTGCGGCGGGCATCCGCCGGCGTCTGGGCCGGGGGGCGGCCCGTGCGCAGCGCCTCCACGAAGTCCACGCCTCCGCGTCGGAAGGACTCTCCCCAGTCCGTGGGCAGGTCGTGGAAGGCGCGCGTCTCCCCGTCCCGGTAGAGCACCAGGGCGGGCTCGTCCAGCAGCTGCCCGGTGCAGCGGCTCACCCAGAGCACACCCTCGGTTCCGTGCAGCTCGATGCGGTCGTCGCTCACGTAGTAGCGCGACCGGATGCGCATCCCCAGGGAGAGGATCGCCTCCCAGCTCCCGAGACGCGGCGGGTCGCCCGCATAGCGCCAGGAGACCAGCGCCGGACCGTCCACCCACGCGTCTTCGCCAAGCCGGGTCCAGTGCACGAAGGCGTGCACCCGCTCCACCTCGGCGGGCACGAAGAAGCGCGCCATGTGGAAGCAGTGATAGCCGTGGTCGAACGTGGTGAGGCCGCCGCCGCAGCGCTCGGGATCCATCCGCCAGGCCTGGCTGCCGGGACCAACGGTCCAGCCGTCCCCGAGCCGCCCCACCGCCGTCTTGATGCGCACCGAGACCGGCGTCCCGATCGCCCCCTCGTCCACCAGCTCCCGCGCCCGCACGTGCGGCGGATAGTGCATGAAGTTCTCGAATACCCGCAGGACGCGCCCGGCGCGCTCGGCCGCCTCGGCCACGCGATCGAACTCCGCCAGGGTCCGCGTGGGAGGCTTTTGCAGGGAGACGTGTTTGCCCGCCTCGAGGGCCGCCACCGCGTGGGTCTCGTGAAGATGATGGGGCGTCAGGATCTCGATCGCGTCCACCTCGGGATCCGCGAAGAGCTTCTCGGGGTCCGTGTAGACCCGCTGGATCCCCCAGTCGCGGGCGCGCCGGGCCGCGGCCTCCGGGTTCGCGTCGCAGACCGCCACGATCTCCGCGTGGGGATGCTCGCGGTAGCCGAGGCTCTGGAGATCCGCGATGCGGCCACAGCCCAGGAAGCCGATGCGGAACACTCGGTCGGGCATCGAGGGTCTCCCGCGCAGGCGATGCGCCGCTGAGCCTATCACCTGCCGCCTCGTGCGCGCGCAGCTCTCGGTCCCCAGGGGAGGGTGCTCCCGGGGGACGACCCGCCGGGCCGATTCGCGCAACCCGGCGGCTGCCCGCGCGTTGAAGGGGGTGCGAGGACGAGACCTCGCGCAAGGGAGACCGAACATGAACAAGACCAAGCTTGCGGCTGCCGCCCTGCTGGCGGGGCTTGCACTCGCGGCGGCGGCGGCACCGGCGCGGGCCGAAGGGCCCGTCGAGGACCGCGGCGACCGGATCGACCGCCACCTCGACCGCAAGGGAGACCGCATCGACCGTCGCCTCGATCGCCGCGGAGACCGGATCGACGCGCGGCTCGACCGGCGCGGGGAGCACGTGAACGATCGTCTGGACGAGGCCGCGGAGCGGGCCCGCGAGGCCGGTCGGGACGGTCTGGCCCACCGCCTGGACCGCAAGGGCGACGGCCTGGAGCGGCGCTTCGACCGCCGGGGCGACCGCCTCGAGCGTCGCCTCGACCGCAAGGGCGATCGCATCGACCGCCGGCTCGATCGCAAGGGCGACCGCCTCGAGCGTCGTCACGACCGGCACGTGCGCCGGCATCAAAACCGGCGCTAGGCGTCCGGGGCAGGGGCCGGCGCAACGCGTCGGCCCCTGCTTGGCTGGGAGCCCGACCCGAGACTGGCGTGGGAAGGGCCGGGCGCCGAGACGCGCCGCGGGCAAGCCGGAAAGCCGCCGCGCAGCGAGGCGTGGCCGAGCGCAGGCGGGCCCCCGCTGGCTGGCGCGCCACCGAGCCATGGCGCCGCTACGACGAGCGCAACGCGGGCAGCGGCAATGGATCGGCGTCCGGAAGTCGCGCCCAGTCTCGGGTCAGGCTCCTAGGTGCGATCTCCGAGCAGGTAGCGCACCACGTCCACGTAGTCGATCACCAAGGAGAGCGCATTGGTGGCGAAGAGTGCGGCCAGCCAGCGGTCGGCGACGCTCTCGCGCCGCAGCGGCACCCCTCGCCGCCAGAGATGGACGAGCAAGGGCGTCCACCACACCACGTGGGAGAGCCCCAGCAGCCGGTTGTACCCGTTCGCGGTGTAGAGCAGCTGCATGAAGACCAGGTTGCCCAGGAACACGCCGATGACCACGCGGGCCTCCCGATGCCGCCAGAAGAGGACGCCTGCTGCATTGACGAGCCCCATCCAGAGCACCCAGGCCTGGAGCCAGAGCGGCTCCTGGAGGATGTGTCCGATCACGTGCGTCCCCCCCTGCGCCGCCCGCGGTCCGGGTCGGCCTCGGCGCCGGACCGCTCCCAGGCGGTCCGATCCACCACGTAGTAGACGGTCTCGCGACCCTGCTCGCAAAGGCGCTCGTGGAAGACCATCCCCAGGCGTTCCATGACCCGGAAGGAAGCCACATGGGGCAGGTCGGCCCCGGCGCGGATCCGTGCCAGGCCGAGGTTCGCGAAGGCGTGGTCGAGCACGCCACGTGCGGCCTCGGTCGCCAGGCCACGCCCGGCGTGCTCCGGCGCCAGCCCGAAGAGCAGCTCCGCCTCGTCGGAGCGAGGCGTCTCGCGTAGGCCGCAGAACCCGAGCAGCGGACCCTCGCTAGCGTCCTGGCCCGCACCGACGTGAAGCAGCGCCCAGAGCCCATAGCCCCGGCGGCGAAAGCTGGCCGTGCTGCGCTCCAGCTCGGCGAGGGCCCGATCGCGCGGAATCACCGCGTCGTCCCACAGCCAGCGGCGCACCTCGGGATCCGTCCACAGGCGGTGGAAGGCCTCACCATCCTGCGAGGTGGCCGGCCGCAGGCGCAGGCGTGCGGTTACCAGGGTCGCAGCGCGGCTCAAGCCGGCCCCTCGCGAAGTGCCTCCAGCGCACTCCGGATGGCCGCTGCCACGCGCCCCCGATGTCCGGCGTCCGCGTAGGGCTGGCGGGGCCAGAAGAAGCCGCGCAGGCCGTCGCCGCGATTGCGAGGCACCACGTGCACGTGCAGGTGCGGCACGCTCTGACTGACGCGGTTGTTCACCGCCACGAAGGTCCCCTGGGACTCCACGGCTCGCTGCACGGCGCGCTCCAGGAGCTGGACCCGTGCGAAGAACGGCCCCAACGCGGCGGCGGGCAGCTCGGCGAGCGTGGGCACGTGGCCTCGGGGCACCACGAGCACGTGCCCCGGAAACAGCGGCCGGTGGTCCAGGAAGGCGACCGCCGTTTCGTCCGCCAGGACCCGCTCCGCATCGGTCTCGTCGGCCACGATCTGGCAGAAGGTGCACGGGCCCGCGCGGCCGGGTCTCGGGGCCCCGCTACCGCCCATCACATGGAGGCCGCGGCGTAGGCTCGTCCCGCGAATTCGTGCGCAGCGCGCTCGACGTCGAACTCCTGGGTGAGCCGGCCGCGCAGCTCCGCTCGTCCGAACAGCCGCTCGAGCTCCGGCGTGGCGCGGACCACCCGCCGCCACACCACGCGCCGGGCCAGGAAGCGCGTGAGGGAGCGCCCGGCCCGCGGGAGCTTGGCCGCGATGAACCCCACGTGGCCGATCTCATCGGCGAGGATCTCGTCGTAGAGACGGCGGATGCGGCTGGCCACGGGCGGGTCGGCGGCGAACAGCGCCACGCCCCGGTCGCGCATCAGACGGAACAGCACGCAGCCGACGATCTCGCCTGCCCCGACCAGCGGGAGACCCCATTCATGGGGAAGGGTCACGAACAGCTTGATCATGGTGCGCAGGCCGAGGGGCGGGGGCACGATCGGAAAGGGCAGCTCGAACATGGAGATCACGTCCGCGAGGATCCGCGTGTGGTAGTGCTCCTGGAGCTGCACGTACAGGCGCTCCGGCTGGCTCTCGAAGTGGCGTTGCCCCCGTCCGTACAGCTCTCCGAGGCCCACTCCGAAGCGTTCGGACTGATTCATCTTCGCCGTGGCGAGCAGCCACAGCATGCGTGCGTCCAGGGAATCTTCGGGCCGGCGCCGGTACATGTTGCGGCGGAAGACATCGCGATCCGGCCGGTAGCGCGCCCGGGGCCGTTCGGCCTCCAGCTCCTCGAAGTAGGCCTCGCGGCGCGCGAGTCGCAGCCGGACCGGGTCCGCGGCGCCCTCGGTGCGCAGCAGGAAGGCCCGATAGGCCGCGACTCCGCCCCCGAAGTGGACGCGGGGAGACGGGCCCGGCCCCGCCGAGCCCGTGCTCGCCATCATCATGCAGGCCTCCGATCGGTCGTCGTGCTCCCGTCCGGGCCGGGACGCCGCGTGCTCTGTTCGAAGAGGCGTTCCTCGGTCTCCTCGTGGGCCGCCAGCCGCGCACCGAGGGCGTCGAGGCGCCGGAACGCCTCGCCGTCCGAAGCCGCCAGCGAGAGGCGCAGGCGCTCGAGCTCGCCCTGGAACGCCGCGTGCGCCGCCACCAGCGCGTCGAGCTCGACCCCGAGATCGGGACGCAGGCCGCGGAGGGCGGGAAACTCGGTCCGCTCCTCCAGGCTGAAGTGGGCGTACAGGGCATCGCGAAAGCGGAGGAAGGCGCCTTGTGCGTCCGCCGGCACACCGCTGCGGGCCGCCCGCACGACGGCCGCGAAGAAGGCGTCGAGCTGGCGATGCTGGCTCGAGATCCGGCGCGCCTCGAGCTCCATGCGCTTGCGCAGGCCGGGCTGCTCTCTCATACCGTCCTGGAAGGGTTGGTCGCGCCTCGCCGAACCGGGCCGATCCCCAAGCCTATCAGCTTCGGCGGGGGGTGAGAAGCGGGATCCGCAGGGGGACGGGAGGCCTCAGTGGCCGATGCCCTGGGAGGGGGCGTCGCCCGCCATGAGCCTCCCCAGGCGTGTCACGAACGCGTCCGGGAGCTCGTGGAGCAGGTTCTGCTCCTCGGCGGGGTCCGCGCGCAGCGCGTAGACCATCTCGTCACCTCGGCCGGGTAGGGGCTCCGTGCAGCGCAGGTACTTCCAGATCTCTCCCGCCTCGCGCAGCAGGACCGCCTGGCAGCGGTGGTTGCGGGGCGTGTGATGCCGGCTCGCCGTTCTCGCCTCCCCGGCGAGAAGCGATCGGCCCTGCCAGGTCTCCGGGATCGGGAGACCCAGGGCGTCCACGAGGGTCGGAGCCACGTCGATCTGGCTGGCGAAGTCACGGTTGGCGAGGCGCAGCCCTGACGAGGAGTACACGAGGAGGGGAACCCGGATGTCCTCGTTGAACAGGTTGTACGTGTGGCCGTAGTAGCCCTTCTCGCCCAGCCCGTCGCCGTGGTCCGCACTGATCAGCACGAGGGCACGCTCCAGATAGCCCTTCTCGTCCAGGCGGCGGAAGGCCTCCGCGATGTAATGGTCCGCTTGTCGGATCCCGTTGTCGTGGCGATTGCGGATGGGCTGGAGGTCGTACTCCCCGTGGACGACCGAGCCCCACTGGATCGACGCTTGCTGGGGACGGTAGACCCGGAAGCGCTCCTCCTTGTCCGTCATGACGTGAGCGGACATCAGGAACAGGAAGAAGAAGTGCGGACGGCGGTCCCAGGCCGGAAGCTCGTCGAGGCCGTCCAGCACCACGCGGTCGTCGAAGGCCCCGAAGGCAGGTTCCTGCGCCCCGTGGCGCAGGTGGTCCACGTGGTCGCCGTAGGCGTCCCGCAGGCCGAACCAGTCGTGGTCGCCGGCCAGCAGGAAATGGACCGCGTAGCCGCGCTTGTGCAGCAGATCCGGCAGGCGGAAGTCGCGGCGGGTGAGCGCCGGGTACTCCTTGGAGGAGAGCGTGCTCAGGATGCCGCAGAAGGACTCCGAGCAGCTGGAGAAGGCCCACTCCACCCGCTCCAGCTTCCCCGTCTCGTAGAGCCGATTCAGAAACGGAGCGGTGTTTCGCGGGTAGCCGTACATGGGGAGATGGTCCGCCCGGAGCGAGTCCACGAGGATCAGGATCACGTTGTCGCCCCGGCCCGGCGGGCCGGCCGGGTAGCGACGGGCCAGCTCCGCCTCCCGTTCCATGCGCGCCACACGCTCTGGATCGTCCGCGAAGGACATCCAGCGGTCCAGCAGGACGAGGTTGCTGAGCGGCTCTCCGATCCAACGCTCGGCGTCGTCGATCTGCATGCGATGCCGGAGGGCCGTGGCGGCGCCGGCGTGCACGAGCGCAAGGGCGGCGGCGGCGGCCACGATCCGAAGTCGGAGGCCCGCACGGGGGGCGGTCGGAAGGCCAGCCAGGATGCGCGTGGCCCAGTGCCGGTGGAGGCTCCACAGACCCGCCAGGAGGGGAAGCGCGAGCAGAGCCCACGGCGCCGCGGACGAGGGCACGGACGCCAGGAGACCTCGCCACTCGCGGGCGTACGTCAGCAGGAAGGCGAGGGTCGCATTCTGACCGAACATCCAGTTCGTCAGCACGTCGACGGCGTAGAGGAGCAGGAGCGCGCAGACGCTGACGGTGGGGATCAGGGTGAGCAGCAGGCGCCCGAGCCGTCGGGCCGTTGCCGCGGCGGCGAACCCGAGCAGCGCTGTCTCCGTGAGCGCCCAGAGACCCACCAGGACGAGGTGACTCGCCACGATGCGGGGCGAGTAGTCGAAGAACGCGACGAAGGCGCCGATCGCCACCAGGGCGAGGGCGATGCGCAAAGCGCCCGGCGCGGCCCACAGAGCCGCCCGGCCCAGTCGAGAGGTCGGTTGCGCCGCCAGCGGGGCCTCCTTTTCCCGTGCTCGGGCCCTGTCTTTCGACGCCTCCTGCGCATGGCTTGAGGGTTTTCGGGGAGGGCGGGTCCGGGCAAGACCCGACTGCGGACTCAGGACGCCGTGGCGAGTCGCCAGATGGCGAAGTTCAGGGCCGCCGCGAAGGCGACCCACGCCGCGTACGGGGCCAGCAGCAGCGCCACCCCGGGTCGCACCCGGGCTGCCGCCGCAAGGGTCGCCGCGACCGTCCCGAGCAGAAGGCCGATCTCGACCAGGGCCGCACCGGGCCGGTGCAGGCCGAAGAAGATCCAGGACCAGGCGGCATTCAGGACCAGCTGGAGCCCCCACAGCCCGAGAGCCAGGCGTGCAGCCGGGAGTTCGCGCCGGCGCCATAGCAGCCAGCCCGCCACGGCGATGGTCAGGTAGAGGAGGGTCCAGACCGGTCCGAAGACGGCATCCGGGGGCGTCCAGGGCGGCTTGGCGAGCTCTCGGTACCACTCGCCCGGTTCGAAGAGAGCTCCCGTGGCGGCGGCCCCGAACGCGAGGCCCAGGAATGCGAGGAAGGCGAGCGGCGAGCGGACGGATCCGCGCGGTCTCTCCTCACGAATGCCCATGCTCAAAGTGTATCGTGGGCTCGAATTGGAGCTCTCGAGCGAGGTCGGCGGCGGCACGACGGTCCGCGTCTTCCTTGCGCGGGCCAGCCGGGAGGCGGCACCTGTGCCGCCTGCTGGACGGCCGCAGCGGATCGACCGAGCGGCCTACCGGATGATCCCGCGCTCGCGCAGGACCTGGCGGAGCGCCTGGATCCGACGCCGATTCACCCCGAGATCCGAGTAGCCGACGCGCGAGGCCGACCGCAGCGCGACGACCGCTTCGGCCGGACGCAGGTGCAGCTCGAGATCGTCGACGAAGCCCAGGAGGGCACTGCGGCACTCGGCGTGCAGATAATCGTCCGTGGCCGTGACCACGCGGGTGCGGGGCAGCTCGGCCACCGCCTCCCGGACCGCCTGCCAGGCGCGCGCCGGCTCCACGGCGAGCGCGAAGGCACCCACCCGGTGGCCCGCGTCGGGGGCGTCGCTCGAGACGCAGTTCGGACGCGACGGGCACGGTGCGAGCCGCGCGCCTCGGACGCCCAGGTCGCCGGGTCGACGCCCGGCACATCCGAACAGCGTGACGAGCAAGACCCCTCCCAGAAGAAGGCCGCGTCCCCCGCCGGCGGTCATCGCAGGGCCGCGCCGGCCAGGAAGAGCGCCGCCAGGATCCAATCGTACACGGCGCACAAGGGCGGATACCAGGACGGGATCCGGGTGCGGATCCCGCGCGGGTGATGCAGCACGTCCCAGACGCCGTGCCCGGCGAGGCCGATCCCGATCCACACGGGGTCCAGACCCAGGCCGGCGAGCGCCGTCCCCAGGAATGCGAGGGCCACCATCGCCTCCGCCGTGACGATGCCCAGCCGCCCGTCTGCCAGGGCGAAGCCCACGTAGACGGCGGCGATGGCCCCCAGCAACACGGCATGCAGAGAGATCGGGTCACCCAGCAGACCCGCGCGGCTCGTCAGCGTCGTCGCGGCGGCAAGGGCCGCTCCGAGAGCGGCCCAGCGCAGCCAGGGGCCTAGATCCATCGCCGCACCTGGCGCCGGTAGGCGTCGTAGTCCGCCCCGAAGACCTCGGCCAGGAGGGCCTCCTCGGCGCGAACGAAGCGACGCTGGATCAGGACGACGAAGACGGGAAGGACCAGGAACGGCGTGACGCTGCCCAGGCCCAGGGCGACTCCGAGGAGGACGAGCACCATGCCCAGGTACATGGGGTTGCGCGTGAAGCGGTAGGGACCCTCTCGAACCAGGCTGCTCGAGCGCCGGAAGGGCTTGATGGTGGTGCCCGCCCGCTCGAAGCGACGCGCGGCGGCGAGGATCATCGCCACGCCGAGGAGGGCGGGAACGAAGCCCAGCCAGGAGAGCGGCGCGGGCAGCGGCTCGGCAAGCGGGGCCAGCCAATGGAGTGCAACCATGCCGGCGAGCGCCACGGCAAAGAAGACCGGCGGCAGGACGCGGCGCGACCGCGTCCCCTCGGAGGCGCCTTCCCTCACCGCGCCACCCGCTTCATCCAGGCCGACGCGGCGAGGCCCCACACGGCGTTGAAGGCCAGCACGAGAGCGGGCGTAGCGGCACCGAGGCCGAAGCCGAAGAACCCCTTGCCCGCCCGGAAGGGGAAGATCACCAGCAGCTGCACGAGACTCGGCCCGAGACTGAGCACCAGGCCGCGCGTCGCCCAGCTCCGGAAGCCGAGCGGCAGGGCGAAGAGCAGCCCCCACAGGCCGCCCCAGACCAGGCGGGGGTAGAGCCAGGCGGGCGTCAGCGCCGGCGCCCCGGCGACGCCCAGCCAGGCGCTGAGCCCCGACTCACCGCTCGCCCACGCGACGAGGCTGTTGGCGAGTCCTCCGAGCGCACCGGCGGCGAAGGCCAGGCTCAGGGTGCGCGCCACACCACCTCCTCCTCGAGCTCCGCCGCGAGAGCGCGGCCGATGCTATCACGGCTCGCGGATGGGCTCTCGCCGGAAGCTGCGCGTGCGGAGGGGTCGGCACACCTGGATGCGGTACTCCGCGTAGAAGCGCTGGCGACCCAGCTGCTGCGCCTTGCGGTGCTCGGGGTGGTTCCTCCAGGCGTCCAGGTGTTCGAGCGACTCGAACTCGATGATCGAGACCCGCGCGGCGTCGTCGGCACCGAAGCTCTCGAAGGAGACGAAGCCCGGCTGCGCTCGTGCCAGCTCGAGCATGTGCGCTGCGAGGGGCCGGTACTCCGCCACGCATTCCGGCCGCAGACGGGAGCGGAAGATGGCGACCACCACGGCTCAGCCTGCGGCGCGTGCGGCTTCGCCCGCCAGGATCAGCCTCGGACAGCGCTCCACCAGGGACCCGAGGAAGCGGCCCTTGTCCTCGGGAGAGATGAGGATGCGGCGGCGACCCCGGTGGTAGCGGACGTCGAGCCGGTCGAGCGAGCAGGCCGGGCTCGAGAGGGGATTTCGCGATGGCGTCACGGAATCGATCTCGGCCAAGGGAACGCGGAAGCGGAAAGGCCCGCTTCGGATCAGGAGCCGGTCTGCGGTGAGCGTGTAGCCGGTCCCATACAGCACCCAGAGCAGGAAGGCGGCCATGCCGATCAGCAAGACCCCCATCAGCAGCCCGGGGAGCGTGCCGGTCGCGCTCCCGAGCTGGCCGACTCCGGCGGCCACGGCGACCAGCGCGCCGGCCCAGATCAACGCGACCAGCCAGCCATCCCGCTTGGAGGGAAAGTACCGCTCGTCCCACATCAGACCGCCGGTATCTGGACGCCGAGCAGCAGGGCCGCGCACAGGACGACGCCGCTCCCCAGCAGGCAGCCGGACATCTTCCCGAGGGAGGTCGTCACGGCCTCACGCGACTCCTCGAAGCCGCGCTCGCGCAGCCAGGTGGCGATGTGGCCTTCGAAGAAGCCGGCCACGGAATCGGTCAGGGCGTCGCCGATCACGCCCCCGGCGATGGCGCCGGCCACGCCGAACGTGATGCCGCCCCACAGCGCGGGGATCGCGAGCAGACCCGTGTCGAGGCTTCCGAACACGAGGTCCGGGACGGCGCTCGAGAGGCGGCGGCCCGCCGACCGCAGCGCCAGGAGCGGGATCAGCCCGAGGAGCAGGACGATGGGACCCACCGGGAGCGCCCACGCGAGGGTCGCGATTCCGAGCAGGGCGACGAGGACGGTGACGGGCACGACGATGGCGGCGCTTCGAAGCATGGGCGAGGCCTCGCGGTGGGACGGTGCCGCACCATAACACCCCGGCATTCGTTTGCGTCCCGGCCCGACCCGGCCCGGGCGAAGGCGTACGCCCGGTGGAAGATCTCCCGGGCGCCCTCCCGGATGAAGCTGCCCTGAGACCGGGACCATGCGGTCGAAGTTCCACGCCAGCATGCGCGCAGCGGCGCTTCCAATCCTCAGGGGCCCGGCGGCGGCGTGAGATGGTGCTCCAGCCGGGCCACGACGACGAAGGAGGCGGCCCAGAGCGCCAGCGCCCACTCCAGGGAGAAGGCCGGCAGGGACTCCGGCGCGCTCTGGTGCAGGATCCACCAGGCAGCCGGAGGAAGCAGCGAAGCCAGGAAGAGTCGTCGCACGCGGCCTGCCAGGGCTCGGGCGCGCGGTGCGTGGAAGGCGCGCCAGTCACCGAGAGCCGCCCGGGCGGAGGGAGCCGCAGTGTCGGGCACCGCGACCCGGTACCGGTAGGTGCCGAGGGAGGAAATCCGCACGAACACGTTCGGATCGTCGAGGATGCGGGCGTCGAGGCCGCGCCGGTGCAGGAAGTCGCACAACGAGCGGGCGGCGGGCTCGGAGCCCACGTACACGATTTCGTCCTCCAAGCCTCCTCCGCAACGGACCCTGCCTGCAGAGGCTATCACGCGCCCTGCGATCCTCCTGCTAGCCGGTGGCGGATCGACGGGACGACTCGTAGGCAGCCCCGCGCGGGATCGGTGCTCCGTGCCAGACCCGCCAGGCCGGCGGCAGCTCCAGCGCCGCCGTGGTCAGCACGCCGAGGCCAGTGAGAACCAGCGCCACCCGCCCCGAGAGGGCATCCCAGGGAAGCACACACACGAAGAGCGCCACCACGAGCGCGCTGGCCAGGAACCCGCCAGCGGACATGAGGAGGAACTGCCTGCGAGTGTTCCGGTCGGAGTCGAAACGGAACAGGAAGAGACTTGCGAAGCCGCCCGGCAGGTGCACGAGGCTCCGACCCGCGTGCGCTCCCAGCAGGTGGCCCCACTCGTGGACGAGGTAGCCGCACACGGTGGCGAGGACGCCTGCCGCCACCGCCACCAGCGTCGCGCCGGATCCGGCCGAGGCGCGCAGGGCCGCGTCCGTACGCCACAGGCCGAGTGTCAACAGCAGGAGGCCGAGATCCCGAAGCGCCGTCTTCCAGGGCATGGATGGCTGCCCGCCTGGTGGAAGCCCGAGCCAGCGACCTTGGCACTCGCGGGCCAGGCTCTCCTCCTGCCGCGCGGGTCCAAGGCGTCCGGGTGGGAGCCTACCCCAGCCGCTCCGACGCCGCGCTTCCGCCCCGGCGCAACGCCCGCCCGTACCGGGCCGCCTACCGAGTCCGACGTCGCACCTGGCGATCGGTGCGAGCGTCGAGAACCGTCAGGGCTCCCAGCAGGAGCTTCGACCCGAGCCACCGCAGCGGCTCGGGGGGCCAGGCGTGCTCCCGACGCGCCAGCGCCGCCTGGCAGCCGTGGACCCGGCCGCGAACCCGGTCGGCCAGCATCGCCCCCATGAGCGTGGCCTGGGCCACGCCGTGGCCCGCGTAGCCGATCCCGTAGAAGACGTTGCGGTGCGTTCCCGCCGCGCCAAGGAGCGGCAGGGAGTCCAGGGAGAACGCGATCCAGCCGCCCCAGAAGCAGGCCACCGGCACGCCGGCGAGCTCCGGAAAGCGCTCCCGGAAGCCGCGCTCCACGATCCGGAACGCGGCGGGATCGGGGCCCGCTGGAAGCGCGCTTCGCCACCCGTAGCGCACCACCTTCGAGCCGCCGACCACCGTCCTGCGCGCCGTCAGGCGGTAGCTCTCCAGGATCTCGTGGGCAGTGTAGATGCCCTCGTGCCCCGGCCAGCCGAGCGCGGCGAGGTGCTCATCGGCCAGGGGCTGCGTCTCGAACAGGGAGACGCGAAGCGGCACCACCGTGCGGCGCTTCCAGCCGAGGGCCGGCGTATAGGCGTTCGTGGCGAGCACCGCCGCGTCCGCAGTCACCGTGCCGCCGGGGGTGCGGGCGCGCACGGACGTGCCTTCCGTGAGCTCCCGAACCGGCGTGCCCTCGAACAGCCGCACTCCCGCCTCCAGCGCGGCGCGCCGCAATCCGAGCACGTAGCGGCCTGGATGGAGCGTCCCCCCGCGTTCCTCGAGCACGCCGCAAGGGAAGGCGCGCGGGAAACCGCGCTCCCGAAGCTCGGGAGCGGACAGGAAGCGCACCCGGCCGCCCAGCTGCGCGGCCGTCTCCGCCGCCCGGCGCAGGCGGGCCTCCTGCTTCGGGTGGACGGCGGCGAGGACGTTTCCGTTCGGCACGTACTCGCAATCGATCGCGTGCTTCTCGATCCCCTGCTCCGTGTACTCCACGGCCTGGTCTGCGAAGCGAACCAGCGCCGCCGCCCGCTCGCGACCGAACAGGCGCAGCAGCGTGGGGAGGTCCTTCCCGATGGTGGGCGTCAGATGGCCCGCGTTGCGTCCGCTCGCCCCGGCGCCGGCGAAGTCGCGCTCCAGGACGACCACGTCGGCTCCCTCCTGGCGGAGCGAGAGGGCCGTCGAGAGGCCCGTGTATCCGGCCCCGATCACCACCGCGTCCGCGCGCAGATCCCGCTCCAAGGCCGGGCAACGGTCGGAGGGCGTCTCGATCCAGGGGCTGATCTCCACGAAGCGACGTTCCTGGTGCATCGGATCCTCTCCCGGCTGCGGCCCGGCTGCGATCCCGAGCCGGTACCAGGGTACGAACATCCGCAGCAGCCCGCTGCGGGGGTCGAGGTGCGTCACGAAACTCTGGGAGTCCGCCACGGCACCCAGCGCCGAGGCCGCCAGGCGACCCAGAGCGAGGACGAGCCCGGCCACGGACGTCAGGGCGAACCGTCCCGGACCATGAGCTGCTGATGCATCCGCGCCCGGTCTCGGGAACGCAGGCCCGGGACGGGCCTTGGAGCGCCGAGGCGGCGGAAGCCCATGCGTTGGAAGAAGGCGATCGCATTGCGGTTCTCGGCCAGGGTGCCCAGGTGGCAGCCCGGGGAGCCCACCTCGCGCAGGCGCCCGAACCAGCGCCGCATCAGCGCCGCGCCGGCGCCTCGACGACGGGCCTCGGGAAGCAGGTCGATGTGCAGGTGAGCCGGCCAGCGGGGATCGAGGAGCTCGCCGGACGGCATCGGGACGCCGCGCAGCAGGTCCGCCACGGAGCGCCAGAAGAAGCGCGCCGTTCCCGGACGAAGCGGCAGGAGCCGTCTGAGCATCACCCGGCGCAGGAGCGAGCTGGAGGCAGGCGCGCGGCGAGTGTCCACGCAACCGAGCAGATAGCCGACTACCCGCCCACCCTGCTCCGCCACGAAGGCGGATTCGGGCTCGTAGTCCGTGTACCAACTCGTCCAGACGTCGGCGAAGCTGTCTCGATCCTGCCAGTACCAGTCCGCCGGCTCGCCCAGGAAGCCGGTGCGGTGACAGATCTCGCGGACGCGGGAGCGGTCCCCGGAGCGGTAGGGGCGGACCACCAGGTCGTCCATGGCAGAGCGGGCCTCCTGCTGTGGATCAGCACGCCCCTTCCGTTTCGCCCGTCCAAAGCGGCAGATGCATGGTGCGCACCCGGGGTGAGGTCTGGGCACCGAGCCGCTCGTAGAAGGCGATCGCTTCGCGGTTCGCCTCCCGCAGCCACCAGACCAGTGCGTGCCCCCCCGACTTTCGGCTCGCCCGAGCCGCAGCTCGCATGAGTGCGCTCCCGACGCCACGCCGCCGCTGTGGCTCGCTCACGTAGAGGTCCACCACGTAGTGGACGCGCCCGCCGCGGTCCGGGTCGAAGCCCGCGTGGTAGAGCAGATATCCCGCCACGATGCCGTCGAGCTCGGCCACCAGTACGGAGAAGACGGCTTCCGTGCCGAAGCCCTCCGCCCGCAGTGTCTCTTCGTCGAGTGCCGCGTGGCTGGGATTCCCGATCGCCCGTAGCGCCTCGGCGAGCCCGGCCGAGAGCGTGACGATCGCCGCGGCGTCCTCGGGTTTCGCACTTCGCACCGAGATGGACACGGGACTAGCCACCGGAGAACAGCCAACGGGTCAGCCCGCGATGGGCGAAGTAACCCATCGCGAGGGCCGCGCAGCCGTAGAGGTAGGCCTGCCAGAAGCTCAGCCCGAACCGGCCCGTGAGGAGAAAGGGCACGAAGAAGCAGAGGCTGACTGGGATCGCCACCAGGATGCTGCGGGCCAGCAGCACGCTGGTGGTGCGATCGCCGTGCTCCAGGTAGGAGAGCGGCAGGACGAGCATCGTCGCCAGGGGGAGCGCGATCAGGAACCCGGCCGTGGCCGGGAAGCGACGCGATAGCCACGAGGCCAGGGCGATCACGAGGGCCGACACGGCGACGTTCAGGGCGAAGGTCATGGATGCTCTCCCGAGACGAGGGTGCCCACCGGATCCGTGATGCTCACGTGACCCGGCTGGGCAGCGACCCGCCCGAGCCAGGCTCGGACGGACGGAAAGCGCCCGAGCTCGAAGCCCCCCTCGTGTGCAACGTGGGTGTACGCATAGAGCGCCATGTCCGCCACCGTATAGCGTCCAGCCACGAAGAACGGGTTCTGGGCCAGGTGTCCCTCCATCACCCCCAGGGCGTGGTACCCCTGCTCCATCTTCTCGCGCAGGAAGCCGTGCTTCTGTTCCAGCAGACCGGCGAAGTGCCAGAAGCGGACCACCGCGATGTACGGCTCGTGGCTGTATTGCTCGAAGAACATCCACTGCAGCACCTGAGCCCGTTGCCAGCGGTCGTCCGGAAGGTAGACGCTGCCCTCGGCCAGATGGAACAGGATCGCGTTCGACTCGACCAGCCTGCGCCCGTCCTCCCACTCCAGCATGGGCACCCGGTGGTTGGGATTCCTGGCCAGGTACGCCGGCGTGCGCGTTTCGCCCTTCAGGATGTCGACGTGGACCCGTTCGAACGGTAGCCCCAGGAGCGAGAGCAGCAGCCGGACCTTGTACGCGTTGCCCGATTCCCAGAAGTCGTAGAGTCGGAGCATGGCGTCTCACAGGGGGCGGCGGCCCGAGCGGACGCAGCATACCACGGTGTTGCTGATGACCGAGGCCGCCCTGAGCTACGTTGCGCCGTCATGGCGCTCAAGATTCTGGAAGCCCACGTCTCGAAGGACCTGGCCGGCGAAGCCGAGAGCGCGCTCCGCGACGTGGCGCAGGACGTCTGGGTCGAAACGGGCGGAGCCTTCGACGTGGTGATCCGGGCCGTCGTCGGTGCGGACCGAACCGGCTCCGCCATGGACCTCCTGCACGAGCGGGTCTCCCAGGGTGGACGCCTCCGCGTCCTGATCCAGCCCCTGGACGCGGTGCTGCCCCGCCCCCTCGCCACGGATCGCAAGGAGCAGCGGCACGAGGCGCGCTCCGCGGCGGCCGTGAGCCGCGAAGAGGTCTACGCCAGCATCGCCGGCAGCGCCGCCTTGACCCCCACCTACGTCGCGCTCGTGATCCTGGCCTCGATCGTCGCGGCCATCGGGCTTTCCAAGAACAACACGGCCGCCGTGATCGGCGCAATGGTGGTGGCTCCCCTGCTCGGCCCGAACATGGCGCTGGCGCTGGGTCTCGTCCTGGGTGACGGGCCGCTGGTCCGGCGCTCGCTTCGCACCAATTCCATCGGTCTGGCCGTTTCGTTCTGCTCGGCAGCCGTCCTGGGCTCCGCCCTGAGCGCCGACCCTTCCATCCCGGAGATTGCGTCTCGTACCCGGGTGGACGTGGGCGACCTGGTGCTCGCCCTGGCCGCCGGCTGCGCCGGGACCCTTTCCTACACGGCGGGGGCACCGACCTACCTGACCGGCGTCATGGTGGCCGTGGCGCTGCTGCCGCCGGCCGTGGCCAGCGGCCTGCTGATCGGAGACGGCGAGCTCAAGGGGGCGCTCGCCGCGCTCCTGCTGGCGGGAGCGAACGTGACCGCTCTGACGCTCGCGGCCATGCTGACCTTCTTGTGGAAGAACATGCGCCCGCGCTACTGGTGGCAGGAGCAGCGGGCCCGGAGGTCCGCCCGCCTCGGCCTCGTGGTCTTCCTCGCGCTCTTCTCGCTGCTGACCGGCATCATCATCACCTCGCGCCGCTACTTCGAGGGCTGAGCGGGAAGGAACTCGAGGCCGTATTTCCGGGCCCGCGACACGACGTTCTCCGGATCGGGGGACCCTTCGGCCGAGAGGGCGTCGATTTCGGCAAAGAACTCCTCGAAGCCTCCTGGAACGAGGGTGGCGATCACCGTCCCCGGGGTCTCCTCCAGATTCCGGAACGCATGGGGAATGCCCCGGGGCAGGACGGCGAAGCCGCCTGCGGACGTCTCGAACCTGCGATCTCCGACCTGCACCTCGTAACGCCCCTCGAGGACCCAGAGGAGCTCGTCCTCCCGGCTGTGCACGTGGGGCGGAGGCCCGGCTCCCGGCGGACTCGTCTCCAGGACCACGGCATAGGCGCCGCCGCTCTCTTCCGCCGTCACCTTCCCCACGATCCGCTCGCCGAGCACGTACCAGGTCGGGCCCTCGTCCGGTCCGCGCAGCACGGGAGCGGCTCCCCGCCGGACCGGCTCGTCCGGAGCGCCGCAGGCGGCCATGGAGACCAACAGCCACGAAAGAACCGCCGAAGCCGCATGCTTCATGAAGCCTCCTCCATTTCCAGGCGGTCGGCCTACCATACCGTCTGGGGAACTGGCGGCGTCTCGACCCCGCGCCCGAGAAGCTCGTAGACGGCCCAGAGGGCGAGCGACATCGAGAAGAGTGCGAGCGGAACGGCTGCGAGGCCCGTTGCGTGCGCCAGGACGCCCACCAGGGCGGGCGGGCACAGGCCGAACGCGAGGCGGCCCATCATGAGGCCACCCCAGTACGCGCTGACGGCCGTCCCGGCCAGCGCCACCGGAAGGCTGCGCCCCTCGGCGAGCAGCGAGAAGGTCCACGCTCCGGCCGTCGCCTCCATGCCCGTGTAGAGGAAGAACGTCAGCATGCCGAGCCGGGCGCCTGGCAGGCACAGCGTACGATGAATCGGGACCGGCCGGGACACCGACGTATTCGTGCGGACGGGCGGTGGCCAGAGGGTGCGAGTCGCCGCGAAGCAGGCCGCGAGGGCGATCTGGGCGAGACCGACGATCGCGTAGCCTCGTTGCCAGGCGAAGCCGGCCACGAGCACGGACGTCATGATCACGGGTCCCGTGGTGGCGCCGAGCCCGTAGAAGGCATGGAGCAGGTTGAGGGTTCGCGCCGAGTGACGGGTGGCCACGTGGGTGTTCAAGCCGGCGTCGATGGCCCCGGCGCCCAGGCCGGCCGCTCAGCAGACCATCCGGCAGCCCCAGGCTCACGAAGGCCAGATAGGAGAGCCCCAGCAGGAAGAGTGCGCACGCCCGGTCCCCGGACATGGGGCGTTGGATGCCGCCGGGAGCCGCAGCGTGGCGGGGGCTCGGCGGGTCCGCCGGGTCGCTACCGGGAGGGCGGCGGGCGCCGGAAGCGCTGCGTGTAGTGGAGGCGGCCTCCGAAGTGTTCCGTCGCCTCGAAGCCCGAGGCGCCGGCCATGCGCACCAGGCGGGAGCGCCGGATGAAGTCCGGATCCGGCAGACCCTCCGTCACCGCGAGCGTGCCGTCGGAGCGCAGCACCCGCGCGTACTCACCGAGAGCCCCCTGCCGATCGGGGATCTCTCCCAGCACATGCGCCAGAAAGACCAGGTCGAAGACCCCGGACCGGAACGGAAGCCGGGAGCCGCTGGCACAGACGAGCAGTGGCGTGTGCGCACCGAGCGCGGCACGCAGCTTCCGGAGCATGGCCGCCTGGACGTCGAGACAGAAGAGCCGTCCGTCGGGCCCGATGCGGTCGAGCGCCGCCCCGCTGAGATAGCCATCGCCCGGCCCGACCTCGAGGACCCTCATGCCCGGCTCGAGCCCGTGTCGTTCCGCGGCCCGCTGCGGAGAAAAGCTCCTGCGCCGCAGGGGTGTATGCAGGAGCGGCGTGAGCCACGGGGGAAAGGGCCGTGGCGAGCGACGTCGCCACGCCAGGTAGAGCACCAGGGCGGCCACCGCCGCTCCCACCACGGCCGGGCTGCTCATGGCAGTTTGGATGCCCTCCATCCCGGCAACCAGCGACCCACCCGGGCGCGATACGCGTCGTACTCGCTTCCGAACTCGCGCTGGAGCCTGGGCTCCTCGTAGAACACCACGAAGGCGTGGAACGACGCCGCGACGGCCATGGCGTAGAGCAGCAGGACGAGTGTCGCGAACCAGAGCGCCCATCCGACGATCACCGTCAGGACTCCCACGTACATGGGATTCCGTGTGTAGCGGTACAGACCCCGGACGACGAGCTTCTTCGGCGCGTCGATGGGTGCAGGCGTGCCGCGCCCGAACGTTGCGAAATCCCAGACGCACCAGGCGTAGAGGGCGGCACCGGCCGCGAAGCAGGCTACGGCTAGGACCCGAACCGATCCCGAGGTGGGGGATCCGCCGCCGGCGATCACGAGGGGGAGGTAGACCGCCACGGTGCCCGGGACGAGCAACGTGAAGAGAAGGTTCTTGAGGAGCAAGGCCATGGGTCGACCCGGGGTTGCGACGCCGACCCGCCGGAGGGTATCACTGCGGTGGCCTGGCCGGGGAGGACCCATACTCACCCTCTACCACGCGCCGCGCACCCGCTCGGTGCGCGTCCCGGGCGGGCACCGCCCTCCAGTTTGTGGAGCGGTCGCTGTCCGGCAACGATTACCTGCTCGGCCCGGAGTTCTCGGCGGCGGACATCATGATGGGTTTCACCCTGGCGGTCGCCCGGGCGCTCGGGGTGCTCGGGGACGGCCATCCCGGGCTGCTGGCCTATCTGGCCCGTCTCGAGGCCCGACCCGCATTCCGGAAGGCGGCGGCCGCCTGAGCGGCTGCGGCTCCGGGCCGCCCGATACGGTGCTCCATCCAGCTTCCCGCCCCGGGAACCAGCACGAAGACCGCCAGGAGCAGGAGCGCCAGGACGGAGACCGAGCCGGGGATCGGACCCAGGACGACTGCAGTCTGGAGGGCCGCGAGCGCGGCCACGCCGCCCGCGAGCATGCGCCGGGAACGAGCCGACAGCGCACCCCGGCTCGCCCAGAACGCGGCGGCGGCCCCGAGCAGAACCAGCTCGAGGAGCCAGGCCACGAAGGGCGCGTTCCACAGACCCAGACCGAGCTTGGGCGGAGCCCCCCACAGCGTCAGATCCGGACGATGGACCAGGAGGTCCAGAGGCCAGTGCGACAGCACGACGAGGCCCACGAGGATCCCGGCCCGCAGGGTTCCCCCGAGCCACGCGATCCGGGCGGCGAGCAGACCCGCCACTCCCGCCCACAGCGCCGTCCCGAGCAGGCTGTGGGTATAGGGCATGTGATGGAGGTCGAGGGGGTTGGAAGCCAGGGCGGGATCCAGTCGCACCTG
>JBFIML010000018.1:0-67289 GCA_041611735.1 Myxococcota bacterium | reverse complement strand
TGCTGCGCCGGCTGCGGCGCAGCACGCTGGCCCGGCTCCGGCACGAGGTGGCGCCGGTGGACGCGAGCGTCCTGGCGCGCTTCCTGGCCGAGTGGCACGGGATCGGCGTCGAGGGGGCGGGCGAGACGCGCCTCGACAGCGCCCTCGACCAGCTCGAGGGCGTTCCCCTCTCGTTTGCCGAGCTGGAGCGGCGCATCCTGCCGCTCCGCGTGCGGGGCTTCGACCCGCGCGCGCTCGACGAGCGCGGTGCCCTGGGGCGGCTGGTCTGGCTGGGCTGCGGCTCGCTCGGTGACCGGGACGGGCGGGTCGCGCTGTACCGACGCGAGCGCATCGCCCTGCTGGCCGAGCCGCCCATCTTGCCCGCAGGGCTGCGGCCCGTGCACCACGCCATCCTCGAGCACCTGGAGCGGCGCGGCGCCTCCTTCTTCGCGGAGCTCGCCGCCGCGGTGCCCGACGAGGCGTCGGAGCCGCTGCTCGAAGCGCTCTGGGACCTGGTCTGGGCGGGGCTCGTCAGCAACGACACCTTCGCACCCCTGCGCGCCCTGGCAGCGCGCCGTTCCCGGACGCCGGGCTCCCGCTCGTCGGCGCGGGCCGCCGCCGCCCTGGCCTCGGGTCGCTGGTCGCTGGTGGCACCGCTGTTCGCAACGGCACCGGAGCCCACGGCCCGCGCCCACGGCCGCGCCATCGCGCTCCTCGAGCGCTACGGCGTGGTGAGCCGCGACGTGATGAGCCTCGAGACGATCCCTGGCGGCTTCGCCGCGCTCTACCCGGTGTTCCGGGCCATGGAAGAGGCCGGCAAGCTGCGGCGCGGGCACTTCGTGGAGGGCTACGCCGGCGCGCAGTTCGCGTTCGCCGGCGCGGTGGACCGCCTGCGCGCGGCACGCGCCGCGCCCGAGCGCGCGCCGGGGGTCGCGCTGGCGGCCACGGATCCGGCCAACCCCTACGGAGCGCTCCTGCCGTGGCCCCCGACCCAAGCACCCGGGGCGACACCGCGGCGCGCCACGGGCGCCACGGTGATCAGCGTGCAGGGCGAGCCCGTGCTGTTCCTGGAGCGGGGCGGGCGTCGCGCGTACCGCTTCGTGCTCTCGGAGGCGCTCGATCCGCACGAAGCGCTCACGCGGGCACTCGGAACCCTGCGCGGCGCCTTCCGGGCGGGGCGGGGCCAGCGGCTGCGGGTCGAAGAGATCGACGGTGAGCCGGCCCGCCAGTCCGCGCTGGCCGAGCCCTTCCTGCGCGCCGGCTTCCGGCCCGGCTACGCGGGTCTGGAGCTCGAGGGTTTCGGGGCCGGCGCCGAGGCCGGCTGACGCCGTGCCGGAGGGGGACACGGTCCACAAGCTCGCCGCCCGGCTGCGGCCCGCTCTGGAGGGGCGCTGCGTGGAAGGCGTCTGGCTGCGCGATCGGGGCTGGCTGCCGCTCGCCGGAGCCACCGTCCACGAGGTCGTCCCGCTGGGCAAGCACCTCCTGATGGGGCTCGGCACCCCCGGGGCGTCGCGATCGGCATGGGTGCTCCACGTGCACCTGGGGCTGCACGGTCGCTGGCACCGCTTCCGGCGAGAAGAACCGGGGGCGGGCGCGCCGGCCGCAGCCCGGCTGCGCCTCGTGTGCGGCGAGGACGAGTACGTGTGCTCGCGCGCCGCCTGCGCCGAGATCCTGCGCCGCGTGGACCTGGCCGGACACCCGGTGCTCGCCCGCCTGGGACCCGACCTGCTGGCGCCGGAGGTGGATCTCGACCGCGTGGTGCGGCGGGCGCGGCGTCGCGCCGCCCGCTCCGCCGCCGACCTGCTACTGGACCAGGGCGTGGCCTGCGGCCTCGGGAACGTCTACAAGAGCGAAGTGCTCTTCCTGGAGGGCGTCCACCCCGCCACCCCGGTGGAGCGCCTCTCCGACGCCACCCTCGCCGCCCTCTACCGCTGCGGCCGCAGCCTGCTGCGCCAGAACCTCGGCGGCTGGCGCCGCACCACGCTGCGCGCCGTCGCGCCGGGCGAGCGGTTGCCGCGGCCGGCCCATGCGCGCTTCTGGGTCTACCTGCGCACCGGGCGGGCGTGTCGCCGCTGCGCCACGCCGGTGGCCGGCGGCAGGGTCGGGGAGGGCGCCCGCGCCACCTACTGGTGCCCCCGGTGCCAGCCGCGCTCCCCGCGGCGCAGCGCGCGCGTCGCGTTCACCTCCGGGCCGCGCGGAGGCGTCTAGGGTCCTGGGACGGGACACCAGTCGCTATTCTGCAGCAGCGCAGCGAGGAGACCCATGGAGCCGAAACCGCCCCCGCGCCGCTCGCGCGTGCCCACCGGACGCGTCGAGCGGCTGGCCCGCATCGGCTGGATGGCCGGCGAGTTCGCCGCGGGCGGCCTGGCGGAGCGCGCCCGGCGCCTGGCGGGGCGGGGGGCGTCCGAGGCCGCCAGCGTCTTCCTGACCGCAGCCAACGCCCGGCGTTTGGCCCAGCGACTCGCCCGCATGCGCGGAGCGGCGATGAAGCTGGGCCAGCTGCTCTCCCTGGAGGGAGAGGACACGCTGCCGCCCGAGTTCGCCGAGGCGCTGGCGCTGCTGCGCGCCTCGGCGGACACCATGCCGCCTTCCCAGGTTCGGCGCGCGCTGGGGCGCGAATATCGGAAGGGCTGGGAGGCGCGCTTCCGCTGCTTCGACTTCGAGCCGATCGCCGCTGCCTCCATCGGCCAGGTTCACGCTGCCGTCGCCGCCGACGGCCGCGAGCTCGCGCTCAAGATCCAGTATCCGGGCGTGGCTCGCAGCATCGACGACGACGTGGACAACCTGGCCGCCGTGCTGCGCCTGACCCGCATCCTGCCCGTCAACCTGGACGTGAGCGGGATCGTGGCGGAGGCGAAGCGCCAGCTCCGCCAGGAGGCCGACTACCTGGCGGAGGCGGACAACCTGCGCCGCTATGCGAAGCTGGTGAGCGACGAGCCGCGCGTCTTCGTCCCACGCGTCCACGACGACCTGACCACCCCGCGCATCCTGGCCATGGACCGGGTGCGGGGGCTCCCCATCGAGGACCTGCGCGGGCCCGAGCATCCGCAAGAGCTGCGGGACCGCGTCGGCGAGATCCTGCAGCGGCTGCTGTTCCGGGAGCTGTTCGAGTTCGGCTTCATGCAGACCGACCCGAACTTCGCCAACTACCTGCTCGAGCCCGACACGGGCCGCATCGCCCTGCTGGACCTGGGCGCGGCCCGGGAGATCGAGCCGCGTCTCTCGGCGCTATACGCCCGGCTGTTCCGGGCGGCGCTCGGGGAGGACCGCGACCGTCTGCTGGAAGCCGCCGACGCCATCGGCTTCGTGCCGGCGGAGGCTCGGCTGGACCAGGTGCGCGGCCTCCTGGACCTGATCCTGCTGGTGTGCGAGCCGCTGCGGAAGGGCGGGCTGTACGACTTCGGGGCCTCCGACCTGGCCCTGCGGGCCCGCGAGGCGGGCTTCGAGCTGGCCTTCGCGCGCGGCTTCCTGCATGCGCCGCCCCCGGCCACCATCTTCCTGCATCGCAAGCTGGCCGGGACCTTCTTCCTGTGCGCGCGCATCCGGGCGCGGGCCGACGCGCGCGGGCTGATCGAGCCGTTCCTGGACGAACTCGCGCCCGCGCCTCAGGCCGCGGCGGAGGCCGGACGCGAGGGCGACTGAACGCGCGGCAGGCGCACCAGGAAGCTCGCCCCCGGGCCCGCATCGGACTCGAGCACCACGCTGCCGCCGTGGGCCCGGGCGATCTCCCGGGCCAGGCTGAGCCCCACGCCCGCTCCGGGGCGGGCCGGCGCCGACGCCCCGCGCTCGAAGGGCTCGAAGATGCGCTCCCGGTCCGCCGGGGCGACGCCGGGCCCGCTGTCGCGTACCCGGACCGTCGCCTCGGCACCCTCGGCGCGCGCCTCGATGCGCACGCGCCCGCCGCAGGGTGTGTGCCCGAGGGCATTGCTGAGCAGGTTGCCGAACATCTGGCGCAGCCAGGTGGGATCGCCGGAGACGCCGAGGCCGGCGGGCGCATCCAGCTCGAAGGCGACCTCCTGCTCCTCGGCCAGGGGGGCGAAGAAGCCGGCCACTTCGGTGAGCAGCTCGCCGACATCCACCGCGCCGCGGTGCGCCGCGACGAGGCCGCCTTCCGAGTGCGCCAGCCGCAGCATGCCGTGCACGGTCTCTCCCAGCCCCTCCACCTGGGCCAGCAGGTCCCCCAGCACCCGGCGGTACTCGGCCGGGGGCCGCTCCTGGGCCCGGGTGACCTCGATCTGGCTGCGCAGGGCGGCGAGCGGCGTGCGGAGCTGGTGGGCGGCATCCACGGAGAAGCGACGCACCCGATCCATGCCCTCGCGGATGCGGACGATCATCTCGTTGAGCGTCGTGGCGAGATCGTCGAGCTCGTCGCCGGAGCCCCGCGTGGGAACCGTCTCGCCGAGATGCGTCCCCGAGACGCGCCGGGCCGTGCGGGTGATCTCGGCGATGGGCCGCAGGCTGCGGCGGCTCAGCAGCCAGCCCACCCCCGCCGTGAGCAACAGCATGGGCCCGAGGCCCATCAGCAGGACCCGGGCGATGTGTCCGGAGCTCTGAGCGAAGCGAGCCGAGTCGATGGCGGCGCGCACGCGGCGATCGCCGGCGCTCGACGACGCCACGAAGAACGGCGTCTCCCCGCCGAGATCCAGCTGCTCCATGTGGCCCTTCCGGCCGGGCTCGGGCACGGGCAGGGCGCGTCCGGCCAGGCTGCCCTCCGCCAGGAGCAGCCGGCCGGTCTCGTCGTAGACCTGGGCGCCGAAGCGCAGCTCCGGGTGCGTCGCCTCCAGCTGCTGGTCCACCGAGATCTTCCAGGCGCCGGGATCGTCGGGGTGGCGCTCCACGGTCTCCGTCAGCAGCGCCAGCTGCAGGCGCAGGAGCAGGCGCGCATCGGCATCGATGCGCCGCTCCACGCGGGAGTAGACGTATCCCGAGAAGAGCGAAAGCGTCACGAACATGGCGGCGGTGTAGCGGACGGTCCATCGGGTGCTGATCGAGAGGCGGCTAGGCATGGCCCGTCCCGCCGGCCGCCTGGCGCTCCTCGAGCATGTATCCGAAGCCCTTCACGGTGTGGATCAACCGGCACGCGAAGGGCCCGTCCACCTTCTTGCGCAGCCGGTTGATGTGCACGTCGATCAGGTTCGAATAGGTCTCGAACCCCCAGCCCCACACGCTTTCGATGATCATGGAGCGGGAGACCGCCTGGCCGGCGTGGCGCATGAGGTATTCGAGCAGCACGAACTCCTTGGGCGTGAGGTCGAGGGGGTGGTCGCCGCGGGCGGCCTCCCGCCGGCGCAGGTCGAGGCGCAGGTCGCCCACGTCGAGCCGGGGGTCAGCGGGCTCGCCGAGCCGGCGACGTGCCAGGGCGCGGATGCGCGCCACCAGCTCCGCGAAGGCGAAGGGCTTGGGCAGGTAGTCGTCGCCGCCCAGCTCGAGGCCGCGGATGCGGTCCTCCACCTCGCCGCGCGCCGAGAGGAAGAGGACGGGACTCGTGACGTCCGTGGCCCGCAGGCGTCGCAGCAGCTCGAAGCCGTCGAGGTCGGGCAACATGACGTCGAGGACGATCAGGTCGTAGACGCCCTGGAGGGCGCGCTTCTCCCCGCTCTCGGCGTCGCCCACCGCATCCACGTCGAAGCCCCGCTCGCGCAGGCCGCGCTCCACGTAGGCCCGGGCGGTGGCGTCGTCCTCCACGTAGAGGATCTTCATGCGCTGCGGTCCCCCGTGGCGCAGACGCTAGGGCGCGGCCATGACGTCGCCATGACGCCGCCCGGGGCCCGGGCTTGCGGCCGCGCGGAAGGCCTGCCGGGTGAGGCCGCACATGGGCGGGAGCGTAGGACGGGGCCGCGCCGCGGCGCCACGGGACGGGGCGCGCCGTCGGGGCCGGACCGGTACCATGCGTTCGGCTGGCGCACGGGGGGGGGCATGGACGAAGCGCATCCCCAGGCGATCCCGCCTCCGGGCGGTCAGGCGCGCCGGGAGCAGCGTCTGCGCGCCGACGCCCCCGCGGAGATCGTGCTGGTCCGCCACGGCGAGCCCGACTGGACGCCCGGAGGGGGCGCCGCCGTGGACGACGCGGGGCTGACCCGCCGCGGCCGCCTCCAGGCCGAGGCGGTGGCCGAGGCGCTGTCGGACCTGGGCTTCGACGCGCTCTACGCGAGCCCCCTGCGCCGGGCCCAGGAGACGGCCGCTCCCATCGCCGCGACCCTCGGGGTCGAGGTCCGCACCCTGGACGAGCTGGCGGAGATCGGCATCCGGGTGGGCGGCATGACGCAGCAGGAGGTGGACGCCTACTTCCGGGCCGCCACGCGACGCCCGCTGCGCCATCACTGGGACGGCTGGCCCGGCGGCGAGAGCTTCCGGGACTTCCACGCCCGCGTGTGCAAGGCGGTGGGCGACATCCTGGCGCGCCACGCGCTGCGGGCCCGCCGCGAGGACGACTTCACCGTGTGGAGCGGCGCCGCGCACGCACCGCGCGTGGCCATCGTCGCCCACGGCGGAACCAACGCCGTGCTCCTGAGCCATCTGCTGGACCTGCCGCCGGTGCCCTGGGAGTGGATGCGCTTCGAGACGGAGCTCGCCGCCTACACGCTGGTCCAGGGGCGCTCGCTCGGCCTGACCGGCTTCGTGTGGTCGCTGCAGAACTTCAACGAGGTCGACCATCTCAAGCGGCGGGGGCTGCGCTGAGCGACTGGGAGCCGGGCGGGGGCGCCCTGGCCGAGACGCTGGTGCGCCCGCAGGCGGCGCGCGAGCTGCTGGGCCGGATCGGCGAGCCGGAGCCGGAGCGGGCCGCGCAAGCCCTGGCCCAGGCGGCCCGGCACCCGGACCTGGCGTCCACGGCCACGCGCTGGGCGCCGGGCCTGCTGCGCAGCGCGCGTCCCGGCTTCGCGGCCCAGTGCCTGGTGGATCTGGCGGAGCGGCATCGCACCGGGCGCGGGATGCGCCTCGACCCCCTGCGCACGCCCCTCCTGCCGCTGCTGCTCGGTTCCAGCAACTTCCTGGCCCGGCTCCTCGTGCGCGATCCGGACTGGTTGGAGGACCTGGTCGGCGATCCGCCCGGGCCGCCGCCGGGCCGCGTGCCCCCGCCCGACTGGGAGGCGATCCGCCGCGCCAAGTACCACGGCCTCCTGCGCGTCGCCGCCCGCGACCTGGCCGGTCGGTCCTTCGCCGAGGGCCTGCGGGAGCTGTCGGATCTCGCCGACCGCTGCCTGGTGGCGGCCCTGCGCGCTGCCGCGGAGCAGACGGCCGTGGCGCCCCCGGCGCTCTTCGCCCTCGGCAAGCTCGGCGGGCGCGAGCTCAACTTCTCCTCGGACGTGGATCTCCTGTTCGTGTACGAGGCGCCGCTCGGCCAGGCGGACCTGGCCCGCAACCACGAGGTGGCGCGCCTGGTCCGCTGCCTGCGGGAGGGGCTCGAGCGTCCCACCGCCGAGGGCTTCGCCTACCGCGTGGACCTGGATCTGCGTCCCGAGGGTCCCACCGGAGCCCTCGCCAACTCCGTCCACGGAGCCCTCGACTACTACGAGAACTTCGGCGCCGAATGGGAGCGCCAGGCCCTGATCCGGCTGCGCCACGTGGCCGGATCGGAGGCGGCGGCGCGAGCCTTCGAGGCCGACACCCAGCCCTTCGTGTACCGGCGCGCCATCGGTCCCGAGGTGCTGCGGGCCGTGCGTGACATGAAGATCCGCATCGAGACCGAACGCCGCCAGGCCGGCCGCGACATCGACGTCGACCTGAAGGAGGGCGCAGGCGGCATCCGGGACGTGGAGTTCCTGGTGCAGGCGCTGCAGCTCTTCTACGGCGGGCGCGAGCGGGGTCTGCGCACGGGGAACGTGCTCGAGGCGCTGGCCGGGCTCGAGCGGCTGCGCATCGTGCCCGCGGCCACGGTGGCGGCCCTGCGCGACGCCTACCTGTGGCTGCGTCGCGCGGAGCACGCCCTGCAGCTGGCGGACGAGCGCCAGACCCAGAGCTTTCCCCGCGAGCCGGCGGCGCAGCTCGCCCAGGCCCGCCGCATGGGCTACGCGGACCCCAGCGGAGAGCACGCGCGGGCGCGTCTGCTGGAGGACTGGACGGCGGTGCGAGGCGAGGTGCGGGCGCACTTCGAGGCGCTGGTCCTGGAGCCGGGGTCCGATGTCGACGCTTGAGGAGCGTCTCGAAGCGGCCCTGGCCGGGACCCCCCTGGCCGGGCGCTGGCGCGAGGCGGCGGCGCCGCTGCTGGAGCGCGGCGATCGCGATGCGCTCGCGGAGCTGGACGAGGCCGTGGTGCGGGGGCTCGCGCGCCTGCTGGCCAGCCAGGCGGAGGCGGCCGGCTTCCTGGCCCGCCGCCGCAGCCTCCTGGCTCGCCTGGCGGCCCTGGACGCCGGCTACCTGGAGCGGCGCGGGGCGGAGCTCGATGCGGATGCCGCACTCGCCTACGCCCACGACCTCGAAGCCTGGCTCGATGAGCTGCGCCTGTTGCGACGGGAAGAGACCCTGCTGGCCGCCTGCCTGGACTTCTCGGGCCTCGTGCCCTTCGAGGCGGTCTCGGCCTTCCTCTCGCGGCTGGCAGAGGCGATCGTCCGGGCGGCGTTGCGGGTGGCCGAGGAGCAAGTGGCCTCCGGGCCCGGCGACGCCCCGCTGGCCGTGGTGGGCATGGGCAAGATCGGCGGCCGCGAGTTCACCTATCACTCGGACCTCGACCTCGTCTTCCTCTACGCCGGCACGCCGGGCCAGATCACCCGGGCAGCCCGCGTGGGACAGCGCCTCATCGCGCACCTCTCCACCATGACCGGGGCCGGTGTGGCCTACGCCGTGGACACCCGGCTGCGCCCCTCCGGGCAGCAGGGGACGCTCGTCACCTCCCTGGAGGCCTTCGAGCGCTACCAGCGCGACGCGGCCAGCACCTGGGAGCACCTGGTGCTGATGCGGGCCCGGGTTCTGGCCGACGGCAGCGGCCGGGCCCGGGCCGTCCTCGAGCGCACCCGCGAGGCGGTGATCTCGGCGACGCGCGACCCCTGGCCGGAGGTGGAGTCCATGCGGAGCCAGGTGGAGCGGGAGCGCGTGCGCGGCGGGCCGGAGCTCGTGGAGTTCAAGACCGGAGCGGGGGGCCTCATGGACATGGACTTCCTGGCCGAAGGGGGCGTGCTGGAGCGCGGCCGGTCGGGGCTGCCCGAGGTGCCGAGCATCGAGGCGTTGCTGCGCCACGCCGTGCAGGGACCCCGCGTCGAGGGGCTCCTGGAGGGGTATCGCTTCCTGCGACGCGTCGAGGCCCGAGCGCGCTGGCATGCGGGCCGCCCGGTGGAGGCCGTGCGACGGGACGGGGGGGCGCTCTCGGTGGTGGCCGAGTTGGTCGAGCCCGGCCTGGGCGCCTCGGCCCTGCTCGAACGGGTGCGTCGCGAGCGGGAGCGCATCCGCGAGGCCTTCCAGGCGGTGGTCGCAGCTCGGAGCATCGCGGTGTTGGAGGCCGGCGGGCGGGTGGCGGAGCGTGCTATGCTCGGACCCGTCAGCCAGGAATAGGGGGAATACCCATGAGCAGGCTCGCAGCGACCCTTCTCTTCGCCCTGGCGCTGGCTGGCGCACCCGGTCTCGCCCAGGCCGATGACCACGACCCCTGCCGGTCCGGACATCCGCTGCGGGTGGCGGCCTACCTGCTGCACCCGATCGGGGTGATCGTGGACACGCTGCTGTTCCGCCCGGCCCACTGGTTCGTCCACCACGAGCCCGCCCGGACCCTGTTCGGCCACGACGGCTGCTGCTGAAAAACCGCGCTCCAGCCGCGAACTCTGCTTGTTACCCCGGATTCCGACCGGTATGATATTTGCATGCCCGCGCGCGCCCGCCCTCGACGACCCCTCGAGACCGCGTTCGCAGCGGTCCTGCTCGGGCTGATCCTTCCGGCCGCCGCGAGCGCTGCCCGGGCGGCCGTGGCCGAGGCGGACTCCGCGCTGCGGCTCGAGCGCATGACCTTCGTGGCCAGCCGCGCCGGCCGCACGGAGGTCCTGCTCCAGGCGGCGCGCGCGCGCCTGAATCCGGAGGCGGACGTCGTGGACCTGGAGGACGTGCGCGCCGTGGTGATGAGCGAGGACGGGCGGCCCGGCCTCGAGCTGCGCTGCCAGCGCGGCGAGTTCGATCTGGCCACCCAGGACTTCGTGGCCACCGGCGACGTCCGCGGGCGTGCCAGCGACGGGCGCCGCTTCGCCAGCTCCTGGGTCCGTTACGACCATTCGCGGGGCCTTGCGTTCACGGACGCTCCGGTGCTGATCCGGGAGGGAGGGCGGACGCTGCGGGGCGGAGGGCTCCGCTACCACGTGCGCGACGGCACGCTGCGCCTGCTCGGCGGTGCGTCGGTCGTGCAGGCGCCGTGAGGGCAATCCACGCCCACCCGGCCCGGGGGCGCCGCGCCCTGCGGCTGGCGGCGGCCCTGGCGCTCGGGACGTTGAGCGCGGCGCCGGTTTCGCCGAAGACGCCGGAGGAGGCGGGGGTCGGGGTGG
This sequence comes from Myxococcota bacterium, assembly GCA_041611735.1. Lineage (GTDB taxonomy): Bacteria > Myxococcota_A > UBA9160 > UBA9160 > PR03 > JBFIML01. The sequence goes on along the minus strand of JBFIML010000018.1, from coordinate 56,853 downwards.
CTCCCTTCGAGCGGGTCGCCCCTGCGGGGGTTCAGTTGCCGGACGTGGCGTCGCTGCTGGCGGAGCGGCTCTCTGCACGAGGACTTGCCCGCGTGGTGGGCCCCGCGGAGCTCGGGGCCCCGGCCCAGGCGACGCCCTCCCCGGAGGAGCTGCGCGGCTGGGGCAGCCAGGCCCGGGTCGCCTCCGTGGTGACGGGCCGCATCACCCGCCTGGGACGCCGCACCAGCCTCGACGTGCGTCTGCGCTCCGCCGGGACGGGCGAGGCCCTGGGCACCTACGTCGAGGAGGCCCGGGACGCGAGCGCCCTGGCAGACGCGGTGGACCGCCTGGCCGTCCGGATCGCCGCCCGAGTCGGCGCGGCGGCTGCAGTGGGCACCGGCCCCCCGGCAGGGGCGGAGCCCGCAGAGCCCGCCGGGCAGGCGGAGCCACCCGGAATCCCGCTGCGCAAGGACGTGCCCATCTCGATCCGTGCCGACGAGCTCGAGGCGTTCGAGGAGGGCGGCGGCCGCCGCCTGCTCTTCCGGCGCAACGTGCGCGTCGCCCAGGACGACGTGACCCTCGAGGCGGACCGCCTGGAGGCGCTCTATCCGCCCGGCTCGAGCGAGCCCGATCTGCTGGTGGCCACCGGCCGCGTGCGCGTCGCCCAGGCGGAGCTCGAGCGCAGCATGCTGTGCCGGGAGGCCACCTACTTCCGCAGCGAGCAGCGCGTGCTCTGCGAGGGAGACGCGGAGCTGCGCCAGCGCGGCGATCGGGTGCAGGGTGGCCAGATCGAGATCTTCCTGGACAGCGGGCGGGTCCGGGTGAGCGGCGGCGCCGTGGTGAACGTGCGGCCGCAGGGGGCTCAGGCTCCCGGGAGTGCGCCGTGACGGGGGCGGCCCTCACCGCCGCCGACCTGCGCAAGCGCTACCGCGAGCGCGAGGTGCTGTGCGGCGTCGACCTCCGCATCGAGCCCGGTGAGGTGGTCGGCCTGCTCGGGCCCAACGGCGCCGGCAAGACCACCACCTTCGGTCTGATCGTGGGCGGGCTGCGGCCCACGGCCGGGCGCGTCTGGCTCGGCGAGCGCGAGATCACCGACCTGCCCATGTACCGCCGTGCGCGGCTCGGGATCACCTACCTGCCCCAGGAGCCCTCGGTGTTCCGCAAGCTCTCGGTGGCGGACAACGTGAACGCGATCCTGGAGACCGTGGAGCCCAACGAGGCGATCCGGCGCGACCGGCTGGTGGAGCTGCTGGCCGACCTCGGCCTGTCCGCCAAGGCGCGGCTGCGGGGAGACTCCCTCTCGGGCGGCGAGCGGCGCCGCGTGGAGATCACCCGAGCCCTCGTCCTCGACCCGAAGTACATGCTGCTGGACGAGCCCTTCTCCGGCATCGACCCGATCGCGGTGATCGACATCCAGAAGATCATCGAACAGCTCCGCATCCGGGGCATCGGCATCGTGATCACCGATCACAACGTGCGTGAGACCTTGTCGATCTGCGACCGGGCCTACATCATCAAGGACGGCTCCATCGTGCGGGAGGGCTCGCCGCAGGAGATCGCGGCGGACCCGGACGTGCGGGCCATCTATCTCGGAGAGAACTTCCGGCTGAGCTGACCATGGCGATCGAGATCAAACAGCAGCTCCGTCTGAGTCAACAGCTGGTGATGACCCCCCAGCTGCAGCAGGCGATCAAGCTCCTGCAGCTCTCCCGCCTGGAGCTGGCGGACGTCGTGCAGCAGGAGCTGCAGGAGAATCCGGTCCTCGAGGAGGGGGCCGACGCCGACGAGGAGACGCCCCGGGAGGCGGCGGACGAGGCAGAGGCCAGCGCGCCGGAGCCGGCCAAGGCTCCCGACGGAGAGGAGCGCGAGCCGACCCAGGCGGAGAAGCTCGACTCGATCGACTGGCAGAACTACGCCGACGACTACTCTCCCACCCCGAGCGGCGGCGGCCAGCGGGAGGAAGACGAGCGGCGCTCCCTCGAGGCCACCCTGACCCGTCGCCCCACCCTGGCGGAGCACCTGGAGTGGCAGCTGCAGCTGAGCGTCTGCGGCCCCCAGGAGGCGGAGGCCGCGCGTTGGATCATCGGCAACGTGGACGAGCACGGCTACCTGCGCGCCTCGCTGGAGGAGGTATCCCGGCAGACGGGTGTCGATGCGGCCACCGCCGAGGCGGCTCTGGCCCGGGTGCAGGGCTTCGATCCGACCGGCGTGGGCGCGCGCGACCTGCGCGAGTGTCTGCTGCTCCAGATCCGAGTCCTCGGCATCGACGACAAGTTGGTGATCCGTTTGATCGAGGAGCACCTGGACGAGCTCCAGCGCCGCGACCTCCGGGGCATCTCGCGCACGCTCGGTGTCGCGATCGAGGACGTGGCCGCGGCGGCGCGCGCGATCGGAGCTCTCGAGCCGCGTCCGGGCCGACCTTTCGGCGGCGACGAGCCGGTCTACATCACCCCGGACATCTACGTCCACAACGTGGGCGAGGAGTTCTACATCGTCCTGAACGAAGACGGGCTGCCGAAGCTGCGCATCAATCAGCTGTATCGGGACGTGCTGACCCGGGGGTCCGGGGTTCCCAAGGATACGCGCGACTACGTGCAGGACAAGGTGCGCTCGGCCATGTGGCTGATCAAGTCGATCCACCAGCGGCAACGCACGATCTACAAGGTGACCGAGAGCATCATCAAGCACCAGCGTGACTTCTTCGAGCGGGGCGTGCAGTTCTTGAGGCCGTTGAATCTACGCGACGTGGCCGAAGACATCGGGATGCACGAATCCACGGTGAGCCGCGTGACGACCAACAAGTACGCCAATACCCCCCAGGGCATCTTCGAGCTCAAGTACTTCTTCAACTCGAGCATCAGCCGGTTGGACGGAGATTCCATCGCCAGCGAGAGCGTCAAGGAGAAGATCCGCCGCATCGTGGGCGCCGAGGACTCCCGACGGCCTCTCTCGGACCAGCGCATCGCGGAGATGTTACGCGCCGGGAACATCGACATCGCACGTCGGACCGTGACCAAGTACCGCGAGTCCATGAACATCCTGTCCTCGACCAAGCGACGGCGGGTCGGCTAGGCTGCAAAGCGGGAGCGGGGGGTTCCATGAAGATCATGGACATTCTCGTCAAGGACGCCGTGATCCTCGATCTGGCGTCGCGGACGAAGCAGGATCTGCTGAGCGAGATGGCCAAGAGCCTCGCGGAGGCGGAGCCCACCCTGGACGCGACGCGCCTGGTGGAGGTGCTGGTGGAGCGGGAAGGCCTGCAGAGCACCGGCATCGGTGAGGGTGTGGCGATCCCGCACGGCAAGATGCCGGGCCTTTCGCGTCTGCTCGCCTCCTTCGCCCGCAGCCGGGCGGGCTTGGATTTCGAGTCGATCGACGGACAGCCCACGCACCTCTTCTTCCTGCTGGTGGTGCCGGAGGACTCGGGGGGGCAGCACCTGAAGGCCCTGGCGCGCATCTCGCGCTTCTTCCGGGATGCGGCCTTCCGCAAGAGCCTGCTGGAGGCCGAGAGCCGTGAGACCGTCTTCCGCGCCATCGAGGAGGAGGACGCGAAGTTCTGAGCGAGGGGGAGATGGTGCGGGCCCACGGAGCCCTCGTGGAGGTGCTGGGGGTGGGCGTCCTGCTGATCGGACCGAGCGGAATCGGCAAGAGTGAATGCGCCCTCGAACTCGTCCAGCGCGGGCACCGGCTGGTGGCCGACGACGTGGTGGACCTGCGGGCCACCGAGGGCGGCTGCCTGCGAGGAGCGGCCCCGGAGCTGATCCGGCACCACGTGGAGATCCGCGGCGTCGGAATCGTCTACCTGCCCGAGCTGTTCGGTCCGGATTCGGTGCGCGACCAGTGCGAGGTCGACGTGGTGTGCCGGATCGAGCCGTGGCGCGAGGGCACGCCCTACGAGCGCGTCGGGCTCGAGCGCCCCACCGAGCAGTGGGCGGGCATCGCGCTGCCGGTGCTGGTGCTGCCGGCGCGGCCGGCGGGCAGCCTGGCCACGGTCGTGGAGGTGGCGGTCCGCGACCACCTGCAGCGCCGCAGCGGCAGCAGCGCGGTCGAACGTCTGGAGGAGCGCCTGCGCGAGGCGGTGGAGCGGAGATGATCGGCGCGGGCACGCACGTGGTCTTCGTGAGCGGCCTGTCGGGGAGCGGCCGCAGCACCGCCATGGCCGCCCTCGAGGACGGCGGTTTCTACTCCGTGGACAATCTGCCCGCGCAGCTCATCGAGCAGTTCCTGGACCTGTGCGCCAAGGCGAGGCCTCCGATCCGCAACATCGCCCTGGCCATCGATGCGCGCGAGGCCGCCTTCCTGGCCGGCCTTGCGGCGGTGGTGGAGAAGCTTCGCGCGGGTGGCGCGCGCGTGGACGTGCTGTTCCTGGACAGCTCGAACGAGGTGCTGGTGAACCGGTACCGGGAGACCCGCCGCGTCCACCCCCTGGCGCCCACGGGCACCGTGGAGGAGGGGATCGAGCGGGAGCGGCGGCTGCTCGAGGAGGTTTCCAAGCTCGCCGACCACGTGGTGGACACGTCGCGGCTGAACGTCCACCAGCTGCGCGAGAACGTGATCCAGCTGGTGAGCGGCGAGGAGCGCGCAACGGTGGTGAACGTGATCTCCTTCGGATATCGCTTCGGGGTGCCCGCCGCCGCGGAGCTGCTCTTCGACGTGCGCTTCCTGCCCAATCCACACTTCGAGGCGGCGCTCCGGGAGCGGACGGGCCGCGACCCCGACGTCGCGCGCTACGTGCTCGAGCACGAGCGAACACGCGAGCTGCTGGGGCACCTGCACCGGCTGCTGGATTTCCTCTTGCCGCTCTACGACGCGGAAGGGAAGGCCTACCTCACCCTGGGCGTCGGCTGCACGGGGGGACGACATCGCTCGGTCGCCATCGCCGAGGTCCTGGCCGGCGCGATTCGCGAGGCGGGCCGCGAGGTGAACCTCAGCCACCGGGACGTGGAGAAGGGCTCATGAGCGTCGGCGTCGTGATCGTGACCCACTACCGGCTGGGCGAGGAGTTCCTCCAGGCCCTGCGGCTGATCGTTCCCGACGCGCCCCCGTTCCGGGCGGTCTCGATCGAGCCGAAGCAGACCGTGGAGGAGATGCGGAGCGCCATCGCCGAGGCGCTCCGCGAGGCGGACACCGGGGAGGGGGTCCTGGTTCTCACCGACATGTTCGGCGGAACTCCGTCGAACGTGAGCCTGGCGTTCCTCGGCGAGCGCCGCGTCGAGGTGGTGACGGGCCTCAATCTGCCCATGCTGATCAAGCTGGCCACCCTGCGCGACGCGAAGCCGCTCGAGGAGCTGGCCACCTTCATCAAGGAGTATGGCCGCCGCAACATCTCGGTGGCCAGCGAGCTGCTCCCGGAAGGTCGGCGGTGAGTGCGGCCCGGGAGTGCGAGCGGGAGTTCACAGTGGGCCACGAGCTGGGCCTGCACGCCCGGCCGGCGGGGCGCTTCGTCTCGCTGGCGGGGCGCTTCCAGGCCGAGATCCAGGTGGCGCGCAACGGGGAGTGGGTGAACGGGCGCAGCGTGCTGTCGCTGCTCTCGCTGGCCGCGGGGCCGGGAACTCGGTTGCGGGTGCGGGCGGTGGGGGAGGACGCCGACCAGGCCGTGGAGGCGCTGGGGAGCCTGCTCGAGGACCGGGTGGACGGGATCCAACATGACAGGCCCTGAGGAGCCCGGCGGACCGGCCCTGCGCATCGGCGTGGGCGCTTCGCCCGGCATCGGGGTGGGTCGGGCCTACGTCTTGCAGCGCGAGCGCCTGATCCTTCCCGAGTATGCCGTGGCCGCCGACGCCATCGAGCCGGAGGTGGAGCGCCTGCGCGAGGGCATGGGGATGGCCCGGGCGCAGCTCGAGCAGGTCCGGCAGCGCGCCGGGGGCCTCGAGCTGGTGGACACCATCCTGCGCACCCAGGTCATGATCCTCGAGGACCGCCAGCTCTTCGATGACGCCGTGCGGCGCATCCGCCACGAATGCATCAACGCCGAGTGGGCAGTGAGCCAGGAGCTGCGGCGGCTCAACACGCTCTTCGACGCCATGGAGAGCGCCTACCTGCGCGAGCGGCGCGCCGACGTGAACTTCGCCGTGCGGCAGCTGCTGCTCTGTCTGCTGGGGCGCGAGCCCGAGGGCCTGGCGGGCCTCAGCGGGCCCACGGTGGTGGTGGCCCAGGACCTCTCGCCCGCGGAGACCGCGCAGCTGGACTCCGCGCGGGTGGTGGGCCTTGCCACCGACGCCGGCGGGGGCACCTCGCACACGGCGATCATGGCGAACTCCCTCGGCATCCCCACCGTCGTGGGCCTCGGCGACGTGACGCAATGCACCGAGGATGGCGACCTCGTGATCGTGGATGGCCGGGCCGGACGTGTCATCGCGCGGCCCGACGAGGCGACCCTGTGCGCCTATCGGGAGCGGGCCCGCGCCGATGGCAAGAGGCAGCGCAACCTGCTGCGCATCGCCGACCTGCCGGCCGAGACCCGGGACGGCCGGCGGATGACGCTGCTCGCCAACATCGAGCGCCCCGACGAGATCCGCGCGCTGCGGTCGCACGGCGCCGCCGGGGTGGGGCTGTTTCGCACCGAGTTCCTGTACCTGAACCGCCCGGCGCTGCCCGACGAAGCCGAGCAAACGCGGCACTACCGGGCCGTGCTCGAGAGCGTGGCTCCGGGTCCGGCTTCGATCCGAACCGTGGACCTGGGCGGCGACAAGCTGCCGCTGGCCGCAGGCGGCCGCCCGGAGACCAATCCGGCCCTCGGCCTGCGCGGGGTGCGGCTGGCCCGGGCCGACGCGGGCGGGATCTACCGCACCCAGCTGCGCGCCATGCTGCGTGCCAGCCGGCACGGACGGCTCCGCGTCCTGCTGCCCCTCGTGACGGGCGTGGAGGAGGTGCGCCAGGCGCGCGAGAGCCTCGAGGCGGCCCGCACGGAGCTCGAGGCGGAGGGAGTGGCCATGGCGGCGGAGGTGGAGGTCGGCCTCGTGGTGGAGACTCCCGCCGCCGTCGCCCTGGTGGATCTGCTGGCGCCCGAGGTGGACTACTTCTCGATCGGGACCAACGACCTGATCCAGTACACGGTCGCCGTCGATCGCGAGAACCAGGAGCTGGCCTATCTCTACGACCCGCTGCACCCGGCCGTGCTGCGCGCCGTCCGCGACGTGGTGGAGCGCGCGCATGCTGCGGGCCGGCCGGTCGGGCTGTGCGGTGAGATGGCGGGCGATCCGCTCTACAGCCTGGTACTGGTCGGGCTCGGCCTCGACGAGCTCTCGATGAACGCCCCCTCCATCCCGCGGGTGAAGTCCATTCTGCGCGCGACGAGGCTGGAGGCGGCACGGGCTCTCGCCCTCGAGCTGCTCACCCTGTCCACTGCCGCCGAGACGGGGGACCGGCTCCGCAAGGAGATGCTGCGCCGCTTCCCCCACGAGTTTGAAGGGATCTGAGGGCTCTTCTAGACTCCGCCGGCCTTCGTCCGCGATCGAAGGAGACACACCGCGATGGCGACCCGCTCGCTCTTCACCTCCGAGTCGGTCTCGATGGGCCACCCGGACAAGATGTGCGACCAGATTTCGGACGCGATCCTGGATCACGTGCTCGGCCAGGACCACCGGGGGCGCGTGGCCTGCGAGACGCTGGTCAAGACGGGCTTCGTGATGGTGGCAGGCGAGGCGACGACCCGCGCCCGTCTCGACGGCGTGGAGCGCGTGGTGCGCCAGGTGGTACACGACATCGGCTACACGAGTTCCGACACGGGCTTCGACGCAGCCACCTGCGGGGTGCTGGTCTCCCTGGGCGGACAGTCGGGCGACATCGCCCAGGGCGTCGACGAGGGGTCGGGCCTGCACAAGGAGCAGGGCGCCGGCGACCAGGGCATGATGTTCGGCTACGCCTGCGACGAGACGAGCGAGCTCATGCCGGCGCCGATCCGGCTGGCGCACCGGCTGATCGAGGCCCAGCGGGCGGCGCTCGAATCTGGCGAGATCGAGTACCTGCGCCCGGACGCCAAGTCGCAGGTCACCGTGGAGTACGCGGGCGATCGGCCGGTGCGGGTGGCGGCGGTGGTGCTCTCGAGCCAGCATGCGCCGGACGTCTCCCACGACCAGATCCGCAAGGACCTGATCGCGAAGATCATCCGGCCGACGCTGCCCACGGAGTGGCTGGATTCGGACAGCGTCTTCCACGTGAATCCCACGGGACGCTTCGTGACGGGGGGGCCGTTGGGCGACGCGGGCTTGACCGGCCGCAAGATCATCGTGGACACCTACGGCGGCATGGGCCGGCACGGGGGCGGGGCGTTCTCGGGCAAGGACCCGAGCAAGGTGGATCGGAGCGGCGCCTACGCGGCGCGTTGGGTGGCGAAGAACCTGGTGGCGGCGGGGCTCGCCCAGCGCTGCGAGGTGCAGGTGGCCTACGCGATCGGGGTGGCCGAGCCGGTCTCGATCCGGGTCGACACGTTCGGTAGCGGCAGCGTGGACGAGGAGCGGCTGGGGCGCCTGGTGCGCAAGCACTTCGACCTGACCCCGAAGGGCATCATCGAGCAGCTGGACCTGCTGCGGCCGATCTACCGGGCCACCTCCTACCACGGCCACTTCGGCCGCGAGGACCAGGGGTTCCCCTGGGAGCGCACGGACCGGGCGGAGGCCCTGCGGCGGGACGGCTTTCGGTCCTAGACGCCTCGGGCCCCGCTTGACGCGGCGGCGGGAGGCTCATACATTCCCGCATCCGCATACCCTCATATTGTGGCCCGCCCGGGGCCATGGAGGCGACCATGCACAAGACCGAGCGCTACGCGGTCCGCGACCTCGGCCTCGCCGAGGCCGGCCGCTTGAAGATCGAGTGGGCCGAGAGCCGCATGCCGGTTCTGCGCGCCCTGCGCGAGCGCGCCGAGAAGACCCGGCCCCTGGCGGGCCAGCGGGTGGCGGGTTGCCTGCACGTCACCAAGGAGACGGCGGTGCTGGTCCGCGCCCTGGCGGCCGCCGGCGCCGACGTGGCCTGGTCCGGCTGCAATCCCCTCTCCACCCAGGACGACATCGCCGCCGCCCTGGCCGCCGACGGCCTGGCCATCTTTGCGTGGCACGGCATGGACACCGAGGAGTTCTACTGGTGCATCGAACGCACCATCGACCGCAAGCCCACCCTGACCCTGGACGACGGGGCGGACCTGATCTTCACGGTCCACAGCAAGCACCGGGACCTGGCCGCGCAGATCGTGGGCGGAACCGAGGAGACCACCACCGGCGTCCACCGCCTGCGGGCCATGGCCGCCGACGGCAAGCTCCTCTACCCGGTGATCGCGGTGAACGACGCCGAGACGAAGTGGGACTTCGACAACGTCTACGGCACCGGCCAGTCCTCCATCGACGGCATCCTGCGGGCGACCTCGGTGCTGATCGCGGGCAAGAACTTCGTGGTGGCCGGCTACGGACACTGCGGTCGCGGCTGCGCCATGCGCGCACGGGGAATGGGCGCCAACGTGATCGTGACCGAGGTGCGCCCGATCGCCGCACTCAAGGCACGGCTCGAGGGCTTCACCGTGATGCCCATGGCCCAGGCCGCCGAGGTGGGAGAGATTTTCATCACCGCCACGGGCATGAAGGACGTGCTGGTGGGGCGCCACTTCGAGCGCATGCGCGACGGGGCGCTGCTCTGCAACACCGGCCACTACGACTGTGAGATCAACATCCCCGATCTGGAGAAGCTGGCGGAGGAGAAGCGCACCATCCGCACCTCCACCGAGGAGTACCGGCTGCGCAACGGCCGTCGGCTCTACCTGCTGGCCCGCGGGCGTCTGGTGAACCTGGCCGCTGCGGAGGGCCATCCGAGCGAGGTCATGGACATGAGCTTCGCGAACCAGTTCCTGTCCCTGATCCGGCTGGCCCAGGAAGGGCGGGAGCTCGGTCCGAGCGTCCACGACATCCCTCGCGAGCAGGACGAGGAGATCGCCCGCGTCAAGCTCGCCACCATGGGCATCGAGGTCGACCGCCTGACGGACGAGCAGCGCGTCTACGAGACCGACTACGCCGCCGGTACGTAGGCGCTTGCTTGACCCCCTCCGGCCTTCGTGCCATACCAGCGCTCGCCATGGGGGGAGTGGCATCGGTGCGCACCGTGCTCGCGGTCCTCGTGCTGGCCGCGGCGGGTTCGGTGCGGGCCGGCGCGGAGGAGCCCCTCCTGCGGGTCCGCTTGCTGGCCAACGCCGAGTCGGTCGACCTCGTGGCGGGCGGCCGTTCGCTGCGTGTGGAGGCCGCCGCGGACGGCCTGCGCGTGGACGGCCGGCCGGTGGGCTCCCGCCACCGGATGCCCCCGGCGGGGCCCTACCGGGTGGCCCATCGCCCGTATCGCGGCGAGATCGAAATCCTTCGCACGGAAAAGGGGTTGGAAGTCATCAACGAGATTCCGCTGGAAGCCTACGTGGCGGCTACCCTGCTCGGTGAGGTGAGTCCGAGCTGGGGGCAGCAGGCGCTTCGCGCCCAGGCCGTGGCGTCCCGCACCTACGCCCTGCACCGGCGCGCCCGCGCCGGGGACAAGCCCTGGCATCTGGAGGCGGACACGTCGGCGCAGGTCTACCTGGGGATCGAGGGCGAGGCTCCCTGGGCCTGGCAGGCCACGGACGCCACCCGGGGCGAATACCTGGCTTGGCGCGGCGAGCCCATCCTGGCCGCCTTCCACGGCACGGCCGGCGGACGCACCGCGAGCGCGGCCGAGGTCTGGGGGCGCACACTCCCGTACCTCGTGAGCGTCGAGGTGCCGGGGGAGGAAGCGTCACCGGACAGCCGGTGGCGCGCGTGGGTCTCGCGGGGGGAGCTCGAGAAGATCGCGGCGGCAATGGGGCGGCCCGTGGGAAGCCTGGCAGAGGTACGCGTGCTCGCCGAGACGCCGAGCGGACGGGTGGCGGAGGTCGCCCTGGTGGGGAGCGACGGGCAGACGCGGGTGAGCGGACGGGCGCTCCGCAGGGCGCTCGGCGCCACGCGGCTGCGCAGCACCCGCTTCCGCGTCCGCCCCGAGCCGACCGGCTTCGTGTTCCTGGGCTCCGGCTACGGCCACGGCGTGGGCATGAGCCAGTGGGGCGCGCGCGTCCTGGCCCGCCGCGGGGTCCCCTACCGGCGCATCCTGGCGCACTTCTACCCGGGGACGGAGCTGCGGCAGCTGTCCGCGCTGGCTCCGGCGGCGTTTCCGGCCGCGCCGGCCGCGGGGGCGCGATGAGGGGCGTCGTCCTGGCCGTGCCGCTCCAGGCGGAAGGGGCCGCGCCGCAGCCCTCGCCCTTCGGCTTCCTGCTGCCCATGGCCCTGATCTTCCTGATCTTCTACTTCCTGCTCATCCGGCCCCAGCAGCGCCGGCAGCGCGACCACGAGCAGCTGATCCGCGGGCTGGAGAAGGGCGATCGGGTGGTGACCAGCGGCGGACTGCACGGCAGCGTGACCGGCACCGCGGACGACGTGCTCACCCTCGAGATCGCCAACGTGCGCGGGGAGCGGGTTCGGGTCAAGGTCGACCGCGCCCGCATCGAGCGCCTGGTGGAGAAGGCCAAGGGAGGCGAGGAGAAGTGAGCGGGACGACGCGCTGGCACGCCATCGTCGTCATCGTCAGCGTCCTCCTGTTCGGCTACCTGGCCGTGGCGAACTTCTTTCCCCGCCCGACGCGGCACGCGAGCGTGCTGCTCCCGGACGAGGGGGTGCGCCTCGGCCTCGACCTGCAGGGTGGCATCCACTGGGTGCTGGGACCCGACTTGGCGGTGGCCGTCTCCCACGAGCTCGACGTCCTGCGCGGGACGCTGGAGATGCGCCTCGAGGAGCTCGGCATCGCCCCGAAGCGCCTGGTGGTGGACGGCACCCGCCTGCTGGCCGAAGTGGCACGCTCCGAAGAGCTCGACTCGCTGCGGCGCGTGGCCCTGGAAACCGAGGTCCTGAAGGTCCTGGAGTCCGGGCCGGACTCGATCACCCTGGGGCTCACCGCCGAGTGGACCCGGCAGGTGCGCGAACGCGGCATGCAGCAGGTGCTCGAGGTGCTGCGCCGGCGCATCGACGATCCGATCCAGGGCGTGCAGGACGCGGTGGTGACCCGCCAGGGCGCCGACCGGGTGCTGGTGCAGATCCCGGGCGGCCAGCTGGACCGCGACCAGGCGCGGGGCCTGCTGCGCAAGACGGGCTTCCTGGAGTTCAAGATCGTCCACGCCAGCGCGCCGACGGAGGAGCTGCTGCGCGCCCAGTACAGCGAGGCGCTGCCCGAAGGCTTCGAGGTCGTGTTCGAGAAGGAAGAGGAGAGCGAGCGTGTGGTCCAGGCCTACCTGGTGCGCAAGTCGCCGGATCTGACGGGGGAGCTGCTGAACGACGCCCGTTCGCGCCTGGACAACCGCTTCGGCTGGGTGGTGGACTTCTCGTTCAACTCCGAAGGGGCGCGTCGCTTCGGAGACCTCACCAAGGAGCACGCCGGGGATCTGCTGGCGATCCTGCTAGACGGCCAGGTGCACAGCGCGCCGCGCATCGAGCAGCGCATCGGCGGGGGGCGGGGCTTCATCCGCGGGCGCTTCACCCCCGACGAGGCGTCGCACCTGGCGGTCATCCTGCGCGCCGGGTCGCTGCCGATTCCGATCCAGATCGAGGAGGAGCGCACGGTGGGGCCGGCGCTCGGCGCCGATTCGATCCGGCGCGGCCTGCAGGCCTCGATCCTCGGCCTGGTGCTGGTGGTGGTGTTCGCCGCGGTCTACTACCGGCAGTCGGGGCTCTACGCCAGTGTGGCGCTGCTCGCGAACCTGCTGCTCATCCTGGGCATCATGTCCCTGGCCAAGGCGACGCTCACCCTGCCGGGCATCGCGGGCATCGTCCTCACGGTGGGCATGGCGATCGACGCCAACGTCATCATCTTCGAGCGCATCCGGGAGGAGCTGCGTCTGGGCAAGACGCCGCGGGCGGCGATCAGGACCGGCTTCAACAAGGCCCTCTGGACGATCCTGGATGCGAACATCACCACGCTGATCACGGCGATCGTGCTGTTCCAGTACGGGACGGGCCCCATCAAGGGCTTCGCGGTGACCCTCTCCATCGGCATCCTGACCAGCGTCTTCTCGGCGCTGATGATCACGCGGCTGCTCTACGACATCCACCCCGGCTCCCGGCCCGTCCGGGCGCTCTCGATCTAGGAGGGCCCGATGCCGCTCGAGTTCATCCGGTCGGGCACCAGCTTCGACTTCATCGGGAAGTGGCGCCTGTTCGTGGGGCTCTCGCTCCTGCTGCTCGCCATCGGGGTGGCTGCGATCTTCGTGCGGGGCGTGCGCTGGGGCATCGACTTCGCGGGCGGCAACGAGATCCAGGTGCGCTTCGCGGAAGCGGCGGGCGTGGACGTGGGCCGCGTGCGGGACGTGGTGCGGCGCAACGGCGTCCCGGACGCGAGCGTGGTGCGCTTCGGAGACGCGGAAGAAGGCGAGTTCCTGATCGGCTTCGCGGGAGAGGAGGAGCACGGCAAGGGCGAGGTGGTGGACGGCCTGGCGGAGGCGCTGGGCCAGGCGATCGGTCCCGTCGAGGTGCAGCGGGTCGAGTTCGTCGGGCCACGGGTGGGCGCGGAGCTGCGCCGCGATGGGCTCACGGCCCTAGGCCTCGCGTGCCTGCTGATCCTGATCTACATCGGCTTCCGCTTCACGCCGCGCTTCGCGCCCGGGGCGGTGCTCGCGCTGATCCACGACGTGCTGATCACGGCCGGAATCTGGGTGATGCTGGGCGAGGAGTTCAACCTGCAGGTTCTGGCGGCGCTGCTGGCCATCATCGGCTACAGCCTCAACGACACCATCATCATCTACGACCGCATCCGGGAGAACATGGAGCTTCGCACCCGCACCGACCTGCCGGAAGTGGTGAACCAGAGCGTGAACCAGACCCTCTCGCGGACGATCCTGACCTCGGGCACCACGCTGATCGCGGTGCTCTGCCTGCTCTTCCTGGGCGGCGAGGTGATCCGTCCCTTCGCCCAGGCCATGGCCATCGGGATCGTGATCGGGACCTACTCCACAATCTACGTGGCCTCGCCCACCCTGCTGCTGCTGGAGCGCCGTTTCGGTTCGGCCGGCGCCGCCCCCCCCCGGCGCACCCGCGCCGCCCGCGCCTGACGCGTTCTTGGTGCCTAGCGCAGGCGGCTCGCGTCCTGCATCACCACGTTCCGGCTGGTCAGGATGGTGCCCTGGGCCCGGTCCGCCGCCGTGACCGAGGCGTGATAGACGCGCTGCGCCTCGATCTTCTGGCTCTCCGCCGCCACCAGCTTCTCCTCCCGGTCGAGGACCTCGAAGGGCGTCGACTCGCCCTGCTCGAGCCGCACCCGCTCGGCGCGCAGCTGCTCGGCGGCCGCCAGGCGTCGCCGCTCCGCCGCCTCGATCCCCTCCAGGGACGAGAGCAGGTTGCGGACCGCGTCGCGGATCTCCAGCACGATGAGCTGCTCGACCCGGCGCAGGCGCCGCTCCGAGCGGCGCAGCTCGAGCTCCCGCTTGCGCACGTCGTGGCGGCCCCGCACGTTTCCGAGCGGGATCGAGAAGATCCCGCGCGCTGACCACTGGCGGGCACCGTCGCCGGAGAAGAAGTCGTCGTGCGTGCCGCCGTAGTCCGAGTCGATGCCCACCACCGGCGGGGGCGGCGTGCCGGGGTTGGCGAAGTTGAAGCGGCTGGGGTTGTCCCGGCCAGCGAGCCCCTGGAAGCCGTAGCTGCCCACCAGGTCGAGCCGTGGCAGGCGCTGGTTGCGGGCGAAGGCGATCTCGATCTCCTGGCGCTCGATTTCCTCCCGGGCCAGGGCGAGTTCGGGCCGGCGCTCCAGGGCCTTGCGCAGGGCCTCCTCCACGTCCACTTCGCGCACGCTGATCGCGGCCGGGTCGTCGGTGGGCTCGATCTCGAGGCGCGAGGTGGCAGTCAGGTTGGGACCGAGCACGAGGTCGATGAGGCGGTCCTGGGCGCTGCGGTACAGGTTGTCGCTGCGGATGCGCGCCACCTCCCGCTCGGCGACGCCTGCCTCCGCCTCGGTGACCTCGACCCGCGACACGACTCCGACCTCGTACTGGATCTTGGTCTGCTCGAGCAGGGCGCTGGCGGTATCCAGGCTCTTCTCCGCCACGCGCAGCTGCTCCGCGGCGGCCACGAGCCCCCAGTAGGCGTCCTCGGTGGCCTGCACCGTGTCCATCAGCTGGCGGCGGAACTCTTCCTGGCTGGCGCGTACCCCGACGCGCGCGCGCTTCACGTTGGTCCAGGGCTCGCCCCAGAACAGGTCGCGCATCAGGGGAACCTGGAGCTGGGCCAGCAGGCCCGCCCGGAACTCCGGGGAGAGCGAGGCGATCACGGAGTTCGTCTCGAGCTCCTGGCCGGTATAGCCGAGCTCGTAGCTGCCCCCGAGCCAGGGCAGCAGGCCGCGCAGCCCGGAGCGGCCCGACACGGTTCGCTCCGCCAGCACCGGATTGCCCACCTGCAGGCTGGTGGCGACCGGCGTCTCCACGTCCGTGACGCCGAACTCGGCGGCCAGCTCCGGGTCGAAGGATCCCCAGGCGACACCCAGGTCCTCGGCGGCCAGCAGCGGCCCGTGCCGCTCGATCTCCACATCGAGGTTGTTCTCGATGCCCATGGAGACGGCATCGGCCAGGGCGAGGCGCAGGCTCCCGTGCAGGGTGGGCGGGGCGCCGTCGAGGGCGCCTTTCTTGGACTCGTCCGCACCGAGTGCAGAGCCGGCAGGCAGCCAGGAAAGCGAGAGCACCAGCAGCTTGGCCAGGTGGATGCGCATGACGGACTTCCTCCCGCGCGCACGTTAGCACCGCCGACGCACAGCAAGCCGCGCGCGGCGGCAGAACCGCCACGGGCGATCGGCTATCTTCCGTTCCATGCCGAGCGTCGCGGCTCTGCTGCTCGCTGCCGGACGAGGCGAGCGCTTCGGGTCCGACCGGCCCAAGGCCTTCGTCCCCCTGGCAGGTCGGCCGCTGCTCGTGCACGCCCTCGAGGCGCTGTGCGCCTGCCCCGCCGTCGACCGCGTGGTCCCGGTGGTAGCTTCCGCCGAGCGCGGCCGTTTTGCCGCCCTGGCGGAGCGCCTCGCCCAGGGAGCCAAGCTCGCGGAGGCGGTGGCCGGCGGGGCCGAGCGTCAGGACTCGGTGGCAGCGGGCCTGGCGGCGCTGCCCGGGGACGTCGAGTGGGTGGCGGTGCACGATGCGGCGCGCCCGCTGGTGCGGGCCGAGGACGTGGCCCGGGTGGTGGAGGCGGCCCGCCGCCACGGAGCGGCTCTGCTTGCGGTACCGGCCCGGGACACCATCAAGCGCGTCCGGGCGGGGCGCGTGGTCGACACGCCGGAGCGGGCCGAGTGCTGGGTGGCCCAGACACCCCAGGTGTTCCGCACGCGGCTGCTGCGCGAGGCCCTGGCCAAGGCCCAGGCCGACGGGTTCGTGGCCACCGACGACGCCCAGCTGGTGGAGCGGCTTGGCGTGCCGGTACACGTGGTGGAGGGGGATCCCGCCAACCTGAAGGTGACCTGGCCGGGAGATCTGGTGGCGGCCGAGGCGTGGCTGCGGTCGCGCGGTGTCGAGAGCGCGTGAGCGGCGCCGGATTGCGGGCGGCCCGACCCCGCGTGGGCCAGGGCTTCGACGCCCACCGCCTGGTGGCCGGTCGGCCGCTAGTGCTCGGTGCGGTGGCAATTCCCTTCGGCCACGGGCTGGAGGGTCACTCGGACGGGGACGTGCTGCTGCACGCGGTGGCGAGCGCGCTGCTCGGGGCCATCGGGGAGGGCGACCTGGGTACCCACTTCCCTTCTTCGAACCCGGCCCTGCGCGGTGTGGCCAGCAGCACGCTGGTGGAGCGGGTCATGCAGCAGGTGCGGGCGGCGGGCCTCGCCGTGGGGAACCTGGACGCCACCGTGCTGGCCGAGCGGCCGCGCCTGGCCGCCTTCCGGGCGGCGATGCAGGCCAACCTGGCGCGCCTGCTGCGGGTGGAGGCGGAGGCGGTGAACGTCAAGATCACGAGCTCCGACGGGCTCGGGGCGTTGGGCCGCGGGGAGGGGATCGCCGCCGCGGCGGTGGTCCTGCTGGTGCCCGATGGACCCGGAGAGACGGCCTTCGCATGAAGCCGCTCGTCTTCTACAACACGCGCACGCGGCGCAAGCAGGCCTTCGAGCCCCTGGAGGCCGGGCACGTGCGCATGTACACCTGCGGGCCGACGGTGTATGCCCCCCAGCACCTGGGCAATCTGCGCTCCCAGCTCTTCTCCGACCTGGTGAAGCGGGCGCTGCTGGCCGAGGGGCTTCGGGTGACCCACGTGGTGAACGTGACGGACGTGGGCCACCTGACCGACGACGCCGACGCGGGTGAGGACAAGATGGAGCTGGCCGCAGCCCGCAGCGGGCTGCGGGCCGAGGAGGTGGCGTGGCGCTACACGGAGCAGTGGCGTCTCGACCGCACGCGTCTCGGCTGTCTCGAGCCGGAGGTGCTGTGCCGGGCCACGGACCACATCCCGGAGCAGATCGACCTGGCAAGCCGACTGGAGGAGAAGGGCTACACGTACGTGATCGAGGACGGCCTCTACTTCGATACGTCGAAGTTCGCGCGCTATGCGGAGTTCGCGCGTCTGGACCTCGAGGCCCAGGAGGGCGGGGCGCGCATCGGCGACGTGGCCGGCAAGCGCCACCCGGCGGACTTCGCGCTGTGGAAGTTCGCGCGGCCGACCACGCGTCGGCAGCAGGAGTGGGACTCACCCTGGGGCCGGGGCTTTCCGGGCTGGCACCTGGAGTGCTCGGCCATGAGCATCCGGTACCTGGGCCCGAGCTTCGACATCCACACGGGTGGGGTGGACCACGTGGCGGTCCACCACACCAACGAGATCGCCCAGAGCGAGTGCGCCTTCGACGTGCACCCCTGGGTGCGCTTCTGGCTCCACTGCGACTTCCTGATCTTCGAGCGCGGCAAGATGGCGAAGTCCACGGGTCACGTGCTGCTGCTCGACGACCTGCTCCGCCGCGGCTACGACCCGCTGGCCTATCGCTATTTCTTCCTCCAGGCCCACTACCGCCAGCAGCAGGCCTGGAGCGACGCCGCCATGGAGGCAGCCGACGTGGGCTACCGGCGCCTGCTGGGCCACGCCGCCGAGGTGCGCGAGGCCGGCGGCGAGGCGGACCCGGAGCGGGTCGGGCGGCTGCGCCAGCGATTCCGGCAGGCGATCCGCGACGACCTGAACGCGCCCCGGGCCCTGGCCGTGGTGTGGGAAGTGGCGCGCCAGCCCGGGCTCTCGGCGGCCGACCGGCGCGGGCTGCTGCACGAGTTCGACGCGGTGCTGGGCCTGGGCCTGGTTGGGGCACGGCGGCCCGAGGAGGTCCAGGAGTTCGACCCGCGCATCGAGGCGCTGCTGGCCCGGCGCGAGCAGGCGCGCAGCCAGCGCGATTTCGCCGAGTCCGATCGCATCCGGGATGCGCTGGCCGCCGAGGGCATCCTGGTGGAGGACACGCCCGGGGGGCCGCGCTGGAGACGGACCCGATGAGCGACTTCCGCCTGGTGTCCGAGTTCCAGCCCCAGGGCGACCAGCCGCGGGCCATCGCGGCGCTGGTGGAGGGGGTGGGGGCGGGCGCCCGGCACCAGACGCTCCTCGGAGTCACCGGGAGCGGCAAGTCCTTCACGGTGGCCTGCGTGGTCGAGCAGGTGCAGCGGCCGACGCTCGTGATCGCGCCCAACAAGACCCTGGCGGCCCAGCTCTACGCCGAGTTCAAGGGCCTGTTCCCGGACAATGCCGTCGAGTACTTCGTGTCCTACTACGACTACTACCAGCCCGAGGCGTACATCCCCAGCACCGACACCTACATCGAGAAGGACGCCTCCATCAACGACGAGATCGACAAGCTGCGCCACTCGACGACGCACTCGCTCCTCACGCGAAGGGACGTGCTGGTGGTGGCGAGCGTGTCCTGCATCTACGGCCTGGGGGCTCCGGAGACCTATGGGCAGATGCACGCCTACGTGGAGGTCGGCACGCGCATCGGACGCGACGAGCTGCTGCGCCGGCTCGTGGACATGCTGTACGAGCGCAACGACGTCGACTTCCATCGCGGCACGTTCCGGGTGCGCGGGGACGTGGTGGAGGTCTTTCCGCAGTACGAGCACGAGCGGGCCATCCGGATCGAGTTCTTCGGCGACGAGGTGGAGAACATCGCCGAGATCGATCCCCTGCGCGGCCGCGTGCTGACCCGTCCCCGGCGCGCACTGGTCTTCCCCGCCAGTCACTACGTGGCGACGGACAACATCTTGAAGCGGGCCATCCAGGGCATTCGCGGCGAGCTCCAGGAGCGCTTGGCGGAGTTCCGGGAGCTTGGCAAGCTGCTGGAAGCGCAGCGCCTCGAGCAGCGCACCCTGTACGACCTGGAGATGCTGGAGGAGATGGGCTTCTGCCACGGGGTCGAGAACTACTCGCGCTGGCTCGACGGTCGCGCACCCGGCGCAGCGCCGTACACGCTGTTCGACTACTTCCCCAAGGACTTCCTGCTGGTCCTCGACGAGAGCCACATCACGGTTCCGCAGCTCGGCGGCATGTACCGGGGCGATCGGGTGCGCAAGGAGACCCTCGTGGAGTACGGCTGGCGCCTGCCGAGCGCGCTGGACAACCGCCCGCTGCGCTTCGACGAGTGGGAGGGGCGCGTGCAGCAGGCCCTGTACGTCTCGGCCACCCCGGGAGACTGGGAACTGCGCCAATCCAGCGGGGTGGTGGTGGAGCAGATCATCCGCCCCACCGGGCTGACGGATCCCGGCGTGGAGGTGCGGCGCGCCGCCGGGCAGGTGGACGACCTGTTGGGTGAGATCCGCAAACGGGTGGAGAGCAAAGAGCGGGTGCTCGTCACCACCCTCACCAAGCGCATGGCCGAGGAGCTCACCGACTACTACGCCGAGCACGGCATCCGCGTACGCTACCTGCACAGCGACATCCAGACCATCGAGCGCACCGAGATCATTCGCGAGCTGCGGGAGGGGAAGTTCGACGTGCTGGTGGGGATCAACCTGTTGCGCGAGGGTCTCGACATCCCGGAGGTGTCCCTGGTTGCGGTGCTGGATGCGGACAAGGAGGGTTTCCTGCGCTCCACCCGCTCGCTGATCCAGACCATCGGGCGGGCGGCGCGCAACGTGAACGGGAGCGTGATCCTGTATGCGGATCGGCGCACGGGCTCGATCCGCGAGACCCTGGAGGAGACCGAGCGGCGCCGGGAGATCCAGCAGCGCTACAACGAGGAGCACGGGATCACGCCCCAGACGGTGCGCAAGCGCATCTCGAGCCTGCGGGAGTCGATCTGGGAGGCGGACTACGTGACGGTCCCCACCGTTCGCGAGCGGCCCGAGGCGGGCATCCCGGCGCACGAGATCCCGGCCCTGCTGGAGGGGCTGCGCCGGGAGATGGCCGAGGCGGCCCGCGCCCTGGACTTCGAGCGGGCGGCGGAGCTGCGCGACCGGGTCCGCGCCCTGGAGGCGGAGCAGCTCCGCCGCCGCTAGAGGATCGATGGGGCTCGAGGAACGCGTCGACGCACTGCCCAGCGGGCCGGGCGTCTACCTGTTCAAGAACGCCCGCGGGCGCGTGCTCTACGTGGGCAAGGCCCAGAACCTGCGCACGCGGGCACGCTCCTACCTGGCGCCCGGCGGGGACGGGCGCGTACGCATCCCGCGGCTGGTGGAGCAGGCGACGGACGTGGACGTAGTGGTGACGCCCACCGTGAAGGACGCGCTCCTGCTCGAGAACGAGCTCATCAAGCGCCACCGGCCGCCTTTCAACGTGCGCCTGCGCGACGACAAGCAGTACCTGGGCCTGCGCCTGGACCCCCGGGAGCGCTGGCCGCGGCTGGTGCCGGTGCGGCGCTTCCGGGAGGACGGCGCCTGGTACTTCGGACCCTACACCTCGAGTGCCGCCATGCGCGAGGCGGTGTCGAACCTGCGCCGCATCTTCCCGTTGCGCTCGTGTAGCGAGGCCGTCTTCCGGGACTATGCCCGGCGCGGCCGGCCGTGCATCGAGTTCGAGATGAAGCGCTGCCTGGGTCCGTGCGTGGGCCTCGTGGAGGAAGAGCCCTACGCCGAGCTCGTGCGCGGGACGGCTCTCTTCCTGCGCGGCCGCGCCGACGAGCTGGTGCGCGACCTGACGGCACGCATGCGCGAGACCGCCGACGCCGAGCGCTTCGAGGAGGCGGCCCGCCTGCGCGACCGCATCACCGCCGTGGAGAAGACCGTCGAGCGCCAGCAGATCGTGACCCAGCGCGCCGTGGACCGGGACGTGTTCGGCGTCGCGCGGCGCGGCGGCGAGCTGGAGGTGCACGCGCTGCACGTGCGGGGCGGACGCGTGACGGGAACGGCGGCCTGGAGCTTCTCGGGCGTGGAGCTGCCGGACGCGGAGGCGCTCGGCTCCTTTCTCGGCCAGTACTACGGCGATCCGGAGCGCCCGGTGCCGCGCCAGGTGGTGACGGCGCTGGCTCCCGACGACCCGGAGGCGCTGGCAGCCCTGTGCACCGAACGGGCGGGCCGGCGGGTGGCCTTCCGCACGCCGCAGCGAGGTCCCCTGCGCGAGCTTGCGGCCATGGCGAGCGCCAATGCGGAGGTGGGCCTCGAGCGGCGGCTCCAGGCTCAGGAGAGCCTGGCGGGCGCGCTGGCGGAGCTGGCCCGGGCGCTCGGACTCCCGCGCCCGCCGCGGCGCATCGAGTGCTACGACGTGTCCACCCTGGGCGGCAGTCACAGCGTGGCGAGCCGCGTCGTGTTCGAGGGCGGCCGTCCCGCCAAGGCCGACTACCGGCGCTACCGCATCCGCCAGGCGGCGGGCGACGACGATCTCGCCTGCCTGCGCGAGGTGATGGCGCGACGGCTGGCCCGCGTGGCGGGCGAGCCCCTGCCGGACCTGCTCGTGGTGGACGGGGGCAGGGGGCAGCTCGGCGTGGTGCTGGCCGCCCTGCACGACGCGGGGCTGCGAGCGGAGGCGGTGGGTCTCGCCAAGCAGCGCGATCCCGGCAGCGCCAGCGGGCGGGTGCGCCGCGGCGGCGGCCTCAAGGCGGAGCGCCTCTTCGTGCCCGGCCGCAAGGATCCCGTGCGCCTGCCGGCCAGCTCTCCGGCGCTGCTCCTGGTGCAGCGCATCCGCGACGAAGCGCATCGCTTCGCCATCGAGTTCCAGCGCAACCTGCGGCAACGCGCCGGGCTCACCTCGATCCTGGAGGAGATCCCGGGCATCGGTCCGCGCAAGCGGCGTGCACTGCTGCGGCAGTTGGGCTCCTTGCGCGCCATCCGTGCGGCGAGCGAGGTCCAGCTGGCGGCCGTGCCGGGTCTCTCGGCCTCCGAGGCCCGGCTGGTGCGCGCCTTCCTCGACGGCCTCGGCGACGTGCCGCCGGGGCCGGATGAGTAAAGTGCTTCCCACAAAGGTGAGCCCGGGTCCATCGGCGGGGGCGCGGGCGCGCCCGGCCGCTCCCGGCTCCGGAGCGGTTTCGCGATGGAAACCGAAGACTTCCGACTCCAGGGCGGGATCGCCGGCCTGGCATCGTTCTTGCTCCATTGCCGGGAGCCCGACAGAAGACGAGGAGCACGATCCATGGGGGCGAGACCGAGAGACCCGCGCCCCGGGGACACACCGGGGCAACCGCGCCGCAACCGCATCCGCGAGGACCTGGCCCGGCTCGGGGTGGCGGACGAGGTGAGCGCCGAGCTGTCCCGGCGCCTGGCCGCCTTCACGCCGCGCCTCTCGCCGGAGGCCTACGACGCGGCCCTGGCGGGGGCCGCCCTGGCCCACGGCATGCACCGGGACGTGGAGCACCGGCGCCGCCGCAACGTGCGCGACGTGCACGACATCCAGCGCATGCTGGCCGGCTTCGCCGACGAGCTGCGCAAGGTGGACGAGGCCCTACGCATCCTCTCCACCTACGTGACCCGCATGCGCTCGCGCTCCGGCTCGAGGTCCGGAACGTTGCACTAGGCGCGCCTCCCTCCGCGCCTCCACCTGGGTCCCGGGCGGGCTCGTCATCGGGCTGCTCCCGCTCCTGACCCTTGCCCACGCGATCGGTCTCGTGGCCGCGGACCGCGGCCTGGTGGGGCTGCGCGTTGCGCTGGCGGCAGGCGCCGTGGCCCTGGCCGCCGCTTGCGCCACGCGGCGGCGCGCATGGCGTGCCGCCCTGGCTCTCGGGGTGGCCGCCGCCGCGGGGGCCGCCGCCCTGGCGGTGCGTCTCGAGACGGTGGCGCGCGAGCGGCCGACGACACCCACCGAGGCGTTGGTCGAAGGCCGCGCCATCGGCGTCGACCGCTTCCCGAGCGGGGTGCGCGTCGATCTGGTGAGCGTGGCGGAAGCCACCGGGCGGGGCCCCGTGCCCCGGCGGGTGCGCCTGCACGCGCGCTGGCGTCCGGGCGAGTCGGCGGCGCCCCTGGCCCACGCGCTGCGCGGCGATCGCCTGCGCGTGCAGGTGCGCCTGCGCGCGCCGCGCTCCCCCGCCAATCCGGGCGGGACGGACCGCACGCAAGGTCTGGCGCGACGCGGCATCGCCGCCGTCGGAACACCGAGCCATCCCGCGCTGGTGGTGCGCCGCCACGATCCGTCGCCCTGGCCCTCCCTGCAGGGCCTCGAAGCCTGGCGCCGCCGTAGCGCCGAGCGACTGGCAGAGCGGGGTGCGGGCGGGGCGCTCCTGGCCGCCCTCGCCCTGGGTGAGCGCGGCGGGCTGTCGGAGACGTTGCGCCGGGCTTTCGGACGTCTCGGCCTGGCGCACCTGCTGGCGGTCTCGGGCCTGCACGTGGCGCTGGTGGCGGCGCTCGCCTTTGGCCTCGTCCACCGCATGCTGCTGCGCATCCCCACCCTGGCGGTGCGCTGCGATCCCCGCCGTGGAGCGCTGCTCGCCGCCCTCCTGGCCGCCTTCGGGTACGCGCTCCTGGCCGGGTGGGGCGTCCCGGTGCGGCGTGCCCTCGTCCTGCTGCTCGGCTTCGCCCTGGCCCTCGCGGTGCGTCGTCCGGTCCGCCCCGGCAACGTTCTGGCGGCGGCGGCCCTTCTCGTCCTGGCCGCCGAGCCGGCCGCCCTCTTCGAGCCGGGCGCGCAGATGTCCTTCGCCGCCTGCGGGGCCCTGCTGCTGGCCAGTCGGCGTCGCGTCGAGCGGGAAGGACTTCCGGGCCCGGGCCGGCGCATCGCGGACGGCGTCCACACCACCGCCACGGCGCTGCTGGCGACGGCTCCCGTGGCGGCGGCGCAGCTCGGTCTGCTGGCCCCCACCGCACTCGTCACGAACCTGGTCCTGGTCCCCGTGACCGGCGCCGTGCTGCTTCCGCTCGCCCTGCTGGGCGCGGCCCTGGCCGGCGTCGGCGCAACCCTCCCGCTCGCCGCGTGCGTGGTGCCGGCGGC
Source organism: Myxococcota bacterium (assembly GCA_041611735.1). Lineage (GTDB taxonomy): Bacteria > Myxococcota_A > UBA9160 > UBA9160 > PR03 > JBFIML01. The sequence continues at coordinate 32,587 of JBFIML010000018.1, read as the reverse complement.
GGTCACGGTGCGGGCGATCGAGGCGGTGGCGTCGCAGGCGCCGGAGCTGGCGGTGGCGCGACCCGCCGCAGCGACGCTGCTCGCCGCGCTGGCCCTGGCCGTGGCCGCGCTGCGCAGCCGGACAACGGCCTTGCGGGCGGGGGCGGCGCTCGCCCAGGCAGCGCTCCTGCTGCTGGCGCCTCCGGCGGGCGTGGCGCCGCCTCCGCCTCGGGCCGTCTTCCTCGACGTGGGGCAGGGCGACGCGAGCCTGGTGCAGGGACGCCAGGCCGCGGTCCTGGTGGATGCGGGCACGGCCCTCCCGGACGGCCCGGACCTCGGACACCGGGTGGTGGTGCCCGCCCTGCGCGCCCTCGGCGTGGGGCGCCTCGATCTCCTGGTGGTGAGCCACGCGGATCTCGACCACCGGGGCGGAGTGGCGAGCGTGCTGCGCGCCCTCGCGGTGGACGAGGTCTGGGTGCCGCCCCAGGCGAGTGCGAGCCCGGCCCTCGGCGAGCTCCTGCAAGCCGCCCGCGTGGCGGGCGCCGTCGTGCACGAGCGCAGTGCCCGGGACGGCCCCTGGCGGCGCGGCGACCTCCGGGTGACGCCGCTCTGGCCACCACCGGGAGCGTCCGGACTCTCGCGCAACGATCGCTCCCTGGTCGTGCGGGTGGACGTGGCCGGCGGGCGTCGCGTGCTGCTGCCCGGTGACCTGGAGGCGGCGGGGGAGGCGGCGCTGGTGGCCCACGCGCGTGCCGCGCTCTGCGCCGACGTGCTGAAGCTCGCCCACCACGGAAGCCGAACTTCCTCCGGCGCCGGCTTCCTCCAGGCGGTCGGGGGGAGACTGGCCATCGCCTCGGCGCCCTTCCAGGGACGGTTCGAGATGCCGCACGAGTCGGTGCGCGAGCGGGTGAGACGGGCCGGCTACGTCCTCGGATGGACCGGCCGCGACGGCGCGGTCCTGGTGGGGCTCGCGGAGCGTCTCGTGCTGCGCACCTGGCGCGCCGCCGCCCTCACGCCCGGGCCGCCCCGGCCACCTTGCGCAGCGCCTCGAACTCCAGGGCCAGGCCCTCGATCAGGTCGTGCAGATCCGGCATCCGGTCCCAGTCCGAGTTGACGCCCCAGTGGAGGCCGTTGCGGTAGCTGAAGAGTGCCATGGCCACGGCCTGGTTCGGGTAGAGGTGCACCACGGGATACGTCTCGAGCAGCGGCGCGCCCAGCAGGTAGAGGGGAATCGTGGGCCCCGGCACGTTGGTCACCACCAGGTTGAAGGCGCGTCGACGCGTGGCCAGGCGCATGCTCGAGGTGACGACCGCCGTGGCGGTCCAGTCGGCGATCTCCTCCAGGAGCTCCGCGCCGTGGACCTGCTTGGAGTGCTTCAAGCGGCGCGTGGTCTCCGAGACCAGGCGCAGGCGCCGGCGTGGATCGCGCTCGCCCACGGGCAGCCGGGCGGTGAGCAGCGCCACGCGGTTGCCCGGCCCGTGCTCCTCGCGTCGGCGCACGTTCACGGGCACGAAGGCCCGGAAGTCGAGATCCGGCCCCACCCGGAAGCCGCGACCTCGCAGGAAGCGACCCACCGCCCCGGCCACGGTGGCGAGCACCACGTCGTTGACGGTGCCGCCGAGGCGGCCCCGGATCTCCTTCACCTCGGAAAGATCGAAGCGCAGCCAGTCGTAGCGGCGATGGGGGCCGATGTGCGGCGGATTGAGCGGCGTGGCGGCGGCGGGGCGCAGCGTCGGGCCGAGGGCCTCCAGCATGCCCAGGGCTCCGTCCCAGGCCGCCGCCGCGGTGCGGCGGGGGGCGCGTGCGGCGCGCGCCGCGGTGCCCAGCAGGGCGAAGGGCTCCCCCGCTCGGCGCAGGGCCTCCCCGGCCAGCAGCCGGGCTCCACTCGGGGCCGGCCGCGGACGCCAGCGGGGTGGCTTCTCGAGCTTCGCGTCGGGGCTCGGACGCAGCAGGGCCGCCAGCATCTCGACGCCGGCGATCCCGTCCACCATGCAGTGGTGGATCTTGCCCAGCATGGCGAAGCGGCCGCCCTCGAGACCCTCCACGACCCACATCTCCCAGAGCGGCTTGCCGCGGTCCAGCTTCTGGGAGATCAGCAGGCCCGTCAGGCGCTTGAGCAGCCGCTCGTCGCCCGGATGGGGCAGTCTCATGTGCCGCACGTGGAAGTTCAGGTTGAAGTTCGGATCGTCCACCCAGACCGGGTGGCGTTCGAAGGGGATCCACGCGAGACGCTGCCGGTAGCGCGGCATGCGGTGCAGGGCGGCCGCCACGAATGTGCGCAGGCGCTCGATGTCGAGGCCGCCGCCCTCGGTGGCCAGCGGGCCCGGCTCGAAGACCAGCACGATGCCCGTGTGCAGGTGGGTGCCCTCGTCCTCGAGATCGAGGAAGTGGGCGTCCAGGGCGCTGAGCCGCTCCCAGTGCGTCACGAGTCGTCCTCCTTCAGCGCCCCTGCCAGACGGGGCGCCGCTTCTCGCGGGCCGCCCGGGCCCCCTCGCGGGCGTCCTCGCTGGCGCGCAGCGGACGCCCGAGGGCCTCCTGGCGGCGGTAGGCTTCGGGAAGGGAGAGGGCCAGCAGCTCCCGCACCCCCGCCCGGGTGGCGCGCACCGCCAGGGGCGCATTGGCAGCGATGGCGTCCGCCAGCTCCAGGGCGGCGCCGAGCAGCGCGGCGGCGGGGACCACGCGGTTCACGAGACCGATCTCCGCCGCCCGCGCGGCGTCCATGGGCCGGCCGGTGAGGAGCAGCTCCTGGGCGTGGACCCAGGGGATCTGACGCGGCAGCAGCACCGTGGCGTGCCCGGTCGGGTAGAGGCCGAGCGCCACCTCCTCCAGGGCGAAGCTGGCGTGGGGCACGGCCAGACGCACCTCCGCGGCGAGCATCAGGTCGAAGCCTCCGGCGCGCGCGTGTCCGTTCACTGCGGCCACCAGCGGCTTGCCGAGATCGAAGTCCGTCAGGGTGGCGGTGGCCACCGCGCGCAGCCCCTCGAACTCCTCGGGGTCGATGCGCTCGCCGCGCGCCAGGCGCTGGGCGGCGGGAATCGTGCGGTGGAGGTCCATGCCCGCGCAGAAGACGCGGTCGCCGGCCCCCGTCAGAACCACGCAGCGGATGGCCTCGTCGCCGGCCACGCGGCGCCAGGTCTCCGCCAGGGCGCGCAGGGTGGGGGGATCCAGGGCGTTGGCCCGCTCCGGGCGATCCAGCGTCACCAGCGCCACGTGCGGGTGGCGCTCCGGAAGCTCGAGGCGCACGGCCATGGCGGCCTCCCGTCGTCCGGCTGGGACGGTCGCACGCGCAGCCGGCGCTCCGCCTGGCGGGCCGCCGGAAACAGCCGCAGCGGCGCCGGCAGCAGGGGCAGGGTGCGCCGCACCAGGCCCACGGCCAGACGGAAGCCGTGCCGATGGCGTCCGGCCCACGGGAGCCCGTAGCGGCGGCGGAGGGCTGCCGGCAGGAGCCCCAGGGTGATCACGCCGCCCAGGTCCCCCAGCCAGCGGGGCACGCCCGCGATCGGCGGATGCAGCACCAGGTCGGCCAGCTCGCGCGCCTCGGGCGAGACCTCCAGCTCGTGGCCGGCGATCATCTCCCGCACGTAGCGCTGGAAGGCGCGCAGGTCGGGTGGGATGGCCGCGGCGGGCACCCCGAACAGCGCCGCGCTCTGCTTCGACTCCTGGTAGAAGCGCTGCCGTTCGGACAGGGCCAGCGGGGCCACCAGGCGTTGGTAGACCAGGAGCGAGGTGTCCACCAGGGTCGCGTGCACCCAGAGCAGGAGTGCGGGATCCAGCGCCGAGTAGGGCGTGCCGGCGGCACGGTGCGGCGTGGCCGTGGGCAGGACGCCGTGCACCCGCTCGTGCACCGAGCGCACCCGGGCCGCGCAGGCCCGCGCCGAGCGCTCGTCCCCGAACACGATCCCGAGCGTGAGCTCGAGCGTGCGGCGCAGCCGCACCAGCGGAGCCCGCCGGAAGTCGCTGTGCTCCGCCACCCCCGCCGCCACCAGGGGATGGGCGAGCTGCAGGAGCAGGGCGCGTGGTCCTCCCAGCAGGAGGACCGCCTCCCGGTTGATGCGCCAGGTCACGCTCCCCGGTCCGAAGAGGCCCTGCCGCTTCGCGTACTCGGCCTGCGCCATCGGGCCGAGAGGGTACCTTCGTCGTGGAGGCGACGCCGGATGTCGGTGAGCTGTCCGCGCTGCGGGCGCGGCTACGACGTGGCCCTGTTCCAGTTCGGACGCACCCTCTCGTGCGCCTGTGGTGAGCGGGTCGGGTGCGCGCTCCATCGGGCCTTCGCCGCGGGCCCGGAGCCGCGCTTCGTGGCCGACGCCATGCTGGGGCGCCTGGCGCGCTGGCTGCGCGTGCTGGGCTACGACACCGCCTACGACGCCGGGGCCGACGACCCGCAGGTGGTGCAGCGGGCGGTCCGGGAAGGGCGCGTCCTGTTGACCCGCGACCGCCGCCTGCCCCAGGAGTGGTGGATCGACGCGGTGATCGTGCTACAGGCGAATACGCCCCTCGCGCAGCTAAGCGAGCTCGGCACGCGCCTGCCCCTCGATCCCCAGCGCCGCCTCTTCACGCGCTGCACGCTCTGCAACGCACTGCTGGAGCCCGCGACCCTCGACGCCGTCCGCGAGCTCCTGCCCGCCCGCGTCGTGGCGGAGCAGCAGCGCTTCGCGCGCTGCCCGGACTGCCGGCGCGTCTACTGGGAAGGCTCCCATACGCAGCGCATGCGCCGCCTGCTGCACGCCGCCCTGGCGGACGGAGCCCCGGTTGCCGCACGGGAGCGCGCGTGAGGGTCCGCGGGGCGGCGTGATAGCATGCCGGGAACGAGGAGGGCGCGGGTGACGGGGAGCCGGCCCGAGCAGGCCGCGAGCGAGGTCATCCCGGTGCGGGCGGAGGAGCGCTTCGACGAGGCGGCGCTGGCCGCCTGGCTGCGGGGCCGGCTGCCGGGCGCCGAGGGCCCGCTCCACGTGGAGCAGTTCGCGGGCGGGCACGCGAACCTCACCTACCTGCTCCGCTACGGGGCCGGGGATCGCGCCATCGAGTACGTGCTGCGGCGCCCGCCCCTCGGACCCGTCGCGCCGCGCTCCCACGACATGGAGCGGGAGCATCGGGTCCTCTCGCGGCTCTGGAAGGTCTTTCCGCTGGCGCCGCGCGCCCATCTCCACTGCAACGACCCCGCACTGATCGGGGCGCCCTTCTTCGTCATGGAGCGCCGCCGCGGCGTGGTGGTGCGCGGCCAGGTGCCGGAGTGTTTCGGTGGCGGCGGCGATCCCGTGGCGAACCGCAAGCTCTCCGAGGTGGTGATCGACACCCTGGCCGAGCTGCACGCCGCCGACGCGAAGCAGGCCGGACTCGACGATCTCGGCCGGCCGGACGGCTTCCTGGAGCGGCAGGTGCGCGGCTGGAGCGAGCGCTGGGAGCGGGCCAAGGTGGAAGACAACCCCGTGGCGGACGAGCTGGCAGGCTGGCTGGCGGACCAGCTGCCGGCCTCCCCCCCGGCCACCCTGCTCCACAACGACTGGCGTCTGGACAACATGGCGGTGGCGGCGGACGACCCCGGCCGCTGCGTGGCCGTCTACGACTGGGACATGTGCACCCGCGGCGACCCTTTGGCGGACGTGGGGACGCTCATGTCCGTCTGGTACGACCCGGACGAGGTGCCCGCCACCCTGAACCCCATGCCCACCGGCACGCCCGGCTTCCTGCGCCGCGAGCAGGCCCTGCGGCGCTACGGCGAGCGCAGCGGGCGGAGCCTGGACGAGGTGGCCTACTATGTGGTCTTCGGCACCTTCAAGATGGCGGTAGTGCTGCAGCAGATCTACGTGCGCTACCACCGCGGCCAGACCCGGGACGCCCGCTTCGCCGGCATGGGCGCGGGCGCCGAGGCCCTGTTCCGCCTGGCCGCCGCGCGCCGCTCCTGACCCGCATCGCTCGCCCGGGCGCTACAGGAGCAGCTCGCCGCCCGTGGCGCGCTGCAGCGATCCCGTCTCCTGCAGGGCCTGGAACACGTTCTCGGCGATGCGCGTGAGATGGACCTCGTCGGCACCGTCCACCAGGCGCGCCGAGCGGGCGTGCTTCAGCATGTCGGCGAGGTCCGTGTCGGTGGAATAGCCGAGGGCGCCGTGCACCTGCAGCGCCCGGTCCACGATCTGCCACAGCGTGTTCGCCACGTGGTACTTGCACATGGAGACCTCCTGGCGGAACTCGCGTCCCGTCTCGATCAGCCACGCCGCGTGCAGGACCATGAGCCGGGCCTGGTAGAGCTCGAGGGCGCAGCGAGCCGCCATCCACTGGATGCCCTGCTTGTCGGCGAGCACGCCCCCGTGGAGGGGCCGCTCGAGTGCCCGGCGCACCAGCATCTCGAAGGCGCGCTCGGCGTTGCCGATCCAGCGCATGCAGTGGGCCAGCCGGGCGGGGCCCAGGCGGGCCTGGCCGAGCCGGTGCCCGTTGCCGCGGCCGCCCAGCAGGGCCGACGCGGACACACGCACGTCCTCCAGGGCGATCTCGCAGTGATTGCCGCGTCCTGCCAGGGTCTCGATGTCGCGCACGATGCGGAAGCCGGGCGTCTCGCACTCGACCAGGAAGGCCGAGTTGCGCGCCTGGGGCGGGTCCGCGTCGGGATCGGTGCAGGCCACCACGATGGCGAAGCGGGCGCCGCGCGCCCCGGAGATGAACCACTTGTGCCCGTTCAGGACCCAGCCGTCAGCGTCGTGCTCGGCGCGCGTGCGGATGCCGGTCGGATCGGAGCCGGCCACCTCGGGCTCGGTCAGCGCGAAGCAGGAGCGACACTCGCCGTCCACGAGCGGGCGCAGGTAGCACTCCTTCTGCTCGGGGGTGCCCCAGTGGAGCAGCGTGTGCATGTTGCCCTCGTCGGGTGCGTGGCAGTTCAGCACGTAGGCGCCGAAGCGGGTGCGGCCGCACTCGGCCGAGACGAAGGCCATGGCCAGGGGCCCGAGGCCCATCCCGCCCCACTCCCGGGGCATGTGGGGCGCCCACAGGCCCGCCGCGCGCGCCTTCTCGCGCAGCTCGCCCAGGGCCGGCCGCCAGGCGCGCAGGTCGCCTGCCGCCTCCAGGCGGGCCTCGCTGGGCGCCACTTCCTGCTCCAGGAACGCGTGCACCCGTTCGCGGATCTCGCGCACCTCGGGCGGCAGGGTGAAATCGATGGCCATGGCGTCCTCCGGTTCGTCGCGCGCAGTGTAGGGGAAGCGGGGCTCCCGGTAGAATCGCGCTGCCGTGCCTCGGGAGCCCCTCGCGACCCGCGCCTTCGTGCTGTGTGCCCTGGCGAACCTGGCCCAGGGCGTCGCCTTCAGCCTCTACTTCCACCTGCCGGGCTTCCTGAAGGCGCTCGGCACCCACGAGGCGGAGATCGGGCTGCTGTTCGGCGTGTACGCGCCGGCGGCGATCGCGCTGCGCCCGCTGCTCGGGCGCACCATGGACCGCAGCGGCCGCCGGGGCGTGATCCTGGTGGGCGGCGTCCTGCACACGCTCGTCTGCGCCCTCTACCTGACCGTCCACGCGGTGGGGCCCTGGATCTATGCGGTCCGCATCGGCCACGGGCTCGCCGAGGCCGCGCTCTTCACGGGCTTCTTCACCTATGCCGCGGACCTCGTGCCGGCCTCCCGACGCACGGAGGGGCTGGCGCTGTTCGGCGTCTCGGGAATGCTGCCCATCGGCCTGGGCGGGCTACTGGGCGACGCGATCCTGGCGTCGGGCGGCTACCGCGAGCTGTTCGCCACCTCGGTCGGCTTCGCGGCGCTGAGCGTCGCACTCTCGCTGGCGCTCCCGGTGGAGCGCCGGGGGGGCCCAGCCGGCCCGCCGCCGAGGGGCTTTGCAGCGGCCGCCACGCAGCGTGATCTGCTGCCTCTGTGGCTGCTGGCCGGCGTCTTCTCGGTGGCGCTGGCCGCGGCCCTCACCTTCGTGAAGCTCTTCGTCGAAGAGACCGGGATCGCCACCCTCGGGCTGTTTCTCGGCGCCTATTCGGGCACCGCCATCGTGCTGCGCGTGCTCTTCGCCCGCATCCCGGACCGGGTCGGACCGAAGCGGGTGCTGTTCCCGGCCCTGGCCCTGCTGGCCCTGGGGCTCTGGCGCCTGGCCGGCGCCACCGGCACCGCAGACGTGGTCAGCGCCGGAATCCTGTGCGGCGCCGGCCACGGCTACACCTTCCCGATCCTGTACGCGTTGGTGGTGTCCCGGGCCCGGGAGAGCGAGCGGGGGGCGGCGCTCTCCCTCTACACGGCGCTCTTCGACGCCGGTCTCCTGGTGGGAGGCCCGCTGCTCGGCGCCCTGATCCGCCTCGGCGGCTACGGGACCATGTTCCGCAGCGCGGCGGGCCTCGTGGTGGTGGGCGCCCTGGTGTTCGCTGTCTGGGATCGCCCCGGTCGGGGCGGGGCGGGAGTGGGTTAGACTCCGCCTCCCCGAGCCAGCGAAGAGGAAGCCATGGCCACGCTGCGCGAACCGAGGGTCTCGACCGCCGAGATCGCGGTGATGGGGCCCGAGGGCATGGTCTCCATCTTCGCGCAGAAGAAGCCGGGCGAGATCGAGGACGCGTGCAAGCGCTTCATCGCCCAGGCGGCCGAGCAGATCCGGAGGGGAACCCATCCGTACGTCCGGCCATCCGGGGCATGATCGACGACGGGATCGATCCGCGCGAGGTGCGGGCGCTGGAGCGCTGCGCCGTCAAGCGCGTGGAGCGGCCCTGGCGCAAACGGGGCGTGGTTCCCGTTTGAGCCGGCGCGCGCGCCGGCGGGTCGCCCTGGCCGCCGCCCTCGGTCTGGTGGCGGCGGGCTGCGCGGGACGCGCCTGGGACCCGGAGGACCTGGCGCTCCGCCATCCGGCCCTGCGCGAGGCCGGCCCGGGTCGGCTGGGGGCGATCACGCCCTACCTGCTGCCGTCCCACGGCACGCTGATCCTGTTCCTGTGTCGCTGGACCACCGCGGCCCCGCTCCCGGTGTCGCTGCCCCTGGACGCGGAGCCGGAGGAGCGGCGCGCCCTCCAGGCGGCGCTGCGCGCCTGGGAGGGAGCCGGCCTCGGGGTGCGCTTCCTCCAGGTGCAGCCGCAGCAGGCTTCGCTGGTCCTCGAGCTCAGCGACGGACCCGTGTCCACGGCCACGGGCACGGGCTCCGGCAACACCGTGGCCGACTGCCGCCTCGGCGCCCCCTCCCAGGCCCATTCCGAGCAGCTCCCGGCGGAGCTGGTCTCCGCGTCCGTGCGGCTCGCCCGTCGCACCCCCCCCGACCTGGTCGACCGCGCCCTGGCCCCCGCCGAGCTGGCGGGGGCCGCCCTGCACGAGATCGGCCACGCGCTCGGCTTCCAGGGGCACGTGTGGACGGAGACCAGCGCGCTCGCCAGCTCGCCCCGGGCGATCCGCGTCCTCGGCGAACGCGTGCTCGCCGGGGAGCCCTGGGCGGATCCCCACCTGCGCGCCCTGTACGCCGTGCCGAGCGGGGCGGTGCTGCGACGCGCCCCGGTGGAGATGTGGCGCACCGACCTGACGGACCGCATGGCGGAGCTGGGCCGGAAGAACGCCCTGGACGGCCCCTTCGTCCGGGTCGGCGACCGGGCGGCGCGCGTCTTCTGGCGCGACGCCCGCGGGCTCGAGTACGGCCTGCAGGTGCTCAACCTGGAGGACGTGCTGCGCCGGCCGGGCCGGCTGCTGGTGGTGCCCGAGCCACGCACGCGCAACGCGCTGCCCCGCAGCCGCGATCTGCGTCCCTAGTCCTGGGTCAGGCCTGGCCCTTCTTCGGACCGAGCTGGCGGGCGCGAGCGAAGGCGCGCTCCGCCTCCTCCGTGCGGTCGAGAGCGCGCAGCACCACGCCGAGCCGCTGGTGCCCTACGGCCTCCTCGGGTGCGAGCTGCACGGCGCGCTCCAGGTGGGGCAGGGCCTGCTTGGCCTGCGTCGCATCGGCCTTGTAGAGCGCCCAGCCGAAGCTCCCGGCGTAGGCGGCATCGTCGGGCCAGAGCTGGACCGCCGGCCCCAGGAACTCCAGGGCGCCGCGGAAGTTCCCGGCCCGCAGCAGCACCTCGCCCTTGCGGAACATGGTCTCCGCCTGCACCAGCCGCGCCGCGTCCGCATCGTCGTCGCCGCCCAGGGACCCGTCGTAGTCGCGCCGGCGCTCGAAGTCCGAGAGCACCTCGTAGGCCTTCGCCATGCGCGCGAAGACCTCGCTCGCCTGGGGGCGCAGCTCGTCGAGGCCCAGCCGACCCAGGGCGTCCGGGTGGAAGTGCTTGGCGGCGGTGAAGTAGGCGCGCTTCACCTGAGCGGGCTTGGCGTCACGCGCGATCCCGAGAACGCCGTAGTGGTCGAGCTCGTCGAGCCGGGCGATCTTCTCCTCGATCTGGCGTCGCAGGGTCTCCGCCTCGGACGTCTTCGCGTCGGAGGCGGCCGGCCGGCGCGCGAGATCCCGATCGTCGGGCACAGTGGCGGGAGCCGCGCCGGCGCCCGAGACCACGATCTCGAGCTCCTGCGCTGCCACGCTGCGCTCCTCGCCGGCCTCGGGAGCGGCGGGCGGCGCTGCGGGCTCGTCGTGGTACGCCAGCACTCCCGCGGCATCCAGGAGCCAGGCAGCGGCCAGACCGCTCGGGCCGCCGGCGGCCCGGATCGCCTCGTCCAGGGTGCGACGGCCGTCGAGGGCGTCGAGGAGCGCCCGGGCACCCGGATCGCAGGCCAGCCGTTTGAGCTCGCGCTCGCAAGCCGGGACGGGGACGGGGTAGCGGCCGAGCTGCGGAGCGAGACCCGCCAGCAGCCGCTCCGGGCTCCAGCGCGTCTCGAGCCCCTCCCGGACCAGGCCGAGCGGATCCACCCGCAGCAGTGCCGCCGCCTCCGCCCCGGCCTCCTCGGGCTCGAGCGCGTAGCTTCCGCCCGACCAGGCGAAGCACTCGAGCAGCAGGTGCCGCACCTGCTCGCGGAGCGCCGCCAGCAGCTCCTTGGGCGCCAACAGCTTGAGCTCCAGCAGGGCCGCCTCCTGGCGGACCTTGCGCTGGCGGGCGTGCTCCGTCACCTGCGCGGCCTGCTCGGGGGCCAGGCGGCCGCTGTCGCGCAGGCGTGCCGCCAGGCCCTCGCTGGCGCGGCTCGAGTCGGCCAGCACCGGCGCACCATCGCGCCAGGTGAGCTGCTTCACGATGCGGTCGCGGCTCAGGGTGAGCCGACCCCCGAAGCGTCGCCACTGCAGGGCCAGCAGCAGGCGGGGCAGGGGAAGCGCCTCGAGGCCCCCCCGGTCCGGCAGGTTCTCCATCCCCCGGGTTTCGGGTCGTGGAGCGGACGACTTGACTGCGCCCCCGGTGCGGCTCACGCCGGGTGCCGGCGGGCGTCGGCGATCTGGAAGGCCGCCGCCACCGCGTCGGGCAGGTCCTTGCGAAGGACGAGGCGCGCCCGGTCCAAGTCGGCCAGCACGCTCTCGGCAAGGGGGGAGACGCCCGTCAGCAGCGCCTCCGCGCCCCAGGCCTCGATCGCTTCCAGGGTGCGGTCGAGGGCCACGGCGCCGAAGCCTTCGTCGAGGATGGCTCCCGCCAGATCGACGACCACCACGCACACTTCCCGGCCGGCGGGGTCGCGGGCCACGGCCTCCACGGCGGCCACCGTCTCGAGCCCCGCATAGGGGACGACCATGACCGGGCCCCACACGTGCACGGCGGGGCTGTCCCGGTCGATCGCGGCGCCGCTCTCGTCCGGCTCCGGCAGGCTGGCCTGGGCGAGCTTCCAGAGCGCGTCGAAGGGCAGCATGTCCAGCATCCGCGCAGCCCGGCGATCGGGTGCCGCGCGCCACACCTCGGCCTCCCGGGCCACGAAGCGGCAGCTGACGGAGCCGCAGGCCACGCAGCTCTCCTCCAGGGCGAGCACCTCCGCGTCCCACAGCCCGGAGAGCCAGCCGGAGGTATAGCCGCAGCTCAGCAGGCAGGCGGGCTCGCGGGGCGGCGTCTCCAGGGCCTCCAGGGCCCGCGCCTCGCTCGCCTCGGGCCAGCAGCCCCGGGCGGCCAGGGCCTCGAGTCCCGGGGGTGCGGGCGCCAGGGCCATGGCCAGCAGGGGAGCGGGCGGCGGCGCGGCGCAGCCGGGCTGGGCGGCCTGGCTGCGCAGGGTCCGCAGCGCGTCGCGCAGGCCATGGAAGAAGCCTGCCCGCATCAGGACCGCCTCCGCGTCCGCGGGGCCCAGGCGCTCGCGCAGCTCCCGGTGCAGGACGCCCAGGAACGCCGGATGCAGCAGCGCCTCCGGGTCCGCGGCGAGCCCCTGGTCGAGCTCCGCACGCAGGGAGTCCAGGTGCCGGGTCGCATCGGACGCGGAGGGTCGCTTCATGGGGGTCACAGCTCGAGGAACGCGTAGACGTCGAAGCCATGCTCCACGTGGAGCAGCTCCTCGCCCTCGGCGTCGAGCAGGTGCAGGAAGGCGTCGACGCAGCGCGGGTCGAACTGGCTGCCGGAGAACTTGTGCAACTCCGCCACCACGCTCTCCAGGGGCAACGCCTTGCGGTAGGGACGGTCCGTGGTCATGGCGTCGAAGGTGTCGGCCACCAGGATCACGCGGGAGGGGAAGGGGATCTGCTCGGCCCGCAGCTGCTTCGGGTAGCCTCGTTCCGATCCGTCGTACCACTCGTGGTGGTGCCGCACGCAGGGCACCACGTCCTCCAGGAACGAGACCGGCTCCAGGATGCGGGCTCCGATCTCCGGGTGTCGCTTGATCTCCGCGTACTCGTCCGCCGTCAGGCGACCGGGCTTGGCGATGATGTGGTCGGGGATGCCGATCTTGCCCACGTCGTGCAGCAGCCCGGCGAAGTAGATGCGCTCGATCAGCTCCCGGGCCAGGCCCAGCTCGCGGGCCAGCTTGCAGGCGTACACCCCGACGCGTTCCGAGTGGCCGCGCGTGTAGAGGTCCTTGGCGTCGATGGCCTCGGCCAGGGCACGGATCGTCTGCACGTAGGCCGTGCGCAGGTCGCGGTTGCGACCAGCGAGTTCCTCCGTGCGCTCCTGGACCTTCTGCTCCAGGTTCCGGTTCATGTCCTGGAGCTTGAAGTTCTGCTCGCGGGTGATGCGGTTCAGGCGGCGGATCTCGCGCTTCAACTCGTAGTGGTCGAAGGCCTGCCGCAGGGTGGCCTTGAGCTCGTCGTCGTTCCAGGGCTTGGTGATGAGCCGGAAGATCTCGCCCCGGTTGATGGCGTCCACGGCCACGTTCATCTCGGTGTAGCCGGTCAGCATCATGCGCACGGCGTCGTGGTGGCGCTCGCGAACGGCCGCCAGCAGATCGACGCCGCTCATCTGGGGCATGCGCTGGTCCGAGACCACCACCTGGGCGGGGGTGCGCGCCAGCACCTCCAGGGCCTGGGGGCCGCTGGTGGCCCCGAGCACCGTCCAGCGCTCGTGCCGCAGCAGGCGCTGGAGCGCCTTCAGGATGTTGACCTCGTCGTCGACGAAGAGGACCGTCTGCTCGCCCATCCCACCTCCGACGCCTCGCGAGCCCCCAGCTCCCTTCCAATCTGCGTGCCAGCTCGACGCCACGCAGGATTCCAATTCCAGATCGGATGGTTACGGCCGTTTCCGAGAAATCGCACGAGGTCCGCCAGCGTCCCGGGGGCGGGACGGACCCGGCAGGCGGGCCGCAAGCAGCCGGCAGCTTGCGGTCGCCCTGCACGGGGGGCTCCGCCGCGCGCGGCGGCAGGCGGGGCGGAGAACTCGCGGCGCGGCCGGGAGAGGGTGCTCCCGGGCAGGGCCCTCGCGTCGGGACCGGGACGGGGATGCGGGGCGCGTCCCGGGGACGGGACGGCCGCTGCGAGGGCTCAGCCCCCGGAGCCGGCTCGCGCCGGGGGCTTCGGCGGGGCCTGGGAGAGGCCCAGGCGCTCGCGACCGTAGGCCGCCTCGCGCTGCACCTCCCGGCACCAGTCGCGGTGCTCCAGGTACCAGGCCACGGTGCGGTCGAGGGCCTCCTCCAGGCCGTGGCGCGGGCTCCAGCCGAACTCGCGGCGCGCCTTGGCGGCGTCGATGGCGTAGCGGCGGTCGTGACCCGGCCGGTCCGCGACGTAGCGCTTGAGGTCCGCGTAGCGGGCCACGCCCGCGGCGGCCAGGGCGGGGTTGGCAGCGGCCGGACGCTGGGCCTCGAGCCGCGCGCACAGGAGGTCCACCATCTCCAGGTTGGTGCGCTCCTGGCCGGCGCCCAGGTGGTAGTGCTCGCCCACCCGTCCGCGCTCGAGCACCGCCAGCACCCCGGCGCAGTGGTCCTCCACGTAGATCCAGTCCCGTACCTGGCGGCCGTCGCCGTAGATCGGGAGCGGACGTCCCTCCACGGCGTTCAGGATCATGAGGGGGATCAGCTTCTCCGGGAACTGGTAGGGCCCGAAGTTGTTGGAGCAGTTGGTGACCAGGGTGGGGAGGCCATAGGTGACGTGATAGGCGCGCACCAGGTGGTCTGCGGCGGCCTTGGAGGCGGCGTAGGGGGAGTTCGGCGCGTAGGGCGTGGTCTCCTGGAAGGCCCCCTCGGGACCCAGGCTCCCGTACACCTCGTCCGTGGAGACGTGCAGGAATCGGAAGCCGCGCTGCTCGGGCGCCGCCAGCCCGCTCCAGTGGCGACGCGCCGCCTCCAGCAGCTCGAAGGTGCCGACCACGTTGGTGTGGATGAAGGCCGCCGGACCCTCGATGGAGCGGTCCACGTGGGTCTCGGCCGCGAAGTTGAGCACCGCCCGCGGCCGCTCGCGCTCGAACAGGGCCGCCACGGCGGCGGGGTCCGCGATGTCCGCCTGCTCGAAGCGGAAGCGCGCATCGGTCCGGAGCGGGGCGAGGTTCCGCAGGCTCCCCGCGTAGGTCAGCTTGTCGAGCACCACCACCCGGGCGTCGGTGCGCGCCAGCGCCAGGTGCACGAAGTTCGAGCCGATGAAGCCGGCGCCGCCCGTGACCAGCCAGGTCTCCACCGGGCCTGCCCCTAGAGGTAGATCCCGCCGGGAGCACGCAGCCGCGTGCTCGCCTTGCGGAAGCGTTCGACCTCCTCGAGGAGGTCGCTGGTGACGACCGGCTGGGTCTTCTCACCCACCGCATCGCAACGGGCCTTGCGGCGCAGGGCGGCGTGCAGGAGCCGGATCCACTCGCCCGTGGACGGGCCCCGGAACTTGGACACCACCTGACCCCAGTCCACGTCCTGGAAGAGCGGCCGCCCGGCCCGCTTCTCGGCGTCCCCGGCGTGGATGCGCAGGGCTTCCACGATGTCCTCCGGGAACACGGGAGTCACCTCCACCACCCGTTCGAAGCGGCCCGTGGCCAGGAACGCGTGCCGCAGCGTGTCGGGATGGGCGGTCGAGGCCACCACGAGCGTCGTCTCCACCTCGACGCTGCGGTCGATCAGCTCGAGCAGGAAGTCCATGATCGGGCCGGCGGGGAGCTCCGGCCGGTGGGCCCCGATCTCCTGGGCCTGGGAGAACTCCAGCTCGTCGAAGAACACCGTCGTCGGCGGCATCTCGGACAGGGTCTGGGACCAGGCGCCGAACACCTCGCCGACCCGGGCGCCCCGGTGCACGAGCTCGATCACGAGCTGCGGCACGTTGACCTGCAGGAAGGCGGTCTCCGTGCGGGTGGCCAGGGCCGCCACGAGCAGCCGCTTCCCGACGCCCCGGTCGCCGATCAGCAGCATGGCCGAGGGCGGGACCGTCCCCCAGCGCGCGTAGACCTCCGGGTGGGTGGCGGCACAGGCGTAGGTCAGCACCTCCTCCTTGGCGGTCGCCAGCCCCCCGACGCGGTCCTCCGCCACCTGGGGCCGGGCCTCCAGGGCCGTGGCCTTGGTCAGCACCGGGAACTTGCGCGCGAAGGAGAGCCACAGGTTGTGGGCGCGTTCGGCACGGACGGCCTGCTCGTCCATGGATCCGAGTCTAGCCCGCCCACACGGCCCGGCGCTCCCTCCTCCCGTCGGCTTGGCGCACCGGCCCGATGCGTCATACTCCTCGACCCGAGCGCGTCCCCATCGTCTAGAGGCCTAGGACTCCGCCCTTTCAAGGCGGTAACACGGGTTCGAATCCCGTTGGGGACGCCATGTAACCCCGTAAACCGCCGACACTTCTTCGTCCGCGTCCTCGAGTGTGGGGATTCTTGTGGGGACATCGGCGGGTAGACGGGCCAGCAGGTCCGCCACCACCTCACCCTCCCGCAGCCGCATCGGCTCGCGGTAGTCGTCGTCGCCGATCCACTTGGCGTAGTGGCGCTGGGTCACCTCAATCCTGCCGCGACCGAGCTGCTTGCTGATGTATTGCAGAGAGATCCCGCAAGTGAGGAGCTGGCTCGCGTAGGTGCCGCGCAGATCCTTGAACCGCACGCCGGCCAGGTCCGCGGTCTTCGTGATGCGACGCCATGCGCCTTCGCGGAAGGTCCAGTAGTTGACGCCCTCGCGGACAAGGCGATCGGGACCGGGCTCCCAACGCTCGCGGTAGAGGCGGGCGAGGGCGTCCCGGAGCCGTTGGGACAGGGCCACCGACCGCTCTCGGCCGCTCTTCGGGGCCTCGTCCACCGAGGATGTCCGGGGTCGGTTGCGCTCGATCCAGAGCCGGCGGCGACCGCCGTCCGCACCCCAGGTGATGTCACGCCAGCGAAGCGGCAGGGCCTCCCCAGCCCGGAGGCCCGCATCGAGGCCCAGGAGCACGCAGACCTCGGCTGCGGTGCCCTCGTCCCGGCTCGCCGCGATGAGGCGGTCAAGGGCCGTCACGGACTCCACGGGACGCACCTTGGACTGCCTCGCGGCCCGAGCCCCTTCGTGCGCTGGTCATCGTGCAGCAGCTCTCGGAACGCCCTTATCGGATCGGGGCCGAGCGGCACCTTCGTCTGGCGGGCGTACTTGAGCACATGGGAGAGGACGCCCAGCAGGTTGAGGCCCGTCTTCTCGCTGCGCTTGCCCACCACCTCGACGCGCCACCAGTCGAGGAGCCGGTCCCCGTCAATCGCGTCAAGGGGCAGCTCGCCGAAGAAGGCGACCAGCGGCCACCCACCCAGCAGCGGCGCTCCCACTCGCCGCGGACGGCCGCGGCAGTGTCCGAGTCTGAGGTCTTCGTCGAGCAGCGGTGTCGCTTCCCGTCCCGGACCAGCTCGCACCAGATCGCCCCGCCGCGCAGGTACAGGTTGCGATACTTCCGGCCCCGGGGAGGCTTGCGGCCTAGTGCCTCCGCTTCTCATCTCGCGCTGGATCGCCTGGGAGGTCTCAACTGCGCGGCGCGCCGCCGGGTGGCCGTGCCGGTACGCCTCATAGACCACCTCGAGAAGTCCCCGGTCGTGCGTCCCGTCTGGCCGATCCCGGCCCGCGATGATCTCGTACAGGGTGGCCCGGTCGAGGATCATGCCCTTCGGCAAGGCGTCGATCTCCTTTCGCGTCTCCGTATCGTCCGGGCCGATCCAGACGGCGCGCGAGAGCCCCGGCCGGGTCCGTACCGTAACAACCTCGGCCCGCCGGTGTTCCTTCTCGTCCCCGCGCTGCACGGCCGTCACTATCTCCTTGACGACGTCCGGCGGGAAGCCGAGGTCTTCCCTTGCCGTCTGCGCTGGAAGCGCTGCGACTAGATCGTTCAACGTATATCTCCTCGCATCCTTACAGGAGGACCGGCCGGCTCCGGCAGCGCAGAGCGAAGCGCGCGGGATAGGCGGTGTGCGGCACGACCCGTGCACAGCGCGGGGCTCGTCGTGAGCTCCCTATTCGCGCACGAGCAGCGACACCGACGCCAGCACGTGGCGCGCCTGGTCGCGCTCCTCGGCCGTGGGAAGTCGGCCGCCGAAGCGCAGCGTGCAGAGGCGGTGCGCGGTGGCGGCGTCCACGACCGTGGCGCGCATCGGGAGGTTGCGCAGGAGACATCCACCGGCGACGCCTCGAGACGCTGCTCGTGCGGCAACTCGACCGAGCCCGCCTGCAGGACCCTCGCGGATCCCGCCGGCTCGCTGACGCGCTTCACTCAGCGCTTGCGATTCTCGGTGCGTACTACGTCGCGAGCGTGGTGTCCCCGAGCTAGCAGTCCTCGAGGTTCGATATCGCCCTCACAAGTGCAGGTGTGGCAATTGGTCACGCCGAAGGGTGCAGGGGTTTCAGTGAGTCACGGCGCTCGGTGTTGCGCCGAGGAGAAGAGAACCCGGCGCGGAGATGCAACTGTGGTCGATAGAGCAGCGAAGGGACAAATTGCCGCGGGCTTGCGGCCCAGCGAGAGCGTGCGATCTCAGGAGCGTTTCGGGCCGAGCGCTTATCTTCGTCTTTTGGCTTGTCCTCCATGCCTCGGTCTGGTTTGATTGGGTGTTGATTCCCTGGTTTGCCAGGGGACGCGACGAAGCGCGTCCAAGTGGTCCGGAGGGAAGCATGTTGAGAGATCTGTCCCACGCTTCATGCGCCGTGTGGTTGGTCTTTGGTCTGTGCGGCGTATTGCTGATTCTCGGCCTGAGCAGGTCGGCTTCGGCGACTCCGATCGACCCGGTCGCCGCTGGCACGATTCGCGATTACCCAGTCGACGGTAGCCCGGATTATCTCGACGATGCGAATGATGGCGGCGGCTTTTTCGGCTCTGTCACGAACCACAGCAGTTTCGTGGACGTATTCGTTGCGGAGTTCGATCTGTCAGGGTTTACCAGCGTCGCGAGCGCGACCCTCGCCTTCGACGTGCTTGGGTGGAATTCCGCTGCCCTGGCAGAGCCGATCGACATCGGCGGCTACTCGGGGGATGGATCCGTTACGTTTCCCGACTTTTCCCCAGCGCTTACAGCGGTCGGCAGCGTCGTCCTACCGATCGATGTCGCGCTCTTGGACACGCTTACACTCGACATCACCAGTTTCGTTTCAGGCAATCTCGGTACCACCGTGGGCTTGCATTTCTCCCTACCGAATCTAGGCCAAGTGATCGTGGGTGGGTTCTCTCTCGCCCAGGGCATCGACTCTGCTCCACGTCTCTTGATCGTGATCCCGGAACCGCACACCTCGCTCCTGCTTGGTGTTGGCTTGGTGGGTATCGCGGCCACACGGAGGCGCTTCGCGACGTATTGGTGAGCGAACTGCGCGGTTTGTCTCCAAGCCCATGGGGGACTTGGACCGCCATGTACACGACCCAAAGGCTTGAGCGGCGATTCGACCCTACGCGCTGCCGCCGCGGATCGCCCGCCGCCGCGTCCGAGACCAGCGTCTGAGCCTCCGCCCGGCGCAGGACGTCCCCCCCAGCGCCCCGCGAAAGCCCGTCTCACCCGCTTCTCCGCCCCACGCCCGCCCGAACGCACTACCATCGACCGCGCCCGGCCCACCGCCAGGCGCGCAAGAAGCAGGGAGGACCACCATGCCCAAGACCCTCGTCACCGGCGCCGCCGGCTTCATCGGCTCCCACGTGGTCCGGGAGCTCCTGGCCAGGAACCGCGAGGTGCGCGCCATGGTCCTGCCGGGGGAGGAGACGCGAAACCTGGATGGCCTCGACGTGGAGCGGGTAGAGGCCGACCTGCTCGACGCGCCCGCCCTCGCACGCGCCCTGCAGGGCGTGGACCGGGTCTTCCACCTGGCCGCGGTCTTCGCGGTCTGGCTGCCGCGCCGCGAGAAGATGTACGAGGTCAACTGCTTCGGCTCGCTGAAGCTGCTCTGGGCCACGCGGCCGGCCGGCGTCGAGAAGGTGGTCTTCACCTCCTCGGTGGCCGCACTCGGCCTGCGCCAGGGCATCGTACCCGCCGACGAGCCGGTGCCCTTCAACCAGATGGGTCGCGCCAACGACTACGGCTACAGCAAGTGGCTCTCCGAGCAGGAGGCCCGCACCTTCGCGGACAACGGCCTGCCCGTCGTCTTCTGCAATCCGACCTTCCCGTTCGGCGCGCGCGACGTGGCGCCCACCCGGGTCCCCCCGTTGCGGCGGACCCGGATCTTTAAAATGTCGGGTGTAGCCTAGAGTCGGTCGCCCCCGACGAGGCAGGATGTCACAGTCCCGAGCGCCGCCCGAGGTGATTGGCCTCGAAAGTGTTCCAAGATATCCGGCGCCGGCGGGCTCGACCTCGGCCGCTCGGTCGTCGTCCCGGCGCTGCGCGCTCTCGGCGTGTCGCGGCTGGACCTCGTCGTCGCCAGGCACGCCGATCCGGACCACCGCGGCGGCGTGGTCGCGGTGCTGGAGTCCATCCCCACCGAGCGGCTCTAGCTGCCCCCGGGCGGCGCGCCGGATCTCGGCTTCGAGGCGCTGGTCGCGGCGGCGCACGCCCGCGGCGTCGCCGTCTCCAGTAGAGATCCAGGGACCCCGCCTAGGGTGCTGCTAGTCCGCTATCCCCTGGGGAGTTGTCACATCGAGGCTTATCGGACCTCAGAAACCCCACTTCTCTTGGGTATCCTCCCTCCCGGGTGAAGCCCTGCGAGCGGGCTGAACGGTGTTCAACTGGTGGAGAACGGGCTCTGAAGGCCTCCGGGTGCAATCTGTCCAGAGCGGGTCGGCACCGGCAGACCTGGCTCGTTGCTGCCCGTTGGTCCAGAATGCTCTGGAGCGATTCGATGCACCATCACCAACGGAGACGAGGCTAGGAGGTCGACATGTTGCGAGCTTTCGGGCTGCTGTCTGGGCTTTGCCTGGCACTCCTTCCGGTATCGGCAGCGGCCGACACCTGCTCGGCCAACGGATGTAGCGTGACCTGCAACAACGGCTGCGGGTGTACGGCGCTGGGCGACAGTGGCTGTAATTGCATCTGCCTCGACGCAAGCAAGGATGGGGTCACCCTGCAGATTCGCGGTATCCGGGGAACCGATCTCATGTCCTACCCCCGCATCCGGCACGACCTCCCGAAGATGCTGAGCCGGGATTCGCTGGGTCTGCTCACTAGAAACTCACGAACGGTCAACCTCTCGATCCGAAACCAGAATCAGGAGGGCGCCAGACGGGCGATCGAGGCCCTGGGATCCAAGCAGAGGCGCCCGTCGCCCGTGCGGCCGAGGGATGCGGAATGAACCCCGTGGCAACCGCATTCGTGGGTCTGCTGCTCCTGGGCACCGTCTCGGTGGGCGCGAACGCATCGGCAGCCACCTGCGGAGCCGGCGAATGCTCCGTTACCTGTGACGGCCTTTGCCAGTGCACCTCCACCGACGGCGACTGCTCCTGTACTTGCATCGAGTCCGGAGGAGCGCGGTCCTCGCTCTCGATCGACGGGATGACCGGTCCGGAGGTCTTGACGGACCCGGTGATGCGTAGCGATCTAGAGCGGGTCTGCGGCACGGAGGTCATCCGGAAGCTCGAACGCCACCGGTCGCCAATCCACGTCGACATCGACCGGAAGGCTCCTGCAGAGCTGAACCGCCTGCTCGATCAGAATCTTACGAAGGGATCGAGCCCGTGGTACCGAAGGATCTTTCGCCGCTGAGGTCCCCACCCAGGTGAGCCACTGGGTCGGGGAGCGTCCACGTAGCGATTGCACCTCTCGGGTGCGCGCTGTAAGGCTCTTGGTCCGAGACCAGACGCCCCGGAAGTTCCGCCCCTAGGCCCGAGCCGCGGCCGCGCCGGGGCATCCGTTCCGGCTTCGAGCGGACGGGCGTCGACCTGCGAGCTCCGGGCCAGGGAATCGTACCGGGGTCGCGCCGAGGCGACAGGGCCACGTGGAGCGTCCCTGTCTCCAACCCGGGAGTGGAAAGCGCTAGGCCCGGCTGGACGTTCGAGGAAGATCTTTCAAGCTCTCTCTCAGCTCATGCAGCGCGCGCCCCGGGTATTCGGGGGGCAGGTCACGGGGACGACGAGGCCCATGCCGAGACCCTGCTCGCCCGCGATCCCTCCGCGCTGCGCGCCGAGGTGCTGAAGCTCGCCCACCACGGCAGCCGCTCGTCGTCGACGGCCGCGTTTCTGGATGCGGTGCGCCCCAGCTGGCGGTCGTATCCGAACCCCGCTTCTCGCGCTTCGGAATGCCCGATCCGGAGGTGCTCCGACGCCCGGAGCGCCGCGGGGTTCGCATACACTGGACGGGCCGCGACGGTGCGGTGCTCGAGGGCCTCGGGCCGGAGCTCGGAATGCGCCGCTGGGGTGACGCGGCGGACCTGAACCGCGCAGACCGCTCAGCCCGCTGAGCAGAGCAACCGAGAACAGACGTCGCAGGGACGACATACGAGTCTCCTTCGAGGGCACGCTATGCGAAGCCAGCCGCGGGCAAGAGGAATCACCTACAGGTCGCATAGTTTCCCGAGGGGCCCCCTCGAACTGCGGGTGGATCGGAAGGCGACGCGCTCCGGGGCAGGAAGCCCGCGCCGATCAGCGCCGGGAGGGTCTCCGAGCGCCCAGCGCAGCGACCCCGATGGCAAGCAGCGTCAGCGTCGCCGGCTCAGGCACCGCCGTGACCACGCTGAAGATTTCGGTGGTCCCGGTTCCAAAGACCGCCTGAAGTCGATGGCGGAGAAGCTATCGAAACTGATGTTGACGACGGCGCTTCCGGGACCGATCAGCGCGACCACCGAGTGGATCTGACCGGGGGATTCGGCGATCACCGAGATCGACCCCGCTACGTCCGTCGTGTAGTCGATCGCGAAGAGCGTCGCGCCGTCCGCGGTGAGATCCAGGCCGAGCAAGCCGCTGCTGCTGTTATCGGTACCGTGGTAGATGAAGGTGATGGTGGCCGAGCCCGTGCCGGGGTAGCTGACCGCGGCATCGTCACCCGCGGTGAGCGTCAGGCTGCTGCTGGAGCTGCCGCTGCTCGTCTGCGCGAACACGGATCGCACGCCACCGACGCTGCCTTTGGTGGTGAGGCCGATGACGTCGGTGAAGGCGATATCCGAGGTGACGGAGTAGGCGCCGAACTCGAGGCGCCTTCGCTGCGGATCTGGCTCGCCTTCACCGCCTGGCGTCCGCTCGCCGCCAGCGCCTGCGACCCGGGCGCTGCGCGGGTGCAGACGACCCCCGAGCCGCCCCGCGCTCGGCACCTGCTATCCGCCTACTGTCAACGCGCGTGCCGGCGCAGCCTGAGGCGGCGGCACGGCCGTGTCGCCGTGGTAGGTCCACGAGCTGGTCGGGTTCGAGTGGAGCGCGCCGCTGCCGGCCGCCGCGGGAGCGGGCCGAGGTCCTCGAGAGCGTCCAGCGCACCGCCCACCGGCGCGGCGCGACGCTGGCGCCGACGCTCTTCGCGAATTGAGCGCGGACTCTTCTCTTGTCGTCTCCGAGTTCATGGAGCAGGACTGCTCTCGAACCGTCTGATTCTAGCCTCAGGTCCTGGAGCAGCTACAGGACCAGGCTTCGACCCAGCGGGAAGCGTGGCGAAGCGCGGATGAGCCCCGCTGCGCTGCGCTGCGAGGTCTGGGCCGAAAAGCGGTCCAATTGCCTGGGAACGCCCGGAGAACGCTCCCAAACCCGCCATTTTCCACCTTTGCCATCTGCAGGGCCTGGGCCTAGTAATCGACCCTGCCACGGCGCCTTCGGCGCGCCGGCCAAAGGAGAGGTAGATGAAGCGGATCGGTCGACGGATCTTCGGATCGGTAATCGTGCTGCCGTTTGCGGGGGCGGCGCAGGGCAAGATGCGCGGGCGAGCGAAGACGCGCAATGGAGCCATCGCCGGGGTGGCCATGGCGGGGTTGCTGATGGCCGGGCTGGCCTGGGCGCAGCAGCCCGGCAGGGTGCCTCGGACCGGGGGCATCCTGGCGTGCGAGGCGAGCCTCGCCGAGACCACCACGAACCTGGGCGCCTGCAATGGGGGCCTCGGGACTTGCACGGGCGACCTCACCACGTGCAACGGGGAGCTCGGGACCTGCAACGCGGATCTGAGTGCGGCCAACGCGCGCCTGACGACGTGTACGGGGGACCTCGAGGCGTGCACGGGCGATCTTGCCGCGTGCGAGGCGTCGCACGGACCCAGTGCCGCCTACACCAACTACGGCGACGGCTTCCACACAATCGCGAGCGGTCTCACCCAGACGGTCGCGAGCGTGACGGTTCCAGTCGGAAGTTACGTCCTTTCGGGGGCGGTTCAGGCGATCGGCGTGGGTGACGGGCAGTTCGTGCAGTGCTCCTTCGTTTCTGGGGGCGGAATCGTCCACGGACTGTTCGCGGTGCTGGTGGACGACGGCGCAGAGCCCATGCTGGCCGATGTCACCGTTGGCTTCTTCTCGAACCCCATATTCCTTCGCTGCAACGCGCAGGGAGGTACGGCTCGGGCGGCGGGTCAGATGATCGCTACCAAGGTCGGGACGGTGATCGCCTCGGACTAGTCGGCCCGAATGCGACATGACGCGGACCGCTTGGCCTGACGGGCGGGCCGGGCCCGGAATCACCGGGGCCGTTCCGCGATGGTGAGGAAGGTCGGAAACGCAATCGGCGCGGGCAGCCGGAGGATGCGGCGCTGCTCCGCCAGCTCGAAGCCGGCTTGGCGAAGGCTCGCGCGCAGCCGTCTGCGCGTGGGCCAGTAGAGCGGCTCCCCGACCAGCCGGGAACCGATGTGGGTGGCCTCGCTCAGCAGGCCGAGCGCCGGGCTCGCGAGTGCGAGCAGCAGCTGGCCGCCGGGGGCAAGGAGCCGGAAGAACTCGTCGAGCGCCGCCTGTTGGTCTGGGAACCAGTGGAACGCCTCGGTGGAGACCACGGCGTCGAAGCTCTGGTCGCGGAAAGGGAGGCCGAGGGCATCGGCCCGGACCCAGCGCACGCGACCGTCCCGCCGGCGGGCCCGCTCGAGCATGCCGGGGGAGAAGTCGCAGCCCACCACCCGGCTGCCCGGGAACTCGCCTTGCATGCGCGAGGTGAGCAGGCCCGTCCCGCAGCCGATGTCGAGCACGCAGCGTGGCGTCGTCCTGGCCAGCATCCGCAGGACCGCGTCGTGCAACGGGCGGTAGGTCATCCGCTGCACCCAGGGCACGTCGTAGAAGCGCGACCACACGTCGAAGAAGCGCCGGTGGGGA
This sequence comes from Myxococcota bacterium, assembly GCA_041611735.1. Classification (GTDB taxonomy): domain Bacteria; phylum Myxococcota_A; class UBA9160; order UBA9160; family PR03; genus JBFIML01. Next base: position 7,839 of record JBFIML010000018.1, on the reverse strand, counting down.
CCGGCTCTCGAGCGCCTGGGCGGCGCTTGCTCGCGCCTCACGCCTTCTCGCCTCACCCCGCAATCCTCGCACAAGCCCGAGCGGGCGCAGTGTGGGCCGTCCGGCCGGGGCGGGCGCCGCCGGGGCGGGCGGCCGAATTGACGCCCGGCGCCCGGCTGGAGTAGCTTCGAGTCGATGTGCGACTGCTCCCAGATCTCGTCGATTCACCCCACGCGGTGCACGCGGCGCGTGGATCGGTGGGGGCTGGCGCGCTAGGAAGACCGACTTCGACTGGTTGAACGGCCTTCCGGGTGCCCACCGGAAGGCCGTTTCGTTTTGGGAGCGATGCGCGGTGAGATCCAGGAACCAGAGGCGGATGGGCGCGCTGATCGGCCTGCTGGCGCCGCTGCTGGCGGCGGGCTGCCGGGACGAGGCCTCGGTGGCGGCGGCGCCGCCCGTGCGCAACGAGGTGCCGGTGCACCTGGAGCGCGTCGCGCCGCAGCTCGTCTCGGACGCCATCGTGGTGCCGGGCCTGGCGGAGGCGAAAGCGCGCATCGAGCTCTCCTTCCGGGTGCCGGGCTTCGTGGAGCGCTTCCACGTGGAGGAGGGCGCACGCGCCGAGCAGGGCGCGCTGCTCGCGGAGCTCGACGCGGACGATCTCCGACGCGCGCTGCGCAGCGCCGAAGCGGCTTTCTCCCGGGCCCGCGCCCGGGCCACCGTGGCGCGGCAGCAGTTCGAGCGGCAGGAGGCGCTCCTAGCCCGCAACACCACCTCGAAGCAGCAACACGAACGCGCCCGCGCGGACCACGAGGCCGCCGGCGGCGCGGTGCGCCAGGCGCGCGTCGCCCTGGAGACCGCCCGGGACCGCCTGGCCAAGGCGGTCCTCCAGGCGCCCGTGGCAGGATGGGTGGAGCGCCGTCTGGTGGAGGTGCACGAGCGCGTCTCCCCCGAGCGTCCGGTCCTGGTCCTGAGCGACGTCGACCCGATCGTCGTGCGCGGCGCCGTGGCAGACTCGATCCTGCCGCGCATCCGCCTCGGCATGACGGTCCGGGTGCGCACCCCCAGTCGGCCCGAGCGGGTCTTCCAGGGGGCGATCCGCCGCATCGACGTGGCGGCCGATGCGGCCACGCGCACGGTGCCTTTCGAGGCCGAGATCGCGAACCCGGAGCTGGCCTTGCGGCCGGCCCTGGCCGTCGAGATCGAGATCCCCATCGAGGCGCCGCGTCCGGTGCTGGCGGTGCCCCTGGCCGCGGTGCTCCGCGACGCCCGGGCGAGCCCCTTCTGCTTCGTGGCGGTGGAGGGCGGGGGCCGCCTGGTGGCGGAACGGCGGGCGGTGTCCCTGGGGGCAGTGCGGGGGGCCCGGCTGGTGATCGAGGACGGACTCCAGGACGGCGACCGGATCGTCACGCGCGGCCAGCACTTCCTGCGCGAGGGCGACGCCCTGCGCGTGCTCGAATGAACCCGGCGCGCTGGTCCAGCGGGCGGCCGCGGGTGGTGGTCCTGGCCACGCTGCTGCTCGTGCTGTACGGCGTGCTCAGCTATCAGGGCCTGCCGCGGCAGGAAAACCCGACCATCGCGGAACGCTTCGCGACGATCGTCGTGTACCTGGCCGGCGCCGAGCCGGAGCGCGTGGAGATCCTCGTCACCAAGGTGATCGAGGACAAGATCGCCGAGCTCGACGACATCGACACCCTCTTCTCGCGCAGCTACGACGGGGTGAGCTGGACGCTCGTCGAGGTGCGGGAGGGCGCCCCCCAGGCCGAGCGCCTGCAGCAGATCCGCGACAAGGTGCAGCAGGCGCGTGCGCTGCTGCCGGCCGGGGCTTCGGACCCGGACGTCGACACGCGCACCTTCAAGACCAACACCCTGCTCGTGGCCGTGACCGGCGCGGGCGTCGATCCGCTGGTGCTGCGCCGTCAGGCCAAGGAGCTCAAGCGCGACGTCCAACAGCTGCCGGACGTGCGGCGCGTCGAGTGGCTCGGCGAGCCCCGCGAGGAGATCGAGGTGGCCCTGGACCTGCGGCGCCTCTCCCAGCGCGGGGTTTCCGTGCCGCGGGTCATCGAGGCCCTGCGGGCGCGGAACGTCGAGCTCCCCAGCGGAGAGATCGAGGCGGGCGGCCTGCGCTCGGCGCTGCACACCACGGGCGCCTTCGACGCCGCCAGCGACGTGGGAGCCAGCTACCTGGGCGCCGGGCCGGACGGGCTGCCGATCCGCCTGGCCGACGTGGCGCGGGTGACCCGCCACCTGGAGGAGCCCGACGTGCTGGCCCGGGCCGGCGGCGATCGCGCCGTGATCCTGGCCATCGAGATGCTTCCCGAGCGCAACGCCATCGCCTTTGGGGAGCGGGTGCGCGCGCTCCTGGCCCGGTGGGAGGTCCAGGCGCCCGAAGGAATGCAGGCCGTCGTCGCCGCCGACGAGCCGACCTACGTGCGCGAACGCCTCTCGCTCCTGACGCGGAGTCTGCTGCTCGGCATGGGGCTCGTCGTCGCCCTGGCCCTCATGGGCATGGGTTGGCGCTCGGGTTTCGTGGTCTCCCTCTCGATCCCTCTCTCGCTCACGGTGGCGGTGGCGCTGCTGGGCGCGGCGAACCTGCCGCTGCACCAGATCTCGATCGCCGCGCTGGTGATCGCCATCGGCCTGGTGGTGGACGAGGCCATCATCGTCACCGACAACATCCAGCGCCATGTGGACCGTGGCAAGTCGCCGCGCGACGCCGCGATCGACGGTCTCGGAGAGATCCATCTGGCGATCCTGGCGGGTGCCGCCACCACGCTGGCGGCCTTCATCCCGCTCTGGCTCATGGTGGGCGACATCGGGGACTTCATCCGCAGCATCCCGCTGACCGTCACGGCCATGCTGGTCGGGTCGGTGGCGGTGGCGCACTTCGTGACGCCGCTGCTGGCCGCCGCCATGCACCGCGGGCTGGGGGCGAGGCGGGGGCGCAGCGCACCGAGCCGGCTCGGTGCGCTCTATCGCCGCCTGCTGCCCCAGGCGCTGGAGCGGCCGCGGTGGCTGCTGGCGGGGTTCGCGCTCGGCCTCCTGGGGGCGGGCCTGCTGGGGCGCGCGGTCCTGTGGCCCATGGAGTTCTTCCCGGATGCGGACCGGCGCCAGTTCCTGATCAAGGTCGAGCTTCCGAGCGGGACCCCGGTGGAGGAGACCTCGGCGCTCATGGCGGCCATCGAGGCGCGTCTGGCCGAGCACCCGGAGGTAGCCGATTGGACCACCGTCTCCGGCGCCGAGATGCCGAAGTTCTACTACAACGAGTTCGACGACGGGCGCGCCGAGAACGTGGGACGCGCCATCGTGAACACGCGCGCTCCGGTGGACCGGACCCGCGAGGTGGCGATGCGCGTCCACCAGGACCTCGCGAGCCGCATCGCCGGCGCCCGCATCCGCACCCGCGTGCTCCGCCAGGGCTACTCCGGCGCCGAGGACATCGAGATCTTCATCACCGGCGACGACCTGGACGTGCTGCGCGAGCTGGCGCGCCGCGTCCGGGAGATCGTCCGGGCGCTGCCGGGGACCACCCAGGTGCGCGACAACTTCGGCTACGACCCGATCACCGTGCAGGCCCACGTGGACGACGCCAAGGCCAACCTGCTGGGCATCACGCACCTGGACGTGGCCACCACCTTGCACACGGCGATCGAGGGCGTGGTGGCCACCACCTTCCGGGAGGGGGACGAGGAGATCGACGTAGTCGTGCGCACGGAGCGGGCCCACCGACGCACGGCCGCGGAGCTGCGGGGGCTGCCGGTGCACAGCACGACGCTCGGCGTCACGGTTCCCTTCTCCCACGTGGCCAGCCTGGAACCCGGCTGGACCACGCGGGAGATCATGCGCTACGACCGCAAGCGCGAGGCCATGGTGGAGGCGGATCTGGCGCCCGGCTTCGCGGCCATCGAGGTGGCATCCCAGGCCGAGCGCGCGGTACGCCAGCAGATCGCGCTGCCGCCGGGCTACCGGCTCCACTTCATGGGGCAGCGCAAGGAGGTGAACGATTCGCTGGTCTCCATGGCGAAGGCCACGCTGCTCGCCATCTTCCTGATCTACATCATCCTGGTGCTGCGCTTCGGCTCGCTGCTCCAGCCCGTGCTGATCCTGCTGGCGATCCCGATGGCGGTGATCGGCTCGACGTTCGGCCTGGTGGCGACCGGGAGCCCGCTCGGCTTCATGGCACTCTTGGGGATGATCGCCCTCAGCGGGATCGTGGTGAACGACTCGATCGTCCTGGTGGACTACGTGAACACGCTGCGCAGCCGGGGCATGGCCTTGCGCGAGGCGGTGCTCGAGGGCGCCGCGACCCGCCTGCGGGCGGTCACCATGACGTCCCTCACGACGATGACCGGCCTGCTCCCGCTCAGCCTCTCGGGCGGGGACTTCTGGGGGCCCTTCGGCTACGCCATGATCTTCGGCCTCGGCGCGTCCACGGTGCTGACGTTGGTAATCCAGCCGGCCGCCTACCTGGCCCTGGAGCGAAGGCGGGCCGGCGGACTCCGGTAGTGGGCGAGGCCGGGAGCACGCTGGGGGGCCGGCCGGCTCGCGTTTGCATGCCGCCGCTGGCCTTTGCGCTCGGCCTGTTCGGGCTCATGGCCCTGCGCGCCGTCTCGAACGAGGCGAGCACGGCGGAGGTGCTCGCCTACGGCCTCTTCCTGGCCGCCTACGTGGTGCTGCCGGGCTGGCTCGCCTACCGGCTGCTCGGCGCTCCGGACGACGACTGGCTGATGGCCCTCGGCATGGGCTGGATGCTGGGGCACGTGATCCAGCTCGGCAGCTACCTCGCGCTCAAGTGCGTGGGTGCCTCCGGGCTCTACGCGTACTTCCCGATCGTCCTGCTTCCGCTGGCGGCGCTGGGGCTGGGACGCGCGCGCCCGTCCGCGCAGCGTGCGCCGCCGCGTCCCGGTCACGTCGTCCTGCTGTTCGGCATCCTGGCCCTTGCGGTGGGGAGGACGCCGATCCTTCCCTACTGGTGGCTGGCGGGCTGGCCCGATTTCCTGTTCCACGTGGGAAACGCTGCGGAGCTGAAGCACCACTGGCCGCTCTCGGACCCGCGTCTGGCCGGCGAGGCCCTGAACTACCACTTCTTCTCCTACGCCTTTCCGGCGGGCGCGAGCCAGGTCACCGGCATCCCGGTCGCCGCGCTGATGCAGCGTCTCGCCGCCTCGGCGCTGCCGGTTCTGCTCGGCCTCCAGGTCTTCAACGCCGGGCGCGCCTACGGCCGCAGCGCCGCCGCAGGGTTGCTGGGCGCCGCCCTGGTCGTGCTCCACGCGGACGTCGCGGCCACGCTGCTCCCGCTGCTCGGGCTCGGGAAGTTTTCCGGCGGCTTCAACAGCTACCTCGATGTCGGGATCTACGGGAGCCTCTCCACCGCTCTCGGCCTGGCTTCGTTCGCGAGCCTGGCGATCGCGCTGCGGCGCTGGCTGACCGGGGCCCGTCCGGACCCGCGGAGTCTGGGGCTCGCCGCCGCCCTGGCCGCCGCCGCCTCCGGCGTCAAGGGATCGGTGATGCCGGTGGTTCTGGCGGCACTCGGTGGGCTTCTGGCCTGGACGGGGCTCGTGCGTCGGAGACCGTCCGGGCGAGCCCTGGCGGCAACGCTGCTCCTGGGCCTGGCTGCCGCCCCCATGACGCTCTACCTGGCACTCGGTCCCGGGAGCTACGCGTCGGGCATGTTCGTCATCGAGCCCTTGCAGGCCATGTCGAGCTCCGCCTTCTACAAGGAGATCGCGGCGCGGCTCCCGGCGCCAGACGCGTGGCTAACGCCGCTGGTGGCGCCCCTCTGGATGCTGGGATACCTGGGCGTCGGGGCTCTTGCCGGTCTCTTCTTGCTCTGGCGCGAGCGTCGTCGACTCGACGATGCCCAGCGCTGGCTCGCCTTGGTGTTCGCGGCGGGACTCGCCCCCTCCCTGTTGCTCACGGCCCCGGGCCACTCGCAGATCTTCTTCCTCTACAACGGGCAGCTGGCGCTCACCGTGCTCGGCGGCGCGTGGTTGGCCTCCCAGGCGAGACCGCGCACCCGGCGCGGGGTCGTGCTGGCCCTGGCGCTGCTCGTCCTGGCACTGCCGATGCTCGGGGGCGCAGCCTGGGAGATCGGCGCACGGGTCGAGCGCGATTGGAGCTTCCGGCCGCGTGCCGCCGTCCTCGAGGCGGACTACGCCGAGGGGCTGCGCTGGATCCGCGAGACGACGGCTCCGACCGACCTCTTCGTGACGCAGCACGGATTCATCTTGGTTTCGGCTTTCGGTGAACGGCGCGTGTTCTACGAAACGGACTACTTCACCGCCGCAGCCCACGCGCGCCGTGCGCCCGGGAACCGCTACGGGAGCCGAACCCGCAAGAAGGAGACGGAGCCCTTCGCTGGGCGCGAGCGCGCCTTCCGGCGTTTCCTGTCGGGCCCGGGTTTGGAGGACGTGCGGGCGCTCCGCGCCTTCGCCTCCGACGCAGGCGAGAGCTATCTGGTGGTGGACGACGTCACGACGCTGGTGGGGATCGGCTGGGGCCACTATCGAGTCCAGGCCCCGCCTCGTCCCGATCGCTTCGAGGCCAACCCATTGCTGCTACCGGTTTTCTCCAACCGGGCCCTGCGCATCTACCGGGTGGAGGACGGCGGGCCGCCGGCCCGGAGCTCCGCCCCTACAGCCGGCGCACGGCGCTGAGCGTCAGCTGGCGGCGGCCAGCAGCCGGTCGATGGCGTGCGGATCGTAGCCGCGCAGCAGCTGGCCGTCGATCTCGAGCACGGGGATGGCCGTGGAGCCCGTCTTGCGCAGCAGCTCGCGGCTGGCATCCGGGTCCGCCTCGATGTCCCGGTTTTCGTAGGAGACCCCCTTGCGGTCCAGGTGGGCCAGGGTGCGACGGCACCAGCCGCACCAGGAGGTCGTGTACACCACCACCCGCGGCGCGGAAGCGGCGGCGGCGCGGGGCGGTGCGGCGGCGACCTCCACGCGTCCGGCGCGATCCCGCCAGGAGACCGGCACCTCGTCCAGGTCCTCGGCGAAGCGCACCGTCCCCGCCTCGTCCACCCACTGGTAGAACACGCGAGTGGCGGGCGTGGCGGCGGCCTCGGCTTCGGGGGGCGTGGCGGCGCGAGGGGCGGAGTCGCAGGCGGCGAGAGCGCCTGCCAGGAGCAGGAGCGCCATCACGGGGTGCAGCGCGGCTCGGCCCATGGTCTTCCTCCCGGCGCGAAATCGCCTTCGGGCGTCGTTTCGGCCGGCCGGTGCTTCGGGTTGACCCGCTCAGCGGCCGCCCGCGATGGCCGCCGCGAACTCGTGCTCCAGCGCCGCGAGGTCGCGCCCGAAGACGCGCTGGACGGAGCGCTCGAGCCGACCGGTCCGGATCAGCGCCTCGCAGAGCTCGCCCAGCGACGCCTCGCCGTGCAGCCGGGCCAGATGGCTCACGAAGGCATACGCCTGCAGGTAGGCCTGGGTTACGAGCTCCGGGGCCAGGTGACCCAGGCCGGGCGCCGAGAGGGCCGCCAGGGGGAGCCAGGTGCCGCTGCGTTGCGCGTGGGCCAGGCGGGCCTGCGCGCCCGCCGCCGGCGCCCGCCGGCCGATCGCCCGGGCCTCGAACCACTCCGCCAGGCCTTCGTTCAGCCAGGCGGGAAGGATCAGGGAGGGCGCGGCCTGGTCGAGGGCGGCGTGCACGAGCTCGTGGTGCAGCACCCGGACGAGCGCGCCCGTGAGCCGCACGTCGCCGCGCACCCGGATCGTGCCGTGGTAGAAGCCAGCCGCGGGGAAGCGGAAGAGACCCGCGAAGCTGCGCTCGAAGACCTCGGGGTCGTACAGCACCACCACCACGGGACGACGCGGACGCAGGCCGAGGTGGCGGTCCAGGCGCTCGTAGGCCGCCTCGAGCGCTGCCAGTACC
>JBFIML010000017.1:0-67805 GCA_041611735.1 Myxococcota bacterium | reverse complement strand
GGCGTTGCGCATCGCATAGGAGAGATGCTCGTCCACCGGCCTCTGCCTCTCCGGAGTCTCGCGGCGGCCGCGCTCCCCGGCTAACGAGGGGGCCGCCCGGGTTCCGGTCGCGGGGTATGACCGCGGTCATATGCGCTCCCGAGGCCGGGAGCTGCCAGGCCGGCCGCGACCCGGGCGCCGGCTGCTATGACCCGCGTCATATCCCGGGGCCCCCGACTCTGCGACACACCACGACACGGGGGGCTCCCGAGCTTCGGTGTGGCGATGCGTGGCCCGAGGACCGCGGGCCGGCCCGAGGAACCTTCCCGAGAGGAGCGGGAACCATGGCATCCACGGGCGTCAGCCGACGCGAGTTCCTGAAGGGCGCCTCGACGGGGGTGGCGGTCCTGGCGGCCGGGGAGGTGCTCTCGCTCTCCGTGCTGCGTCCCGCCCAGGCGGCGCTGCGCAATCCCCTCGACCACTATCCCGAGCGAGACTGGGAGCGGCTCTACCGCGACGTCTACTCCCACGACCAGTCGTTCGTCTTCACCTGCACGCCCAACGACACCCACAACTGCTACCTGCGGGCCTTCGTCAAGAACGGTGTCGTCACGCGCTGTGGTCCCACCCAGCGCTATCACGAGGCCACGGACCTCTACGGCACGCGTTGCTCCCAGCGCTGGGATCCCCGCCACTGCAACAAGGGGCTCGCCGTGGTGCGGCGCTTCAACGGGGACCGGCGGGTCAAGGGCCCGATGGTGCGCCGGGGCTTCAAGCAGTGGGTGGAGCAGGGCTTTCCCCGCAACGACCGGGGTCTGCCGCCGGCCGAGCTGTTCCGCCGCGGCCAGGACGCCTTCGTGCGCGTGGACTGGGAGGAGGGCCTCGAGCTCGTGGCCCGCACGCTCGACCACCTGGCCCGCTTCTACTCCGGGGACGACGGCGTCCAGCGCCTGGCCCAGCAGGACTACCACCCGGACATGGTCCGCGCCTGCGAGGGGGCGGGCACGCGCACCTTCAAGTTCCGGGGCGGCATGCCCGTGCTCGGCGCCATCAAGCTCTTCGGCCAGTACCGCCAGGCGAACTCCATGGCGCTCCTCGACGCCAAGGTGCGGGGAGTCGGCCGGGACCAGGCCAAGGGTGGCGTCGGCCTCGACAACTACTCCTGGCACACGGACCTGCCTCCGGGACATCCCATGGTGACGGGCCAGCAGACCGTGGACTTCGACCTCGCCAACGTGGAGTACGCCAAGCTGGCACTCTGCTGGGGGATGAACTGGATCTCGACCAAGATGCCCGATGCCCACTTCCTGACCGAGGCGCGCCTCAAGGGCACCCGGGTCGTCGCGATCACGACCGAGTACAGCTCGACCTGCTGCAAGGCGGACGAAATCGTGATTCTGCGGCCGGGCACGGATCCGGCCTTCGCCCTCGGCGTCGCCCGGGAGATCATCGACGAGGGCCTGTACGACGCGGGCTTCGTGAAGGGGCACACGGACCTCCCGTTCCTGGTGCGGATGGACACGGAGGAGCTGGTGCGGGCGAGCGACGTGATTCCCGGCTACCGCCTGGCCAAGCTCGAGCGCACCCGCCTGCTGGCCGACGGCGAGAGTCTCGCGCCCTTCGCGACCAACGTCGGCGAGCCCGCGGTGGCTGCCTCGCTGCGCGAGGCGTGGGGCGACTTCGTGGTCTGGGACACGAAGCGCGCTGCTCCCGCCCCGGTATCGCGCGACGACGTCGGCCGCTACTTCTTCGCCCGTGGCGTGGATCCCGCGCTCGAGGGGAGCTTCGAGCTCGATATCGGCGGACGCAAGGTCGAGGTGCGGCCGGTCTTCGACCTGATCCGTTGCCACCTGCGGGACACCTGGAGCCTGGAGAACACGGAGAAGGTGACCTGGGCGCCCGCCAGCGCGATCCGGAGCCTCGCGCGCGAGATCGCCGCCAACCCGGAGCACGTGCTCTTCATCACCGGGATGGGGCCGAACCAGATGTTCAATGCCGACCAGAAGGACCGGGCGGTCTTCCTGCTGGCGGCGCTCACGCGCAACGTCGGGTTCCAGGGCGGCAACGTGGGAAGCTACGCCGGCAACTACCGGGCAGCCTACTTCAACGGCGTGCCCCTCTACATGGCGGAGGACCCCTTCGATCCCGAGACCGACCCGCAGCGGCTGCCGCGGGTGCGCAACTACACGCGCATGCAGTCCGCCCACTTCTACTCCCACGGCGACACGCCGCTCGCCCTGAACGGCCGGACCTTCAACGGCGAGAGCCACATGCCCCTGCCCACCAAGCTGCTCTGGTTCTCGGGCTCGAACTCGATCCTCGGCAATGCGAAGGGCCACTACGACGTCGTGATGAACCTGCTGCGGCATCCGGCCTATCGAGCCGAGGGAGCGAGCCGGCGCCTGATCGACGCCGTGATCGTGAACGAGTGGTGGTGGACCGGGAGCTGCGAGTACGCCGACGTGGTGTTCGCGATCGACTCCTGGGGCGAATACAACGTGCACGACGTCACCAACTCTTGCACCAACCCGTTCATGCAGGTGATGCCCCTCAGCGGCATCCCCCGCATCCACAACACGCGCAGCGACAGCGAGGTCTACGCGGGCGTCGCAGCCAAGCTGGCGGAGATCAGCGGCGACAGACGCTTCGTCGACTACTGGAAGTTCATCGGTGAAGGCAAGGGCGCCGTGTACATCCAGCGCATCCTCGATCACAGCAACATCACCCGGGGCTATCGCTTCGACGACCTGCTGGCCAAGGCGGAGCAGGGCATCCCGGCCCTGATGATGGGGCGCGCCTATCCCAAGTACATCGGCCACGAGCAGAGCGTGGAGTCGATGCCCTGGTACAACCGCACGGGACGCCTCGAGTTCTTCCGGGACGAGCCCGAGTTCAGGCTGCACGGTGAGGTGATCCCGGTCCACCGCGAGCCGATCGACGCGACCTTCTACGAGCCGAACGCGCTGGTCGCGGCGCCCCACCCGCTGATCCACCCGGCGGGCCCCGCGGAGCTCGGTCTCGATCCCGAGGACCGCAGCGGCGAGGCGCGGCAGGTACGCAACGTCGTGCTCACGCCGGCCGAGCTGCTCGAGACGCGCCATCCGTTGATGGGCCGCGGCTTCACGCACCAGTGGATCACGCCCAAGTACCGGCACAGCACCCACACCATCGTGGCGGACATCGACATCCTGTCGGCCTGGTGGGGCCCCTACGGTGACATGTACCGGCGCGACCGCCGGCAGCCGTGGGTCGGCGAGGGGTACGTCGACATCAACCCCGACGATGCACGGGAGCTCGGCATCGGAGACGGCGACTACGTCTGGATCGACGCGGACCCCGAGGACCGTCCCTTCCACGGCTGGCAGAAGCGTCCGGAGGAGGCCAAGATCGCGCGGGCGATGATGCGCGCGCGCTACTACCCGGGCACGCCCCGGGGCATCGCGCGCACGTTCTTCCACTTCTCGGGCGCCTCCTTCGGCAGCGTGCGGGGCCACGAAGAGCGGCGGGACGGCCTGGCCCGCAGCCCCGAGACCGGGTACCAGTCCATGTACCGCTACGGCAGCCACCAGAGCGGGACACGCTCGTGGCTGCGCCCGACGCTGCTCACGGACACGCTGACCCGCAAGAACCTGATGGGGCAGCAGATCGAGCAGGGCTTTTGCCCCGACGTCCACTGCGCGAACGGAGCGCCGCGCGAGTCCTTCGTGAAGATCACGCGGGCCGAGGCGGGCGGGCGGGACGGCAAGGGCCCCTGGCGTCCCGTGACCCTCGGCGTGCGCCCCACCCAGGAGAGCGACGCGATGAAACGCTACCTCGGTGGCGGCTTCGTCAAGGTCGAGAGGAGCTGAGCCATGGCGAAGGTCTGGAACTGGCAGCTCGGTCGCAGCATGGACTACCCCTACGAGGAGGCCCACGCGAAGCGCCAGATCGGCTGGGTCTTCGACGTGAACAAGTGCATCGCGTGCCAGACCTGCACCATGGCCTGCAAGATGACTTGGACCTCCGGTCGGGGCCAGGAGTACATGTGGTGGAACAACGTCGAGACCAAGCCCTACGGCAGCTATCCCACGGCATGGGACCTCGCCGTGCTGGAGAAGATCGGCCCGGGGGTCTGGAAGGACGGGGTCTACCAGGGAAAGACCGTGTTCGAGGCCGCCGACGGCCGCACGGAGAAGGCGGTCGGCGTGCGACCGGGCGACGACGACTGGGCGCACCCGAACCTGGGCGAGGACCAGATCGCCGGCGGCCCGGTGCCCCGCGGGCTTCACATGAACCAGCCGACCCACGAGCGCTGGTTCTTCTACCTGCCGCGCATCTGCAACCACTGCACCTATCCCGCCTGCCTGGCGGCCTGCCCGCGAGGTGCGATCTACAAGCGCCCGGAGGACGGCGTGGTGCTGATCGACCAGAGCCGCTGTCGTGGCTACCGGGAGTGCGTGAAGGCCTGCCCCTACGGGAAGTCCATGTTCCGCGCCAACAACGAGGTCTCGGAGAAGTGCATCGCCTGCTACCCGAAGCTCGAGCAGGGTATGCAGACCCAGTGCGTCGAGCAGTGCATCGGGAAGATCCGGGGGCAGGGCTGGGTGAGCGACCCGCGCCAGGGCGTGCGCGAGGACCATCCCATCGACTACCTGGTCCACGTGCGCAAGATCGCGCTGCCGCTCTACCCGCAGTTCGGCCTGTCGCCCAACGTGTACTACATCCCCCCGATCCACGTTCCCGTCGACTACCTGGAGCAGATGTTCGGGCCCGGGGCGGGAGCGGCCGTCGAGAGCTATCGCGCCGCCAAGGACGACCCGGTCCTGGCCGGGCTGCTGCAGCTCTTCGGCAGCTCGCCGGCGATCATGGAGCGCTTCGAAGTGCGCGAGGGCGTGGCCCGGGCCTACGACGGGGCCGACAAGCTGCTGGCCGAGGTCCCGATCACCGAGCCGCCGCAGATGCGCCCGGCTTACGACCGGAGCCGCGGCGCGTACCGGCTCGACGTCACCTGATGGGCACCGGACGAGGAGGGAGAGCATGAGAGCGGGCAGCATCGCGCTGGCGGGCCTGGTGCTGTGGGCGGGCGCGGCCCCGGCCCAGCAGGTCCCGCGGGTCGAGGCGGTCTACCACCACGCGGGAGTGCCGGGCCGGCCGGAGGCCGCGGACTGGAAGTCGACGCCCGCAGCCTCGCTCACGCTGACGCCCCAGATCATCGTTCCCCCCAACGGCGGCGGCGCGGTGACGGAGCTCACCCTGCGTGCCATGCACGACGGGGAGTGGCTGGCGATCCGCCTCGAGTGGGCGGACGCGACCGCGGACCGGGAGGTGGGCGTGGACACCTTCCGGGACGCGGCGGCGGTGGGCTTTCCCGTCTCGGAGCCCGAGCCGCCCCCCTCGCCCTTCATGGGGGATCCCGATCACCCGGTCTCGATCTGGCAGTGGACGGCGGACCTGGAGGCCCAGGCGCGCGGCCAGGGCGGCTTCGCCGCCCGCTATCCCCACACGGAGGGGGTCTGGTACTTCCCCCAGGACGCCGCGGTGCAGCGCGAGGTGCGCGCCTGGCGGGGCACCGAGCCGGTGGTCGAGTTCGTCGCGACCGGATTCGGGACCCTGACCCGGCGCGCCGGGCGCAACGTGCTCGCCGCGAGCGAGCACCGCAACGGCCGCTGGGCGGTCGTGCTGCGGCGTCGCCTCTCCACGGGGGATCCCGAGGATCCTGCCTTCAAGCCGGGGGAGACCGCGCAGCTGATCGTGGCGGTCTGGGATGGCTCGCGCGGCGAGGTGAACGGCCGCAAGTCGGTGACCCTCAACTGGGTGCCGCTCGCCCTCGGCACCACGGTGAAGGCGGATGCCGGGCGCTGAGAGCGCGGGCCCGGAGCTCGACCCGCACCTGGACCGCGCGCGCGTCTACCGTGGTCTCGCCCGCCTGTTCGGGGCTCCCGACGCCGCCACGCTCACCGCGCTCCGCGGCCGTGAGCTGCCCGAGCTGCGCCGGGCCCTCACCCGTCTCGGCGCCGGAGAGCCGCTGACGCGCGCCGCGGCGGAGCTCTCGGCGCTGCTCGAACGTGCCGAGCCCGAGGTGCTGCGCAGCCAGTACGAGCGCACCTTCGAGGCGAGCGGTGGCCTGCGCTGTCCGCCCCACGAGACCTCCTACACCACCGAGGACCCCGAGGCGGTCCCCACGCGCACCTACGAGCTTGCGGACATCGCAGGCTTCTATCGGGCCTTCGGGGTGGAGGTGGCGCCGGGCAGCGAGCGCTTGGATCACGTCAGCGCCGAGCTCGAGTTCATGCACCTGCTCGCCGTGAAGGAGGGCCTGGCGCTCCGGGACGGAGCGGGCGCCGAGGCCGCGGGGATCTGCCGGGACGCGGCCCGCAGCTTCGTGCGCGACCACCTGGCACGCTGGATTCCGGCCTTCGCCGCGCGGCTCGCGAGCGACGCGCCGGAGCCGCTCTACGCCACGGCCGGGCGGCTGCTCGCGGGCTTCCTGGCCCAGGACGCCGGGCGGCTCGACGGCCGCTGACGCCGACCGGCGCGTCGAGGACAGCCCGTTCGGGGCCTCGGCTGCGCCGGGTCTTCCGTGGTAGGGTGCCGCCCGCACTCCGCGGCAGGACGGGGCGGCTGGGTCGAACAAGCGGGCTCTCGAGGTCCGATAAGGCCCGAAGTGACAACTCCCTGGGGGATATCGGGCTGGGCGGTACCGTAGGCGAGGACGGCAAGCGCTGCAGCATCATCGAGTTCGAATCGCACGAGCACCTGCGCGCCTGGCGCGAGCACCCCGAGCATCGCGAGGCGCAGCGGCTCGGTCGCGAGCGCTACTACGATTCCTACAGCCTCCAGGTCGCCGACCCGGTCCGCGAGTCGCGCTTCGAGCGGCCCCCCCCCGGGCGGCAAGGTGCGGCGCGCTCCGGAAGGCGTAGCCCCCGGCGCAACCCCCCATCCGGGTGATTGACAGCGGAGAACGAGACGCTGCATAGTCGCGGCCGTCCGGGCACCCCCGAAGCTTCGTGCAAGGGGCGCGCAGCCCGGATCGGGCGGCCCGGCGCGGGCGCTCCGGCCGCCCCCGCAACCTCGCCCGCGAGACGCGACCGACCCGGAACGCCGGGCGGTTGGCGGAATCGCCGTTCCCGCCCGTGGTGGGACCGGCGGAGGGTGTGACGGTGCGATCGACTACGTACGTGGTGCTGGCCTGTGCGGCCATTCTGCTGGTGGTGGACTCGGCCTCCGCGCATGTGGATCTCCCCGAAGACGCAGTCGCAGTCGGCGGAGCCGCGCTCGTCTTCGAAGTGCGCGGCGACGGGGGCGTCGCCGATCTCGGCACGGGCCTCCTCGGGGAGTCGAAGCTCTTGGACCGGAACGCCGGGCCCTGCCTGTCGAACCCGGACGGCTTCGACTCGAGCTGTGTCTGGACGGAATCCACCGATTCCGAGCTTCGCGTGGCTCGCGGCAAGCCGCGGCCGCGCGCCAAGCCTCGAAAGTAGGACCAGCAGCCTTCTCCGATTCCAGGGCGCCGGGACGCACGTCCCGGCGCCCGCACCGGTCCGCGTGTCGCGCGGTCAGCGCGCTACAGGAAGCGCGCGTAGGAATCGAGGATCGGGAGCACCGCGTCGCGCGGCTCGGCCGGGAGCGGTAGCACGCACTCGGTGACGCCGAGCTCCCGGTAGTAGTCGAGCTTGCCCGGGTCGGGCGCGACGAAGGTCGGGGCCACGAGCAGCTCGTCGGGGTCGCGGTCGCGCTCCTCGAAGGCCTGGCGCAGGCGCGGCAGGTCCTTCTTCAGGCGGGCGCCGCCGATCGGCATCCAGCCGTCGGCGTACTCGACAATGTGCGCGAAGAGCGTGGGTCCGGCCACGCCGCCGATCAGCACCGGCGGACGCGGCTGCTGGACCGGCTTCGGCCACGCCCAGCTCCCGCAACCGGCTGGAATCACTGGTCGGGCCGGCGAGATTTGAACTCGCGACCTCCTGAACCCCATTCAGGCGCGCTACCAAGCTGCGCTACGGCCCGACTGGGACCTGAATAGCCCTCGCGAGGGCGCCTGTCGACCGGCGGCTACTCGAAGCTCAGATGCCGCGTCTCCGGGCCGATCTCCACGCGTCGCTCCAGGGTGCGGCCGTCGGGCATGCGGGCGCGGACCACGTGGGGACCCGGGACCAGGGGGAGGTTCGCCAGCGGGGTCACGCCCACCACGATGCCGTCCACCTCGATCTCCGCCCAGGGCACGGCGTTCACGCTCACGGCCACCGGCTCGATGGGCGCAGCCGCGTCCTCTGCCAGGGAGAGCTCGCCGCTCGAGGGGCCCGTGACCGCGCCCGGCCCGGCCGCACCGAGCGGCGCATCGCGCGGCTCGTCCAAGAGTCGCTCGCGCGGCGGCAACGAGGCGATGGGCCCGCCCGCTCTGCCCTCCTCGACGACGAGGGGCGTGGTGGCAGGCCGCTCCGGACGTGGGGTCATCTCGCGCACGATGCGGGGGGTCAGGAGCGGGATGACGACGGCCGCGACGGCCACCAGGGCGGCGACGCCGAGGGGCACGAGCAGACCCGGCGGCGCGCTGCGCCGGATCGGGCGACGCGCACCCCGCGCGGGCGGGATGAAGCGCACCCCGGCCGGCTGGAAGCGCGGGCCGCTCAGCACCAGGCTCTCCCCGCCCGGATCCGTCGGAGGGGCCGGAGGCGCCGCTTTGGCCTGTGGACCCTCGGCCCGGGCCATGGGTGCAGGCGTGATGGCTGCCTCGGGCGGCGTCGGCCCGGCGGCAGACGGCGCGTCCACGGGCGGCAACGGATCGGCCAGGGGATCCGGGGGGGACGCCGTCCAGGGCTCCGGGGCCTCGGGCGCAGGCACCGCCTCCTCGATGCTCTCCGCGCCGGCTCCCGGCCGCACCACGCGCAGGGCTGGCTGCGCGTGCGAGACCGCTTCGATCGGCTCCTCGAACTCGGCCTCCAGGATCTGCGACGCCACTTCGTGCAGGCGCCGCGGGTTGCCTCCCGAGGCGCGGTGGAGCCGGGCCAGGCTCCCGGCGTCGAAGCGCCCCCGCACCGCCGGCGGCGCCTTGGTCGCCTCCAGCCGGCTTCGCACGTACTGCGCCGTCTCCTGCTCGTTCATCGGCTCGGTCAGCCGGACCTCGTCGCCGTGGCCGTCGGGATCGAGCGCCTGCAGGAAGCGGCCGGCCCGGACGTCGTCGGCGGCGCTCACCAGGAGCCGCAGCGCTCCCTCCGAGCCACGCGTCAGCTCGCCGAGGCGCCGCGCCGTGTTGATTGGCATGGTGTCCGCGTCGTCCACCACCAGCAGCAGGGCCGAGCCGTCTCGTTGCTCCTGGAGCGCCCGGCGCACGAGAGCCCGCTCCGGGTCGGCGCTCGGCACCTCGCCCAGCAGGCTCAGGGCCCAGGCGCACAGATCCGAGGTGGAAAGCGTCGGGTGCGGCACGAAGACCATCCGGTAGCGATCCTCGAGCTGCAAGGTGAGCACGCGCAGCAGCATCGTCTTGCCGATACCCGGCGGACCGACCAGGGCCACGGGGCGCCGGCCTGCATCCACGAACTCGCGAACCCGCGCCAGGGCCTCGCGGGTAGACGGGCGCGGCACGTAGAGGCTCGGGTTGGCCGTGGGACCAAAGGGGTCGATGGCGGTGGCGGCTCTCGTCACGGTTTCGTACCCCGCTCCGGCCCGGCGGGCCGGCGGCTGAGGGCCCAGGCACGCCAGGACGTCTCCTGGGCCGGGAAATCCAGGGCGCGCACGGTGGTCAGCGTGCCGGGCTCGAGATCGAGGGGGCCGATGCGGAAGACCGGATCCGTCTCCAGGACGACCACCGCGCGTCCGGCGGCGAGCCCGACGGGGGCCTCCCCCGCCACGCCGCGCGCCAGCTCCGGGCCCGCCTCCCGGCCGCCCTTGGGGGCCGCCTCCACGCGGAATCTCGGTGGGGGCGGCGGCGCCAGGGCGGCGGCCTCGGAGGGAGGGCCAGGGAGCTCCATCTCCGCCAGGCAGGCGGGCGGCTCGTCGCCCAGGTCGACCACGTCCACCCGGGCGCCGAGCTCCAGCAGCCCGGTCAGGCCCGCACACGGGTCGCCGCCGCAGTCGCTGCGCAGGTCGCTCAGCACCACCACCCGCCAGCGCGACGCGGGAGCAGCCTCGTGCACGTCCTGGCGGACCTCCCGGAGCGCCTGGGAGAGGGAGCCCTCGGAGCGCGGCTCCAGGGCAGCCACGCTGCGGGCCAGGAGCTGCGAGCCCCACGGGCGCTCCGGTGCGGAGAGGCGCACCGGCGGCGCACAGGCCCGCCCCGTCGCGATGCCGAGGACCTGGAGCGAGACGTCCGTCTCCGGAGGCAGGCCCTCCAGCACCCGCACGGCCGCTGCGCGGGCGGCCTCGGCGGGCGAGGGCTCGCCGGCCGTGGACGCGGCGCCCATCGAGGCGGTTAGATCGAGCACGAGACGCAGGCGTTCCGGCCGCGACTCCAGGCTCTCCACTTGCCCCGCCGCGCCCCGCAGCATCGAGACCTCGAGCCAGGCCGGAGGCGGCGGGCTCGCGCAGGCCGACGCGAGGGCGAAGCCCCCAACGAGGGGCGCGACGATGCGCAACGCCCTCACGGGCGTTTCTCCCGGGCGCGCTCGAAGGTGCGAACCACCTTGGGCGACGTGGTGGCGGGGTCGAGGCGCAGACCCGGGTCGACCGCGAGCGCCCGCGCGAAGCTCGCCTGGGCCTCGTTCTCCCGGCCGAGGGCGACTTCGGCGGTCCCGGTCAGGAGCTCGAGGCGCGCGTGGCGAGCGGCTGCGCCGTTCTCCGCCCGCAGGTCCACGAGGTCGACGCGCGCCGTGCCGAGGGCCTGCAGGGCCTCCTCGAAGCGCGCGCTGCGGATCAGCGTCTCGGCCTCGTCGAGACGGCCGTCGAGGGCGGCCAGGGGCGGCTCGCTCGGGGTGGGCTCGGGGGTCGGCGGGCTGCTCACGGCGGGGGGCTCCGGGGTGGGGGGTGCCGGCGCCGACGCGCTCGGCCTGGACGCTTCGAGGGCAGCCTCCGCGGGTGCCGGGGCGGGGCGCCCCGCCACCACGATCAACGAGGCACGGATCGGCGCCAGGGCTGCCTCCACGCTGGCGGCCCGGGGAGGCGCGGAAATCCGGCCGCGCACGGGCTCCGGGCGATGCACGCGCAAGGGTCGCGTCCGCGCGATCGCCGCCGCCAGATCCGCCCGCTCCGGATCCAGGCAGGCCGCGTGACGCCACACGCGGTGGGCGGCGGAGGGGGCGGCCGCCTCCAGGCGCTCCGCGGCGGCCACCAGCTCGTGGACGCGCTGCTGCGCCCATTGGGCTGCCAGCGCGTCGGCGCTCGCCGTGGTGGGCAGCGGACTCGGCTCACCGGGCCACGGGGCACACGTCTGCGCCCGGCCCGGCAGCGGGGCGAGCCAGACCGCGAGTGCGAGCATCAATGCCAGGGCCGTCGTCGGTCTCATAACATGCCGCGGATCGCCTGGAGCTCGTCGCGAATGCGGCGGTAGCGCGCCTGGTGGTCCAGCTCGACGCCCAGGTCGAGCTGGGGCCCGGCCAGCGCACGCGCAATGCCGAGATCCCGCAAGCGTTTGCGGGCCCCCGCGATGGTGAAGCGCTCGTCGTAGAGGAGGCGCTTGATCAGCTCGATCACCTCGATGTCACGCTTGCGGTAGAGCCGCTGCCTGGCACGCGACTTGGCCGGCGCCATCCACCGGAACTCCGACTCCCAGTAGCGGAGGACGTGCGGCTTGACCCCCGTGATGCGCGCCACTTCGCCGATCCGGTAGTAGCGCTTGGATTCCTCGTCGCCCCCTGACGCGTCGTCTCGCTCGACCATGATCCCCCCTGGCTTTCGTGGCCGGAAACTAGCCCCCGTGCGCGCGATCCTTCTCGATCCGTGGTGTCGGCTCCTCGTTCAACATGGTCTTCAAGACGAGACTCGGCTTGAAGGTGAGCACGCGCCGCGCCTCCAGCAGGATCTCGTCGCCGGTCTGGGGGTTGCGGCCCTTGCGCGCATTCTTCTCCCGGACCACGAAGTTGCCGAAGCCAGAGATCTTCACCTTCTCGCCGCCGGCGAGCACCTCCTTCATGACCTGGAACACCTTCTCCACCAGCTCCGCGGACTCCTTCTTCGAGAAGCCCACGCGCTCGTAGATCTGTTCGACGATGTCGGCCTTCGTCATGCTTCCCCTCCTGCCCGGCTTCGGGCTAGCGGAGCTCCCCGTCGAAACGTTCGGCCAGCACGGCCACGACCCGATCGATCGATCCTGCGACCTCCGCGTCGGTGAGCGCCCGATCGGGCCGCTCGAAGACCAGACGGAAGGCCAGACTCACCCGGTCCCGGGGCACCCCCTGCCCCTCGTAGCGGTCGAAGATCTGCGCGGACACGAGGTCGCCGCCCGCCGCGCGGCGTACCGCCTCCAGCACCTCCGCCGCGGGCCTGGCCCGCGGCAGCAGGACCGCCAGGTCGCGCCGTACGTGCGGCTGGCGCGACAGCTCGCGGTAGCGCGGCTCCAGCCGCGGCCGCCGGGCCAGGGCGCCGAGATCCAGCACGAGCAGCGCGCACGGCACGTCGACCTCGAAGCGGTCGGCGGCCTCGGGATGCAGCTCGCCCACCACGCCCACCTCGCGCCCGCCCGCCTGGAGGCGAACCGCGGCCCGCGGGTGCAGGAAGGGCTCGGGGCTGCCCGGCGCGAAGCCGGGCTCCCCGCCGAGCTCGCGCACGAGCCGGGTGGCGATGCCCTTCATCTGGAAGAAGATCGGCACCGCTTCCGCCGGCTCCCACAGGCGCCGCTCCCCGGCCCCGGTCAGGACCGCCGCCACGTGCAAGGGCTCGTCGGGGAGCTCGCCGGCCGGGCGGGCCTGGAAGACGCGCGCCAGCTCGAAGAGACGCACCCGCTCCACCTGGCGGGAGCGGTTGCGGCGCACCAGCTGGAGGAGCGCGGGCACCAGCGTCGGGCGCAGGCGCGACTCCTCCTCCACGAGCGGGTTGCGAATCGGCACGGGCTCGCGCCTCGGGTCTTCGGGGGCGAGCCCCAGGCGGTCGAGGTCCGCCTCGCTCGCGAAGGGGAACGTGCGGCACTCCATCAGGCCGAGGCCGCAGAGCACGTCGCGCACCCGCTCGCCGAGGCGCCAGGCCACCGGGCGGGCCGCCGGCTCCAGCCGTCCCGTGGGCAGGGTGGTCGGGATGCGTTCGTAGCCGTGGATGCGCGCCACTTCCTCGATCAGATCCTCGGCAAGGACGAGGTCGTTGCGCCAGCTCGGGATGGCGCAGTGCAGGACCCCCCCGGCGCCGGCGCGCGCCTCCACGGAGATCCGCGCGAGGCGCTCCACGATCGCGTCGGAGCTCAGTTCCGTACCGAGCAGCCCGTTCACGCGCGCCGGATCCAGGCGCAGCTCCGCGGCGCGCTCCGGGGCTGCGCCGCGGGCTTCCACCGCCCCCGGGGCCACCTGGCCGCCGGCGATCTCGCCGATCAGACGCGCCGCCCGGTCCGCGGCCCGCCGTACGCCGTCGCGGTCCACGCCGCGCTCGAAGCGGTAGGAGGCCTCGGTGGCGAGCCCCAGGCGCCGGGCGGTGCGGCGCACGCGCATGGGATCGAACCACGCGCTCTCGAGCAGCACGTCCCGCGTCTCGTTCCCGACCTCGGTCTCGGCGCCTCCCATCACGCCTGCCAGGGCGATGGCGCGCTCCGCGTCTGCGATCATCAGATCGTCGGGCCCCAGGGCGCGGGTCTCGCCGTCGAGGGTGACGAGCTTCTCTCCGGCCCGGGCGCGGCGTACGTGCACGGCCTCGCCGCGCAGGGCGGCCCAGTCGAAGGCGTGCAGCGGCTGGCCCAGCTCGTGGAGCACGAGGTTGGTGACGTCGACCACGTTGTTGATGGTGCGTACGCCGATGCGGGCCAATCGGCGTTGGATCCACTCCGGGCTCGCAGCGACGCGGACGCCCCGCACCAGGCGCGCCACGTAGTAGGGGCAGCCGGCGGAATCCTCCAGCACGACCTGCACCGCTTCCCGGGCCGGCGGGCCGGACTCCGTCGCTTCCACCGGCGGCACGCTCACCTGGCCTCCGAAGAAGGCCCTCACCTCCCGGGCCACGCCCAGCAGGGAGGCGCAGTCGCCGCGATTCGGGGTGAGCGCCACCTCGAGGATCGTCTCGCCGGCGCTCACCACCGTGGAGAGGGGTGCGCCGACGGGCGCATCCGGATCCAGCACCAGGATGCCCTCGGAGTCGTCGCCGAGACCGAGCTCCCGGGCCGAGCAGATCATCCCGTTGGAGACCACCCCGCGGATCTTGGCACGCTTGAGCTTGGTGCCGTCCGGGAGGCGCGAGCCCGGCGGTGCCAACGCCACCTTCTGGCCCGCCGCCACGTTCGGGGCGCCGCACACCACCTCCACCGGCTCGCCCTCGCCGAGCTCCACGCGGCACAGCGAGAGCCGGTCGGCCTTCGGGTGGGGAGTCCGCTCGAGCACATGGCCCACGCGGAGTCCGGAGAGGTCGGGGCCCGTCCGCTCCACCGCCGCCACCTCGAGGCCGCCGAAGGTCAGGCGCTCGATGAGAGCCGGCTCCGGGGGCAACGGCACGAACTCGCGCAGCCAGTCGAGGGGCACCCGCATCAGATCTGCTCCAGCAGGCGCACGTCGCCCTCGTAGAGCAGGCGGATGTGCGGGATGCCGTAGCGGAGCATGGCGGTGCGCTCGAGTCCCATGCCGAACGCAAAGCCCTGCCAGCGTTCCGGATCGATGCCGCAGTTCCGCAGCACCTGCGGGTGGATCATCCCGCAGCCGCCCCACTCGATCCAGCCGCTCTGGGAGCAGGTGGGGCAGCCCTGCCCCTCACACAGCAGGCAGGCGTAGTCCATCTCTGCCGATGGCTCGGTGAAGGGGAAGTAGCTGGCGCGGAAGCGGAGCTCGGTGCCGGCACCCATCAGGTTCCGGCCGAACGCATGCAGGATCCCCTTCAGGTCCGCGAAGGTGACCCGATCGTCCACCAGGAAGCCCTCCACCTGGTGGAACATGGGGCTGTGGCGCGGGCTCACGTCGTGGCGATAGACGCGCCCCAGCGCAATGAAGCGGAACGGCGGCTCGCGGCCGCTCATGGCGCGGATCTGCACCGGCGAGGTGTGGGTGCGCAGGACGAGCCCGTCGTCCACGAAGAAGGTGGCCTGCATGTCGCGGGCCGGGTGGTCCGGCGGGATGTTGAGCGCCTCGAAGTTGTTGTACTCGGTCTCGACCTCGGGGCCTTCCTCGATGGAGAAGCCGAGGCTCACGAAGAAGTCGGCCACGTCGCGCTCCACGTGAGTGACCGGGTGCAGGTGGCCGCGCGGCGGCTCCACGCCCGGCAGCGTCACGTCGAGCTCTCGTTCGACGAGGGCCTGCTCGCGCCGGGCCTCCTCGAGCGCGTCGCGCCGCACGCGCAAGGCCTCTTCCAGGCGCTGCTTCACGGCGTTGGCCGCCTGACCGAGGCGCACCCGCTCGGCGGGCGGGAGGCTGCCGAGCTGGCGCAGGACGCCGGACAGCGAGCCCTTGCGTCCGAGCACGCGGGCGCGCGCCTCGACCAGGGAGGGAACGCTCTCCGCCGCCGCGATGGCCCGGCTGGCCTCGCGCTCGAGCGCCTCCAGATCGGGGATCGGCTTCGCCACCCTTCCTCCGGCTCCTAGGCCGACGCCGCCTTGGCCCGCTCCGCCAGGGCGGCGAAGGCTGCCGGCTCCGCCACCGCCAGGTCGGCCAGGTTCTTGCGGTCCACCTCGATGCCTGCCTTGCGCAATCCCTCCATCAGGCGGCTGTAGGAGAGCCCCTGCTCCCGGGCCGCCGCATTGATGCGAGCGATCCAGAGCGCCCGGAACTCTCGCTTGCGCCGCCGGCGGTCGCGGTAGGCGTAGCGCCAGGCGCGCTCCACCGCCTCGCGGGCGGTCTTGAGCAGCCGCCCGCGGGCGCCCTGGTAGCCCCTGGCTTCCCGCAGGATTCGCCGCCGGCGCCGCCGCGCCGGAACGCTTCGTTTGACTCGAGCCATGCTTCTTCCTTCTGCGCCGCCCCTAGCTTCCGGGCAGCAGCTGCTTGACGCGTGCCTCGTCCACCTTCGAGACCAGGGCCGGCTTGCGGAGCTGGCGCTTCCGCTTGCGCCTCTTCTTGGTGAGGATGTGCCGCATCCCCTGCTGGCGCCGCGCGATCCGCCCGGTTCCGGTCCGTTTCAACCGCTTGGCCGCGCCGCGGTGCGTCTTCATCTTGGGCATCAGGCTTCTCCCGTCTTGGCCTTGGCTGCCGACTGCTCACGCTTCTCGTCTTCCCGGCGCATCTGCGCGATCGCCTCGCGATTGGGCACCAGGATCATCGACATGAAGCGACCATCCATGCGCGGAGGATTCTCCACCGCCGCGACGTCCGCGAGCATCTCTTTGATGCGGTCGAGCTGAGCGCGTCCGCGATCCTTGTGCACGATCTCGCGACCCCGGAAGGTCAGGGTGACCTTGACCTTGTCGCCGTCCATCAGGAAGCGACGGGCATTGCGCAGCTTGAAGTCGAGGTCGTGGAGGTCCGTGCGCGGCCGCACCTTCACTTCCTTGAGCGTCGCCGCGTGGGCCTTGGTCTTCCCGCTGGCGCGCTTCTTCTTCTGCTCGTACTTGTAACGCCCGTAGTCCATGATCCGGCAAACCGGCGGTACCGAGTTGGGGGCCACTTCGACCACGTCCAGCCCCTTCTCGGCGGCCCGTTCCATGGCCTGCTCCGGAGTCATCACGCCGAGCTGCTCGCCGTCGTCGTCGATGACTCGGATCTCGCGGGCCCGGATCCGTTCGTTCACCCGAACCGTGTCGCGCTTGGGGTCGGCGATGCGGATTTCCTCCTACGGAACGTTCGGGCGGCTCCGCTCGGCGATCTCCGCCGCGATCCCCGCGGCGAAGGGGTCGAGCGGCTGCGAGGCGGAGTCGTTGCGCTCCGCGCCGCGGCGCCGCGGAGTGACGGTCCCGTGCGTCACCTCCTGGTCTCCCACGACGAGCATGACCGGAACCTTCTGGGTCTCGGCCTCGCGGATCTTGAAGCCGAGCTTCTCGTTCCGCGCATCGAGCTCCACCCGGACGCCGCGCGCGACGAGCGCGTCGCGCACGCGGGTGGCGTAATCCACGTGCCGCTCCGTGATGGGCAACACGACGACCTGCAGCGGGGCGAGCCACAGCGGCAGGTCGCCCGCCGTGTGCTCGAGATAGATGGCGATGAAGCGCTCCAGCGAGCCGAGGATCGCGCGGTGCAGCATGGCCGGCTCGTGCTCCTGGCCGTCTCGTCCCACGTAGCGGAGCCCGAAGCGGCCGGGCATGGCCATGTCAAGCTGGAGGGTTCCCACCTGCCACGTGCGACCCAGGGCGTCCCGGAAGTGCAGCTCCACCTTGGGGCCGTAGAAGGCGGCCTCGCCGGGATTGATCGCGCACTTCCAGCCGGCCTCCTCCACTGCCTGCACCAGCGTGCGCTCCGCCTCCGCCCAGCGCTGCGGATCCCCGATGGAGCGCTCGGGCCGGGTGGCCACGAAGACCTCCACATCCGGGAGCCCGAGATCCCGGTACACCTCGCGGGTCATGGCGAAGAAGGCGCGCACCTCGGCGTCGAGCGCCTCGGGCTCGCTGAAGACGTGGGCGTCGTCCTGGGCCAGGGAGCGGACGCGGGTGAGTCCGTGCAGCGTCCCGGAGCGCTCGTTGCGGTGCAGGCGGGTGAACTCCGCGAAGCGCAGCGGCAGCTCGCGGTAGGAGCGCTTGCGCAGGCCGAAGAGGTGGCAGTGCCCCGGGCAGTTCATGGGCTTGAGCGCGAGCTCCTCCTCCGCGTCTCCCTCGAGCAGGAACATGTCCTCGCGGAACATCTCGTAGTGCCCCGAGGTGCGGTAGATCTCGGTCCGGAAGAGCTGCGGGGTCATCACCTCCTGGAAGCCGTAGCGCGGGTAGAGGGAGCGGATGTAGTCCAGGAGGCCGTTGTAGAGGACCATTCCCTTCGGATGGTAGAAGGGGGAGCCCGGCGAGAGCGGATCCACGTGGAAGAGGTCCAGCTCGGCGCCGAGCCGGCGGTGGTCGCGACGCCGGGCCTCCTCGAGGCGCTGCAGGTGCTCCTCGAGCTCGGCTCGGGAGGCGAAGGCCGTCCCGTAGATGCGTTGGAGCATGGGATTGCGCTCGTCGCCCCGCCAGTAGGCTCCCGCCACCTCGAACAGCTTGAAGGCCCCGATCTGGTCGGTGCGCTGCACGTGGGGGCCGCGGCAGAGGTCCACGAAGTCGCCGTGGCGGAAGAGCGTGATCTCCTGGTCGGCGGGGATGTCGTCGATGCGCGCGACCTTCAGATGCTCGCCCATCTCTGCGAAGAGCTTCTTGGCGCGGTCGCGGTCCACCACCTCGCGCTGGAAGGGGGCCTTCTCCCCCACGATGCGCGCCATCTCGGCCTCGATGCGCTCCAGGTCCTCGGGCGTGAAGGGGCGCTCGGTCAGGAAGTCGTACTGGAACTTCTCGGAGTGGTCGGCGCGCCCCACATCGATCTGCACGGAGGGGAAGAGCCGCTTGACGGCGTCGGCCATCACGTGCTCGGCGGAGTGGCGCACCACCTCCCCGGCCTCGGGGTCGCGAACCGTGACCACCGCCAGGGCCACCGCGCGACGCAGGGGGGTACGCAGGTCCACCAGGCGGCCGTCCACGCGGCCCGCCACGGCCGCGCGTGCCAGACCGGGTCCGATCCGCTTCGCCACGTCGAGGACCGTCGAGCCCACCGGCACGGCCACGTCCTTGCCGTCGGGCAGACGCACGTGGATCTCGATCATGGAGGCGGGCGGATCATGGGCTGGGATTCTTCGCGTGGCCGGACCCGAAAAGCCCGGTCGCGCGCCTGCGCGGCGGGGCGGCGTGGTAGGCACGGGCGGGATTGAACCGCCGACCCCCACCGTGTCAAGGTGGTGCTCTCCCACTGAGCTACGTGCCTGAAAGCTGCTAACCTCGCGCAGTCGATACCGTTTTCGGCGCGGGGTGTCAATCGCGCCGGGGTCTTCCAGGCGTTTGTCCCCGAGGGGGAATGACCGGAACCCCCAGTCGCTCAGGAGGAGGGTCCGGAGCGCGGGGAGGCAGCGCGCCCGTCCCCGCCGGGGCCGTCGAGACGCACCCGCAGGCCCAGGCCGCCCAGGGCCAGGGGAACCACCCGAAGCTCCCTTGGGAGGCCGGAGCGCAGGGCCTCGAGCAGGACCGCCGCGTCGCGCTCCGTCTCCACCTCGAACACCACCCGTCCGCGGCCGAACTCCAGGGGCCTTACCGCGCGGGTGCCGCGCGCCAGGGCGTCGTGCACGGACCGATAGCGGCTCCAGGAGTCCACCCCCTCCACCGCCACCCGCACCCCCACCGTCCGGTGTCCGGCCAGCAGGCCCGCCTCGGCCAGGCGCGCGCGCACCCGATCGAGCTCCACCTGGGCCTCCACCCGCACCACGTGCTCCCACTCCGCCTGGGGATCCGAGACGAGCAGCCTGGGCCGCTCCCCATGGTCCTCCAGCAGCCGGTAGCGCGCCGTGTAGACGAAGGGATCGTCCCCGAGGATGCGCGCCACCCGGACCCGCTGCTCCGGGCTGTCGCCTCCTGCCACGAGCGCCAGGGCGCTGCGCAGCACCGCCTCCTCGAGCGCCGCCTGCACCGCCGCCTGTCGAAGCGACGTGCCCGCGGGCGCGCGCTCCCGGGCCGGCACCGCGCCGAGGGCCTCGAGGCGCACCAGCTCGGCCCGGGCTGCCCCCGCCCCGTCGAGCCCCGCCCCGAACGCGAGCGCGAGCAGGGGCCGGAGCCAGCTCCTCACAGGACGAGCTCCGTCACTGGACGGCCAAACAGCGAGTCCACGGCGCGCAGCAGCTCCTCGCACGGATCCACGCCGCAGCCCTCCGGCAGCGCGATGAGCGTCTCGCTGGCGCCCGGGATGAGCACGTGCACGCAGACCGAGCAGTCGCCGGGATGGGCGGCGATCACGCGCTGCAGGGCGAGCAGCCGGTCGCGGCTCGACTCGGAGGCCAGCACGCGCAGGTGGAGCTGGGACGCGAGCTTCTCCTCGGCGGCATCGAGCTCGACGGCGTCGCGCACCAGCAGCTTGGGCGGGTCGCCGGCCTCCAGGTTCCCGGTCACGACCAGGGGCGCCGGGCTCTCCCCGGGCGCCGGGGAGACCGCCCGCTTGAGCAGCTCGCGCAGGCGCCCGTAGGGCTCGGCGAAGATCACCAGGTCGAAGCTGCCCTCCAGGTCCTCGAGCGTCGCGAAGGCCATGGTGTCGCCGCGCCGGGTGCGCGTCTCGCGCAGGGAGGTGAGGAGGCCTCCGGCCCGCACCTCCCGTCCTTCCTTGCCTTCGCTGGCGGCTGCGCTGGTGTCGGTGAGCCGGCGCAGCCGCTCGGCGCTGGCCGCCAGAGGATGGCCGGTCACGTAGAAGCCGAGCACTTCCTTCTCGTGGGCCAGGCGCTCGCGGTCCGCCCACGGCGCCGCCTCGGGCAGGGCCGGGGGCAGGGCTTCGCCGCCCGCCGGGCCGCCGAACAAGCTCTCCTGACCGATCTCCCGGTCGCGTTGGGCGCAGGCGCCGGCTTCCAGGGCGCTGTCGAGCCCGGCCCACACGGCGGCCCGGTTGGCATGCAGGGAGTCGAAGGCGCCGCACTTGACCAGGCTCTCCACCACGCGACGGTTCACGCGACGGCCGTCCACGCGCGCGCAGAAGTCGGACAACGACGCGAAGGGCTCGTCCATGGCGCGTGCCTCGCAGATGGCCTCGATGGCCCCCTCCCCCACGTTCTTGACACCCGCCAGGCCGAAGCGGATGCCCTCGTCCACGACCGTGAAGTCCCGGGCCGACTCGTTCACGTCCGGGGGCAGCACGTGGATGCCCTGATCCCGGGCGTGGCCGATGTAGCGGCCCAGCTTGTCGTGGTTGCCCGTCTCCGCCGAGAGCAGCGCGGCCCAGAACTCGCGCGGGTGGTTCGCCTTCAGGTAGCCGGTCTGGTAGGTGAGCAGCGCATAGGCGGTGGAGTGGGCCTTGGGGAAGCCGTAGCCCGCGAACTCCGCCACCAGCCGGAAGATCTGCTCCGCCTTGCCCCGGTCGATCCCCCGCTCCACGCAGCCCGACACGAAGCGGTCGCGCTGCTTCTCCATCTCCTCGGGATTCTTCTTGCCCATGGCCCGGCGCAGCAGGTCCGCCTCGCCCAGGCTGTAGCCCGCCAGCCGGTTCGCGATCTGCAGCACCTGGTCCTGATAGACGATCACGCCCAGGGTCTCGGCCAGCAGCTCCTCGAGCTCGGGCACCAGGTACTCGACCCTGGTGAGGCCGTGCTTGCGGCTGATGTAGTCGTCCACCATGCCCGAATTGAGCGGCCCGGGGCGGTAGAGGGCCACGATCGGGATCAGCTCCTTGAAGCCGTGCGGCTTGAGCTTCACCACGAGATCGGTCATGCCGGGCGATTCGACCTGGAACACGCCGTCCGTGTCGCCGCGGCAGAGCAGCTCGTAGGTGGCCGGGTCCTCCAGGGGCAGCGCTTCGACGGAGAAGTCCGCCTGGCCGCGCTGCCGGATGCGCTCCTCCGCGTCGGCGATCACGGTGAGGGTCTTGAGGCCGAGGAAGTCGAACTTGATCAGTCCGACCTTCTCGATGCACTTCCAGTCGAACTGGGTGACCACGTCGCCGGACTTGGGATCCCGGTAGAGGGGGACGAGGTCGATCAGCGGGCGGCTTCCGATCACCACCCCGGCCGCATGGGTGGAGGCGTGGCGGTTGAGCCCCTCCAGGCGCTGGGCCATCCCGATCAGGCGCGCCACCTGCCCGTCGGACTCGACCCGCGCCCGCAGCTCCGGCGACCGCGCCAGGGCCTCCTCCAGGGTGATCTTCAGCGTCTCCGGCACCAGCTTGGCGATGCGGTCCACGTCGCCGTAGGGCATGCCGAGCACGCGGCCCACGTCGCGGATCGCAGCCCGGGCTTGGAGCTTTCCGAAGGTGATGATCTGGGCCACCCGGCGCTCGTCGTCGCCCTCGCCGTCATAGCGGTCCGCCACGTAGCGGATCACCTGATCGCGTCCGCGCATGCAGAAGTCCACGTCGATGTCCGGCATCGAGACGCGCTCCGGGTTCAGGAAGCGCTCGAAGATGATGTCGTACTCGATGGGATCGACGCCGGTGATGCCGAGGCTGTAGGCGGCCAGGCTGCCGGCCGAGGATCCGCGACCCGGGCCCACCGGGATGCCCTCGCGCCGGGCGTGGTCGATGAAATCCGCCACGATCAGGAAGTAGCCCGCGAAGCCCATCGACTGGATCACGCGCAGCTCGTGGCGCATGCGCTCCACGTAGGGTCCGTGGGCATCCCGCAACGGCTCGTCCGGAGCCAGGCCGAGGCGCCTGCGCAGCCCCGCCCAGCTCTGCTCCTCCAGCACCTGCTCGCGGCTCTTGCCCGCCGGGACCTGGAACTCGGGCAGGTGGTAGCTGCTCATGGCCAGGTCCACGTTGCAGCGCTCGGCGATCTCGAGCGTGTTCGTCACGGCGGAGGGATGGTCATGGAAGAGCTCCGTCATCTCGTCGGCGGAGCGGACGTAGAAGCCGTGGCCGTCGAAGCGGAAGCGCTTCGGATCGTCCAGCGTGGTGCCGGTGCCGATGCACAGCAGCGCCTCGTGCGGCTCGTGGTCCCGTTCGGTCAGGTAATGGGCGTCGTTCGTCGCCACCAGGGGCAGGCGCAGGTCCGACGCCATCTTGACCAGCTCCGCGTTGACGCGATCCTGGGCCGGGATGCCGTGGCGTTGCAGCTCCAGATAGAAGCGGTCCGGAAAGATCGAGGCGAACTCCTCGACGAGCTCCCAGGCGCGCTGCTCCTGTCCGTCGTTGATGGCCCGACAGATCAGGGAGGAGAGACAGCCGGAGGTGGCGATCAAGCCCTGGCTGCGACGTCGCAGGAGGTCCAGGTCGATGCGGGGCTTGTAGTAGAACCCTTCCAGGTAGCCCTTCGACACCAGGTGGATCAGGTTGCGGTAGCCCGTCTCGTTGCTGGCCAGCAGCAGCAGGTGGCTGATGGCGTCGAAACCGCTCGCATCGCGCTCGCGGCGCTCCTTGTCCAGGCGGGATCCCGCCGCCAGGTAGACCTCGCAGCCCAAAATCGGCTTGATCCCCGCCGCCACGGCCTTCTCGTAGAACTCGACCGCGCCGAACAGGTTGCCGTGATCGGTCATGGCCACGGCGGGCATGCGCAGGCCGCGCAGGCGCTCGAAGAGCGGGGCGTGCTGGATCGCTCCGTCGAGGAGCGAGTACTGGGTATGGAGATGCAAATGGACGAAGGAGGCGTGCGACACCGCCTTCATTCCCACTCGATCGTAGCGGGTGGCTTGGAGGAGACGTCGTACACGACCCGATTCACCCCCTGCACCTCGTTGGTGATGCGGTTCGAGATCCGCGCCAGCACGTCCGGGGGGATGTGCGCCCAGTCCGCCGTCATGGCGTCCACGGAGGTGACGCAGCGCAGGGCGACCACGTTCTCGTAGGTGCGCGCGTCCCCCATCACCCCCACGGACTGGACCGGCAAGAGCACCGCGAACGCCTGCCAGATGGCGTCGTAGAGAGCCGCACGGCGGATCTCCTCGATCAGGATGGCGTCGGCGCGGCGCAGGGTGGCGAGCCGCGAGCGCGTGACCTCGCCGAGGACCCGGATGGCGAGGCCCGGGCCCGGGAACGGGTGCCTGCCGATCACGCCGGCGGGCAGGCCGAGCTGGCGGCCCACCTCGCGGACCTCGTCCTTGAAGAGCTCGCGCAACGGCTCCACCAGGCGCAGCCGCATGCGCTCGGGCAGTCCGCCCACGTTGTGGTGGGTCTTGATCGTGGCCGAGGGGCCGCGCACGGAGACGCTCTCGATCACATCCGGATACAGGGTTCCCTGGACCAGGTAGTCGACCCGGCCGAGCCGCTGCGCCTCGGCCTCGAAGACCTCGATGAACAGGTGGCCGATGCGGCGGCGCTTTTCCTCCGGGTCGGTGACGCCGTCCAGGGCCGCCAGGAAGCGGTCGGCGGCGTCCACCACGTCGAGCCGGACCCGGAGCGCCTCGCCGAACACGCGCTCCACCTCCTCGCGCTCGCCTTCCCGCAGCAGCCCGTGGTCGACGAAGATGCAGACCAGGCGGTCACCCAAGGCCCGGTGCACCAGGGCGGCGGCCACCGACGAATCCACCCCGCCCGAGAGCCCGCAGACCGCGCGGCTCTCCGGCCCCACCTGGCTGCGCACATTCGCCACGGCCTCTTCCACGAAGGCCTCCATGCTCCAGGACGAATCGCAGCCGCACACGGCGTGGACGAAGTTCGAGAGCAGGCGCTCTCCGCCCTCCGTGTGCACCACCTCCGGATGGAACTGGAGCCCGTAGAGCGGCCGCTCCGCGTGGCGCACGGCGGCAAACGGCGAGCTCTCGCTGGTGGCGAGCACCACGAAGCCCGCGGGCAGCCGCAGCACGCGGTCGCCGTGGCTCATCCAGACCAGGCGTTCGGCCCGGTCCCCGAGTCCCTCGAAGAGCCGGTCGTCGCGCTCGAGCTTGACCAGCGCGCGGCCGTACTCGCGCGCCTCCGCCTTCTCCACCACGCCGCCGAGGCGCTGCACCAGCCACTGCAGGCCGTAGCAGATGGCGAGCACCGGCACGCCGATCTCGAGCAGTCGCGGGTCCGCCTCGGGAGCGTCCTCGGCCAGCACGCTGGCCGGGCCCCCGGAGAGCACGAGGCCAGCCGGCCGCCAGGCGCGGATCGCGTCCAGCGGGAGGTTGGCGGCCTGGATCTCGCAGTAGACGCCGCGCTCGCGGATGCGGCGGGCGATGAGCTGTGTGTACTGGGACCCGAAGTCGAGGATCAGGACCCGGTCGCGATGACTGTCGGTCGACATGCCGTCGAGGTCGCTCCTGCTCCGGCGCAAGGCCGGCCCTGCGGCCTGGAGGGGGGCCGGACGAAGCGGGGAGGCGGCGTTGGCCCGAAGCCTAGTCGATCCAGTAGTTCGGGGCTTCCTTGGTGATGATCACGTCGTGGACGTGGCTCTCCTGCAGGGCTGCGGAGGAGATGCGCACGAAGCGCGCGTTCGCCCGCAGGTCGGCCAGGCTCGCCGCCCCGCAGTAGCCCATGCCCGAGCGCACGCCGCCGAGCAGCTGATGGATGCTGCTCGACAGGCTGCCCCGGTACGGGACGCGTCCCTCGATGCCCTCGGGCACCAGCTTGCTGGCCTCCTGAACGTCGCCCTGGAAGTAGCGGTCGCGGCTGCCCTCGGCCATGGCGCCGAGGGATCCCATGCCGCGGTAGATCTTGTAGGAGCGTCCCTGGTAGAGCACCGCCTCGCCGGGCGCCTCGTCCGTGCCGGCGAAGAGCGAGCCGATCATGACCGCGTGGGCGCCGCCGGCCAGGGCCTTGACCACGTCGCCGGAGTACTTGATGCCGCCGTCGGCGATCACGGACACGCCGAAACGAGCCGCCACCCGCGCGCTGTCCACGACGGCGGTGAACTGCGGCACGCCCACGCCGGTGACGACCCGGGTGGTGCAGATCGACCCCGGTCCGACGCCCACCTTGACGGCCGACACCCCGGCCTTGATCAGGGCCTCGGTGCCCTCCGCCGTGGCCACGTTGCCCCCCAGCAGGGGCAGCTCCGGGAAGCTGCGATGCAGCTCCTCCACCGTCTCGAGCACGCGGCTCGAGTGGCCGTGGGCCGTGTCCACCACGAGGACGTCCACGCCGGCGTCCACCAGCGTCTGGGCTCGCTCCATCTGGTCCGAGCCCACCCCCACCGCCGCGCCGCAGCGCAGGCGGCCCAGGCCGTCCTTGCAGGCGTGCGGGAAGCGCGCGCTCTTCTCGATGTCCTTGATGGTGATCAGTCCGCACAGATTGCCGTCGTCGTCCACCACCAGGAGCTTCTCGATGCGGTGCTCGTGCAGCAGCTCCCGGGCCCGCTCCATGGTGGTCCCCGGGGGCACCGTCACCAGGTGGTCGCGGGTCATGACCCGCGAGATCTCCTGATCCACGTCCTTCACGAAGCGCAGGTCCCGGTGCGTCAGGATGCCCACCGCCTTGCCGCGCTTCACCACCGGGACGCCCGAGATCTTGTGGCGCGCCATGAGCTCGAGCGCCTGGTGGATGCGCTGCTCGGGCTCCATGGTGATCGGGTCCACGATCATGCCCCACTCGGAGCGCTTGACCCGGGCCACCTCGGCGGCCTGTGCCTCCGGAGCCATGTTGCGGTGGATGACGCCGATGCCGCCGTTCTGCGCCATGCAGATCGCCGTCTCGTGCTCGGTGACCGTGTCCATGGCAGCCGACACCAGGGGCACGTTCAGGGCGATCTCGGCGGTGAGCTGCGTGCGCAGGTCGACGCTGGCGGGGAGCACCTGGGAAGCGGCGGGCACGAGGAGGACGTCGTCGAACGTCAGCGCCTCGCGGATGCGGCCTTCTTCCATATCGATAGGACGGGCTTCGGGTCGTCGGGTTGTGGGGGGGGAGTGCGACCTCGGTTGACGGCGGAGTCTAGGCGTCGGAATTGGAGCGGTCAACCGGGCCGGCGAGCAGGCCGTCCAGGCTGCGGCGCGCGAGGCCGGTCACTTCGGCGAGGATCGTCTCCGTCAGACGGCAGGCGGCCCGGGGGCAATCGGCGACGAGGCGCCGGTAGCCGGCGCGACGCAGCAGGAGGAAGCGCGTGGGGCGCGTGGCCGTGGCCGTGACCTGGCGCGGCCCGATGGAGAGCAGCGAGAGGCCGCCGAGACAGGCGCCCGCCTCCACCGTGGCGCGCTCCCCGGTGCGCTGGGTCTCCAGGCGCAGGGCGCCCTCCTGGAGCAGGATCAGCCCGTCCCCCTCGCCTCCTTCCACGAACAGCGTTTCGCCCGCGGCCAGACGCCGCGGCTCGAGCTGGGAGGCGACTTCCTCCTGCTCCTCCTCCGAGAGGTCCGCGAAGACCGCGAAACGCTTGAGCTCGGCGGCCTTCATGGCACCAACCGCGCCAGCAGGCTGCGCAGCGCCAGGGTGGATTCGCGGCCTGCCCCGAGCGGAAGCAGCAGCGGCGCACCCTCCTCGGGACGCACGATCGGCACCGTGGTCTCGTCCGCCGTGGACTCGCCCGCCGGGACCAGCCGCACCGGCAGCAGGCGCGCCCGCGGCCGGGCCCGGACCGCCTCCACCAGAGGGGCCACGGACGCCTCCGCCGCGGCCGGGTCTCCGGCCAGCAGGACGAGCGTGGCCAGCGCCCCGTGGGCCGCCAGGGGCCAGAGCGGAGCGGCCATCGCCGCCGTGGGCACGTGCACCAGCTCGATGCCGAGCTCCGCGTCGAGGCGCAGGCGGCCCATGCGCCCGAGGTCGTTCGCCCCGAAGCGGCCGCTGGCAAAGCGGCCCTCGAGCTCCACGCCGGGCAGGCCCGCCAGCAGGCGCAGGAGCTCGCGGGTGGCCTCCGCGTCGGACGCGGCGACCAGCAGCTTGGCGTCGCGCAGGGGGCCGGGCTCGCGTCCGATCGGGGCGAACCATTCGCGCAGGCGGCGGATCTGGACCCGCGTGAAGAGGCCGGAGTCCGGGCTGCGGTTGCGGGCTCGTTTGCGGACCTCCACCAGCCCGCGCTCCCGGAGCGTCTGGAGGGTGCGCAGCACCTGGTAGTCGGGCGAGGAGGAGTGGTCCACGATGTCGCGCACCCGCGTGTAGATCTCGAGCAGCAGCAGCACCTCCTGGGTCACCGGATGCACCACGCTGGGCAGCTCGGTGCGGCGCACGCGCAAGCTCACCTCGGCATCGAGCGGCGGGAGCCGGGGTCCGAGCTCCTTCCACTCGTCCATCTGGCGCAGCGCCTCCATCAGGAGCGCGCGTGTCGGGGTCGCGATCCGCGCGCTCAGGCGGATCGGCTCGGGACGGAAGGTGAAGGCGCCGTCGCTCCAGGCGAGCAGGCGGAAGATGGCCTTCTCCGCCGCCACCGGCCCGATCATGGCCTGCACCACCTCCCCGTCGCGCAGGTGGATGCGGCCGCGCTCCTCGCGCCCGTCCGCCGTGCGCCGGCGCAGTGTGATCGTCCCGGTGCGGCGGTTCATGTGGAAGAGCTGAAGCAGGTCGGGCAGCGGGATCTGGGTGAGGCGGCCGTGCACCTCCTGGTCCGCCTCGGCCTGGCGCTCCAGGGCGTCCAGGCGGGCGCTGCGGGCCACGAGCCCCTCGAGCCGCTGGGCCACCTCGTCCGGCGCGAAGCCGGCAGCGAGCCGCTCGCCGTTCCAGGTGTCGGCGTCCGGCTCCTCGCCCTCGGCGGCGCCGACCAGCAGGAGCGGCACGTGCTGGGTGCGCGGATTCGCGTGCAGGATCTCCGCGAGCCGGCGCACGGGAATCAGGTCGAGCTCGCCGGAGGCAACCAGCACGTCGGGCACCTCGGTGAGGGCCGAGTCGAGCGCCTCGGCCCCGTTGGGCACGACCCGGGAGGCCAGGCCCCGCAGGGCGCAGGCCTGGCCGAGCAACCCGGCGCGCGAGGCGTCGGCGTCGGCGATCAGCACCAGTGCGCTCACGGCGCCCTCCGGGCTACCGCCCCACCGGGATGCCGAGATCCCGCTGGAGCTGGAAGGCCAGGTGCTCGACCAGCACCCGGTCCGAGTCGTGGAACACGCGCACCTCGGGCCCGCTCGGCTCCGGGTCCGCGACCAGGGCGTAGGCGGGGCCCTCGGCGTAGTAGACCAGGAAGGGCCGCTCGGTGCGCGCCCGTCGCGGCGACACGCACGCCACCGCGGTGCCCGCCAGGGCATCCAGGGCCCCCTCCCCCACCAGCACCAGCTCGGTCCGCGTGCTGGCCGGATCGAAGCGGGCCAAGGCGTCGCGCACCAGCCCGAGGCGGGTGGCCCCCGGCGCCACGCACAGGACTCCGCGCTCGCGGGCCCGGCGATCCGCGTCGTCGAGCACGAAGCGGAAGATCTGCTCCACCGCGTCCACCGGCAGTGGCGCTCCCTCGCCGGCGAGCGTCTCGAGGGCCTCGGAGAAGGAGCGTCCCTCCAGGCCCAGGCGCTCGATGCGGCCGTGGCGGTCGGCAGCGAGCCGCGCCGTCAGGGTCCGCTCCAGGGCCTCCGGCTGGGTGCCATCCACGGGGTAGGTGGCGGTGGCGAGACGCAGGCCGATGGGCTCCTCGCCGCGGCCCGGGCGGAGCAGCTCGCTCTGGAGCAGCACGTCGCGCAGGCGGCGCTTGAGCACCGCGGCGCCGATCGCGTCCGTCTCGGGCAGCAGCAGCGCGTAGCGGCTCTCGCTCTCCTGGGCCAGCAGGTCCGAGGCGCGCAGCAACGAGACCAGACGTCCGATCAGAGTCTCCAGCCAGCGGGCGAGCGCGGCGTCCGCGAAGCGGGGACGCAAGGTCGACAGCCCCTCCAGCTCCAGGTGCAGGAGCGAGAGTCCGCGGGCGAAGCGGCTCGCCTTCTCGATCTCGTTGCGCAGCACGTCCTCGAAGTAGGCCCAGGTGTAGGCCTTGGTGGTCGGGTCCCGGAAGGTTCGCTTCTCCAGTGCCCGATGGCGGCGGGCGTTGGCCGCCGCGATGGCCGCGGGCTCGGCCAGGCGCTCCGCCACCGCCCGGTCGCGGGCGTCGAAGGTGGCGCCGGCGAGCTTGTCCGTGAGGCGGGCGAACCCGAGCAGCAGCCCCGCATGACGCAGGGGCACGAAGAGGGCCGCGCCCTCACCCGCGGTACTGGTGGCGCCGTCGGGGGCGGCCTCGAAGGGGGCGGCGTCGGGTGTGCGCAATGGCTCGAGCGCGGGAGGCAGGCGCTCGAGATCGATCTCCTCGGGCTCCTGCTCCACCCGCACCAGGCCGCGCGCCGCCACGAGCCGGCAGCGCTCCGGATCCTCGGCCCGGGCCAGCCAGATCACACCGCCCTGGGCGTGCGTCTCGAGACACAGGCCCTCGACCACGCGATCCCCGAGTGGCTCCAGGGAGAGCGTCGAGAGGAAGCCGAGCGCGCGCTCGTAGATGGAGAGCGCGCCGAGATACTCGAGGTTCTCCGCCAGCAGCCGGCCGCGCTCCTGGCGCAGGCGTCGCCGTTGCAGGATCGCCTCCAGGGCGCGCGTCAGCTCGGTTCGATCCACCGGCTTGAGCACGTAGTCGGTGGCTCCCCGGCGCATGGCGTCCACGGCGGTGCGCACGTCGCCGACCCCGGTCACCACGATCACGTCCTGCTCGGGCCAGCTCTCCTTCACGCGCTCCACGAACTCGCCGCCGGCCATCCCGGGCATGACGAGATCCGTGAGCACCACGTCGAAGCGTTCGCGCTCGAGCAGATGCAGCGCTTCGTCGGCGCTCGTGGCCGTGCTCACCGAGAAGCCTTCCGCGCTGAGCAGATCCTCCACGAAGCTGCGGAAGTAGCGCTGGTCGTCGATCGCGAGGATCCGGGCCCTGGCCATCCCCCCTCCGCGCACGCCGCGTCCGACGCCCGGAACGCCGCCCGCTCGAGGCGGCTGCGCGCCGGGTTGCCGGTTGCGGATGGACCCCCGCCCTGCGGACGCCCCGTGTCGCGTCCCCTATCGGCCGAAAGCGGGCGTGGCTTCAACGCTTTCGGGCGAGGAGCGGGGACGGGGCGGCTGGGCGGGTGCGCCGATCAGGGAGTGGGGGGTGGCCTCCACCAGCCGGACCCGGAGGAAGTCCCCGGGCGCCGGGGCCGGCGCCGGGCCGGCGGCCAGGTTCACGACCCGGTGGTAGGGGTCGCGCCCCGTCAGCTGGCCCGATCCTTGGCGGCTCGGCCCGTGGATCTGCACCTCCGTGGTGCTTCCCACCCGCGCCCGGTGCGCCGCCAGGGTGAGGCCACGCTGGAGGGCCTGGAGCTCCTCCAGGCGCGCCTGGGACACGGAGGGCGGCACGGGATCCGCCAGGTCCGCCGCCCGGGTGCCGGGGCGCGGCGAGAACTTGAAGCTGT
Source organism: Myxococcota bacterium (assembly GCA_041611735.1). Taxonomy (GTDB): domain Bacteria; phylum Myxococcota_A; class UBA9160; order UBA9160; family PR03; genus JBFIML01. The sequence goes on along the minus strand of JBFIML010000017.1, from coordinate 37,027 downwards.
AGGCGTCCACGAAGCCGACCTCTCGTACCAGGGCGAGGGTGGCCTGGAAGTCGGCGTCGCTCTCGCCCGGGAATCCCACGATCAGGTCGGTGGTGAGGGCCACGTCGGGTCGCGCCGCGCGCAGCCGGTCGGCCACCCGGCGCAGCTGGTCGGCCGGGTAGCGGCGCCGCATGCGGGCCAGGACCGCATCGGAGCCGCTCTGGGCCGGAAGGTGCACGTGCGGACACAGCGACCGAAGCTCGGCGTGACAGGCGACCAGGTCGTCGTCGAAGAAGAGCGGATGCGGACTGGTGTAGCGCAGGCGGCGCAGGCCGGGGACCGCGTCGAGCCGCCGCAGCAGCGCGGCGAAGGGCAGCGTCCCCGCCGCGTCCGTACCACCGCGGCGCGCGTCGTGACGGCCGTAGGCGTTGACCGTCTGGCCGAGCAGGGTGATCTCGCGCACCCCGCGCGCCACGAGGCCCTCGACTTCGCGGACGATCGCCGCCGCGGGTCGGCTGATCTCGCGTCCGCGGGTGAGGGGCACGATGCAGAAGGAGCAGAACAGGTCGCAGCCTTCCATCACCGTCACGTAGGCCCGGCCGGGCTGACTCCCCGCGAAGGCGGGGTGACGCCCGGGCAGGTCGAAGCGCTCCAGGGAGCGGGACTCCTCGATGCGGGACGGGCGCGCCCCGGCTTCGGCGGCGGCCAGGATCTCCGGCAGCCAGCGCAGGTTGTGGGTGCCGAAGACGAAGTCCACCTGGGGGAAGCGGCGCAGGATGCCGTCGCCCTCCTGCTGGGCGACGCAGCCTCCGACGCCCAGCAGGCGGCCCGGACGCCCCGCCTTCCAGGCCCGCAGGGTGCCGAGGTCGCTGTAGAGGCGGTGCTCGGCCTTCTCCCGGATCGAGCAGGTGTTGACGACCAGCAGGTCCGCGTCGTCCGCCGCCCCGGCCGGGCGGTAGTCCAGATGATGCAGAAGGTTCGCCACCTTCTCGGAGTCGTGCACGTTCATCTGGCACCCGAAGGTGCGGATGAAGAAGTGGCGGGATCGCTCCACGCGGGCCTCCCGGGAGCCGAACGGTACCCGACCGGGGGGCTCAGGGGGCCCCAGGCGCCGCATCCCCCCGGGAAACCACCATCCCCGCTCCGCCGCGCGGTGGCGCCGCCCCAGGCCCGAAATAGTGTTTGACAAGTTTTGTCATGCCCGGGCATAATCCGGCTGTCGTCGGCTGGGGGTTCGAAAGGCGGCTGACGACCGGCGCTCCGCTAGCCCGAGAAAAGGTTTCTACGGCGGTTTTGGAGCGGCGGTGGATAAGACATTTCCCAAAAGAAATGTCCAACCTCTCACCCCCCATCATCTATCCACCGCCCTCCCCCTGTGGAACGCCCCGCCCCCCGGCGGGGCGTTCTTTTTTCCCCCTCAGAGCACCAGGCGGTCGACGATCTGGGAGAGCTGCCGGAGGTTGCGGCACTCCTCGGCCACGTCGCAGTACGGCAGATAGCGGTTCATGACGCTGTCCCCGAAGCCCCAGGCGCTCGGCGTCTCGGGGTTCAGCCAGACCACGTTCTTGGCCTTGGCGTGGATGTCGCGCAGGCACCAAGCCTTCGGGTCGTTGTAGTTGCTGCGCGCGTCGCCCAGGATCAGCACGGTCGTCTTGTTGTCGACGGCCGAGAGGTGGCTCAGCCAGAAGCTGTGGAAGGCGTAGCCGAAGTTGGAGCGCGTGTAGACATTGATCGTCCCGCCCCCCTCGAGGGCCTGGTCGATGGCCTCGTTCACCTCGTGGTCCTTGAAGACCTGGGTGACCTCGCCGAGCTCTGCCACGAAGACGAAGGAGCGGATCTTCGTGAAGGCCTCCTGGAGGCTGTACACGAACTGGAGCATGAAGCGCGATACGTTGGCTACGGAGGAGGAGACGTCGCACAGGATCAGGAGCTTGGGCCGGTCCTTGCGCCGATCCTTGAAGATCAGCTCGAAGGGCACCCCCCCGTGCGCCATGTTGCGACGCAGCATGGCGTGGAGATCCAGCTTGCCCCGCTTGAGCCGCCGTTTGCGGATCGAGAGCACGTTCTTGATGCGCTGCGCCAGGCGCGCCACCACCTCGCGCATACGCCGCACCTCGTCCTCGGTCAGGCTGTAGAAGCTCCGCTCGAGTAGCGACTCGCGCCGGAAGCGCTCCAGATACTCGAAGTTGCGGGTCTGGAGCTCGCGTTCGGTCAGAGCCCGCACGCTGCGCCGCAAGGCTTCCAGGAACTCGTCGGCGAGGCGGCCGAGGGCGTCGGCCTGGGCATCCGGCATGCCGCCGGCCCGCAGCCGGGCCGCCAGGTCGCGCAGCTCCTGGGCGGCGCCCTCGGCGTTGAGCGCCTCGAGGGTTCGGCGGCTGAAGAAGCCGATCTGCAGCAGGTTCTCGATGCGGGCGACGCCACCCTGCCGGGCCGCCTCCCGGATCAGCTGCTCGAGCCGTGCCAGGTCCGCCGTGAGCAGGGCCCGGGCCAGGTCCGAGAGCTCGCTCTCCTCCAGCTCGCCTGCGGCGAGCTGCTCGCGGATGCGTTCCAGCAGGGCGTCGAGGTCGATGCCCTGCTCGCCGAGCGCCCGGGTGGCGCGCTCGAAGCTCTCGCGCAGGTTTTCGTAGAAGCCCGACCAGTAGAGGTCGAAGATCTGGTCGTAGGCGGCGATGTCCTCGTTGCGCTTGACCAGCGTGGTGCGCAGGGCGCTGCGGAACACCTCGCGATCGCCCACGGAGAGCTCGTCCAGCGCCCGGAAGGCGTCGATCGACTCGGCGACCGAGACGCGGATGCCGCTCTGGCGCAGCAGGTTCGTGAATTCGATGACCTTCTTCTGCATGGGCGCGGGCCGATCTAGTGCAGGATCCCCTTCTTGCGCGCGCCCGCCGCCACCGGGGCGGCGGGGGTCTCGGCGGACGCCTCGGGCTCGGCTTCGGGCTCCGGCTCGGGCCGACGCTCGAGCAGCTTGGCCAGCTCCGCCTGGGCCTTCCGGATGTCTCCCTCGTACTTGAGGATCACGTTCAGGGTGTCGCGCACCACGCTTTCGTCCAGGGTCGAGGCGTTCAGGGTGAGCAGCGCCCGCGCCCAATCGATGGTCTCGCTGATGGACGGCGACTTCTTGAGGTCGAGCTGGCGCAGGCGCTGCATGGCCTGCACGACCTGGCTGGCCAGGCGCCGGTCGATGTCCGGCACCTTCTTGTCGAGGATGGCGAGCTCGAGCTCCTCGGTGGGGAAGTCGATCCACAGGTGCAGGCAGCGGCGCTTCAATGCGTCGCTCATCTCCCGGGCGTCATTGGAGGTGAGGAAGACGAGCGGCCGGTGCCGGGCCTTCACGGTGCCGATCTCCGGCACCGTCACCTGGAAGTCGGAGAGCACCTCGAGCAAGAACGCCTCGAACTCGGGGTCCGACTTGTCCACCTCGTCCACCAGCAGCACGGCGGGCTCCTCCCGCGTGATGGCGTGCAGCAGCGGACGCGGGACGATGAAGCGCTCCGAGAAGAAGACGCTGTCCTCGGCCCCCACCCGGTCGGCGGCGTCCCGCAGGCTGCTGGCATCGGCCATCACCTCGGCGAGCTTCTCCTTGAGGATCTGCGTGTACAGGAGCTGCTTGGAGTACTCCCACTCGTAGAGGGCCTTGGCCTCGTCGAGCCCCTCGTAGCACTGCAGACGCACCAGCGGCCGGCCGGTGGCCCCGGCCACCACCTTGGCGAGCTCGGTCTTGCCGACGCCCGCCGGCCCCTCCACCAGCACCGGCTTCTCGAGCTGGGCGGCCAGGTAGACCACGGTGGCGATGTTCTTGCTGGCGATGTAGCCCTGCTCGGCCAGCTGCTTCCCCACCGCCTCGACGTTCTCGAACATGTTGCTCCCTGCCGTCTCGTCTCGGAAATCCGTCAGTGGTCTGGCAGCCGATCCGGTCGCTCGGGACGGGACACTAGCTCATCAGGTGAAGCACGTGACCGAGCTTCTCCTTCTTGGTGCGAAGGTAGTCGTAGTTCTTCTCGTTGGGCTGGATCTCGAGCGGCACGCGGTCGACGATGGCCAGTCCGTAGCCTTCGATGCCGGCCCGCTTGCCCGGATTGTTGGTGATGAGACGCATCTTGCGCACGCCGAGGTCCACCAGGATCTGGGCGCCCACGCCGTAGTCGCGCAGGTCGGGCGGGAAGCCCAGACGCTGGTTCGCCTGCACCGTGTCGAGCCCCTCGCTGTCCTGGAGCGCGTAGGCGCGGATCTTGTTCTTGAGGCCGATGCCGCGGCCCTCCTGGCGCATGTAGAGCAGCACCCCGCGACCCTCGGACTCGATCAGCTTGAGCGCCGCCTGCAGCTGCTCGCCGCAGTCGCAACGCAACGAGCCGAAGGCGTCGCCGGTCAGGCACTCGCTGTGCACGCGCACCAGCACCTCCTCCTCGGGTCGGATGTCTCCCTTCACCAGCGCGACGTGATCCACGTGGTCGATGTCGTTCTCGTAGACCAGGGCCCGAAACTCGCCGGCGCCCACCGTGGGCAGCACCGCCTCCCCGGCCCGGCGCACCAGCTTCTCGTTGCGCAGCCGGTACTGGATCAGGTCGGCGACGGTGACGATCTTGAGGTCGTGCCGGCGCGCGAACGCCACGAGGTCCGGCATGCGCGCCATGCTGCCGTCGTCGTTCATGATCTCGCAGATCACCCCGGCCGGGGCGAAGCCCGCCAGGCGGGCCAGGTCCACGGAGCCCTCGGTCTGCCCCGCGCGCCGCAGCACGCCGCCGTCCAGGGCGCGCAGCGGGAACACGTGGCCCGGACGCACCAGGTCGTGGGGCTTGGTGCCCGGATCCAGGGCGGTACGGATGGTGGTGGCCCGGTCGGCGGCGGAGATGCCCGTGGTGACGCCCTGGCGGGCCTCGATGGAGATCGTGAAGGCCGTGCCGAAGGTGGCGGTGTTGTCCGCCTCGGGGACCATCATGGGCAGCCGCAGCTGCTGGATGCGCTCCTGGGTGAGGGCCAGGCAGATGAGGCCGCGGCCGTAGCGGGCCATGAAGTTGATGGCCTCGGGCGTCACCTGCTCGGCGGCCAGACACAGATCGCCCTCGTTCTCGCGGTCCTCGTCGTCCACCAGCACCACCATGCGGCCGGCGCGGATCTCCGCAATCGCCGTCTCGACGTCGGTCACCACGTCGTGCGCATCGGGGTGCGAGTGCACCGGCCGGAGCGGCTTGGAAGCGGATGTCATGGGAGTTCGGACCTCCTGGAGGCCCCCGCGCCATGGATGAAGGCCGGGCAGACGAAAGTGCCCGTTTTTCGGACGGTATCAGCGCGCCCGCAGAGATGCAAGACGGCGCAGGCTGACTGCGGGTCAGGCAGAGGCGGAGGGAGCGAAGTTGCGGAACACGCCCTCGAGGAACTTCTCCTCGCTGATGCCGAACTTCTCGGCCAGCCGGTGCTTGGCGTCGAGGTGGCGGTAGAGCAGGCGCAGCAGCTCCCGCAGCGTCTCGAGCACGCCCTCCCCCCGGATGGCCACCGCCGGGAAGGTGGGCACGTCACTCCAGGCGGCCCGGATCTCGTGCAGGGGCTTGATGTCCGGCAGGTCGCGCTTGTTGAACTGCACGACCTTCGGCAGCGAGGCGAAGTCGATGCCGTTCGAGCGCAGGTTCGCCTCCATGTCGCGCCAGGAGTAGGCGTTGGCGCTGGCAGACGCGCGCTGCGAGTCGGCCACGAAGACCACGGCGTCGACGCCGGCGAGCACCACCTTGCGCGTGGACTTGTGCATGACCTGGCCGGGCACCGTGAAGGCCTTGATCTTCACCGAGAAGCCGCCCGCGGTCCCGAACTCGATGGGCAGGAAGTCGAAGTAGAGGGTGCGGTCGTCGGCGGTATCCACGGTCACCATCTTGCCGCGCGCGACCGGCTCGATCATGGCGTGGAGCTGCTGGAGGTTGGTCGTTTTTCCGGAGAGGGCAGGTCCGTAGTAGACCACCTTCACGGTGATCTCCCGGGCGGCCATGTTGATCTGCACCATGGAGGATGACCCCGCACCTGACCCTGCTCCGGGCTCATCGGCAGGCAGCGGGCCCTGGTGAAGCGCCCCCCGGGGAGGCGGTGGCGCCCGGTCTTCCCGCTCAGCCCCCGAGGAAGGCATCGAGCAGGGCTCGCGCCGCGGCGGCGGGGGTGCTCTTCTGGGCCTCCACCTCGCGCTCGAGCTTGCGCACGCGCCCGGCCACCCGGGGATGGGCCCGGAACGCCTGCCGCAGCCCCTCCTCCACCAGGCTCCACATCCAGGCCCGCGCCTGCTCCCGGCGCCGGGCCGCCAGCTCGCCGCTGCGCTCGACGGCGACCCGGTGCGCCCGCACCGTGGCCCAGAACTCCTTCACGCCGCGGCCGGTGCGCCCGCTGCCCAGCAGCACCGGCGGGCGCCAGTGGGGCGAGGCGGGCCGCAGCAGCTCGAAGGCGCGCTGGTACTCCACGGCCGCCCGCTCCGCCGCCTCGAGCTGGGGGCCGTCCGCCTTGTTGACGAACAGCGCATCGGCCAGCTCGAGCACGCCCTTCTTGATCCCCTGCAGCTCGTCGCCGGCCCCCGGCTGGAGCAGCAAGGCGAAGAAATCCACCATGGAGGCCACCGCGGCCTCGGACTGGCCGATGCCGACCGTCTCCACCAGGACCACGTCGAAGCCAGCCGCCTCGCACACCAGCAGGCTCTCCCGGGTGCGGTGGGCCACGCCGCCCAGGGAGCCGCCCGAGGGCGAGGGCCGGATGAAGGCCTCCGGGCGCTGGGCCAGGCGCTCCATGCGGGTCTTGTCGCCGAGGATGCTGCCCCCGGTGCGCGGGCTGGTGGGGTCCACGGCCAGCACCGCCACCCGCTGCCCCTGCTCGATCAGGGACAGGCCGAGGGTCTCGACGAAGGTGCTCTTGCCGACACCGGGCGTGCCGCTGATCCCCACCCGCAGCGCGCCGCCCGTGTGGGGGACGAGCTCCTCCAGGACGGCCTGGCCGAGGGCCGCGTCCTCGCGCCGGGTGCTCTCCAGCAGGGTGATCGTCTTGGCCACCAGGCGCCGGTCGCCGCCGCGCACACCGTCGCGGTAGGCGGCCACCCCCAGGCGGCGGGTGCTCATGCGTGCCGGGTCCGGATCGCCTGGAGCACCTCGCGGGCCGCCTTCGGGATCGGGGTGCCCGGTCCGAACACGGCCGCGACGCCTTGCTTGCGCAGCCCGGCGTGGTCGCGGGGCGGGATGATGCCGCCGGCCACCACCGCCACGTCCTCCCCGCCCGCCGCCCGCAACGCCTCCACCAGCTGCGGGATCAGGGTCTTGTGGCCGCCCGCCTGGGTGGACACGCCCACCGCATGCACGTCGTTCTCGATGGCCTGACGGGCCGCCTCCTCGGGCATCTGGAACAGCGGCCCGATGTCCACGTCGAAGCCCAGGTCCGCGAAGGCCGTGGCGATCACCTTCATGCCGCGGTCGTGCCCGTCCTGCCCGAGCTTCACCACCAGGATGCGCGGCCGGCGCCCCTCGCTCTCGGCGAAGCGCTGCACCTCCCCGCGCACGGACTCGTACTCCTCGTCCCCTTCCGACACGCCTGCGTAGACCCCCGCAATGGTGCGGGTCTCGGGCCGGTGGCGACCATGGACCCGCTCGAGCCGCTCCGACACCTCGCCCACCGTGGCCCGCGCCCGCACCGCCTCGATGGTGCCCTCGAGCAGGTTGCCGGTGCCGTCGCGCGCCATGGCCTCGAGGCGGCCCAGCGCCTTCTCCACGGCCCCGGCGTCCCGGCGCCCGCGCACCTCCGCCAGGCGGCGCACCTGCGCCTCTCGCACGGCGGTGTTGTCCACCTCGAGCAGGTCCAGCTCCTCTTCCCCGGTCTCGACCCGGTACTTGTTCACGCCCACGACCACGTCCTCGCCGCGGTCGATGCGCGCCTGCCGGCGCGCCGCGCACTCCTCGATGCGCAGCTTCGGCATCCCCGCCTCGATGGCCTTGGCCATGCCCCCCAGGCTCTCCACCTCCGCGATCACCTCCCGGGCCGCCGCGGCCACGCTCGCCGTCAGGGACTCCATGAAGTACGAGCCGCCGAACGGGTCGATCACATGGGGGATCCCGGTCTCCTCCTGGAGGATCAGCTGCGTGTTGCGGGCGATGCGGGCGCTCGTCTCGCTGGGCAGGGCCAGCGCTTCGTCGTAGGCGTTGGTGTGGAGCGACTGGGTCCCGCCGAACACGGCGGCCATCGCCTCGATGGTGGTGCGCACCACGTTGTTGAGCGGGTCCTGGTAGGTGAGGCTCGCCCCCGAGGTCTGGCAGTGGGTGCGCAGCATGCTGGAGCCGGGATCCTTCGGCCCGAACTCGCGCATGAGCTCCGCCCACAGCCGGCGCGCGGCTCGCAGCTTCGCCACCTCCAGGTAGAAGTTCATGCCGATGGCGAAGAAGAAGGAGAGACGCGGCGCGAAGGCGTCCACGTCGAGCCCCTTGGAGAGCGCCGCCCGCACGTACTCCAGGCCGTCGGCCAGGGTGAAGGCCAGCTCGAGCACCGTGTTCGCGCCGGCTTCCTGCATGTGGTAGCCGCTGATCGAGATCGAGTTGAAGCGCGGCATGTGGCGGGCGGTGTACTCGATCACGTCCGCCACGATGCGCATGCTCGGCTCGGGCGGATAGATGAAGGTGTTCCGGACCATGAACTCCTTCAGGATGTCGTTCTGGATCGTCCCGGCCAGCTTCTCCGCTGCGACGCCCTGCTCCTCCCCCGCCACCACGAAGCAGGCCAGGACCGGCAGCACCGCCCCGTTCATGGTCATGGAGACCGACACCTGGTCGAGAGGGATCCCCTCGAAGAGGCGCTTCATGTCCTCCACGGTGCCAATGGCGACGCCCGCCTTGCCCACGTCGCCGAGCACGCGCGGGTGGTCCGAGTCGTAGCCCCGGTGCGTGGCCAGGTCGAAGGCCACCGACAGTCCCTGCTGGCCGGCGGCCAGGTTCTGGCGGAAGAAGGCATTGGTCTCCTCGGCGGTGGAGAAGCCCCCGTACTGCCGGATGGTCCAGGCCCGGTTGGCGTACATGGTGGCTCGCGGCCCGCGCACGTAGGGCCACAGTCCCGGCAGCGTGTCGGTGAACTCGACGGCCTCGAGGTCGCTCGCGGTGTAGAGGGGCGCGACGCGCAGCCCCTCGGGCGTCTCCCAGGCCAGCTGCTCCGGGTCCTGGCCGCGCAGCTCCTTGCGGGCCAGCGCGCGCCAGGCCTCGCGATCCGCTTTCGCTCGCTTGCTCATGCTCGACTCCGTTCGCGCCGCGGGCGGCGCATCGTCCCCAACATAGCCGACCGCCCCGGCCCTACATGGAGCGTCGGTAGCGCCCGCCCACTTCGAAGAGCGCCGCGCTGATCTGCCCGAGGCTCGCGCACTGGACGGTTTGCAGCAGCTCGTCGAAGAGGTTCCCGCGCGCACTGGCCACCTCCTGGAGGCGCCGCAGGGCCGCCGGGGTGCGCTCCGCGTGGCGGGCCTGGAAGGCGCGCAGGTGGTCGAACTGCTGGTGCTTCTCCGTCTCGCTGGCGCGCACCAGCGCGGTCGGGGGCGGCGCCTCCGGCGCGCCGGGCCCCAGGAAGGTGTTGACCCCGACCACCGGGAGCGCGCCCGAGTGCTTGAGGGACTCGTAGCGCAGGCTCTCCTCCTGGATGCGGCTGCGCTGGTAGAGGGTCTCCATGGCGCCGAGTACGCCGCCGCGCTCCGAGAGGCGCTCGAACTCGGCCAGCACCGCCTCCTCGACGCGGTCCGTGAGTTCGTCGGTCAGGAAGGCGCCCTGCAGCGGATTCTCGCTGCGGGCCACCCCGAGCTCCCGGCTGATGATGAGCTGGATGGCCAGGGCGCGCCGCACCGATTCCTCCGTGGGCGTGGTCACGGCCTCGTCGTAGGCGTTGGTGTGCAGGCTGTTGCAGTGGTCCTGGATCGCCGTGAGCGCCTGCAGGGTGGTGCGGATGTCGTTGAAGGCCATCTCCCGGGCGTGGAGCGAACGCCCGGAGGTCTGCACGTGGTACTTGAGCTTCTGGCTGCGGGCGTCGGCCCCGTAGCGGTCGCGCAGGGCCACGGCCCAGATGCGCCGGGCCACCCGGCCGATCACCGCGTACTCCGCGTCGAGGCCGTTGCTGAAGAAGAAGGAGAAGTTGCGCGCGAACTGGTTCACGTCCATGCCGCGCGCCAGGTAGTACTCCACATAGGTGAAGGCGTTGGCCAGGGTGAAGGCGAGCTGGGTGATCGGGTTCGCACCCGCCTCGGCCATGTGGTAGCCGGAGACGGAGACCGAGTAGAAGTTGCGCACCTGGTTGGCCACGAAGGAGGCCTGCACGTCGCCCATCATGCGCAGGGCGAACTCGGTGGAGAAGATGCAGGTGTTCTGGGCCTGGTCTTCCTTCAGGATGTCGGCCTGGACGGTGCCGCGCACGCTGCGCAGCACGTCGGCACGGATGCGGGCGTAGCTGTCCGGGTCGACGGCCTCGTGGCCGGCGATGCCGAGGAGCCCGAGCCCGAGGCCGTCGTGGCCCTCGGGCAGGTCGCCCGCGTAGGCGGGCAGCCCCCGGGCCGCGAAGCGGCGCCGGACCTCCTCCAGGCGTCCGCTCTGGCGCAGGTGGCGCTCCACGCCCTGGTCGATGGCGGCGTTCAGGAAGAAGGCCAGCACCACCGGGGCCGGGCCGTTGATGGTCATGGAGACGGACGTGGTGGGTGCGCACAGGTCGAAGCCCGAGTAGAGCTTCTTGGCATCGTCCACGGTGCAGACCGAGACGCCCGAGTTCCCGACCTTGCCCCAGACGTCGGGCCGCGGGTCCGGGTCGCGGCCGTAGAGGGTCACGCTGTCGAAGGCGGTGGACAGCCGGGCCACCCGGGTCCCGTGCGAGAGCAGGTGGAAGCGACGGTTGGTGCGCTCGGGGGTGCCCTGGCCCGCGAACATGCGGGTCGGGTCCTCCTCCTCGCGCTTGAAGGGGAAGACGCCGGCCGTGTACGGGAACTGGCCGGGCACGTTCTCGAGGCCGCTCCAGCGCACCACCTGGCCCCAGTCCTCCAGCCGCGGCAGGGCGACCTTCGGAAGCCGCGTCCCGGAGAGGGTCTCGGCGTAGTTCTCCACGCGGATCTCCCGCTCGCGAACGCGGTAGCTCTGGGCCTCCGCCGCGTAGCGGGCGCGCAGGGCGGGCCAGGCGGCCAGGCGGCGGCGCGTCTCGGCCCCGAGCCCGGCCAGGGCCGCGTCGTAGCGGCGGCGCAGGGCCAGCACCTCCGGGGCCGCGGCGCCCTCCGCCAGGTCTGCCGCCGCCAGGCGGGCGAGAGCGGCGGGCGGCTCGTCGCCGCAGGCCCGCAGCGCCCGGGCCAGGGCCCACGCGCTGCCCGCCCGCTCGGCCTCCTGCTCGCTGCGGGTGCGGTGGGCCCGCACGCTCGCCGCGATCTCCGCCAGGTAGCGGGAGCGCGCGCCCGGCACCAGGGGCGCCGGGGCGGCCGGGGCCGGGCCCGCCTCGGGCGTGAGGCCGGCCAGGCGCGCCGCCAGGGCCCGGTAGAAGCGCTCGGTGCCCGGATCCTGGAAGCGGCTCGCCACGGTCGGGAAGACCGGCAGCGCATCGTCGGGCGTCTCGAAGGCGACGCGGTTGCGCCGCCACTGCTTGCGCACGTCGCGCAGGGCGTCCGCGGCTCCCTGGCGGTCGGACTTGTTCAGGACCACCAGGTCCGCCAGGTCGAGCATGTCGATCTTCTCGAGCTGCGAGGGGGCGCCGTACTCGGGCGTCATCACGTAGACGGACACGTCGGCGAGCTCCACGATCTCCGAATCGCTCTGGCCGATGCCCGCGGTCTCCACCAGCACCAGGTCGAAGCCCGCGGCCTGGAGCACCGCTACCGCATCGCGGACCGCCTGGGAGAGGGCCAGGTGCGCCTGGCGGGTCGCCAACGAGCGCACGTAGATGCGCGGGGCGTGGATCGCGTTCATGCGGATGCGGTCGCCGAGCAGGGCGCCGCCGCTGCGCCGGCGCGTGGGGTCCACCAGCAGGCAGGCGAGGCTCGCTGCGGGCCGGTCCCGGCGCAGCCGGCGCACCACCTCGTCCACGACGCTCGACTTGCCGGAGCCGCCCGTCCCCGTGAAGCCCACCACCGGGGCCGGGGGCTCGCGCCGCCGGCTGGCCAGGGCGCGCCGCACGTGCTCCACCTGGGGTCCGCCGCGCGGACCCTCCTCCTCCAGCCAGGTGACCAGGTGGGCCACCGCCGCGGGCTCGTCCGGGGAGAGCCGCGCCAGGGCCGCCTCCGGGTCCCGGTCCGGCCGTTGGCGGGCCTGCTCCAGGATCGCCGCGATCATGCCCTCCAGGCCGAGGCGGCGGCCGTCCTCGGGGCTGAAGACGCGGGCCACCCCGTGGGCGTGCAGGGCCTCGATCTCGTGGGGCGCAATGGTCCCGCCGCCGCCCCCGTAGACGCGCACGTGCCCCGCATCGCGTTCGCGCAGCCGATCCACCAGGTAGCGGAAGAACTCCAGGTGGCCGCCCTGGTAGGAGGAGACCGCCACGGCATGGGCATCCTCCTGGGTGGCGGCCTCCACCACCTCGTCCACGGAACGGTCGTGGCCCAGGTGGATCACCTCGGCGCCCTGCGCCTGAAGCAGGCGCCGCACGATGTTGATGGAGGCGTCGTGGCCGTCGAACAGGGAGGCGGCGGTCACCACCCGCACCGGGCTCCCGGGCCGCGGGACCGCAGCCAGTCGCGGCGCCGTGCTCACGGCTGCTTCGCTTCGCCGAGCGCGTGGATGCGGCTCGCCACGCGGCTGCGGTACTTCTCGATCTCTTCGCGCAGCCCCGCCAGCTCCGCGAGCCGGCGGTCGAGCTCGGCCCGGTGGCGCAGCAGCAGCTCGTCGAGCCTCTCGAGCAGGGCCTGCGTGGATCCGGCGATGGCGTAGACGGCGTTCAGCTCGCGGATCTCCGCGAGGGGCAGGCCGAGGGCCTTCAGGCGGCGGATGAAGCGCAGACGCTCGAGCTCGTCGCGTCCGTAGACGCGGCGGCCGCCGTTGCGGCGGCGCACGCCCGGGAGCAGCCCGAGCTCCTCGTAGTAGCGCACGGTGCGCGGCGAGAGGCCCGCAGCCTCGCACACCTGGGCGATGCCCAGCGCGTCGCGGGCCTGCTCCGAGCTCGGCTGCTTCGAGATCATGTCTACCACTTTACGTTAACTGGCCAACCCCAGCGAGGCAAGCTCCCCGAAGGGATGGACCGCCTGCCCCACCCATCCTGCCTGGACGGTCCCTCGTTATAGACTGCCCGCGTGCGGCGCCTGCTGCTCCTCCTGACCTTTGCGCTCCTGGTCGCCCCCGCAGGGGAGGCCGTCGGCGAGCCGGTGCTCGGTGGCTCCGCGCTCGCGGTCGCAAGCCGGGGCCCGGCTCCCCGTCACCCCACCGCGGTCCCCCGCCGGCCCATGCTGCGCGCCGGCCTCGCGTTGGCCGGCGCCGCGCTGCTGCTGGCCCGGACGCGCGCCCGAACCCCCGCCGCCGCCCGCGCGGTCGACGGCACGCTCCTCGCCCTCGGCGCCGCAGGCTTCCTGCTCTGGATGCCAGCGCTTCGGGTCGCGCGCGGCGAGTCGATCCACTACCACGAGTTCTTCCACTACTACCTGAATGCCAAGTACTTCCCCGAGCTCGGCTACACGCGCCTCTACGCCTGCGCCACCCTCGCGGACCACGAGGACGGCCTCGTCGGACGGGTCCGGACGCGGCGGCAGCGCGACCTCGAGACCAATCGCATCGTCTTCGCCGACGCCGTTCTGGCCGCGCCGGAGCGCTGTCGGCGTCACTTCACGGCCGAGCGCTGGCGCGACTTCCGCTGGGACGTGCGGCTCTTGCGGCGCCACTTTTCGCCGGCGCGCTGGGAGGGCGTCCTGCACGACCACGGCTTCAACGGAACGCCCGCCTGGGCGCTCCTCGGCCGGGCGCTGGCGCGCCTCGGCCCCGCCACGCCCGCGCTGGTGCACGCCCTGGCTCTCGTCGATCTGCTCTTGCTCGCCGCCACCGGCGCCGTGATCGCCTGGGCGTTCGGAGTCCAGCAGCTGGCCGTGGTGGCGATCTTCCTGGGCAGCTTCTTTCCCGCGGCAGGATCCTGGACCGCGGGCGCCTTCTTGCGCCAGGACTGGCTGTTCGCCTCGTTGGCAGCCGTCGCGCTGCTGCGCCGGGGTTATCCCGCCTGGGCGGGTGCGTCCTTGGCGTGGGCGGCCTCGCTGCGACTCTTCCCCGTACTGCTCCTGGGAGGATTGCTCGCGCGCCTGCTTGGACGCTGGCTCGAAGATCGGCACGCAACGCTCGAGCGCGTCGAACGGCGCCTGCTGGCGGGCATGCTCGGCGCGGGCGTGGCGCTCCTGGCGCTCTCCTCGCTCGCCCTGGGCGGTGTCGAAGTCTGGCCGGGCTTCGCGGAGCGGGCGCGCACCCTGGTCTCGACGCCGATGCTGAACCACATGGGGCTTGCACCCGTGATCGCCTGGGATTCGGCGCACCGCTCCGAGCTGACCCTGGAGGACGAGGCCGTCGATCCGGTCGGCGAGTGGAAGCGTCTGCGCCGCGAGACGTTCGCCTCGCGCCGGGCGGGCTACGGCATCCTGGTCGGCGCCTTCTTCGGGTTGCTGGTGCTGGCCACGCGCGGTCAGCCCCCCTGGATGGCGGCCGTTCTCGGCATCGGGCTCGTCCCGATCGCCACCGAGCTCACCTGCTATTACTACGCGATCCTCGCCGGCTACGCCCTGCTCCTGGCACCCCGACTCGAAGCCGCGGTGGGTCTGTTGGTTCTCGCGGCGCTCTCCCAGAGCGCGGCTCTCCTGGTGGACGACGTAGACGAGATATTCGTGGTCTCGAGCGTATTCGTGCTCGCCTACGTCGTCTTCGTGACGACCCGCTTCGCGATCCGGCTGCCGCTTCGCGCAAGCTGCCGCTAGACGGGGGTCACGCTGCGGCGCTTGGGGGGCGCCGGGTCCCGGGGTCGCGTCCGCAGCGTGCGCAGGCGCGTGGCCACCTCCTCCCGCAGGCGGGCGGGGGGCACCACGTCGTCGATCACGAGCTCGCTGGCCAGGTGCTCCACGTCCACGTCCTGGCGGAACTCGTCGCGCAGCTTCTCCACCACGGCAGCCCGCTCGGCCTCCGGCAGCGCCTGGATCTTCTTGTAGTAGACCGCGTTCACGGCGGCCTCGGGCCCCATCACGGCGATCATGGCGCCCGGCAGGGCGAGACAGGCGTCCGGGGCGAAGCCCGGTCCGCTCATGGCGTAGAGCCCCGCCCCGTAGGCCTTGCGCAGGATCACCGAGAGGCGCGGCACCGTGGTCTCCGCCACCGCCATGATCATCTTGGCGCCGGCGCGGATGATGCCCTCGCGCTCGATCTTCTTGCCGATCATGAAGCCGGGTACGTCGGCCAGGTAGAGCAGCGGGATGCCGAAGGCGTCGCACAGCCACACGAAGCGCGCGCCCTTGTCGGCCGAGTCCACGAACAGCACGCCGCCCTTCACCTTGGGCTGGTTGGCCAGGACCCCGATGGGCTGGCCCTCGATGCGCGCGAGCCCGGTCAGCAGCTCGCCGGCCCAGAGCTTCTTGATCTCGAAGAAGGAATCCGCGTCCACCAGGCGCTCGATCACCAGGCGCATGTCGAAGGGCTTGTTCTCGTCGCGCGGGATCACCTGCTCCAGGTCCGCACAGTCCCGGGCCGGAGGGCGGGGCGGCGCCGTGGGGAGCGCTGCCTCCGCATGGGCGGGGAGATAGGCCAGGTAGGCGCGAGCGGCGGCGATGGCTTCCCGCTCGTCGCCGGCCAGCCAGTCCCCGCAGCCCGAGACGCTGCAATGCATGCGCGCTCCGCCCATCTCCTCGAGGGTCGTGCGCTCCCCGATGGCCATCTCGGCCATGCGCGGCGAGCCGAGGTACATGCTGGCGTTGCCCTCCACCATGAACACCACGTCGCAGAAGGCCGGGATGTACGCTCCGCCCGCGGCCGAGGGGCCGAACAGCAGGCAGACCTGCGGAATCAGCCCCGAGAGCCGGCACTGGTTGAAGAAGATGCGGCCCGCCCCGCGGCGACCCGGGAACATCTCCACCTGGTCCGTGATGCGCGCGCCCGCCGAGTCGATCAGGTACAGGAGCGGCACCCGCAGCCGCTCGGCGCGCTCCTGGATGCGCAGGATCTTCTCCACCGTGCGCCGGCCCCAGGAGCCCGCCTTGACGGTGGAATCGTTGGCCATGACGCACACGGTGCGCCCGTCGATCGCCCCGCTGCCCGTCACCACCCCGTCGGCGGGCAGCTCCGGGTCCAGGCTGTTGGCGAAGGCGGCGTCCTCCACGAAGGAGTCCGCATCCAGGAGCAGGGCCAGGCGCTCGCGGCAGAACAGCTTTCCCTGCTGCGCCGCCTTCTCGTGGTAGCGCGGCGCCCCGCCCTTGCGGATGCGCTCGCGGCGCTCCTCGACCTCCCGGCCGCTCTTCATGCCCGGCCCTCCTGCTGGCGGGCCCGGGCGCCGAGCCGGGCGCGGTAGACGCGGCCCGGCAGCGTCCGCTTCAGGACGTCGCGCTCGAGCCAGGCGGTGGCATCCACCAGCGCGTCGAGATCGATGCCCGTGCGCAGGCCCGCGCACCGGAACAGGTCCACCACGTCCTCGGTGGCCACGTTGCCCGTGGCGCCGGGTGCGTAGGGACAGCCGCCCAGGCCGCCGACGGAGGCATCGAAGGTCCGGATCCCGGCCTCAAAGCCGGCCTGCACGTTGGCCAGCGCCCGCCCGTAGGTGTCGTGCAGGTGCAGGGCCACGCGCGCGAGCGGGCACACGTCGCCCACCGCCCGCACGAGCTCGCGCACCTGGGCCGGGTGCCCCACGCCGATCGTGTCGCCCAGCGAGATCTCGTCCACACCCAGGGCCACGAGCTCGCGCACCAGCCCCACCACGGCCGTCACCGACACGGGGCCCTGGTAGGGGCAGCCGCACACCGTGGAGACGTAGGCGCGCAGCCGGACCCCGTCGGCCCGGGCCCGCTCGGCCACGGGGCGGAAGCCCGCCAGGTGCTCGGCGACGCCGCGGTTCACGTTCTTGCGGTTGTGGGTCTCGCTGGCGGAGACGAAGAAGGCCGCCACCGGGAGGCGGGCCGCGCGCAGACGTTCGTAGCCGCGCTCGTTGGGCACGAGGGCGCTGTAGGTCACGCCCGGAAGGCGCGCCACCCGGCCACACAGCGCGTCGGCATCGGCGAGCTGGGGGATCCAGCGGGGGGAGACGAAGGAGGTGAGCTCGATGCGCGCCAGCCCCGCGTGGGCCAGCCGCTCCACCAGGGCGACCTTGGCGTCGGTGGGCACCGCTTCGGGCTCGTTCTGGAGCCCGTCGCGCGGCCCCACCTCGTACACCACCACATCCCTGGCGCCCGAAGTCCCGACGCCGGCCATGGCCCCGCTACTTCTCGTAGGTGTAGAAACCGCGCCCCGCCTTGCGGCCGAGCCAGCCCGCCTCCACCCGCTTCTTGATCTCGAGGCACGGGGCGTAGCGCGGCTCGCCGTACTCGCGATGCAGGCTGTCCAGGATCGCGTACACCACGTCGAGGCCGACGAGGTCCGCCAGGGCCAGGGGGCCCATGGGATGGTTGCAGCCGAGCTTCATGCACTCGTCGATGCCCTCGGGAGCGGCCACGCCCTCCTGCAGCGCGAAGGCGGCCTCGTTGATCATCGGGAAGAGCACCCGGTTCACCACGAAGCCCGGCCGGTCGCGCACCTCGATGGGCACCTTGCCGAGCCGCTCCGCCAGCTCGCGCGCCACCCCGGCGGTGGCATCGCTGGTGCGCATGCCCCGCACCAGCTCCACCAGCTTCATGACCGGCACGGGGTTGAAGAAGTGCATGCCCACGAAGTGGCCCGGCCGGCTGGTGAAGGAGGCCAGCTTGGTGACCGACAGGCTGGAGGTGTTCGTGGCCAGGATCGTGTCCTCGCCCAGGATCTCGTCGAGCTCCAGCAGGATGTTGCGCTTGGTCTCCTCGATCTCCGGGGCCGACTCGATCACCACCTCGCAGACCTTGAGATCCTGGAGGGGCACCACACCGCGGATGCGGGCGAGCGCCTCCTCGGCCTGGCTCTGGGTGAGCTTCTGCTTGGCTACGAGCCGCTCCAGGGACTTGCGCACCTGCCGGAGGCCGCGGTCCACCGACTCCTGGCGGCGGTTCTGGAACAGCACCTGGATCCCGGCCTGGGCCGCCACCTGGGCGATGCCGCAACCCATGGTTCCGGTGCCGATCAGGCCGAGGGTGCGGATCGGCACGGCTAGAGCGTCTCGACGGCGAGGGCCACCGCCTCGCCGCCTCCGATGCAGAGGGTCGCGATGCCGCGCTTCTTCTTGCGGTCGCGCAGGGCATGCAGGAGGGTGACGAGGACGCGCGCGCCGGAGCAGCCGATGGGGTGCCCCAGGGAGACCGCGCCGCCGTTCACGTTGACCCGCTCCGCGTCCAGGCCGTGCTCCTTCATGGCAGCCATGGTGACGCCCGCAAAAGCCTCGTTGATCTCGTAGAGGTCCCAGTCGCCGGGCTTGCTGCCGGTCTTCTCGTAGAGCCTCCGCAGCGCCTCCACCGGAGCGAGGGTGAACCACTTGGGCTCAACCGCCGCGCTGGCGTCGCCCACGATGCGCGCCAGCTTCGGATAGCCGTGGCGTTCGGCGGCGGCCGCCGACGCCACCACCAGGGCCGCAGCGCCGTCGTTCAGGCTGGAGGCGTTCGCCGCGGTGACGGTGCCGGTCTTGGAGAAGGCCGGACGCAGGCGCGACATCTTCTCGAGGTCGATCCGCTTGGGGTCCTCGTCCTCGTCCACCAGCAGGGGCTCGCCCTTGCGCTGGGGAACCGCCACCGGGACGATCTCCTGCTTGAAACGGCCCTCCTTCTGGGACGCTTGCGCCCGCTCGTAGCTGGTCCGTGCGAAGCGGTCCTGGTCCTCCCGCGTGAAGCCGTACTTCTCCGCCACCAGGTCACCGCAGTTGCCCATGTGGCAGTCGTCGTAGGGGTCCCAGAGGCCGTCGTAAATCATCGAGTCGATGATCTCGCCGTTGCCCATGCGGTAGCCGCTGCGCGCCTTGGGCAGCAGGTAGGGCGCGTTGGTCATGGACTCCATGCCCCCGGCCAGCAGCACCTCGGCGTCGCCGATCAGGATCTCACGCCGGGCGAACATCACGGCCTGGAGCCCCGATCCGCACACCTTGTTGATCGTGACGGCCTCGGTGGAGACGGGCAGCTCCGCCTTGATCACGCACTGCCGGGCGGGCGCCTGGCCCATCCCGGCCGGGAGCACGCAGCCCATGTAGACGCGCTCGATCTGCTCGGGCCGTGCGCCGGCGCGCCTCACCGCCTCCTTCACCGCCAGGGCGCCGAGGTCCGAGGCGGAGAGCGGGGCGAAGGCGCCCTGGAAGCTGCCGATGGGGGTGCGGACGGCACTCGCGATGACCACGTCCGGAGCGGACTTGGGACTCATGGCTCTCCTCGGGTCGGGTGGTGGGGCCTGCACCGGACCGTTGGGGCCGGGGCCCGCGTAACCCTGCGACATTACACGATCAAGACGCCCGCAGTCAACGCGGCGGGGCGGCTCAGTGGTAGCCGAGCGCCCGCAGACGCTGGGGCCGCTTCGCCCAGGCGGGGTCCACCTTGACCCACAGCGCCAGGTGCACGCGGCGGCCCAGGAGCCGCTCCAGGTCGAGCCGCGCCCGGATCCCGATCTGCTTGATCTTCGCCCCGCCCGCCCCCACCACGATGCGCTTCTGGGAGTCGCGCCGCACGAGCAGGTTCGCCCGGATGCGCACGAGCTCCGCACGCGACTCGTCGAACTCGGTCACCTCCACCGCCAGGGCGTAGGGCAGCTCCTCGGCCAGGGCCTCGAAGGCGGACTCGCGCACCGACTCGGCGGCCAGGAAGCGCAGCGACCGATCCGTGAGCTGGTCCTCCGGGTAGAGGGCCGGCCCAGGGGGCAGGTGCGTCCGCAGCGCTTCCAGGAGCGCGTCGATCCCCTCCCCGCTGCGGGCCGAGATGCGCAGCACCGCCGCCGCCCGCTCCGCCCCCGGCGGCGGCCACGGAGCCCGGGCGGCCCGCTGCTGGTCCACCTTGCTGGCCACCAGCAGCACCGGCCGCTCCGCATCGGCGAGCCGCTCGAGCCAGGCCGCCTGCAGCTCGCTCCAGCCCCGGGCGGGGTCCACCAGGAGCACCGCCACGTCGCAATCGCGGGCCGCCTCCTGCACCGCCTCCCGCATGGCCCGGTCCAGGGGACGCTCGCCCCGCAGCAGCCCCGGCGTGTCGTGCAGGAGGATCTGCGCGTCCCGCAAGCTGAGGATGCCGAGCAGCCGGCTGCGGGTGGTCTGCGCCTTGGGCGTGACGATGGCGAGCTTCTCCCCGAGCAGACGGTTGAGCAGCGTCGACTTGCCCGCGTTGGGCAGTCCCAGCAGGGCCACCACGCCGCAGCGGTGCACACCCCTCACTCCAGCCACACGCGCCTCCGCGCCTCAAGTCCGCCTGCCGCAATCCGATACCCGCAGGGGAGCACGCGCCCGCGGGGGACCCGCCTGTCCCGGGGCCCGGAGGGGAGATGGCTTGCAAGACGCCCAGGACGACCCGATCGGGTCGCTCGGCGCTGCGCGCCGCGGACGACGCGGCCAAGAGCGTCTTCGTGGCCTCCATGAGCCACGAGATCCGCACCCCGCTCAACACGATGCTCGGGATGGCGGACCTCCTGCTCGACACCCCGCTCAATCGCGAGCAGGAGGAGTACGTCCGCATCTTCCAGCGCTCCGGGAAGACCCTGCTGGGCTTCCTCAACACGGTGCTCGAGCTGGCGCGGCTCGAGGCCGGCCGCGTGGAGCTCGAGGCGCGGGAGTTCGGGGTGCGGGAGCTGGTGGAGGACACCCTCGAGCTGTTCGCCTTCGATGCCCACAAGAAGCGGCTCAGCATCGTGGCCGAGCTGGCCCCGGAGGTGCCCGCCCGGGCCGTCGGGGACTCGGGTCGGATCGGGCAGGTGCTCTCCAACCTGATCGGGAACGCCCTCAAGTTCACGCGTCAGGGCGAGGTCGTGGTCCGTGTGGTGCGGGAGGAGGCGGATGCGGCCCAGGTCGTCCTGCGCTTCGAGGTGACGGACACCGGACCGGGCATCCCGGCGCCGCGCCGCAAGGCCATCTTCCAGCGCTTCGTGCAGGCCGACCCGAGCGTCGCTCGCACCCACGGCGGGAGCGGCATGGGGCTCGCGCTCTGCAAGGAGCTGGTCGAGCGCATGGGCGGACGGATCGAGGTGCGCAGCCGGGTCCGACGCGGCAGCACCTTCGCCTTCGTCCTGCCGCTCGGCAGCGTTTCCCAGGCCGGCGACGCCCGGGGGCCGGAGCGCCTCGACCTCTCCGGGCGCAGCGTGCTCCTGGTGGACGATGCCGGCACCGAACGTCGCATCCTGGCCGAGACGCTGGAGGACTGGGGCGCCCGGGTGGTGGAGGTCGACGGCATGGAGGAGGCGCTGCGGGCGCTCGAGTCCGAAGCGCCGGACGGCTCGTTCGCCGCCGCCCTGGTGAGCTGTCGCATGCGCGCTCACGGGGGCCTCGACCTGGCCGGCTGGCTGCGCGAACGGCCCGGCCTGGTGGCGCGCACGCTCGCCCTGCTGCCCATGAACCACCGGGTGGGCGACTTCGCCCGCTGCCGGGAGCTCGGCGCCTTCCCGCTGCTCAAGCCCGTACGGCCGGCTGCACTGCGGGCCGCGCTCACCGCGTCGCCCGGCGAGACGCCTGGGGCGCCCGCCGCACCGGCCACCGCCCATGCGCTTCCCGACGAGCTGCGGGGCCTGCGCATCCTGGTGGCCGAGGACTCGGAGCAGAGCCGGCTGCTGATCCGCGCCTTCCTGCGCAAGAGCGACTGCGCGGTGGAGTTTGCCGAGAACGGGGCCGAGGCCCTGGAGCGCTTCGAGGGCGGCACCTTCGATCTCGTCCTGATGGACATGCAGATGCCCGAGGTGGACGGCTACGAGGCCACCCGCCGCATCCGCGCCCTGGAGGCCCGGGGCGACGGTGGGCGGGTGCCGATCCTGGCCCTCACCGCCTACGCCTTCCCCGAGGAGGTGCGGCGCTGTCTCGAGGCGGGCTGCGACGCCCACGTGGCCAAGCCCGTGGACAAGCGCACCCTGCTGCTGGCCATCCGTGAGCACGCCCGGCCGCGGCGGGTGCGGGTGCGGGTGGACGCGGACCTGGTGGAGCTCGCCCCCGAGTACCTGAGCGAGTGCCGGGGCGACGTGGGGCGCCTGCGCGAGGCCCTGGCCGGCGAAGAGTTCGGCATCGTGCGCAAGCTCGGACACAACCTCAAGGGTACCGGCAAGAGCTATGGATTTTCCTTCGTTTCCACGGTCGGCGCAGGGCTCGAGCGGGCCGGCAAGAATGGCGACGGGGGGGAGGCGCGACGCTGGGTCGAGGAGCTCGATGCCTATCTGGAACGCGTCGAGCTGGTGATGGAGTGAGCCGGGCCGGGGCGCCCTGGGACGTCTCGGAGGGGGGTAGGCAAGGTGACGCACAAGGTCCTCTTGGTGGATGACGACCGCCGCTTCCAGCGGCTGCTCAACCAGAAGCTGCGCAACGCGGGTTTTCACGTGGTGTTCGCGGAGGACGGCCTCGGCGCCGTGTCGGCCGCGCGCAAGGAGGAGCCGGACGTGATCCTGCTCGATCTCGGGCTCCCGGCAGGGGACGGTTTCAGCGTCCTCGACCGCCTCCACAAGCACACCCAGCTCTCCCACATCCCGATCCTGGTGGTGACGGCGTGGGACGAGAAGGTGAGGCAGCGCGCGCTCGACGCGGGAGCCACCGGGTTCTTCGAGAAGCCCGTGGACCCGGAGGAGCTGATCGGAGAGATCCGCGGCATCCTGGGCTGAGGCGCTCAGCGCGGCCCGGGATCCGCCCGGCGCAGGGCCGCCTCGGCGGCCGCGCGCTCGGCGTGCCGCTTGGTGCGGCCGCACCCGCGTCCCCAGATCTCCTCGCCCAGGCGCACCTCCACCTCGAAACGCTCCTCGTCGTTCTCGACGCCCGAGTCGCGCAGGGTCCGATAGCGCGGTGTCGGCTGGCGCGCGGCATGGGCCCACTCCTGGAAGCCCGTCTTCGGGTCCCGGGGCAGCGGCGGGGACCCGGTCACGAGCGCGTCCGCGAACAGGCGCCGCGCCAGCTGTTCCACCGGCGCGAGGCCCCCGTCCAGGTAGAGGGCACCGAGCACGGCCTCGAACAGGTTGGCCAGGATGCGGTTCTTCTCGGCTCCGCCGCTGCGCGCCTCGGTGCGTCCGAGGCGCGCCCGGACCCCGAGGTCGAGCTCCCGGGCGCGGGCGGCCAGCGAGCGCGTGTTCACCAGCGCTGCGCGCGCGCGCGTCAGGTCCCCTTCGCGCCAGCTCGGGTGCGCGTCGTAGAGCAGCCGCGTCACCACCAGGTCCAGCACCGCGTCGCCCAGGAACTCGAGGCGCTCGTTGCCGCGGCTGCCATCGATCTCGTGGGCCTGGGAGGGGTGCGTGAGCGCGAGTGCCAGCCGGTCCGGCTCCTCGAAGTGGTGCCCGAGGGCCTCCTCGAGCGCCGCCTCCGCACGCACCCCGCTCACGGGGCGTTGCCCACGATCCACCCCCCGCCGAGCACCACGTCCCCGTCGTAGAAGACCGCCGCCTGGCCCGGCGCCACCGCGGCCACCGGCTCCTCGAAGTGCACGCGGGCGCGTGCCTCCGCACGGGGCTCGATGCGGGCCCGGACACCGGCATGCCGGTGGCGCACCTGGACGCGCGCTGCGATGGGCTCGTCCGGGGGCGTGCCGGCCACCCAGCAGACGCCTTCGAGCTCCGCCGCGTCGGCCCGCAGGGCGGCGGCGTCCCCCACCACCACCCGGTTGCGCGCGGCGTCGATGCGCTTCACGTAGAGGCGCCGGTCGGAGGCGACGCCGAGCCCGCGGCGCTGCCCCACGGTGAAGCGGTGCACGCCCGCGTGGCGTCCCAGCACGCGCCCCGCCTCGTCCACGATCTCCCCGGCTCCGGGCAGGCGCTCCGGCCGCATCCGCTCCACCACCCGCGCGTAGTCGCCGTCGGGAACGAAGCAGATCTCCTGGCTCTCGGGCTTGTCGGCGGTGGCAAGCCCCAGGGCGCGAGCCCGCTCGCGCACCTCGCCCTTGGCCAGGTCGCCCACCGGAAAGCGGATGCGCGCCAGGCGGGCCTGGTCCAGATCGAACAGGAAGTAGGACTGGTCCTTGGCCGCGTCCGCGCCGCGCAGCAGCCGGCGCCTCCCCGTGATCGGGTCCGCATCGATGCGCGCGTAGTGGCCGGTGGCCACGGCACGCGCGCCCAGGGCCGTGGCCCGGTCCAGCAGATGGCGGAACTTGAAGCGACGGTTGCAGCCCACGCAGGGGATCGGGGTGCGGCCCGCCAGGTAGGCGTCGGCGAAGGGCTCGATCACCTCGCTCCGGAAGCGCTCGGTGTAGTTGGCCACGTAGAAGCGGATGCCGAGTCGCTCGGCCACGCGCCGCGCGTCGTCCGCGTCCTCGAGGGAGCAGCAACGCGAGGCGTCGCCCGCCAGGTGCAGGGTCACCCCCACCACGTCGTAGCCCTGCTCCACGAGACACGCCGCGGCCACCGAGGAGTCCACGCCGCCCGAGAGGGCCGCCACCACCCGTTCCCTCACGGCGCCCCCGGGGCCCGGGCCCGGGCCACGAGCTCGGGCAGGAGCGTCAGCACCCGGTCGATCTGGGCCTCGTCGTTGCCGTGACCCACGCTGAAGCGCAGGGCGGCCCGGGCCTGCTCGGGGCTGCGTCCCATGGCAGCCAGCACGTGGGAAGGGGTGAGCGAGCCCGAAGCGCACGCCGCGCCCGCCGAGACCGAGACCCCCTCGAGATCCAGGGCCTCGAGCAGCACGTCTGCGGCCGCCCCCGTGAACTCGACGTTCAGCGTATTGGGCAGCACGGATTCCGGGGCTCCGTTGCGACGCACCCGGGGCACCTTGGCGCGGATCCCCTCCCAGAGCCGGTCGCGCAGCTCGGCGTCGCGCCGGGCCCGCTGCGCAAGCTCCCGGGCCGCCAGCTCGCAGGCGATACCGAAGCCCGCCGCTCCGGAGACGTTCGGGGTTCCGCCCCGCAGACGGCGCTCCTGGGGTCCGCCGCGCACGAAGGGAAGCAGCGGCACCCACCGCCGCGCCACCAGGCAGCCGACTCCCTTCGGCCCGTTCAGCTTGTGGGCGGACGCGGAGAGCAGGTCTGCGGGAACCCGGCCCAGGTCCACCGGGATCTTTCCCAGGGCCTGGGTGGCATCCACGTGCAGCGGGATGCCGCGCTCCCGCACCCGCTCCGCCAGGCGCTCCATGGGCTGTACCACGCCGCTCTCGTTGTTGGCCCACAGGATCGAGACGAGGACCGTGTCGGGCCGCAGCACCGCCGCCAGCGCTTCGGGATCCACGCACCCCTCCGCGTCCACCGGAACGTGGGTCACGCGCCAACCCGCCTCGGCCAGGGCCGCCAGGGGCTCCAGCACCGACGGGTGCTCGGCAACCGTGGTGACCAGGTGGCTGCCCCGCTCGCGTCGGGCGCGGGTCACGCCGTGCAGCGCCAGGTTGTTCGCCTCCGTGGCGCCGGACGTGAAGATCACCTCGTTGGCCGCGACCCCCAGTGCTGCCGCCACCCGCTCCCGGGCATGCTCCAGCTCCGTCCGGGCCGCCGCCCCGTCCGCATGGGGGCTGCTCGGGTTGCCGAAGCCCGCGCGGGCCACCCGCGCCACCTCGGCCAGCACCTCCTCCCGCGGCGGGGTGGTGGCGTTGTGGTCCAGGTAGATGCGCACGGGGCAAGGATATCCGGGGTCGCCGGTCGCGCCCGGCGGCTCAGCGCGCCCCGCCGGCGCGCTCCACCAGATCGGCCAGGGTGACCGACTCGAGCGGCTCGCGGCTGCACCGGTCCGCCTCGTCGAGCAAGGCGCTCACCGCCTTGCCCTCGCCGCCCAGCTCCTCCGGCAGCTCGCGCTCGCCGCGCAGCGCTCGCAGCACCTCGGCGGCGTGGACGCTCTCGGCGGCCCGCCCGAGCTGGAAGCTCTCCGCCTCGCCGCCGCCGCGCGGAGCGACGATGCCCGCGCGCTCCAGGTCCCCCAGCAGGTCGCGCACCGTGAGTGCCGCGGCGTTCATCTGGTCGGCCAGCGCGTCCGCCCCGATGCCTCCCTCCCCTTCCCGGAAGGCCCGCGCGATGCGGACGGCCAGGGCGAGGCCGATCGCCTCGCGCGCGGCGGCCCCCGGCGCCGCGTGACGGCGCGCGCGGCGGAAGTACCCGAGGTGCTGGTGCGCGAAGGCCACCTCGGCGCCGAACAGCACGATCACCCAGGAGAGGTAGATCCAGACCAGCAGCAGGGGCAGCGCCGCCAGGCTGCCGAACAGTGCGTTGTAGCGCGCCACGCCCACGTTGAAGCCCAGATAGGCGCGCTGGGCCAGGGTGAAGAGCACCGCCGCCACGATCCCGCCCAGCAGGGCCGACGAGATCTTGACCCGGGTGTTGGGCAGGAACCAGAACAGGAAGCCGAAGCCACCCCACAGCAGCAGCACCGGCGCCTCGCGCAGGCCGAGCCGGTAGACGGTCTCGAAGCCGGGCACGCCGAGCAGGTGGCGCACCAGGGACTGGCTCTGGAGGGTCGTGCCGAGAGACAGGGCCACACCCAGCAGCAGCGGCGCCACCACCAGCACCGCCAGGTAGTCGGGCACGCGCCGCTCCCAGGAGCGGGAGCGGCGGATGCCCCAGATGCCGTTCAGGGCCCGCTCGATGCTGCTGATGCCCAGGATCGTGGTGAGGATCAGCACCGCCGCACCCACGGTTCCGAGCCCCGAGAAGTCGATGCGATCCAGGATGCCGACGATCTGCTCGGCGGCCTGCGGGCTGCCGGCCGCCACGCGGTCCACGATGATGCGCGCGAGGTCTTCGCGGACGCCGAGGGCCTGCACCAGGGAGAGCGCGATCGCGAGCAGCGGGATCAGCGACAGGACCGTGTAGTAGGTGAGCGCGCTGGCCCGCAGCAGGAGCTGGTCGCGCACGAACTGCTGGGCCACCAGCACCGCCAGCTGGAGCGCGCGCCGCGGCCAGGCCAGCCAGCCGGCCCGCGCCGCCTCGGCCCTCCACAGGTCGCGGTCCAGGAAGCGCGCGACCCGCTGCCGCCAGCTCGAGGCGAAGCCCGCCATCGGCGCAGGGTTACGGGTTCCCGGAGGGCGTGTAAAGGGCGGCCGGGCCGGCGCTGCCGGGCCCGGCGGAGCACCCGGCGCGGGCCCGGCCGGTCAGCCGGGCCACGCTCCGGGGACCGATGCCCGGCACCCGCACCAGCTCCTCGAGCGCACAGAACGGACGCCGCTCGCGCGCGCGCACGATCGCCCGGGCCCGGATCGGCCCGATGCCGGGCAGGGCCTCGAGGGCGTGGGCCGGAGCGCGGTTCAGGTCGAGGCGGCCGCCGAACAGGAGGGGTAGCGCTCCTGCCGCTGCCGGTCGCCCCGATCCGCACGAGCAGCACACGCTCGCCAGCGGGCCTGCGCCGCCTGCCTCGCGCGGCTGCGCACAGGGCATAGCGAGCGGCGCCGGGGTGGGCCGCGCCAGCACGAGCAGGGCCGCCGCCAGCCACAACGCGGCGTCCACGCGTCGGCGGTCGCCGTCCAGGGCGACCTCCTGCCGGGACCCGGGGGCGAGGGGGCGTCAGGCCTCGGCGCGCGGCGCCTCGGCGCCCTGCTCCACGAAGGCCGCGTGGAGCGCGCGCACGGCCAGCTCCATGTACTTCTCTTCGATCACCACGGAGATCTTGATCTCGCTGGTGGAGATCATCTGCATGTTGATGCCCTCGTCGGCCAGCACCTGGAACATGCGGGTGGCGACGCCCGCGTGGTCTTTCATGCCGAGGCCCACCACCGAGACCTTGGCGATGGTGTCGTCCCCTTCCACCTCGCCGGCGCCGATCTCCCGGGAGGCCGCCCGGGCCAGCTCCAGGGCGCGACGGGAGTCGGCCTTGGGGACCGTGAAGGTCAGGTCCGTGCTGCCGTCCTGGCTCAGGTTCTGGACGATCATGTCCACCACGATGCCGGCCTCCGACAGCGGCGAGAAGAGCCGCGCCGCCACGCCGGGCTGGTCCTTGAGCCCCCGCACGCGGATCTTCGCCTCGTTGCGGTTGTAGGTGACGCCCGAGACCACCAGCTTCTCCATCACGTCCTCCTCGCGGACGACCCACGTGCCTTCCGCCTCCGAGAGCGACGAGCGCACGTGGATCGGGACGCCGTAGTGTTTGGCGAACTTCACCGAGCGGATCTGGAGCACCTTGGTGCCCAGGCTGGCCATCTCGAGCATCTCGTCGTAGGAGATGCGCTCGAGCTTGCGGGCAGCGGCCACCAGGTTCGGATCGGTGGTGTAGACGCCCTCCACGTCGGTCAGGATCTCGCACGCGTCCGCGCCCAGGGCGGCGGCCACGGCCACCGCCGAGGTGTCGGAGCCGCCGCGCCCGAGCGTGGTGACGTTGCCCTCGTCGTCCACGCCCTGGAAGCCGGCGATCACCGCCACGGTGTCTTCGTCGAGGGTCTCCTGGATGCGCTGCGTGTCGATGCTGCGGATGCGCGCCCGGCTGTGGGCGGTGTCGGTGAGCATGCCGATCTGCGCCCCGGTGAAGGAGCGCGCCTTGTGGCCGAGGCGCTGGATGGCCATGGCCAGCAGCGCGATGGTCTTCTGCTCGCCCGTAGCGACCAGCATGTCGTACTCGCGGCGGTCGTGGTCCGGGCCGCCTACCTCGTGGGCCAGGGCCACGAGGGCGTCGGTCTCGCCGGCCATGGCCGAGACCACCACGGCGACGCGGTGGCCCGCCTGCTTGACCGCCGCCACGCGGCGCGCCACCTGGCGGATGCGCTCGACGCTGCCGACGCTCGTGCCGCCGTACTTCTGGACGATCAGGGCCACGAGGACCCTTCCCCCCTCCCGTTCGCCGTCCCGCCGAGCCGCCCGCTCCAGCAGGCGGCGGCAGCCCGGGCCACGGGGCCCCGGGCGTGCACCGCCAGCGTGCGCGACGCCTCGTCGCCGTCCGCGGACGCCGGTCTCGCGATCGTGACCTCCAGGCGGTCTTTCGGCAAGGCGTCCGGCAGCCGGTCCGCCCACTCGACGGCCACCACGGCGCCCGCCTCCAGCAGGTCCAGGAAGCCCGCCGCCTCCAGCTCCGCCTCGCTCTCCACCCGGTAGAGGTCCACGTGGGCGAGCCGGCGCGGGCCCGGGTACTCGCTGGCAATCACGAAGCTCGGGCTTGCCACCAGGCGCGGGTCGATTCCGAGGCCCTCGGCGAGCCCCTTCACGAAGGCGGTCTTGCCGGCGCCCAGGGGCCCGCACAGGGCGATCACCAGGCCGCGCGCGTCGATGCACGCCGCCAGGGCCCGGGCGGTGCGGCGCGTCTCCGCCTCGCTACGGGAAGGGAACCGCAAGGCCGTCGACCGGCTGCGGCCGTCGGGCCGCCTCCCGAAGCGCCTGGCAGGCGTCGGGGATCTCCCGGGCCAGCTCGCCGGCCAGCACGCCGGAGGGCCCGTGGCGGGCGGCCAGGCGGTCGGCCGCGTGCCCGTGGACGAAGGCCGCCAGGGCCGCCGCCTCCAGGGGCTCGAGCCCCTGGGCGAGGAACGTGGCGACGGCCCCCGTCAGCACGTCGCCACTCCCGCCGCTGGCCAGCACCGGGCCCCCGGTCGGGTTCACCAGCGTGCGTCCGTCCGGTGCGGCGGCCACCGTGGCGGCGCCCTTGAGCAGCACCACGGCGCCGGTGGCCTCGGCCAGGCGCCGCGCGGCCCCGACGCGGTCCCGATTGATCTCCCGGGCCGACTGGCCCAGCAGGCGCGCCGCCTCGCCGGGGTGCGGGGTCAGCACGGTGGCCGCCGCGCGCGCCTTGAGTGCCGCCGGATCCCCGGCGAAGGGAAGCAAGCCGTCGGCGTCGATCACCAGGGGCGAGCGCAGCCGCTCCGCCAGGGCCCGCACCAGGGTCCCGGTCTCGGCCTCGCGGCCGAGACCCGGGCCCAGCGCCACCGCGTCGCGCTCCCGGGCCAGCCCCAGGGCCGGCTCGAGGGCGGCGACCGCGAGGCCCTGGTTCGCAGTCTCGGGCAGGGGCTCGGTCATGGCCTCGGTGCACTTCTGCTCGAGGATCGGGTTGAGCCCCGCCGGGCAGCCCAGGGTCACGAGCCCGGCACCCACGCGCAGGGCCGCCTCCGCCGCCAGGGCCGCCGCCCCGGTCTTGCCGCGCGAGCCCGCCAGCACGAGCACGTGCCCGAAGTGGCCCTTGTGGGCGTGGGGCGGCCGCGCCGGGAGACGGCTTCCGGCCGCCCCACGGGTCCAGAGCTCCGCCTCGGGCACCACCTGGGGCGCGCGCCCCGCGATGCCGATGCGCGCCACCACGATGCGGCCCGCGAGCGAGCGGCCCGGCTCCAGGGCGAGGCCGAGCTTGGGGAGCGCCAGGGTCACGGTCACGTCCGCCTGCACCGCGACGCCCAGGGGCTGGCCCGTGTCCGCGTCGAGGCCCGACGGGAGATCCACGGCCACGACCCGCACCCCGGGCCGCGCCGCATTGAGGCGGCGGATGGCCGCCGCGGGAGCGCCCGAGACGGCGCGGGCCAGACCGGTGCCGAACAGGGCATCCACCGCCACGCGCGCACCGATGGCGCGCGGCACGCCCTCGGCCACCTCCAGCCCAAGGACTCGGATCCGCTCGAAGTTCAATGCGGCATCCCCTCGCAGCTCAGAGGGATTTCCGATCAGGACCAGCTTCACCGGAACACCCAGGAGGGCCAGGTGCCGGGCCGCCACCAGGCCGTCGCCGCCGTTGCTCCCGGAGCCGCAGACCACCAGCACGGGGCCGCCCACGGCGCCGCGCTCCGCCAGCACCACCTCGGCCACCGCGCGCCCGGCGTTCTCCATCAGGACCTGGCCGGGGACGCCCAGGGTCCCGATCGTGTGGCGGTCGAGCGCCCGCATGGTCTCCGCCCCGACCAGGGGCCAGCCCGGCTCGCTCATGCCTCGGCCTCCAGCACCACCTGCGCCACGCAGGCGGAGGGGTCGTGGGTCAGCGTGAGGGCGACGCGGGTCACGCCGCGAGCTTCGGCCGCCCGGGCAGCGCGGCCGTGGAACCGCAGCCTGGGCGCCGCCCCCGGTTCCCGGACCACCTCGACCTCCCGCCCGGGCAGGCCCGGAGCGCCCAGGGCGCGGCGGGCCGCCCGCTTGGCCGCGAAGCGTACCGCGAGGCTCTCGAGCGCGCGCGCACGGCGTTCCGCGTAGCGCCGCTCGCCCTCCGTGAACACGCGCTCCATCAGGCGCGCGCCAAAGCGCGTGGCGGCGCGGCGAAAGCGGGGCGTCTCGACCAGGTCGATGCCGACGCCGACGATCACCCGAGCCCTGCGGCAAACTGACGCACCGCGCGCTCCAGCCCGAACAGCAGGGCGTGGGCCGCGAGTCCGCGGCCCACGGCCACGGACTGGGCCACCGGCGCGGCCTCCAGCATGCGGGGCAGGCTGCGGCGGTCGAGGCCGCCGCCCAGGCAGACCGGCAGCCGCAGCTTGGCCGCCAGGGTGGCGGCGTCGCCCAGGCGCTCCAGGCCGGCGCGCCGCTCCGCCGCCGGCAGATCCACCAGGTCGCCCGTGAAGAGCTCCAGGGCATCCACCTCGGCGGCGTGGGCCAGCTTTGCGGCGTCCAGGTCGGGCGCCAGGCTCACCGTCACCTCGATGCCCGCCTCCCGGAGCGTGCGCACCAGCGGAGCCAGCTCGACGCGGGCATGCCGCGGCTCGAAGGGGCGCGGCTGTAGCAGCGCGGGGGGCGCCGTGCCGGCCAGCACCACGCGCTCCGGCCGCGCATCCAGGGCCAGCTTGAGCAGCGTCGGGGTCGGCGCGATGCGCAGCTCGAGGCGGCGTACCACCCGGCGCAGGTCGCGCACGGCCACGTCGTCCACCGGGCGGAAGGCCTCGCTCACCCCCACCCGCACGGCTTCCGCGCCGGCGAGCTCTGCCAGGGCTGCCACGGCGGCCAGGCGCGGCTCGGACGTGCCCGTCGCCTCGGCGAACGCTGCCAGGGCGTCCAGCACGACCACCAGCCCGCGCACCCTAGACCTCGTTGCCCACGGCCCGCCGCAGGCACTCGGCCAGCTCCTGGGCGTAGTCGCGCACCCGGCTCTCGTCCTCGCCCTCCACCATGACGCGCGCCTTCGGCTCGGTTCCGCTGTAGCGGATCAGCACGCGTCCGCGTCCGTCGAGGGCCTTCTCGATGCGCTGCACCGCCTCGCACACGCTCGGCAGGCTCTCGAGCGGACGCTTCTCGCCGACGCGCACGTTCACCAGCACCTGGGGGAAGCGCTCGATCCCCGACGCCAGCTCCGACAGGGGCCGTTGCTTGCGGCACAGGATCGCCAGCGCCTGGAGGGCGGTGATCAGGCCGTCGCCGGTCGTGTTGTGATCGAGGAACACCACGTGCCCGGACTGCTCGCCGCCCAGGTTGTAGCCGCCGGCCCGCATCTCCTCGACCACGTAGCGGTCGCCCACCGGGGTGCGGACCAGCCGCAGCCCGAGCGCCTCCACGGCCTTCTGGAGGCCCAGGTTGCTCATCACCGTGGCCACCACCGCCCCGCCCCGCAGCTGCTCGCGCTCCACCAGGTCGCGCGCGCACAGGGCGAGCAGCGCGTCACCGTCCACCAGCGTGCCGCGCTCGCAGACCAGCATGCAGCGGTCGCCGTCGCCATCCACGGCAATGCCCACATCGGCGCGCAACTCCTTCACCTTGGCGATCATGCCCTCCGGATGCACGCAGCCACAGCCGTCGTTGATGTTGCGGCCGTTGGGTGAGACCCCGAGCTTGAACACCTCGGCGCCGAGCTCCTCCAGCACCGTGGGGCCCACCTTGTAGGCGGCGCCGTTGGCGCAGTCGAGCACCACGCGCAGCCCGTCGAGACGCAGGTCCAGGGGGAAGGTCTTCTTCAGGAACACGACGTAGCGCCCTTCGGCGTCGTCGATGCGCCGGGCGCGGCCCACGGACTCGGCCGGGGCGCGCAGCTCGTCGAGGCGCCCGGAGGCAATCAGCTCCTCGATGCGCCGCTCGATGTCGTCGGGCAGCTTGAAGCCGTCGTGGGAGAAGAACTTGATGCCGTTGTCCTGGTAGGGGTTGTGGCTCGCCGAGATCATGACGCCCGCATCGCAGCGCATGTCGGCGGTGAGGAACGCCATGCCCGGGGTGGGCATGGGGCCGACCTGGAGCACGTCCACCCCCATGGAGCAGATGCCCGCCACCAGGGCGTTCTCGAACATGTAGCCCGAGAGCCGCGTGTCCTTGCCGATGATGATGCGGTGGCGCTCGCCACCGCGACGCCGGAAGACGTGGGCCGCGGCCTGGCCCAGGGCCAGGGCGGTCTCGGCGGTCATGGGCGGCACGTTGGCGCGCCCGCGCACCCCGTCGGTTCCGAACAGCTCGAGCCGCTGACGGCCCACTCTTGCCCTCCTTCTCGCGCCGTCCCGGGCCGGTCAGCCCGTGCGGGGCGCCTCGGCGGCGGGGACCGGCTCGACCCGTACCCGCACTCGGACCGGAGCGGGCTTTTCCAGCCACACCCGCCCGCCCCCCAGGGACAGGCGCACCTCCCGGTCCACGAGCTCCGTCGCCCCCCTCACATCGATCGTTTCGGTCACCACCTCGGAGATCCGTAGCACCTCCGAGCGGGCTCCGGTGATCTGCACGCGCCGGGGCTCCACGTCCACGGCGGCGATCCGGAAGCCCTCGGCGGGCTCTCCCTCGATGTCCGGGCGCACGCGCACCGCGCGGCTGGCCCGCTGCTCGAAGGTGACCTCGATCTCGGCCGGCGAGCGGCTCACCACCCGGGCGCCGCGCGGCAGCTCGAGGCGCGAGACGTCCACCTCGAAGTCCGCCCGGCCGGGCTTGGCGCCCGAGGCCTCGATCTCGTAGCTCAGGGCCCCGGGCGAGAGGGTGCGCAGCGCCGCCCGGGAGCCCATCACGCGCAGGTTCACCTTGTCCACGCCGAGATTCGTGGCCACGAGCTCCTCGGGGACGCCGCGCAGCACCACCGGGATGTCGAAGCCCCGCTCGATGTCGGAGGCGCCGTGAGCCACCGCCCAGAGGAAGAGCCCGATGGCCAGGGCGAGGAGTTTGTAGTTCCAGTTGGCGAAGAGACGCCGCATGGGGGCTAGCTCGAGGGACGCGCGTCGGCGGCGGAGTGGGCGGCCTCGCCCCGGGCGCCGCCGGCGACCTCGAGGGCGGACTCGAGCTCGTCGTGGGCGTCGCGGCCGCGGCGCGGCTCGGCCAGATCGCGCCGCCCTCCGGAGAGGATGTCGCGTAGCACCACGCGCAGGCGCGGCGCGTCGAGCCGCTGGAGCATCTGGCCCCCCACCACCACCGAGATGGTCCCGGTCTCCTCGGAGACCACCACCACCACCGCGTCCGTCTCCTCGGTGATGCCCACCGCGGCACGGTGCCGCGTGCCGACCCCGTCGGGCAGGTCGTCCCGGAGCGTGAGCGGGAGGATCGAGCCGGCCGAGGCGACGCGGCCGTTCTGGATCACCACCGCCCCGTCGTGGAGCGGGGAGTAGGGCAGGAAGATCGAGGTGAGCAGGTCCTTGGTGACCTCCGCGTCCAGGGGCACGCCGGCCTCGATCAGGTCGCCGAGGCTCGTCTCCCGTTCGAGGACGACCAGCGCGCCCACCCGCTTCTGGGCCAGGACCTGGGCCGCGCGCACCACCTCCTCGACCATCTGGGACTCCTCGCGGCGCGTCGCGGCCGGAAAGAAGCCGCGTCCCACCCGGGCCAGGGCCCGCCGGATGTCGTGCTGGAAGAGCACGATGATGATCAGCACCACCGACGAGAGGAAGTGGTCCAGGATCCAGCTCAAGGTGGAGAGCTCGAACACCTGGGACGCCAGGAAGGCCGCCATCAGGATCAGCAGTCCGACCAGGATCTGGACCGCGCGCGTGCCCCGGATCAGGAGCAGCAGCCAGTAGACTGCGAGGGTCACCACCAGGATGTCGATGGTGTCGAAGACGGGGTCGTAATTGGCGGCCAGATAGCCCCAGAGCTCCTCGGTGAGCAGGCGCCAGAGGTGCTCGATCACGTCCGCCGGCTCCCCCGGGCGTCGCGCAGGGCGCGGGCCACCGCCACGGCCCGCCGGGCCGCGGCCACGTCGTGGACGCGAACGCCGTCGGCTCCCGCGAAGACGGCCACGGCGCAGGCGGCCACGCTGGCGGTGTCGCGGTCCGCCACCGGGTCGCCGGTCAGCTGGCCGAGGAAGGACTTGCGTGACGGGCCCACCAGCACCGGGCGCCCCAGGCGCTCCCGCAGCCGGTCCGGGTGCGCCAGCAGGGCCAGGTTGTCCTCCAGGCGCTTGCCGAAGCCGAGGCCCGGGTCCACCACGATGCGCTCCGCGGGCACCCCCGCCTCCCCCGCCCGGCTCACGCAGGCGGCCAGCTCGGCCGCGACCTCCGCCAGCACGTCGTCGAAGTGGGGATCGTCCTGCATGGTCTCCGGCGTACCGCGCAGGTGCCCGAGCACCAGGGTGGCGCCGGCTTCGGCGGCGGCCTTGAGCAGGCCCGGATCGTGACGTCCGCCGGAGACGTCGTTCACCATGCGCGCGCCCGCCGCCAGCGCCGCCCGCGCCACCTCGCCGCGGCGGGTGTCCACCGAGATCGGGACCGCCAGGGCCCTCGCCAGGGCGGCCACCAGCGGCTCGACCCGCGCCCGCTCCACCTCCACCGGGGGCGGGCGGGCGCCCGGCCGGGTGGACTCGCCGCCCACGTCCACCACGTGGGCGCCGGCGCGCACCAAGGCCTCGGCCGCCCGCAGCGCCCGGGCCACGTCCACGCATTCGTCGGCGCTGACGAAGCGCCCGCCGTCCGAGAAGGAGTCCGGCGTCACGTTGAGGACCCCGACGATCGTGACTCGGTCCGGGGGGAAGTGGGCCGGCTCGGGCACGGCGCGGCTCCTAGCTCGGCATGGGCTCGGGGTCGGGAAGCTTCTTGCCGGGGAACTTGCGGACCGGCTCCTTGGCGGCCCGCGGCGGGGGGGCGGGCGGTTGCGTGGCGGGGGCCGGAAGCGGCGCCAGCCGCTCGCCCGCCAGCAGCAGCTTGAGGTCGGCGGTGTCGAGCGTCTCGCGCTCCAGCAGCGCTGCGGCGATGCGGTCGAGGGTCGGACGGTGCTCGAGCAGGATCTGGCGGGCCTCGTCGTACAGCTCTCGCAGCAGCCGCGTCACCTCCTCGTCGATCTCCTCGGCCTTCTTCTCGCTGTAGTCCTTGCGCGTCATGAAGTCCCGGCCCAGGAAGACGTCGTGGTCGTCGTCGCCGTAGGACACCGGCCCGAGGCGCTCGCTCATGCCGTACTTGCACACCATGCGGCGCCCCAGGTCCGTGGCCTGCTTGAGGTCGTTGGACGCGCCGGTGGAGAAGTGCTCGAACACGATCTCCTCGGCGGCCCGGCCGCCCATGGCGTGCTTGATCATGGCGACGATCTGGTCGCGGGTCAGGTTGTAGCGGTCCTCCGGGGGCAGCGTCTGGGTAAGCCCGAGTGCCATGCCCCGCGGAATGATGGTCACCTTGTGGACGGGGTCCGCGTGGGGCGAGAGCAGCGCCACCAGCGCATGGCCCGCCTCGTGGTAGGCGGTGGTGCGCTTGTCCTCGTCGCTCATGATCATGCTCTTGCGCTCGGCGCCGAGCAGGACCTTGTCCTTGGCGTGCTCGAAATCGAGCATGACCACGCGCTGGCCATCGCGGCGCGCGGCCAGCAGCGCCGCCTCGTTCACCAGGTTCTGGAGGTCCGCCCCCACGAAGCCGGGGGTGCCGCGGGCCAGGATCTCGAGGTCCACGTCGTCCGAGAGCGGCACGCGTTGGGTGTGGATCTTCAGGATCTCGCTCCGGCCGCGGAAGTCCGGGCGCGGCACCACCACGCGCCGGTCGAAGCGTCCCGGGCGCAGCAGCGCCGGGTCGAGCACGTCGGGGCGGTTCGTGGCGGCGATCAGGATCACGCCCTCGTTGCTCTCGAAGCCGTCCATCTCCACCAGCAGCTGGTTCAGGGTCTGCTCGCGCTCGTCGTGGCCGCCGCCCAGACCCGCGCCCCGGTGGCGACCGACCGCGTCGATCTCGTCGATGAAGATGATGCAGG